>DASZRT010000051.1:0-38103 GCA_035549075.1 Polyangia bacterium | reverse complement strand
CGCGCCGCCGGCGCCGGTCGTGCCGCCGCTGGCGGTGCTGCCGCCGGCGCCCGTCGCGCCGCCGGCGCCCGAATCTGACAGCGGGGCCGAGGCGCTGCCGCAGGCCGCGAGCCACAGCGAGAGGATCCAGGCGCCGCCGAGCTTCTTCATGACGGCATCGTAAACCCCCGCGGACAGCCGGCCAACCCGCGGGCGCCTTCAGCGCGTCGCGCCGAGGGCGTCGACGAAGGCCAGGGAGAGGGCGAGGCCGTGCTCGAGCAGCGGCTCCGCCTCGATGAAGCGCCGCGGGATCGACCCCGTCGCGTCGAGGCGTGGCGACATCGTGAGCGCGGCGGCGCCGCCCGAGGGCGCGGCGTCCCACGAGAACCACGCCCCGCGCGCCGCGCCGCTCGTCGCCGTCCAAGCGCGCGTCGAGCCCGCGGCGCTCACGGGCGTCCACGTCGCGTCGAGATCGACGAAGGGGAGGCCGTCTTCGACGACGACCGTGGGTGGGCCCCCGTTGGTTGGCGGCATGGGCACGATCTTCTTCCAGCCAGGGAACGCGTGCCATGTGCGCGGGTCGGTGAGACGCATCGTGAGCGCGCGCGCGTCGCCGTGCGCGGGCGCCGCGACGGAGACGGCGGCGAGGCGGCCCGTGGGCGCGACGTGGACGAGCGCGGCGGCGCCGCGGGCGACGAGCGGCGTGAACGGCGCCGCCCAAAGCGCGCGCGCGCCCACCGACGCGGGCGGCGTCGACGCGATGGGCGTCGTGGGGCGGAACGCGCGCACGTCGCGCGGGTGCTCGGCGCGTAGCGCGACGGCGCGCGCGGCGACCCACGCCGCCGTCGCGATCGCCGCCGCTTCGCCCACGTCGCTGCGCGCGAGCGCCCAGCGCACGATCCAGCTCGTCCTTCGCACGTCGAGCCGCGCGTCGAGCTCGAGCGTCGCGCGTCCGTCGGGCCGCGCCGCCACCGAGAAGTCGAGCCGCCCCGGCGCGAGATCGCCTGAGACGAAGGTGAGCTCGACGCCCGTCGCCGTCGAACGTAGCTCGAACGTGCCCTCGAGGTTCGACAGCGGCACCTCGAGCTCCCACGCGATCAACCGCGCGTCGGCACGCCGCCCGATCTCCTCGGACCGTACGATCGTGGGCACGAGCAGGCCGTAGTGCGCGGCGTCCTCGAGCGCGGCGCGCACGGCCGCGGGCGCCGCGTTCACGATCGCCGCGACGCGCGCGTGCGGCGCGCCCGGCGTGCTCGGCAGCTCGAACGCGACGACGTCGGCGCCGCCCGCGGCGTCGAGCGCGCGCGAAAGATCGTCCGCGGCGCGCGCGCGAGACGCGAGCCCCGCCGCGATCAGCGCGGCGCACGCGAGGCGCCCGGACCGCATGCGCGTCAACTCTTCTTCTTGATGAGCTGGCCGGGCGGGATCGTCTTGTTGGGCGGCACGGGGCCAGGCGTGCGGCCCGCCGAGATCTCGAGCAGGTAGCGCTTGATCTGCTCGCGCGTCGCGACCGGCAGCACGTCGAAGCGCACGCCGATGTCGCCGTCGGCGTCGGGCCCGAGGTAGGCGACCTTGCCGGGCAGGTGCAGGCGCTGTCCGTTCGGCAGCGTGAGGATGATGTCGATCGCCGTGCCGAGCGGCGCGCGCGAGCCGAGCGACAGGCGCATGCCGCCCATCGACAGATTCACCGTGTACACGCTCTGGAGCGCGCTCCACGACGGCAGGCGAACCTCGACGAGCGACCGCGACGTGACGCGCTCGTAGCGCCGACGCTCGGACGCTCCGGACTTGTCGTCGCTTTCGCCCATGGGGCCGCTCCCGGCTCCGCCATTATTGCACGAACCGCGAGCGGCCTTAGAATCCCCGCATGAAAACCCAAATGTTCGCGGCGGCGGTGCTGTTCGGCTTGGCAGGCTCCGCGCGCGCCAATGCGGCTGACAAGCCGCTCAAGGTCACGCTCGACTTCATCACGGCCGACGGCGTCGGAAAGCCCGCCGGCACGATCACGATCAAGGCCACGAAGGACGGCGTCGTCCTCGAGACGAACCTCAAGGGCTTGCCGCCCGGCGAGCACGGCTTTCACCTGCACGAGAACGCCAGCTGCGAGCCCGCCGACAAGGAAGGCAAGAAGACGGCAGGGCAGGCGGCCGGCGGGCACTTCGACCCCGACGCCACGAAGGCCCACAAGGGCCCCGAGGGCGGCGGCCACAAGGGCGACCTGCCCAAGCTGACCGTCGACGACAAGGGCATCGCCAAAGAGAAGCTGCCCGTCAAAGGCCTCAAGTTGGCCGACTTCGCGGGCCACGCGTTCATGATCCACGAGGGCGGCGACAACTACGCCGACGCCCCGAAGCCGCTCGGCGGCGGCGGCGCCCGCATCGTCTGCGGCGTCATCAAGTAAAGCGCGCGGAAGGGGCTTCGCCCTTCCCGCGGGCCCTCCCCGATCTCAGCTCGACGCCGCCGCGGCGAAGCCGCGGCTCTCGTTGCTCGAACTCGCTCGCTTCGCTCGCTCTGGTGTGAACTTTGAGCGGAGCTTTTCCATCACGAGCGGCTTGGCGTCGACCCACTCCTCGCGCGCCTGCGCGAAGAGCACGGGGGCGCGCTCCTTGAGGCGGCCCCGCAGCGTCGCGAGCGTCTCCGGCAAGGCGCGAGCGGCCGCGACGGCGCGCGAGGCCAAGGCCTTGGCGCGCAGCACGCGGATTTCGTGGTCGCTCTTGCCGACGAACGGCGCGATTTCGGCGAGGCGGTCGCCGGCCGTGCCGGCCGCGGCGTGCGGCGCGCGGTGCAGGCCGCTCGCGAGATCGGGGTGCTTCTCGTAGAACGCGCGCACGTCGTCGGCGTTCACGCCCAGCTTCGCGCTCATCTCGGCGTACTCGCGCTGCGCTGCGAGCCGCGCCTTGAATAGGAACATCTGCACGCGCGACTGCACGTTGACCTTGCCGTCGCCCGACGTCTCGATCGCGCAGAAGATGCTCTGCGGGTACTTGCTCGTGATGAGGCTCTGGACGCCGTCGGACACGCCCGACGACGGCATGCACCCGAACGGCTTCACCGACAGCGTCATGTGCGCCTTGTTGTGGAGCACGTTGAGGATGAACTTGCCCACCTCCATGTGCCCCTCGCCGCCGCGCACCTGGTTGTTGTAGTAGGCGTGCGCCGTCTCGGCGATCTTGTCCATGTCGGGCAGGTGGTAGCCGCGGTAGCCGATGGCGGCGCCGAAGGTGTGGAACGCGGCGCGGATGGCCGTGTCGGCGACGAACAGGCCGAACAGCTTCTTGCCGATGTTGACGTTCTTGAGGCTCTTGCGGGCCTCGTCGACGCCGCGGAGCTCGGCGCGCAGCTTCGTGTCGTAGCGGCCTTCCCACATCATGAACAGCAGCCAGTTCGTGATGAACTGGATGTCGCACTCGGCGCCCTCGGACTCGAGGAACCGCTGCAGCTGGTAGTTGCCGTCGCCTTCGGTCGTCATCGCCCAGAACTCGCCGATGATCGACACGCGCGGCGCGGGGCGCGTCCAGTCGAGCTTGATGCGCCCGAACTCGCGGCGCCCACGGAGCAGCGCCGCGATGACCGAGCCGCCACCCACGAGCGCGTCGTTGACGTAGCGCTTGGTGGTCTCGATCGCGCGGTCGGTCGCGCCGGCCTCGACCTCGAACGGACGCAGGCGGTAGCCCATGCCGTTGATGACGTCGCCGGCGATGATCGCCTTGAGGATGCCCAGGAAGAAGCCCGGGTTCATGACGAGGCCCGCCTCTTCGCCGGTCGCCTGCGAGAGGCCGCCCTTCTGCTGGAAGAGCATGACGCGGAAGCCGTCGAAGCCGGCGTCGCGGAGCGCCTTGCGGTACTCCGTCGCGTACATGCCGAAGCGGCAGGGACCGCACGCGCCGGCCGTGAGAAAGACGTACTTGTCGACGACCTCGGCCTGCGAGACGCCGTCGCGCTGCGCGCGCTCGGTGAGGAACTTCACCAGGTTGCCGACGGTGAAGTACGTCGGGTTGCACTGGCCGCGGTTGCCGAACTCCTTGCCGTAGCGGAGGGCGTCGTTGTCGGGGACGTCGATGACCTCGACGTTGTAGCCGAGGCCCGAGAGCGCCGCCTTGACGAGGTAGTCGTGCGCCGCCGTGAGGCCGGAGACGAGCAACGTCGTGCCGGCGCGCTGGCTGGCCTTGAACTGCGGATCGATCATCTGGTCGACCCAGTGGCGCGCGTCGACGTGCGGGCTCGCGACGCGCGCGGCCTCCTCATCGAGCAGACGCAGCTGTTCGTCGATGTCGACGGCGCCGTCCTCTCCGAGGATCGGGAGCTTGAAGGGCTGAATCGTTTTCGCTGTCGCCATGGGCTCTGGTCTCCTCAGTTCGCGTGGGGGGCCGGGATGGGCGACGTGCCCAACGCGTCGATGCGTCCGTCGTCTCGTTTGATGCCGAGCTTCACGATGCCGGCGCGACGAAGGTCTTCGCGCGCCGCCGCCGCCTGCTCGAGGGTCGTCGGCTTGGCGCGCGCCTCTTCGTAGGCATGAACGCGCCGGGTGATCTCCTCGATCTGCGCGGCGAGGGCGCCGTCGTGGCGCGAGCGCGCCGCGAGCTGCTCGGCCTTCAGCGTCAGCAGCGCGAGGCGCTTCTGATCGATCTGGTGGAGCAGGTCGTTCTTCGTCGACGACAGATCCTCGAGGCGCTCCTTGTGGAGGCCCAGGCTGTGGGCGTAGGTCTTGACGCGGATCTTGATCGAGCCGCCCGGCTTGTTGGCGTCGATGTCGTGCAGCGCCGAGTAGGGCGTGCCCGCCGCCGAGATGATCGAGTCGATGATGCCGTAGGTGGGCGCGTCGTGGCCGCACTTGAACGACGACAGGTCGAGCACGACGACGTTCGGGTGGTGCGCCGCGAACTTCGCGGCCCACACCTTCTGCGCCGAGTTCGACGAGTAGTTCTCGGGCCACACGTCGCCGATCTCGAGCGGCGACTCGATGCGGCCCGCGGCCAGGTCGTCCTTGAAGTACTTCGCGAGGTACGCCTCGTCCTTGGGGATCGAGCGAATCGACAGCACCGGGTAGCCGAGGACCTGGAACTCCTCGGGGATGGCGTGGTTGAGGCCCGGATCGAGGTGGTAGGGGCGGCCGATCATGAGCAGCGCGATCCGGTCTTCCTTCTCGACGGCGTCGAGCACGGCGCGGCCCTTGGCCTGGATGTCGATGTCGAGCTTCTCGAGCGCCTTCCACGCCTCGTCGCACGCGAAGTCGGACTCGTCCTCGGTGATCTCGAGCAGGTCCTTGAAGGTGTCGAACAGCTGCTTGCGCAGCAGCGTCGGCTCGATCATGGCGCACGCCGGATCCAGGTAGGTGATCCCGCGCTGCGCGAAGAAGTTCACCTCTTTGGTGAACGCCGCCTTGAGCACGTTGGGCGCGCCCGCGACGATGGGGCATGACGTGGCGTCCATCGCCTTCTTCACGAACGACGGCACGTGCGTCAGCGTCGGGAAGAAGATGTACTTGAGGGGGCGCTCGGGCGTGTGGTGGTGGAAGAGCAGGTTGTGGATGTGCGCCTGCCCGACCTTCGACGGGTAGCACGGATCGATCGAGCCGTACTTGCCGCCCTCGGCCCACATCTCCTCGCTCGTGTCGTCGGAGAAGACGACGTGCTGCTTCTGGATGCCGAGCGCCTCGAAGTACGTGCGCCAGAACGGCGCCGTCGACCAGATGTTGAGGATCTTGGGGATGCCGATCCTCACTCGGCGACGGCGTTCCGCAGCCTCGGCGGAGGAACGTTTAAACGTCCGTTCGACCTGCGTGCGACGCACGCCCATGAGCGTCTTGGTGACCTCGACGTCCATCTTCTTCGCGCCGTCGGCCGGCAGCGGCGCGGCGTCGTAGAAGTGGCGGTAGAGCATCTTCGCCTCGCTGTCGACGAGGTTCGGATACTTCTTCATCAGCTTCTTGCGATCGGCCGTGAGGGCGAGCATCGCCTCCTCGGACTCGACGGTGCCCTTCTCGCAAGAGAAGCCGCTGATGTAGCGGGCCGTGTCGCCCGCGGGCGTCTGCGTGTCGATGAACGTGCGCGCGCACAGGTTCGGGCAGAAGTGGCAGCGCGTCTCTTCGTCGTTCTTCGACGTGAAGGTGATGTCGATCGCCGAGTCGATGCCGATGAACGTCGAGAAGCCGCGGCGCTGGACCACGCGCAACGTCTCGAACGCGGCGCCGATGGCGCCGGCCTCGCCGCAGTGCGGGTGCACGTAGACCTCGGCGCCCGGCACACGCTCTTTGATGTAGTCGACCTGCGCCTTGACGGCGGCGAGGTTGTACTGAGTCCCGCCCTGCAGGACGTACTTCTTGCCGAGCGCCGCCATGCGCGGGATCTGCACGACGTACTGCCAGACGTTCTTCGGCAACACCTGCGCGAGGCCCGCCAGGAGCTCTTCGCGCGAGTAGCCTTCCTTCTGGAAGTTCACGCGATCGCTGTCGAGGAAGACGGCGCAGCCGTAGCTGAACTTGGGCGACAGCTCGGCGCCGAAGGCGACGTCGGCGTAGTCGGTGATCTTGACGCCGAACTGATCGGCCATCGCCTGCAGCAGCATGCCGTTGCCGGCCGAGCACTGGTTCGACAGGCGGAAGTTCTTGATGTCGCCGTTCTGCATGAACAGGACCTTGATGTCCTGCCCGCCGATGTCGCAGATGACGTCGACGTCGCCGAAGTACGTCGTGGCCGACATCATGTGCGCGACGGTCTCGACGATGTTGACGTCGGACTTCACGGTCTTCTCGAGCACGTCGGCGGCGTAGCCGGTCGCGCCGAAGCCCAGCACCTCGAGCTCGCAGCCCTGATCGGCGACCCACTGGCGCAGGCGCGCGAGGATCTCCTTGACGTCCTGGATCGGGTTGCCCTTCGAGAGCTGGTACTCCTTCTTGAGGATCGTCTTGTTCTCGTCGACGAGCACCGCTTTGGATGAAGTCGAGCCGCCGTCCATGCCGATGACGGCGCGGATCTTCGTGCCGCGCTCGAGCGCCGCGGGGACGAAGCGCGGGATGCGGTACTGCTCGCGGAACGCCTCGAGCTCGTCGGTCGTGCGCGCGAGCGCCGGGCCCGCCGTGTCGCCGAGCTTCGACTTGCGGCCGCCCGCGATGAACTCGTTGAGGCCGTCGAGGCCGGCGTAGCGGCCCACCGACGCCTCTTCGTGCAAGCCGTACATGACGGCGCCGAACGCGGCGTAGTACTGCGCGTTGTCCGGGACGATGATGAGCTCTTCGATCGGGACGTCCTTCGGGTAGTCGTACCCGCGGTCTTCCCACGTCTGCGGGATGCGCTTGCGCCAGCACTCTTGAAGGAAGGGCAGGTAGGTGTTGGGCCCTCCGAGCAGCAGCACCTTGTGCCTGAGCGTGTTGCCACGCGTGAGCACCGACAGGTTCTGCATGACGATCGCGTCGGCGAGCGAGCACATGATCTCGGGCGACGGGATCGACGCCTTGACGAGGTTGACGATGTCCGTCTCGGCGAACACGCCGCACTTCGCGGCGACGTGGTGGAGCTTGCTGTCGTCGAAGTGCAGCGCCGCCGACTCGGCCGCCGGCATGCCCACCTTCAAGAAGCACTTGTCGATGGTCGCGCCCGTGCCCGACGCGCACTTGTCGTTCATCGACGCGATCGCGGTCTTGCCCGTGGGCTTGCCCTGCTCGTCGCGCGCTTCCTTGAAGATGATGATCTTCGCGTCCTGGCCGCCGAGCTCGACGACCGAGCCCACGTCGGGGTGGAGCGTCTCGACGGCCAGCGTGACGGCGTTGACCTCTTGCACGAACTTCGAGCCGATCGGCCCCGCGAGCGGGCCCGCGCCCGAGCCCGTGATGAAGCTGCGTACGGAGCCGGGCGGCAGGTTCGGGAAGTCGCGCCCGATCTGCACGAGCAGCTCCTGCACCTTCTCCGCCTGTTTCGTCTGGTGGCGCTGGTAGTCCGACCAGAGAATTTCCTTTGTGCGCGGATCGACGACGACGGCTTTCACCGTCGTCGAGCCGACGTCGATGCCAAAGACGACGGGGTCGGTCCGCAGGTCTGGATAAGAGCGCGTCACGTAGACCGGCACGTTAGGGGTCGCAACAGTCGGTGTCAATGCACGGAAATGTGTCGGGGCGGGATCGGGCAGATGTCGGTTGCGTCGAGGACGTGGGCGTGCAAGCACGTTGCACGTGCCGACGGTGACCTCGACCGCGACCCTCTCGATCGCCTCTCGCGTGCGCGCTTTTGTGCGGCTCGGCCGCCCGATCTTTCTCGGCGGCGGCTTCGTCATGTACGGCCTCGGCGTGGCGCTGGCGATGTTCGCGGGAGCGCGCCAGGTCGAGTGGACTCGGTATTTGTGGGGACAGCTGGCCGTCACGGCGATTCAGCTCATGACCCACTACGCGAACGATTATTTCGACCTGGCGGCCGATCGCGCGAACGGCACGCCCACGCGGTGGTCGGGCGGCAGCCGCGTCCTCGCCGACGGCGTGCTGCCGGCGTGGGTCGCGCTCGCGGCGGCGCTCGTGCTCGCCGCCGTCGCCGTCGCGGTCGCCGCGCGTTTCGCGACGGGCGCGTTCCCGGCGAGCGCGGCGCCGCACGTCGTCCTCATGCTCGTGCTCGCCTGGTTCTACAGCGCCCCGCCGCTGCGGCTGTGCGCGCGCGGCCTCGGCGAGCTCACCACCGCGGTGATCGTGACGCTGCTCGTGCCTTGGCTCGGCTTCTCGCTGCAGCGGCCGGTCGCGCCGTGGTTGCCGCTGGCCGTGATTCAGCCGTGCGTGTTCCAGTTCGCGATGCTGCTCGCGATCGAGTTCCCCGACGCCGCGGGCGACGCCACCGCCGGCAAGCGCACGCTCGTCGTGCGATGGGGCGGCGTTGCGGCCGCGCGCTTCTACGTCGCCCTCGTCTCGCTGTCGTACCTGGCGCTTCCTTGGTGGGTCCACCTCGGGCTGCCGCCGCGGATCGCGATCGGCGCCGCGGTGGTCGCGCCCCTCGCGGCCTGGCAGGTCATCCGCGTCGCGGGCGGCGCGTGGCGCGAGCGCGAGCGCTGGAACAGCCTGGGCTTCTGGTCGGTCGCGCTGCTGATGGCGACGGCCGGCTGCGAGATCTTCGCCGCGCTCACCGACCGCTACGGGATGCCGCGAGGGTATTAAGACCGGCCGTAGGTGCCCGTGCGAACCGTCGCGAGGCGGCCTTGCACGAAGGTGACGTAGCGGACGAGGCGGTCGTGGCCGAAGTCGTACTTCCACTCGTCGTACTGGATCGGGACCGAGCGCTCGATCTTGCGGCCGCCTTCCCAGATCGCCTCGGTGCGGGTCTCGCTCCACGAGCGCACGCCGTCGGGATCGCCGCACTTGCCCGCGACGTCGTCCTCGGTCTCGCCGCCGTGGACGAGCCGGCCGTCGCAGCGGAAGCCCGAGAAGGTGCCGCTGTCGGCGCCTGCCACCTTCGCGCCCGCGAGCGCGGAAATGAACATCGCCCCCGCCAAAATCGTCGTTGACCGCTTGCGCATGGCCCGTCAGACGCCTCCCTCGTGGATCCTCTTCAAATCATCCACGAACCTTCGGATGGCTTCAACGGCCGTCAGCTCCAAATCTTCCTGTAGGGCGCGCGTGTATTTGACCTTAGGGAGCTCGAGCGAATGGTTGGTGTCCTGCACGATGTGGAGCGCGTTCGGGGCCGTCATGCGCTCGCGGACGTCGGCCAGCTTGGCCAGCGGGCACAACGAATCGTGCGTGCCCTGGACGAAGAGAATCGGGGTTTTGAGCGCGACGAGCACCTCGTCCCGCAGCGCGCCGCTCGTGCCCGAGACCAGCGGGTAGCCGATGCAAACGAGCGCGTCGACGGGCTCCTCGAGCGAGACGTGGCAACCGACGCGCGAGCCCATCGACTTGCCGATGAGGACGATCGGCCCGCGCCCGTGGGCGCGCACGTCGGCGAGCGCTTCGCGATGCGCCTGGACCAGCGTCGGCATGCGGTCGGGCGCCTTGCGGTGCGCGCGCATGTACGGGTAGTCGAACGTCGTGACGTCGCCGATGGTCGCGAGGTGGCCGCGCCAGCGTTTCATCCAAGGCGACGAAGAGGGGGCTCCCGCGCCATGGGCGAACAGGAAGCGCGGTCGGGGCATGCGCGGCACTATATCCCGGCCGCGACCCCCAACAGGCGTTTCATGACCCGGGGTTGCGCGCGCATGAAGGCGAGGGTCGCGCGCGCGAGCGCGGGGCGGGCCACGAGCGCGAGCAGGCCGCGCGTGAGCCAACCGTGCGCGCGCAGCAGGCGGCGGCGCTCGCGATCGAAGCGCGCGAGCGCGTCGTCGAGCGCGCGTTCGCCGCGCGCGAACGCGTCCGGCACGTGCGCGGCGAGGCGCTCGGCCGTCACGAGCGCGTGGGCGATGCCACCCGCCGTCAGCGGATCGGTCGCGCTCGCGGCGTCGCCGAGCAAGACGGCGCCGGGCGCGAAGCCGGCGCGCGCCCGGCCCGCCACCGGCGCGCGGCCCGCGACGTCGGTCAGCCGCTCGGCGCCGTCGAGCAGCGCGCGCAGCTCGGGCTCCTCTTCGATCCAACGCGTGAGCGACGCGCGCGCGTGGCCTTCGAACGCGCCGCCCGCGCACAGCGCGGCCACGAGCACCTCGCCGTCGGGCAGGGCGGCGACGTAGAGCTCGCGTCGCGCGCCGAGGAAGATCTCGAGGCGCGTCGGCGCGGGACGGCCCGCGGCCAGGCGAAAATGAGCGCGAATTCCCGCGCGACCGCGCCTCGCGCGGCCGTCGAGGCCCAGCGAGCGACGCACGCGCGAGCCGAGGCCGTCGGCGCCGACGACGAGCGCCGCGCGTCGCACGTCGCCGCCGACGCGCAGGCCGACGGCGCGGCCGCCCTCGACGACGGCGCCGTCGACCGGTGCGTCCTCGAACACGCGCACGCCGGGCGTCGCGCGCGCGGCGGCGACGAGCGCGTCGTCGAGCCGCAGGCGTCGCTGCGCGAGCATCGCGGGCGGCGCCGCGCCGTCGACCGCGGGAAACCCGCTCTCGGCCGTGCCGCCGAAGCCGTGGTAGCGCACGGCCGGCAAGCGCCGCCCGCCGACGGCGTCGACGACGCCCATGCGTACGAGCACGGCGACGCCCGCGGGCATGATGCCCTCGCCACACGGCTTCTCGCGCGGAAAGCGGTGCGTGTCGAAGACGTCGACGCTGAGCCCGCGACGGCCGAGCAAGATCGCGAGCGTCGTTCCCGCGGGGCCCGCGCCCGCGATCGCCACGTCAGCCACGGGTCACGCTCAAACGAGGCACGAAGCGCGGCTTGTCGGCCATGAGGCGCGTGTAAACGGGATCGGCGGCGAGCACGGCCTCTTCGAAGACGAGGCGCCGGCGCAGCACGACGACGTGGAGCGCGCCGCCGACGACGGCCGTGATCCACGCGCCGTGCACGAGCGGCAGCGCGAGCAGCTCGACGAACACGGCGACGTAGTTCGGGTGGCGGATCCAGCGGTAAGGCCCGCCCGTGACGACGCCGAGCGCCGCCGACGAGCCGACGACCTGCACGTTCCAGTGCGGCCCGAGCGTCGCGATCACCCACCAGCGCAGCGCGTTCGAAAGCGCGAAGGCGACGAGCGCGGGCACGCCGATCGCTGGAACGAAAGGACGGTCGAGCACGACGACCTCGACGGCGGCGGCGACGAGCACGCCCGTGTGCAGGGCCACCATGAACGCGAAGCCCGGCTCGCGCTCGCGGCGCGCGCCGCGCTCGACGAGCGCGCGCTGGTGCCGGCGAGACAGGCGCATCTCGACGAGCCGCCCGACGCCGACGGCGGCCAGCAACGCGAGGTAGAGGATGACGGACGTCGCCACGTCACTCCGCCTGCAGCAAGACCAGATCGACCGACAACCCAGGTCCGAACGCGGCGAGCACGCCGTGCGCGCCGGGCAGCAGCGCTCGCTCGCGCCGCCAGCGATCGAGCACGAACAGCACCGACGCGCTCGATTGGTTGCCGTAGTCGCGCAGCACGTCCCACGAGGGTTGCGTGTCTTCGCGCGTGAGCGCCAGCTCTTCTTCGACGACGCCGAGGATGCGCTTGCCGCCTGGGTGCAGCACGAAGAACGAAAGATCCTCGCGCGTGAGCCCATGCTTCGCCGCGAGGTCGCGCACGAGGCCCGCGATCGCGGGCTTGAGCAGCGCCGGCACTTCTTTCGACAGCACCGAGTGGAAGCCGTCGTCGCGCAGGTCGAAGCCGAGCGCCCAGGTCGTGCGCGGGAAGATGTGCCCGAGCGTGTCGCGCGCGCGCAGGCTTCGGCCGATCGCCGGCCCTTCGGCCGCGTCGCCGCCTTCGAGCACGACGGCCGCGGCGCCGTCGCCGAAGATCGCGGTCGAGACGAGGTTGCCGGGCGACAGATCGTCGCGCTGAAAGTTGAGGCTCGGCAGCTCGACGGCGAGCACGAGCACGCGCGCCTTCGGGAAGCCGCGCAAGAAATCATGCGCGCGCGCGAGCGCCGCCGCGCCGCCCGCGCACCCGAGCTCCGTGAGCGGCAGGCGCCGCACGTCGCGCCGAAAGCCGAGCTCGTCGACGAGGTAGGCGTCGAGCGACGGGATGAGGACGCCCGTGCACGATACCGTCACGAACAGATCGATCTCGTCGGCGTGGCGCCCCGCTTCGGCCAGCGCGCGCGCCGCGGCCTCGCGGCCGAGCGCGAGCGCGTGCTCGCGGTACTCGAGCGTCGCCTCGCCGATCGTACGCCGGCGCCCGAACTCGGACACGGGGTAGACGCTTCGCCGTTGCTCGACGGCCGCGTTGTCGAACAGCGTGAGCGCCGCCGCCATGCGCCGCGCGTCCAGCGGCAAGATCGCGCGCAGGTGCTCTTTGACCTCGTCCTGCGTCGCGGTGTGCGCGGGCGCGGCGACGGCCGTGGCAACGATGCGCGGATCGGGTTGCATGCTCGGAACCTGAGCTTGGCAGGAGCATCGCACAAGCGCTCGCTGTCACATTGCGCTCGCGCTACATTGTTCACTCCATGTCCCAGCAAGACGAGCTCGTCGCCGCCGGCCAGCGGCTCCTCCTCCACAACTACCGCCAAGCCCCCGTCGTCATGACCCGCGGCGAGGGCGCCGCCCTGTGGGACGTCGAAGGCCGTCGTTACCTCGACATGACGGCTGGTGTCGCCGTGTGCGTCGTCGGCCACGGCGACGCGGGCCTCGCCGACGCGCTGTCGGCGCAGGCGCGCCGCCTCATCCACGCCTCGAACCTCTACTTCCTCGACAACCAGCTGCGCCTCGCCGACGCGCTCTCGCGCCGCGCGTTCAAGGGCCGCGCGTTCTTCTGCAACTCGGGCACCGAGGCCAACGAGGCCGCGCTCAAGATCGCGCGACGTTACCAAGCGGTCGTGCGCAACGCCCCCGAGCGCGTCGAGCTCATCGCCTTCGAGAACAGCTTCCACGGCCGCACGATGGGCGCGCTGTCGGTCACGGGCCAGGCGAAGTACCGCGCGGGCTTCGGCCCGATGCTCGCCGACGTGCGCTTCTTGCCGTTCGGCGACGTGGCCGCGTTGCGCGCCGCCGTCACCGAGAAGACGTGCGCCGTCATCGTCGAGCCGATCCAGGCCGAGGGCGGCATCGTCCTGCCGCCTCCCGGTTACTTGCAGGAGATGCGCAAGCTCTGCAACGAGACGGGCACCGTGCTGATCTTCGACGAGGTGCAGACGGGCGTCGGCCGCACGGGCACGTTCTACGCGTTCGAGAAAGAGGCCGCCGTGCCCGACGTCGTCACGCTCGCGAAAGGTCTCGGCGGCGGCGTGCCGATCGGCGCGATGCTCGCCAACGAAGAGGTGGGCAAGGGCTTCGAGCCCGGCTCGCACGCGTCGACGTTCGGCGGCAACCCGCTGGCGACGGCGGCGGCGCTCTACGTGCAGCAGGCGATCGACGCGCGCAACCTGCTCGAGCAGTGCCGCGACGTCGGCGCGCATCTCAACTCGGCGCTGCTGCGGCTCGCCGAGCGGCGCAAGCCCAAGACGCGCGGCGCGCGCGGCCGCGGTCTCCTGCAAGGTCTCGTGCTCGACGGTGACGCGTCCGCCGTCGTCACGGCGGCGCGCACGCGCGGGCTGCTCGTCTCCGTCGCGGGCGGCAACGTCGTTCGCCTCGCGCCGCCGCTCATCGCCACCAAGGCCGAGATCGACGAGGCGATCGCGATCCTGGACGCCGCCCTCGAGGCGGCATAGGGAGGGCGTCGTGATCGAACCCAAAAAAATAGAAAGAAAAGACTTCCTCAGCTTTTGGGATTTACCCGACGGCGGCATCGAGGCGCTCATCAAGCGCGCCGAAGAGCTGCGCCTCTTGCGCCGGCTGCGCGAGCCGCACGCGACGCGACCCGGCCGCGTGCTGGGCATGGTGTTCGAAAAGGCGTCGACGCGCACGCGCGCGAGCTTCGAGATCGCGATGTTCGAGCTGGGCGGCCACGCGCTGTACCTCGGCACGCAGGGCTCGCAGCTCGGCCGCGGCGAGCCGATCCGCGACACGGCCCGCGTCTTGAGCGGCTACTGCCACGGCATCATGGTGCGCACGTTCGGCCAGGACCGCGCCGCCGAGATGGCGCAGTACGCGAGCGTGCCCGTCATCAACGGTCTCACCGACCTGCTGCACCCGTGTCAGGTGCTCGCCGACCTGCAGACGGTCGCGCAGCGCTACAAGGACAAAGGCGAGGTCGCGCAGGCGCTGCGCGCCGTGAAGTACGCCTGGGTGGGAGACGGCAACAACATGGCCAACTCGTGGATCGAGGCGGCCGGCATCCTGGGCCTCGACCTCACCGTCGCGTGCCCGGCCGGCTTCGAGCCCGACGCCGGCGTCTACGACCGCGCGCGCGCCACCGAGCGCGGCCGCATCCGCATCCTGCGCGATCCGGCCGAGGCCGTCGCGGGTCGCCACGTGATCTCGACCGACGTCTTCGCGTCGATGGGGCAGGAGGACGAGGCCGCGGTGCGCCTGCGCGCGTTCGCTGGTTACAAGATCGATGCGGCGCTCATGGCCAAGGCCGCGCCCGACGCCATCGTCCTGCACTGCCTGCCCGCGCACCGCGACGAAGAGATCACCGACGAGGTCATCGAAGGCCCGCAGAGCCTCGTGTGGCAGCAGGCCGAGAACCGCCTCCACGCTCAGAAGGCCTTGCTGGAGGCGCTCATTCCTTAGCTCGCGGACGTCACTCGAATTACGTTCTCAAGACGTGGCGTCGGACTGCCGACACCCGACGACAGTATGAAGACCGAAGAAATGGTCTTCGCCCACCTCGTGCGGGGCGTCGGCAAGCGAAACGACTCAGACGACGAGGACATTCAGTCCGGGGACGCCTTGATCGAAGACGACGACATCACGCCGACGTCCGACAGCCGCCCGACGCTGGCGCACCCCATCGTCGCCGAGGGCGGCGAGCCCGACATGGGCGGACGCATCACGGCCGACCACTCGGGGCGCCTCGACACGCTCAAGACCGCCGAGATCAACGTCGAGCGCGACCGCCGCGACACGCTGACGTCGCCGATCTCGGCGCTCATCGCTGAATCAATGACCGAGATCGCCGAGCAGCGCCCGGCGCGCGATCCGGCGGCGCCGCAACAGGAGGGGCGCGACCTCACGCGCCGCCTCGGCGACTCCGACAAACAGACGGCCGCGCGCGAAGCCAGCGCGCGCCACGCCGCCGACGTGGCTGCCCATGACCCCAACGCGCAGCACCGCGTGCGCGCGGCGCGCCTCATCGACCAGGCGCGCGCGCTCATGGAGTCGGGCGCGCTGCTGGGCGCCGTCGTCGCCGCCGAGCACGCCTTCGACGAGGCCGAGCGCGCGGTCGCCCCCGGCATCACCGAGGTCATCGAGCCCGCGCGCCCGCTGCTCGCCAAAGTCTTCTCGACCTACGTCGGACCGCTCGAGGAGGTGCCCGTGCTCGGCCGCCGCATCGAGACGCTGCCGCCGCACCTGCTCGACGAGCGCCGCCGCTCCGTCATCGCCCTCGTCGACGGCCAGCGGTCGCTGGCCCAAATCCTCGACGCCGCGAGGCTCCACGCCACGGATGGTTTGAGGGTGCTCGCGTTGTTGATGCGCGAGAACATCATCCGAGTCGTGTGATCGGTCGGGCTGGCTCGCTGCCGCTCGCATCGCGATGTAGGGCGTAACGGGCTCGCTTGCTGCGCAAGCATCGCGGCATCACTCCGGTCGTTGGGCTGGAGGTGTTCGGTGACTCGTCCGCGCTCCGCGGCTCGGGCGGGCCCGACACGGCGCCAGCGGGTGTGAGGACGAAGGGGCCCTGGAAGCTCCGCGCGGCCGAGTCCCCGAACCCCTCCAGCACTGCACTCGCTACGTTCTGCCTTCGAAGTCAGGCAGGGCTCGCCGACGTTCGAGCAGCGCACTCCAATTGTGGCGGTATCGACCGGACTTCGAAGGCGAGACGTAGAAAGCGAGGGCGGAGGGGTTTGGGGATGCGGTTGGGCCGAGCTTCCAGGGCCCCTTCGACCTCACACCCGCTGGCGACATACCGGGCCCGCCCGAGTCGGGAGGCCCAACCGCATCACCAAACCCCTCCAGCCCAGCGACCGGAGACGAGCCGCGATGCTTGCGAAGCAAGCGAGCCCGTGACCTCGTGCATCGCCATGCGAGCGGCAGCGAGCGAGCCCGATCGCGCCTGCCATTTCGGGCGGGGATGTGGTAGCCAGACCGCATGAAGATCGTGCTCGCGTACTCAGGCGGCCTCGACACGTCGGTCGCCATCGTTTGGCTCAAGGAGAAGTACAACGCCGAGATCGTCGGCTTCTGCTCGGACGTGGGGCAGGGCGAGGATCTCGAGGCCGCGCGCAAGAAGGCGCTGCGCACGGGCGCCGTCTCGTGCCACGTGCTCGACCAGCGCGACGAGTTCGTGCGCGACTACGTGTTCCCGGCCGTGCGCGCCGCCGCGATCTACGAGGGCGAGTACTACCTCGGCACGTCGCTCGCGCGTCCGTGCATCGCCAAGGGCATGATGGAGGTCGCGGCGCGCGAGGGCGCGACGGCGATTTGCCACGGCTCGACGGGCAAGGGCAACGACCAGGTCCGCTTCGAGCTGGGCGCCTACTGGTTCAACCCCGGCATCAAGATCATCGCGCCCTGGCGCGAGTGGGAGTTCAAGTCGCGCAGCGAGCTCATCAAGTTCGCCGCCGACAAGAACATCCCCGTCGAAGCGACGGCGTCGAAGCCGTACTCGATCGACCGCAACATCCTGCACACGAGCTACGAGGGCGGCATCCTCGAGGATCCCGACGCCGAGCCGCCGGCCGAGATGTTCCAGCGGACCGCCGACCCCAGGAAGGCGCCCGACCAGCCGCGCGAGGTCGCGATCTCGTTCGAGAAGGGCAACCCCGTCGCCGTCGATGGCAAGGCCCTCGGCCCGGCGGCGCTCCTGGGCGAGCTCAACACGATCGCGGGCGAGCACGGCGTGGGCCGCGCCGACGTCGTCGAGGACCGCTTCGTCGGCATGAAGAGCCGCGGCGTGTACGAGACGCCGGGTGGCACGCTGCTCCACAAGGCCCACCGCGCGGTGGCGTCGCTCACGATGGACCGCGAGGCGATGCGCCTTCGCGACTCCTTGTCGACGGAGTTCGCGACGCTGGCCTACCGCGGCTTCTGGTTCTCGCCCGAGCGCGAGGCCCTGCAGAAGCTGGTCGACTCGGTCAACGAGCCCGTCACCGGCACGGCGCGCCTGCGCCTCTACAAGGGCAGCGCGACGACCATCGGCCGCACGTCGCCCCGGTCGCTCTACCGCACCGACATCGTCACCTTCGAGGACGATCGCGGCGCCTACGACCAGCGCGACGCCGGCGGCTTCATTCGCCTCAACGCCCTGCGCCTCAGGACGACGGCGATGGCGTCCCGCAATCGGTAGATCCCTGGATTTTCACGGCGACGTACACGCCGCGCTCTCTCAAGAGAACGCGGCGCGCCGCCGATGGGACGGGGGATGAGCAAGGGTTCGAACGCGGACGCCTCCCCCCCGGCGGCCGCGCAGGGCGACATCAAGGCAAAGGTCCTCGTCGTCGACGACGAGCCCGTGACGGCGCGCGGTTACGCCCGCGCGCTCACGGCGGCCGGCCACCTGGTCACGATCGCGAACGACGGCCGCGAGGCCGCGGCGCTGGCCAAGGGCGCGGTCTTCGACGTCATCGTGAGCGACATCGCGATGCCCGACATGGACGGCCTCGCGCTGTTGCGCACGATCCGCCAGTCGGACCTCGACGTGCCCATGGTCTTCATGACGGGCAGCCCCGCGATCGAGAGCGCCGTCCAGGCCATCGAGTACGGCGCGTTCCGCTACCTGGTCAAGCCCGTCGACATCACGGCGCTGCTCGAGGTCGTCGACCGCGCGACGCGCGTGCACCGCCTCGCGCGCGTGCGCCGCGAGGCCGTGCTCGTGCGCGAGCTCGAGGGCAAGCCCATCGGCGACCGCGCCGGGCTCGAGGCGCGCTTCGCGTCGGCGATCGAAAAGATGTGGGTCGCGGCGCAGCCGATCGTCTCGTGGGACAAACGGCAAATCTTCGCGTACGAGACGCTGCTGCGCACCGACGAGCCCACGCTGCGCAGCCCGCTCGACTTCTTCGACGCCGCCGAGCGTCTGGGCCGCGCGCCCGAGCTCGGCCGCATCATCCGCACGCACGTCGCGAAGATCATGCCGACGGCCGACGCGCCCGTCTTCGTGAACCTACACCCGTCGGACCTCGAGGATCCGGAGCTCTACGCCGACGATGGCGCGCTCACGCCGTTCGCGAAGAACGTCGTCCTCGAGATCACCGAGCGCGCCGCGCTCGACCGCATCCACGAGCTGCAGCAGCGCGTGACGCGCCTGCGCGGCCTCGGCTACCGGATCGCCATCGACGACCTCGGCGCCGGCTACGCCGGCCTCACGAGCTTCGCCCAGCTCGAGCCCGAGGTGGTCAAGGTCGACATGTCGCTCGTGCGCGGCATCGACGCGTCTTCGGTGAAGCAGAAGCTGGTCCGCTCGATCATCGCGCTGTGCACCGAGCTCGGCATCCACCTCATCGCCGAGGGCATCGAGACCCCCGGCGAACGTGACACCCTGGTCACCTTGGGCGGCAACCTCTGCCAGGGCTACTTGTTCGCGAAGCCAGGCCGCGGCTTTCCCACGCCCGTTTTCTGAGCGTTCTAACGAAGCGCGCGGCGCGCTTCCGCCGCGTGCCATCCACGCGGTGCGAGCTCGAGGTAGCGCTTGTACGCGTCGGTGGCGTCGCGCCGCTGGCCCGCGGCGACGTCGGCGCGCGCGACCAGCACGTAGGCCTCGGGAATCTTCGCGTCGAGCGCGAGCGCCTTGCGGGCCCAATCGGCGGCGACATCGAGGTGGCCGCGGCGGTGCTCGGCTTGGGCGATGCGCATCGCGAGCGCGCCGTCGTGGCGCGCTTCGAACGCGCCGGCGCAGGCGGCCGCGACTGCCGGCCAGTTGCGCTGCTCGACGGCGGCGTCGCAACCCGCGACCTTGGCGTCGACGTCCGCGGGGCTCGAGACGACGGCGGCCGGTGCCGCGATCGCCGCGACGGGCGCGGGTGGGGTCACCGTCGGCGCTTCCGAGGGGGCTGCCGGCGGCGCGACTTCGACCGTTGGAACCGCCGCGTGCTTCGCCGGGTGGCGCGCCGCGGCCCAGGCCGTCACGCCCATCGACATGAGCGCGCCGACGGCGAACACGCGCGTCCAGCGGGTCTCGGTGCGGGCACGCGCCCGGGCGGCGGCTTGCGCGGTTCGCACGGCCTCGAGCGACGCGCGAAACTCGGACGACGGCGCGCGCGGCCGCGTGAGGAGATCGGGTCCGGCTTCAGGTTCGTGCGCTGTGTCCATGCCTCGATTGAACACCCGTCGCGCGACGAGGCCAAAAAAGTCACCCGACGAGGGAAGAGACGATCCGCGCGACTTGGGCCCGCGTTTTTTCGAGAGTTCCGTCGTTGTCGATCACGTGGGTCGCGGCGGCGACCTTGGCGGCGAGGGGCAGCTGGGCGGCGATGCGCGCCTCGGCCTCGGCCTCGGTGAGGCCGCCGCGCGCGAGGACGCGGGCGATTTGCGTCTCGGGTGACGCGGTCACGACGACGAGGCCGTCGAAGTCGCGATCGCGCCCGGTCTCGACGAGCAGCGACGCCTCGTAGACGGCGAGGCGGTGGCCGGCGCGCGCCAGCTCGGCGAAGCGGCGCTCGGCGCGCTCGGCGATGCGCGGGTGCGTGATGGCCTCGAGGCGCTTGCGGGCCGCCGGGTCCGCGAACACGATCGCGGCGAGGCGCTTCCGGTCGACGCGGCCGTCGGCGCCGATCGCCTCGGGCCACGCCGCGGCGACGTCGGCGTGCGCGGGCGCGCCCGGCTCGTAGATCTCGCGCGACAGCTGGTCGGCGTCGAGGACGGGCACTCCCAGGTCGGCGAACATCTTGGCGACGGTCGACTTGCCGGAGCCGATCCCGCCCGTCAGGCCGAGCACCTTCAGGTCGCGCGCCACGCGGGGATGCTACCTTAGCCGCCCCCATGTCGCCCAAACCCGCGCCGCAGCCGCCCGAAGTTCGCGACGCCCGCTTCATCGCCGAGGCGCGCGACGTGCGCGGCCTGCCGCCTGCGGGCGCCATCGAGATCGCCATCGCGGGCCGCTCGAACGTCGGCAAGTCGACGCTGCTGAACCGCCTCGCAGCGCGCAAAGGCCTCGCGCGCACGTCGCGCACGCCCGGCCGCACGCGCGGAATCGTCTTGTTCGAGCTCGCGCTGGGGAAGGGCGCGCCCGAGGCCGTGAAGGCGCTGCGCCTCGCCGATCTGCCGGGCTACGGCTACGCCAAGGTCTCGCGCGACGAGCGCGACTCGTGGCAACCGCTCATCGAGGGCTATACGCGCGCCCGCGCGACGCTGGCGCTGTTCGTGATCCTCGTCGACGCGCGCCGCGGGATCGAAGACGAAGAGCGCCAGCTTTACGAGTGGCTCGGCACCGAGAACGTGCCCGCGCAGATCGTCTTCACCAAGGTCGACAAGCTCTCGGCCAGCGAGCGTGGGCTGCTGCGCGATCAGACGAGGCGTCAGTTTCGCGGCCGCGGCCCGCTGCTCGTCTCCGCCGAGTCCGGCGAGGGCGTCCCCGAGCTGTGGACCGCCATCTTCTCGGCGGCCACGGCCATCGCCGCACCGCCCCTTGCCGGCGCGCCCGACGGCGCTTAACGTCCTCCGTCGGTCCGCCCTCATGGCGCTCAGCAAGGCCCCCCAGCCGTTCACGATCGATCCGATGACGTTGTCCGATCTGGACGACGTCATGGAGATCGAGCGCCTGTCGTTCAAGTCGCCGTGGTCGCGCCAGGTGTTCATCGAGGAGCTCGCGCGCGACTTCGCGCACGTCGACCTCGTGCGCGACACCAAGACGGGCGAGGTCGTCGCCTTCGGCAACTACTGGCTCGTGGCCGACGAGCTGCACATCCTCAACGTCGCGACGCACCCGCAGGCGCGCCGCGCCGGCCACGCGACGCGCATGCTCGCGCACATGATCGACTACGCCCGGCGCGAGATCTGCCGATGCGTCACGCTCGAGGTTCGCCGTTCCAACGTCGCCGCCCAGCGCCTGTACCGGCGCTTCGCCTTCCGCGCCATCGGCGTGCGCCCGAAGTACTACGCCGAGGACCAGGAGGACGCGATCGTCATGCTCCTGGACTTGGGATAAGCGGCGCGCCGTGAAGCGCGGCGGGCGAGGGGGCGCGGCGTCGGCCGTCGCCGCGGCCTGGTTCATCCTCGGCGGGTCGGCGCGCGCGGCCGCGCCCGTCCGTCGCGTCGAGACCACCGAGCCCGTCGTCGCCATCACGTTCGACGCCTGCGCGACGAAGCGTCAGAAGAATGGCTTCGACCGCGCCGCGTGGGACGTCGTGCGCGCCGAGCACGTGCCCATCACGATCTTCGTGTCGGGCCGTTGGGTCGAGACGCACGCGGCGGAGATGACCGAGCTCGCCGCCGACCCGCTCGTGAGCTTCGGCGATCACTCGTACGACCACCCGCACATGGAGGCGCTGCCGCCGGCGCGCATGGCCGGCGAGATCGACCAGACCGAGGCTGCGCTCGGCAAGCACGGCAAGAAGAGCGTGGCGTTTCGCCCGCCGTTCGGGACCTGGAACGCGCGCGTCATCGACGTGGCGCGCGCGCGCGGCCTGCCGACGGTGACGTGGGACGTCGTCTCGGCCGATCCGGCCAAGGCGACGACGACGGCGCGCCTCGAGCGCAACGTGCTCGACCACGCGCGCCGGGGATCGATCATCATCTTCCACATCAACGCGCGCGGCTGGCACACGGCCGAGGCGCTCCCGACGATCTTGCGCGGCCTCCGCGGCCGCGGCCTTCGCTTCGTTTCGCTCGCCGATTTGTTGGCCCTCGCCCCACCCAAGTAGGAGGTCCGTTCGATGGAGATCGTTCGTGCGACACCCGCGCTCGCGCGCGCGCAGGCGGAGTGGATCGTCGGCATCGAGCCGTGGCGCAGCCTGGGTTACGCGGCCGCGCCGCTCGGCAAGTACCTCGGGCGCATGTCGAGCGAGCGCGAGGTGTGGCTCGCCCGAGAAGGCACGGGGAAGCGCGCGGTCACGCATGGGCTCGTCGTCGTACAGGACGGGTTTCTCCTCGGTGGCTTCGTGTCGTTGCTCGCCGTGCGGCCCGAGGCGGCGGGGCAGGGCGTGGGCCGCGCGCTCATGGAGCACGTCGCGGCGCGCATCTTCAGCCAGCGGGCGTGGCTCTTCGTCTCGTGCGACTCGGCGAACCCCGGCGCGCTCGCGTTCTACAAGAAGCTCGGGTTTCAGCGCGTCGGCAAGCTGCCCGACTTGATCAAGCCCGGCCGCGTCGAGCTGCTGCTGCGCAAGGGCCGATAGCGTTCAGCCCGCGTCGGGCTTGGACGCGGGCTTGGCGCCGTGGCGATGCTCGCGGTGCTTCCTGGCTTGGAGCGCGTCGGCCTCTTCGACGGAGTGCGACTGGCGGATGTCGAGGTCGCGCTTCGCGGCCGTCGCGAGGTGCTTGTAGAACTGGTGCAACCGCCGCAGGTCGCTCTCCGAGAGGTCCTCGACGTCGATGAGGCGGTTGCTCGCGCCCTGGATCGCGGCGACGAGCTCGTTGAGCTTGAGGTGCACGGCGAGCGCGTCCTTGTTCTGCGAGCGCTGAATCAAGAACACCATGAGGAACGTGACGATCGTCGTGCCGGTGTTGATGACGAGCTGCCACGTGTCCGAGTAGTGGAAGATCGGCCCCGTGACCAGCCACGCCAGCACGACGACGACGGCAATGGCGAAGGCCCACGAGCTGCCGACGGCGTTCGTCACACCGCGTGAAATTCGCTCGAGTTGGCGGCCGAGCGACGTGTGGGGCTTGCGCAGCGAGTACCGCATGGCGTTCCCGAGACCTAACGGATACCATAGCGGCCGCGCATGATCGGGCAGCAATTCGGCAACTACCGGGTCCTGTCGTTGCTGGGGGAGGGCGGCATGGGCGCCGTGTACCTCGCCGAGCACCCGGGCATCGGCCGCCGCGTCGCCGTCAAGGTGCTGCACAAGCAGTTCTCGGGGGACGAGCAGCTGCTGGGCCGCCTGCTCAACGAGGCGCGCGCCGCGAACGCCATCCGTCACCCGAACATCATCGAGATCCTCGACTCGGGCATGCGCGAGGACGGTGTCCCGTACCTCGTCATGGAGCTGCTCGAGGGCGAGACGCTGGGCGCACGCATTCGCCGCGCCGGCGCGCTGCCGCTGCGCGACGCGCTCGCCTTCACGTACCAGACGGCGTCGGCGCTGGGCGCCGCGCACAAGAAGGGCATCGTCCACCGCGACCTCAAGCCCGACAACCTCTTCATCATTCCCACGTTGCCAGAAGCGGCCGACCAGACGGGGCGCATCACGGGCGATCGGCTGATGGAGCGAATCAAGGTGCTCGACTTCGGCATCGCCAAGCTGCAGATGCCGCAGCCGGGCGACTCGGTGAAGACGCGCACGGGCACGCTCATGGGCACGCCGATCTACATGTCGCCCGAGCAGTGCCGCGGCACGAAGACCGTCGACCACCGCAGCGACGTGTACTCGCTGGGCGTGATCTTCTACGAGATGCTCGTGGGCCAGCCGCCGTTCGTGAGCGACGGCTTCGGCGAGCTCGTCAACATGCACCTCAACGTGCCGCCGCCGTCGCCGCGCGCGCAGCGGCCCGAGATCAACAGCCAGCTCGACGGCATCATCCTCAAGATGCTCGCCAAGAACCCGGAGGACCGCTACCCCGACATGGCGGCGCTCACGGGCGCGCTCAAGCTCGCGAGCGGCTCGCTGTCGTCGGTGGCGACGTCTTCGCCCGATTTGATGAACGCGCCCACGCAGGCGGCGGCGCCGTTGTCGGTTCCGCCGACGTCGGGCGACGCCGCGCGCGTGCCCGCGCAGATCACGACCTTCCGCCTCGGCGCGGGCGAGAGCCTCGGCGAGACCAAGGTCGGCGGCGGCAAAGGCAAGCTCATCGGCGGCGCCGTCGCGCTGGCCGTCGTCGGCGCGGGCGTGTTCCTCTTCTCGGGCGGCAAGGACGCGCCCAAGCCCGTCGTCGAGGCGCCGAAGGCCGCCGAGGCCGCGGCGGCGCCGAAGCCCGTCGCGCCCGCGCCCAAGGCGAAGGTCACGGTGCGGTTGTCGTCGGATCCCGTCGGCGCGCGCGTGCTCACGGCCGAGGGCAACGAGGTGCTCGGCACGACGCCGCTCGCGCTCGAGCGCCCGCGGGGCGGCGCGCTCAAGGTGCGCCTCGAAAAGGACGGTTACACGCCGTCGACGCGCGACGTCCCGCTCGACGAGGACCAAGCCGTCGAGTTCGCGCTCGAGAAGAAGCCCGAAGCCCCGAAGCCCGTGAAGGCGCACAAGCCGCGCCCGAGCGCGAGCCACAGCGACGACGGCCCCGCGAAGCTGTAGGGTCGACACCGCTTGCGCGGCGCGCGCGCGAGCCCACGTTCGAGGCATGAAATCGCGTGTGTTGGTCGCGGGGCACGCTCTTCACGTCGCGGGGCTCATCGGCGGCGTCGTCGCGGCCGTGCCCGGCGTGCTCGACTGGATGGCGATCCCGTCGAACACGCGGGCGAAGGGCATCGGGCGCGTGCCAACGTCATCGTCCTCGCGCTGTTCGCGCTGTCGCTCCTGGCGCGGGCGGTGGCGCCGGGAGGGTACGCCGTGGCCACCTTCGGCCGCATGATCCTCGGCTGGGTCGGGATCCTGACGGCGCTCTTCAGCGCCTGGCTCGGCGGCGAGCTCGTCGAGACGCTCGGCGTGTCCGTCCGCGACGGCGCCAACCCCGACGCGCCGTCGTCGCTCGGCCCTTCGGGCTCGGCCGGGGCCGCGCGAACCTTCCCGGTCCAGCGCGGCGTCTGAGGGTCGTCCTCTATTCGGCTGACAACCTGGTGAGGCCCGGCACGCCATCGAAGCCAGCGTCGAATGTCATGATGCGCGCGACGCCTTCGCGCTCCATGACGGCGACGTGCAGCGCGTCGCGCGCCGAGAGCCGCTTTCGCCCGAGGACGATCGCTTTGGCTCGCTCCACGTCGGCCGCGACGATCGGAATGACCTCGTCGACGACGCCGAGGATCGCGTCGAACGCCGGTTGGATCGCATCGCGCCGATCGAGGGCGACGTAGCGGTGCAGGATCTCCTGCAGGACCTCGGCGTCCGTGACGAGCCGCTCACCGGCCTCGACCGCTGCCTCGACCAGTCTTCGCGCGCCGCTCTTGTTGGGGTGAGGCTGGCCGACCAGGTACATCGGGATGTTCGAGTCGACGAAGATCAAGGCGCGCCGTCATCTCCTCGTTCGACGTACCCGCGTTCGATCTCGGCGATCATTTGATCGATGTCGGCCGTCGGAAACGCGTGGTCGACGGCGGCGCGCACGACGGCGAGCTTCTTCTTGACGTCGGTGCGCGGCTGCGCGCGCTGCGCTCGCCTCAGGGCTTGCCGCACCCACTCCGCCGTCGTCATGCGGCTCTTCTTCGCGGCGCGCTGCACCTCGAGCAGCTCCTCGTCGTCGAGGATGACCTGGAGTCTCTTACTCATGGCATGAGTATGATTGACTCATGATCAGAGTCAAGACGCGCGCGCCGCGTGCCGCTCACTCCTCCCAAACGTGGCGGAGGCGCTCGACCGGTTCGCCGCGCCGCATGTGGCGCTCGACGATCTCGGGCACGTCGGACAGCTGGACGCCCACGTACCAGACAGCCTCGGGGTAGACGACGATCGTCGGCCCCTCGAAGCATGGGCCGAGGCAGCCCGACGGCGTCACGGCCACCTTGCCCCACAAATCAGGGCTCGCGCCCAGGCCCTCTTGCAGCGCCGTCAGGATGGCCGCGCCGCCGCGCGGCTTGCACGAGGGCTTGCCGTGCGCGGGGCGCTCGTTCTCGCACACGAAGAAGTGCCGTTCGACTTTGGGCATTTCGGCTCCTGTGCCATGCTCGGACATCCGCCATGCCACGGCAAGGCGCACGTCTCTCGCTGATCCTCGCGTTCGTCTTCCCGGCGATCATCGGGGCCGCCGTCGCGCTCGCCTACTACGGCTACCGCTACGCCGTCGCGGCGTCGGAGCGCAGCAAGGCCTCGCTCATGGAGGGCAACGAGCAGGTCGCGCGCCTCATCACGAGCCAGGTGCAGAACCGCATCGACGAGCTCGACCGCGACCTGTTCACGGCGCTCGACTGGCACGACACGGCCGCCGATCCGCCGGCGACGTTCGATCTCCCGGCGGGCGTGGAGTCCGTCGCCGTGCTCGACGAGGCGCTCAAGATCCGCACGCTCTACCCGGCGCCCGACCCGCGTCGCCGCGGGCGCGAGCTCGACAAGTGGCAGAGCTACGTCAAGGGCCTCGACTGGCGCTCGCTGCAGCCGTGGACGCCCGACCTGCCCGGCAACTTCCGCCACCTGCACCAGCTGTTCGAGGGCAAGTCGGTGCTCATCGCCTACGCCGCGAAGACCACGATCGACGACAAGGCCTACTACGTCGCCGCCAAGCTCGACCTCAAGCTCATCGCGAAAGAGTGGATCCCCGACGAGATCGCCAGCGTCGCGGGCCAGCGGCGCGTCGCGATCCTCGACGAGGTCGCGCGGCCCGTCGTGGGCGAGCCGCAGGGCCTCACGGCGTTCCTCTACGAGGCGTCGTTCGGCAAGACGCTGTACGCGTGGCGGCTGCAGATCTCGCCCAAGAACGTCGCCGAGCTGCGCAAGCAGGCCGAGCGCGAGCGCTTGCTGGGCGTGCTGCTCGTGCCCGTGTCGACGGTCATCATCGTCATGGGCCTGGCCGTCGTCTTCTTGGCCGTGCGCGCCGAGCGGCGCGCGTCGCAGCTCAAGAGCGACTTCATCGCCAACGTCTCGCACGAGCTGAAGACGCCGCTGTCGCTCATCCGCATGTTCGGCGAGCTCATCGCGACGGGGAAGCACAAGGGCGAAGGCTCGGCGCGCGAGTACGCCGGCATCATCACGCGCGAGAGCGAGCGCCTCGCGCACCTCATCGACAACGTGCTCGACTTCGCGCGCCTCGAGCGCGGCAAGGCGAGCTACAGCTTCGCCGAGGGCCGGCTCGACGACGTCGTCGAGCGCGCGCTCGACGTGTGCCGCTACCGCCTCGACAAGGAGAAGATGAAGCTGCGCACCGAGATCGATCACGAGCTGCCGCCCGTGCGCATGGACGAGGACGCCATGACGCTCGTGCTGCTCAACCTCGTCGACAACGCCATCAAGTACGCGGGCGACGGCGGCGAGGTCTCGGTGCGTCTGTCGCGCTCGCCCGGCGGCGTCGCGCTCGCCGTGCGCGATCGCGGCCGTGGCATCTCGCGCGAGGATCAGCAGCGCATCTTCGAGCGCTTCTACCGCGCCGACGACGCGCGCGCGCGCAACGTGCGCGGCAGCGGCATCGGCCTGTCGCTCGTGAAACACATCGCCGAGGCGCACGGCGGCCGCGTCGAGGTCACGAGCGCGCCGGGCGAGGGCGCGACGTTCACGGTGATCGTGCCGGCGGCGCCGCTCGTGACGCCGGGGCCCGCCGAGAGGGCCGCCTCGTGAAGCGCATCCTCGTCGTCGAGGACGAGCCCGATCTCGTGCGCGGTTTGCGTGACGCGCTCGAGTTCGAGGGCTTCGAGGTCGTGTCGTCGGGCTCGGGGCGCGAGGGCGTGAAGCTCGCGCGCGAGCGCGCGCCCGACCTCGTGCTGCTCGACCTCATGCTGCCCGACATGAACGGCTTCTCGGTGTGCGAGGAGATCCGCAAGACGAGCCCGCTCGTGCCGGTCATCATGCTGACGGCGCGCTCGCAGGAGGCTGACAAGATCCGCGGCCTCGACGCGGGCGCCGACGACTACGTCACGAAGCCGTTCTCCGTCGGCGAGCTCGTCGCGCGCATCAACGCGATCTTCCGCCGCCTGCAGCGCGGCGCGCCCGGCGCGGGCGAAGAGCTGCGCGTGGGCGCGGCGCTCGTCTACCCGAAGCGGCACGAGCTCGTGCGCAAGGGCAAGACGCACGCGCTGTCGTTCTACGAGGTCGAGCTCCTGCGCGTGCTGTACGAGCGCGCCGGCGAGCCCGTCTCGCGCGAGGATCTCCTCGAGAAGATCTGGGGCATGACGGGCCACGCCTCCACCCGCAGCGTCGACAACTTCATCGTGAAGCTGCGCAAGAAGATCGAGGAAAACGCCGCAAAACCGGAGCACATCCTGACGATCTATGGGACGGGTTACAAGCTTCTGCCATGAGCGTGGGAGGCCTAAGAAGGCCCCCCACGAGCCCCCCGCAGATCGCTCCGCAATGCGAGCCGGCGCGGCGAAGCCGCGCCTCCCGTTGCTCGGCCTGCTCATGCTGTTCTCGTTAGAAGCGTTCGCGGCGCCGCGGCGGGTGACGTCGCTCGACGACGGGTGGCGGTTCGAACGCAGCGATGTTGCGGGCGCGGAAGGTGCTGGCTTCGATGATTCGAAGTGGGCGCGCGTGCGCGTGCCGCACACGTGGAACGCGGTCGACGGGCAGGACGGCGGCAACGATTACCACCGAGGCGTGGGTTGGTACCGCCGCAAACAGACCGTCCCCGCGTCGGAGAGCGGCCGGCGGCTGTACGTCGAATTCGACGGAGCGAACCTCGAGACGACGTTGTTCGTGAACGGGCGTGAGGTCGGGCGGCACGCGGGCGGTTACGCGCGGTTTCGCTTCGACGTGACGTCGGCCGTGAAGGTGGGTGCGTCGAACGTCTTCGCCGTGAAGGTCTCGAACGCCGCGAACAAGGACGTCGCGCCGAGGTCGGCGGACTACACGTTCTTCGGCGGGATTTATCGCGACGTGCGGCTCGTGAGCGTCGGGCGCGTTCATCTCGATCTGGATTCGTTCGGGTCGTCGGGCGTCTTCGCGACGCCCAAGTCCGTCACGCGCGAGGCCGCGGCGGTCGACGTGCGCGCGTCGGTCACGAACGCCGCGTCGGAGGCGCGCGAGGTCGACGTCTCCGCGACGATTCGCGACGGCGCCAAGGTCGTCGCGCGCGCGACGGCGCACGCGACGCTCGCGCCGAACGCGACGCACGACGAGACGCTGCCGCTCACCGTGGCGTCGCCGCATTTGTGGGACGGCGTGCGTGACCCGTTCTCGTACGCGCTCGACGTCGAGGTCGCCGTGGGCGGCCACGTCGTCGACGCCGTCAGCGAGCCGCTCGGGCTGCGGTTCTTCGACTTCGACGCGTCGGCCGGCTTCTCGCTCAACGGCCGCGCGCTGCCGCTGCACGGCGTGAACCGTCATCAAGATCGTGAAGACAAGGGCTGGGCGGTCACGCCGCGCGACGAAGACGAGGACGTCGCGCTCATCCGCGAGCTGGGTGCGAACGCCGTTCGCCTCGCGCACTACCAGCAGAGCCAGCACATCTACGATCTCTGCGACAAGTACGGCCTCGTCGTGTGGGCCGAGATCCCCGTCGTCAACAGCGCGGGCACGGGCGCGTTCGTCGCCAACGCCGAGCAGCAGCTGACCGAGCTCATCCGCCAGAGCGCGCACCACCCGTCGATCGTCACGTGGAGCGTCGCCAACGAGCTGCAGCACGACAAATCAGACCCAGGCGCCGTCGAGCCGCTCGTCGCCGCGCTCAACGCGCGCGCGCACGAAGAGGATCCGTCGCGCCCGACGGCGCTCGCGACGTTCTACGCGCCGACGGACCCGTCGGCGGCCATCACCGATCTCGTCGGCTTCAACCGATACGACGGCTGGTACGTGAAGACGATCGACGACTTCGCCTCCGGCCTCGACGTCATGCGCGCGCGGCGCCCGCAGCTCCGCATGGCCGTGAGCGAGTACGGCGCGGGCGCGAGCGTCGCGATCCACAGCGCGACGCCCAAGAAGATGGACCACTCCGAGGAGTACCAGGCGCTCTTCATCGAGACCTACGCGCAGGCGCTCGCGGCGCGGCCGTGGGTGTGGGGCTCGTTCGTGTGGAACATGTTCGACTTCGCGTCGGACGGCCGCAAGGAGGGCGACCACGCGGGCTGCAACGACAAGGGCCTCGTCACCTACGACCGCAAGACGAAGAAGGACGCGTTCTACTTCCTTCAGGCCAGCTGGTCGCCTCGGCCGATGGTCCACGTCGCGGGCCGGCGCTTCTCACCGCGCCCGGCGGGCCCCGTCGATGTGAAGGTCTACTCGAACGCCGAGACGGTGAGCTTGCGCGTGGGCGCGACCGCGCTGCCGCCGCAGAGCGCGCCCAACCACATCTTCGTGTGGCGCGGCGTCTCTCTCTCGCACGGATCGAACATCGTCGAAGCGACCGCCGTCGTCGGCGGACGCACGGTTCGCGATCGCGTGACGATCGTGGGCCGCTAAGGCTCCGCTAAGGCGCCCTGGCGCAGTCGAAGAGCTGCGTCGTGCCCGACGACGTGCCGACGAGATCGAAGATGACGCGCCCGTCGGAAGGCGACCTCCACGTGGCGCCCGGTGTCGCGGTGCCGCAGCTCGAAAGAGCGAACCCATCGTCGGTCGCGTGGCCGCTTCCGTCGGGGCACTGAAAGAGGAGGCCGGCGACGCCAGGCGAAGTCTCCGAGAAGGTGCCGGCGCCCGTCGTTGCGCTCATCGTGCCGACGTCGCTCTGGTAACTGAGGCAGGTCACGTCGTTCTTTTTCACGCTGAAGGTCCACGTCGGTTGGCTCGTCGCCGTGAGCGGCAGCGGGAAGCTCACCGTCTCGCCGCTCGCGTACGTGCAGGTCTTGCCGGAGACGTCGAGCGTTCCCGTCTCGTTCGCCGGCGGCAGGCAGCTCGCCGCCGCCGCGATCGTCGTCTTCCAGCAGTTGTCGCTCGCGAGCCAGGCGCAGTCGGCCGGGGCGTCGCCGCCGGAGCAAGCCGCGGCGAACGTCACGAGCGCACCCACGATCGTCATGCGCGCCGACACGCGCGCAGTGTAGCTCGGCTATTTCGGGTCGTCGGCGCTCGGATGCGCGAGGCGTTGCAGCCGGCGCGCGACGAGGTCGCGATCACGTGACCGCGGTGCCAACTTGAGGTAGCGACGAAGCGCGACGATGGCGTCGTCGGTGTCGCCGCGCTTCTCGAACGCGAGGCCGAGGCCTCGGTAGCCCGCGGGATCCTTCGGCGCGAGCTTGACCGCTTCGCGGTAGGCGGCGAGGGCGCCCTCGGCGTCGCCCGAGAGCAGGAGCGCGTTGCCGCGTTGATAAGCGGCGCGCGCGGCGTCGTGGTCGGAGGCTGGCGCGACGGTCGGTTCCTTCACGGCGACGGCGCGGTGGTGCGGCTCGTGAACGCGCGTCGACGCGTGCGAATGGTGCTCGTGCTCGTGGGCGGCGCGGGCGTGGGGCGCGTGCTCGTGCTCCCGACGCGAATGGTGCGCGGGTTCCGGCGCCGAGGGCGGGACCGCCGCGCGCGCGCCCGGGTCGAGCGCGATCTCGGCGGGCGGCGCCGGGGGCGCGGCCTTCGCCGCGTGGTCAGCTTCATCGACGGGCGGCGGTGCGACGGGCGTGATCGGCGTGGCGGCCGCCGTCGGCGCCACGGCCGCCTTGCCGTGCGGCCGACGAACGAGGACGACCGCGACGATCGCGATCGCGATCGCGGCCGCACCGATCAAGATCCCACGACGTCGGGAGCGTGGCGCGACGTCGTCGTCGGGCGGCGCGGTGAAGAGCGTGCTCGACGGCCTCGTCGTCGGCACGATCGCCGTGGACGGTGGCGCTTCGGCCGCCGGCGCGGGCGGTGAAGCCGGGACCGTCCTCGGCGGCGGTTCATCGAACGGCGGAGGCGCGGCGGCGGGCGCGGCTGGCGGCGCGACCACGACGGGGCGCGCCGGCGCCACGACGACGGGCGCCGCGGGCGGCGCGACGTCGTTCTTCGGCGCGGCGGGCGTGGGGGCGGGCGGCGCCGGTTTGGCGGCGTGTGCCGGCGGGGGCGCGGGCGCTGGCGAACCGCGCAGCATGGTCTGCGGCGCAGGCCTTTCGATCGCGCGGAACCACGCGCTGTCTTCTTTCGAAGGAGGCGCGGCCGGTGGCGGCGCGGGGCGGGCCGCGGGCGCAGGCGATCCGTGGCCCAGCATCGTCGTGCGGACGGCGATCTCGGGCGTCGTGCGCGCGGCGGGTGCCGGCACGGGCGCCGCCGTCGGTCTCTCCGTTGGCCTTGGGGCGGGCGCCGCCGCGACGCCGAGCATCGTCTTCGTCGCGGCCGCCGACGCAGCCTTCGCCGCGGCGGTCGTCATCATCTTGGTCGTCATCTTTTGCCGTCTCGCCGCGGCGGCCTTCGCCGTTCCCGGCAGCGGCTCCGAGCAGAACGGGCACTCCTGGCCGTCGCCGATCTCCTTGAGCAGCTCGGGCAACAGCGGCTGTCCGCAACGCGCGCACGTCGGCGTCGTCACGGCGTCGCGCCCTTGGCGTCGTCAGCTTTGGCGACGCTGGCACCGAACGCGGCGTCGACGAGCGGGCCGACGCCTGATTTCGCGGCCGCGGCGCTGGCGTAGCCCTTCTCGGCCTTCTTGACGATCTCGCCGCCGCCCACGTCGAACAGCGACACGCGCACCGTGACGACGCCGTGCCCCCCGCGCTCGAGCTCGGCCCACAACAAGCGGTCGGCGCCCAGCGAATGACCCACGGCCGTGTAGCAAGCGGGCGTGTGCTCGATGCACTCGATCGCGAGCTGCGCCATCTCCATGCTCACGGGCGCCTGGAACGTCTCCGACACGCCGTCGACGCCGACGCGCGCGAGGCGCTCGTTGAGCGCGCGCGCCAGCGACGCCGACGCGCGCGTCTCGACCGGCAGCCACGCGAGCCGCACGGCCGCGGGCGCCGCGCGCGGGGGCGGCGGCAGCGGCACGATCGCGGGCGGTGGCTCCGACGTCGCGCACGCGGCCAGGCCCAACGCGGCCACGAGAAGGCCCGCGCAGCCCAGTCTCATGTAGGTCGGTGAAGGCGCGCGCACCACGGGGATGTCTGATCATCGGATCCGACGCCGCGCGCTGAAGGCCGTGTTATGAAAACGCCCTCCATGTCGTCCCCCGCGCCCGAATCGCGCCCCGTCCGCGTCCGCATCGCCCCCTCGCCGACGGGCGATCCGCACGTCGGGACGGCCTACATCGCGCTGTTCAACTACGCCTTCGCGAAGAAGCACGCCGGCAAGTTCATCCTGCGCATCGAGGACACGGACCGCACGCGCTCGACGCCCGAGTCCGAGGCGGCCATCCTGCGCGCGCTGCGCTGGGTCGGCCTGCAGTGGGACGAGGGCCCCGACATCAACGGCCCGCACGGCCCGTACCGCCAGTCCGAGCGCGCGGATATCTACAAGAAGCACGTCGAGACGCTGCTCGCGTCGGGCGCGGCCTACCGCTGCTTTTGCACGGCCGAGCGGCTCGAGGCCGTGCGCCACGAGCAGCGCCGCCAGGGACTCTTCGTCGGCTACGACGGCCTGTGCCGCGGGCGCCCCGCCGCCGAAGGCGAGTCGCGCGCCGCCGCGGGCGAGCCGTTCGTGGTTCGCCTCGCGATGCCCCGCACGGGCGAGATCGTCTTCACCGATCGCCTGCGCGGCGACGTGAAGTTCGAGGCCGCGCAGATCGACGATCAGATCCTGCTGAAGACCGACGGCTTCCCGACCTACCACCTGGCGAACGTCGTCGACGATCACCTCATGGAGATCACGCACGTCATCCGCGCCGAGGAGTGGCTCTCGTCGACGCCGAAGCACGTCGTGCTGTACCAGGCGTTCGGCTGGCAGATCCCCGCGTGGATCCACATGCCGCTGCTGCGCAACGCCGACAAGTCGAAGATCTCGAAGCGAAAGAACCCCGTGTCGCTCGACTACTACCGCGACGCCGGCTTTTTGCCCGAGGCGCTGCTCAACTACCTCGGCACGATGGGGTGGTCGATCGCGGGTGACCGCGAGCATTTCACGCTCACCGAGATGGTCGAGGCGTTCTCGTGGGATCGCGTGAGCCTCGGCGGCCCCGTGTTCGATCTCGTGAAGCTGTCGGCCATGAACGCCGACTACCTGCGCGCGCTCGACGACGCCGAGGTCGTGCGCCGCCTGCGCGCGTGGCGCTTCTCCGACGAGGCGCTGCGCGCGCTCGTGCCGCTCGTGCGCGAGCGCATCCAGCGCCTCGACGAGTTCGTGCCGCTCGCCGAGTTCTTCTTCTCGGGCGACCTCGACTACGCGCCCGTCGCGAAGGAGCTGCTGCCGAAGGGCCGCCTCCCGAAGGACGTGAGCGAAGGCCTGCTGCTGTTCGGCGAGGCGCTCGACGCGCACCGCGACTTCACGCCCGCGGGCCTCGAGGCGCTCGCGCGCGGCTTCGCCGAGAAGAACGGCTGGCAGACGAAGGAGCTCTTCATGCTGCTGCGCCTCGCCGCCTCGGCGCGCAAGGCGACGCCGCCGCTCTTCGAGACGCTCGTGGGCCTCGGCCGCGAGCTCACCCGCCGCCGCCTCCGCCTCGCCGCCGAATACATCAAAAAGATGCCCGCGCCCGCGGCGCCCGCGCCCGCAAAGACGTAGGCGATGTCCGATCCGATCCGCTCCGCCTCCCTCTCCCCGCTGGGCGGGGAGAGGGTCGGGGTGAGGGGGCCGCAGGTCGAAGATCCCTCGCGAGGCGCGCTCGCCCCCGATCGCCCCCTCGGCGTCTACGTCCACTTCCCGTTCTGCTCCGTCCGCTGCCCGTACTGCGACTTCGCCGTCGACACACGCGCGGCCGACGGCGTCCCGCACGACGCCTACGCCGACGCCGTCATCGCCGAGCTAGGCGCGCGTCGCGCGTGGTTCACGGGCGCAGGTCGCAATCCGCTCGCATCGATCTACTTCGGGGGCGGTACGCCCGGCCTCTGGCGCCCCGACGCCTTCGCACGGGTCATCGCCGCCGTAGGCGACGCGTTCGAGGCCCCGTCGCTCGACGCGCTCGAGATCACCGTCGAGGCCAACCCCGGCGAGGTCGACGACGCGCGCCTCGCCGCGTGGCGCGCCGCGGGCGTGAACCGCCTCAGCCTCGGCGCGCAAGCGTTCGAGGATCGCCTGCTGCGCGCGCTCGGCCGCAACCACGACGTCGCCGCGATCCCAGCCGCCGTGCGCGCCGCGCGCGCCGCGGGCTTCGCGTCGATCTCGCTCGACCTCATCTTCGGCGTGCCCGAGCAGTCGCGCGACGCCTGGCGCCGCGCGCTCGCCGACGCGCTCGCGCTCGCGCCCGATCACGTGTCGGCCTACGCGCTCACGGTCGAGCGCGCGACGGCGTTCGGCGCGCTCGATCGCGCGGGCCGGCTGCCGCGCCCCGACGACGACGCCGTCGCCGAGATGTTCGAGGACGCGGGCGCGATCCTCGGCGACGCGGGCCTGCCGCGCTACGAGGTCTCGAGCTACGCGCCGCACGCGCGGCGCGCGCGCCACAACGGCCTCTACTGGTCGGGCGCGCCGTACCTCGGCCTCGGCGCGTCGGCGTCGTCGTTCCGCCCGCTCGCCGACGGCGGCGGCTTTCGCTTCACGAACCCGCGCGCGACCGACACGTACCTCGCCGCGGCGCAGGCCTCGGGCGGCGCGCTCGCGCCGCGCACCGTCGAGCGCCGCTCGCCGGACGATCTCGAGAACGAGGCGACGTGGCTCGCGCTGCGCACCGTCGACGGGATCGACCGGGCCGCACACCGCGCTCGCCATGGGCGCGACGTCCTCGACGGTCGACCCGAGGTTCGCGCGTGCATCGAGGCGGGCTGGATCATGATCGATGATGCAAGCGTGCGCCTCACGACGCACGGCTTCCTCTTTGCCGACGAAATTGCCGGTCGGCTGTGGCGCGACGGCTCGCCCTCGCCCGAAACTCCGTTATAATCGAGCCGTTTCGCGTCGCGGAACGTCCTTCTTCATGGTGCGTTCGCCCCTGCTTCACCTCGCCGTCGCGATCGGGTCCGCGGCGCTTGCGCTCGTCGTGTCACCGACGATCGCGCGCGCGCACCGCAACGGCGTCTCGGCCGAGGGTTGCGAGGGTTGCCACAACGGCGGCAAGGTCCCGACCGTCACGGTGACCGCCTCGCCCGATCCGCTCTCGCCGGGTCAGATGGCGATCGTCACGGTCGCGATCCAGGCCGTCAACGGCCCCGTCGGTGGTCTCTACATCCACCCGTCGAAAGGCACGATGACGGTGATCGCCAACGAGGGCACGCGCCTCGAAGGGCAGGGCATCGTCCACAGCGCGCCCAAGCAAGCGGTGAACGGCTTCGTCACGTTCCACGTCGGCTGGACGGCGCCCTCGACGCCCGGTGGCGTCGACTTCTACGTCTCGGCCGTGTCGGCCAACAACGACGGCAGCAACCGCGGCGACGGCGGCAACGAAGGCTTCCTCACGATGACCTACGGCTGCACGGGCACGACGTTCTACCGCGACTTCGACGGTGACGGCTTCGGCGGCGATCTTTCGGGCTACACGAAGGACTGCACGAAGCCCATGTACTTCGCCGACAAGGCCGGCGACTGCAACGACAACGACGCGAAGATCTACCCGGGCGCGCCCGAGATTTGCGACAAGCGCGACAACAACTGCAACGGCCAGATCGACGAAGGCCTGCCGATCCTCACGTGTCACGTCGACATGGACGGCGACGGGCACGGCGTCGCGACGGGCGCCGTCGTCATGAACGACTGCATCTGCGCGACGGGGTACGCCGCCAACACCGACGACTGCAACGACAACGACGCGACGATCTATCCGGGCGCGATGGAGATCTGCGACTACAAGGACAACAACTGCAACGGGCAGACGGACGAAGGCGCCGTCGCGACGTGCGGCACGGGCTGGTGCCGCCGCAACGCCGCCGGCTGCAACACGTCGGCGTGCACGCCCGGCAAGCCGCGCGCCGAGACGTGCAACGACTTCGACGACGACTGCGACGGCGTCAACGACAACGGGACCGATCTCCAGTTGTGCGGCGCGCCCGGTCTGCGCTGCTACAAAGGCAACTGCATCTCGGCCGACGCGGCCATCCCTCCCGACGACGCGTCGACGAAGGACGCCGGCGCGAGCGGCGGCGGCGGCGTCACGGGCAGCGGCGGCTCGCCGATCACGGGCGGCGGATCCAACGGCGGCGGCGAGATCGACACGGGCGCCGGCGGCGCGGGCGTCGTCGGTGGCGCGCGGCAGGCGCCCGGGTGCGCGGTCGGCGGTGCGCCGCGGGCCAGCGACCTCGGACTCCTCGCGCTCGCGCTCGTCGGCTTCGTCGCGCGACGACGTCGTCGTTACTGAAGCGGGTAGACCTTCTTGAACGGCGCGCCCGCGCGCAGCGTGATCATCTCCATCTGATACAGATCGAGATCGGACCGGCGCAGCACGAGCTTGTGGTCGCCGCACGCGAGGTGGTAGCTCACGAGCGGGGTGCGGCGTCCGACGCTCTTGTCGTCGATGAGCACGTCGGCGGTCGGGCGCGAGCCCACGGACATCACGCACGAAGCGCTCGCGGTCGTCGCGGCCTTCGCGGGTTCGTTCTTCGCCGTCTCGGGCTTCGCCGCGGCGACGCGCGCGGCCGAGGCTTTACGCGCGGGGCGCGCGGCTTCGCTCGCGGCCAGCTTGGCCCAGGCCTCGGAGCGCGCCTTCGCCGCGGGCGTCTCTTCGTCGGGCGTCTCTTCTTCGGGCGTCTCTTCTTCGGGCGGCGCGGCGGCTGACGCGTCGGCGGCGGCGACCGGCTTGGGCGGCGGGCTCTCGGGCGGCGGCGCGGGCGCGGGCGT
>DASZRT010000050.1:0-38659 GCA_035549075.1 Polyangia bacterium | reverse complement strand
GGACGCGTTCAAGACCTCCAAGGCAGTCAATCAGGCACTCCGCTCTCAGCTGAAGCGCAAGCCCGCCCGCAAGGCGCGGCGGCTAACCCGGCGTTGAACCCGACGGGCCTTCGGCCCGCGGGTTAACGCCACTATCGTTGGACGGACACGGACGACGTCGATGGATGAGCTCGCAGATCGAATCGCGGCCGCCTTTCAGACGGGCGCTCCGCCTCCAAAGAGGGTCGTAGTTCATCGGTGCGACGAGTGCGAACGTGTGTCCTTTGACTTTGCGGGTAGGAAGTGGTCCGAGCTCTCGACGGATGTTCTCGAGTACCACCACGACTCGATCCCGCTTCTAAGTCCCGAGGCGTTTGCGTACTACCTTCCCGCCTACTTGATATTCGCGGCGAAGGAGCCCGACAGAATCGGCGAGATGGTTCTGTATGGCATCGGACCATCTTCTGGCGAGCGAACCGCTGAACGCCGAGCCGCGTGCCAGTACTCAGATGAGCAGCGTCGGCTCATCGTCGAGGTCGCGGAGATGATTGCCGGCGACGACAACGAGCACTTCGGCAGGTTTCTGCGAAGGGCTCGTGAGTATTGGGCGTGACGGAAGGGTTGCGGGGTGCCGTCCAACCCGCCGTTGCAGCGGACGGCGCTTCGCGCCGCCGCTGAACGGCTATATCGTTAGCCAGACGGAGAAGAATGATGGATGGCGACATTGACATCTTCGTCGAGTTACTCGACGAAGGAACGCCATGCTGGCGGCCCGTCCGCGCGACTCCCTTGCGCGATGGCGCATTTCGCATCTCGGCCGATCAGGCCATCCCGGATGAGGAACGCTGGGCCTTCATGCCAGGCAATATCGTGTCGTGCGAGGAGCACACGTTTCAAAGCGGCGCGGGGTCTCCTCGCCACCAAGATCATCGCAACGGCTGGCTAACACCAATGCCGATCGGATGTTGCCGGAGGACGGGGCCCACCGCTTAGGTTGCTCTTGTCGCATTACCTTGGTAATGTTTGCTCGTGGCGCTCGCACATTCGCGGCTGACCGCGCAAGGGCAGATCTCAGTTCCAGCCGAGGTGCGGAAGAGGCTGGGGGTCGGTCCGGGGGCCGTTCTCGAATGGGACGAAGAGAACGGCCAGGTGGTCGTTCGGCGGGCTGGGCGCTACAGCTCCGAGGACATTCACCGAGCCTTGTTTACGAAGCAGGGACCCAAGCCCAAGACGCTCGACGAGCTCAAGGACGGCGTTCGTCGCTACGTCAAGGGTCGACGTGCGCGCGGTTGATACCAACGTCCTCGTCCGACTCATAACGCGAGACGACCGAAAGCAGGCGGCCGCGGCGGAAGGCTTCGTCGATGGTGGTGCTTGGGTCTCTCACCTCGTCTTGATGGAGGCTACGTGGGTGTTGACGGCCGCCTACGAGATCGCATCGCGAGAGCTGGCGACCGCCATCGAGATGCTTCTCAACCACAAGGACATTACGGTTCAGGATACCGAAACCGTCGCGGCAGCCCTTCAACAATTTCGACTCAAGCCAACTCTGGGATTCTCTGATTGCCTCATTCTCGAGGTGGCGAGAAAAGCCGGCCATTTGCCGCTTGGTACCTTTGACCGAACTCTGGCGAAGCTCGAGGGAGTGGAGAGACTCTGAGATCTACTGCGCGCGCGGCCGCAAGCGGACGCCGATCCAGCGCTCGGCGAGCTCGTAGAGCGTCGGCAGCAGCAGCATCGTCAGCAGCGTCGACGAGATCAAACCGCCGATGATGACGATCGCGAAGGGGCGCTGCGTGTCCGAGCCGATGGCGTGCGACATGGCGGCGGGCAGCAGGCCCAGCGACGCGAGCAGCGCGGTCATGAGCACGGGGCGCAGGCGCTGCGAGACGGCCTCGATGATGGCCTCCTGGCTGTTGGGCGAGTGTTCGCGCGCTTGCCGCACGTACAAAATCAGCAAGACGCCGTCCATGACGGCGACGCCGAACAAGGTGATGAACCCGACGGCCGCCGAGACCGACAGCTCGGTGTGCGTGATGTAGCAGGCGAACACGCCGCCGACGGTGGCGAACGGGACGTCGAGCAGCACGACCAGCGCGGGCAGCACGGCGCGGAACGTGAGGTACAGCAGGAAGAAGATCACGACGATCGACACGGGCACGATGACCTCGAGGCGCTTCATGGCGCGCCGTTGGTTCTCGAACTCGCCGCCCCAGGTCATGTAGTAGCCCTCGGGCAGCTTGACCTCCTTACCGACGCGCCGCTGGGCCTCGTCGACGAACGAGCCCATGTCGCGGCCCTCGATGTTGCACTTGATGGCGAGGAACCTGCCGCCTTGCTCGCGGTTGATCTGCGTGCGGCCCACGTCGACGTGCACCTTGGCGAGCGACGCCAGCGGCACGCGCGCCTGGCCGTCGTCGCTCACGGGCACCTCCAGACGGCCGATCGTCGGCGCGTCGGCCTCGTCGATCTGCGGCAGCTTCACGCGCACGCCGTAGTGACGCTCGCCCTCCCACAGGTCCGTCGCCAGCTTGCCGCCGAAGCTCGACTCGACGACGTCCTCGACGTCGCGCACTTGCAGGCCGTAGCGCGAGATCGCCTCGCGATCGATGTCGGCGACGATGTGCTGCGCCGTGCCCGCGCGGTAGATCTCGACGTCGCGCGAGCCGCGCGTCTGGTCGAGGATGCGCCGCACCTCCTCGAGCCGCTCGTGCATGAGGTTCAGATCCTCGCCGTAGATCTTGACGACGATCTGCCCGCGGATGCCCGAGATGGACTCCTCGACGCGGTCCTTGATCGGCTGCGAGAAGTTGTACTCGACGCCGGGCCGCGTCCCGAGCTTGGCGCGCATGGCGTCGACGATCTGCTCCTTCGTGCGGTGCTTGTCGCCCTTGGGCCACTCGTCCTCGGGCTTCATCATGACGAACGTCTCGGCCTGGTTGGGCGCCTCGTCGTCGGTGCCGTCCTCGGGGTGGCCCTGCTCGGTGAGCACGTCGCGCACCTCGGGGAACTCGAGCAGCGCGAGGCGCGTCTCGCGCAGCACCTCGGCGCCGCGCTCGAGCGCGACGGCGCTCGGCATCGTCACGGTGATATGGATGTCGCCCTCGTTCATCTGCGGCAGGAACTCGGTGCCGAGGCGCGGCAGCAGGATCGTCGCCGCGCCCAAGACGACAAATCCGAGCAAGCGCGTCGTGATGGGGTAAGCGAGCGCCACGCGCAGCACGCGCAGGTACTGCTCGCGAAGGACCGTCAGAAAGTGCGGCTCTTCCTCGGCGACCTTGCGGTTCTTGAGCAGCACCGTCGTGAGCGCCGGCACCGCCGTCAGCGTGAAGAACAGCGCGCCCGCGAGCGCGAACGCGTAGGTGAGCGCGACGGGCCGGAAGATGCGGCCCTCGACGCGCTCGAGCGTGAAGATCGGCATCATCGCCGCCGCTATGATCGACATCGAGAACAGCGTGGGCCGCACGACTTCCTTGGCGGCCTTGGCGATCGTGCGTGGCACCTCGGCGGGCGGAGGTTGGTCCTCGGCCAAATGCCGGTAGGCGTTCTCGACCAAGATGACGGCACCGTCTAACAAGATGCCGAAGTCGATCGCGCCCATCGACAGCAGGTTGGCGGGCACGCCGGCGTAGTAGAGGCCCACGAACGACGTCAGCAGCGCGAGCGGCATGGTGATCGCGACGGCGATCGAGCCGCTGAGCGCGCGCAGGAAGAGCCACAGGACGAGCGACACGAGGAGCGCGCCCTCGATCATGTTGTGCGCGACGGTGTGCAACGTCGTGTCGACGAGGCGCGTGCGGTCGTAGAACGGCACGATGTGCATGCCGGGCGGCAGCACCTCCTTGTTGATGGTCTCGATCGCGGCGTGCACGGCCGTGAGCACGTCCTTCGGGTTCTCGCCCCTCCGCAGGAGAATGGTCCCCTCGATCGAGTCGATCTCGCCGCCGCGCGCGACGGCGCCGCGTGGCGGTTGGTACGACTCGACGACGCGCGCGACGTCGCGCACGAGGATGGGCGTGCCGTGGTTGGCGCGCACGACCGTCGTCTCGATGTCCTTCGGTCCCGTGAGGTAGCCGCGCGCGCGCACGACGAACTCGGACTCGCCATGGCGCACGTAGCCGCCCGACGTCGAGCCGTTCGATTGATCGATGACGTCGATGAGATCTTTCAAGCCGAGGCCGAGGCTGCGCAGGCGGCCCGGGTCGGCGAGCACGTGGTACTCCTTGATGAAGCCGCCGAAGCTCACGACGTCGGCGACGCCCGCCGTGCGCATGAGGTGCTTCGAGACCACCCACTCCTGCCAGCTGCGCAGCTCGGCCGGCGTGTGGTGGTCGCTCTCGAGCGTGTACTGGTAGATCTGGCCGACGGGCGTGTCGTTCGGGCCCAGCGACGCCTCGATGCCGTTCGGCAGGTCGGCGTCGGGCAGCCGCTCGGCGATCTGCTGGCGCGCCCAGTAGATGTCGACGTCGTCCTCGAACGTGCAGATGACTTGCGACAGGCCGAACGACGTGATCGACCGCTGCACGAGGACGCGCGGCGTGCCGGTCAGCGCGCGCTCGATGGGGATCGTGACCTTCTTCTCGACCTCCTCGGCCGCCTGGCCGGGGTAGAGCGCGATCACCATGACCTGGACGTTGGTGACGTCGGGGAAGGCTTCGACTTTGAGCTTCGTGAAGGTGAAGACGCCGAAGATCGCGAAGCCGAACGCGAGCAGCAGCGTGATCGCGCGCCGATGGACGGCGAGGTCGATGAGACGATCGAGCATGGGGGTGACGGGCGCCGCCGCAAGCGGCGTGCCGGTATCACGTACGCGTCAGGAAGCCGACGCGACGGCGCAGTGCGTGCTCGCCCGCACGGACGCGGATGCGCCCGGCGTGAGCACGCGCATGATCGCTTCGCAGGACGCGATCACGCGCGCGGCAGTTCGCCGCGGCACGCGCGGCAGTTCGCCGCGCTACGACTCGTCGGTGTTCCGACGCGCGAGCAGCCGCTGCAGCGTGCGGCGATCGACGCCGAGGATCGTCGCGGCGTCGGTCTTGTTGCCGCCGCAGCGCTCGAGCACGCGGTCGACGTAGCGACGCTCGAGCTCGTCGAGGCTGGGCCAGCCGTCGTCGATCGCGGCGGCGCCCGCGCGAGGCTCGTCGGCGACGACGGCGGGCAGATCCTCGGGCAGGATGATCGCGCGCGTCGACATGGCGACGGCGCGCGCGAGCGCGTTCTCGAGCTCGCGCACGTTGCCGGGCCACGCGTGCGCGCGGATGCGCGCGAGCGCCTCGGGCGCGATCTCGGGGACGGGCCGGCCGAGGCGCGCCGCGTGCCGCGCGACGAGGTGGCGCGCGAGCGCGTCGAGATCGTCGCCGCGGCTGCGCAGCGGCGGCACGTGCAGCGACACGACGGCCAGGCGGTAGTAGAGATCGCCGCGCAGCCGCTGCTCGGCCATCTCGACGGCGAGATCGCGGTTGGTCGCCGAGACGACGCGCACGTCGACGGGGATCGTCGCCTCGCCGCCGACGCGGCGGATCTCGCCCTCTTGCAAGACGCGCAGGAGCTGGCCCTGCATCTTGAGCGGCACGTCGCCGATCTCGTCGAGGAACACCGTGCCCCCCGACGCCGCTTCGAACAAGCCGCGGCGCTGCGCGTGCGCGCCCGTGAAGGCGCCGCGCTCGTGCCCGAAGAGCTCGCTCTCGAGCAGGCTCTCGGCGAGGCCGCCGCAGTTGACGGCGACGAACGGCCCCGCGGCGCGCGCGCTGCGCCGGTGGATCTCGCGCGCGACGAGCTCCTTGCCCGAGCCGCTCTCGCCCGTGACGAGCACCGTCGTGTCGGTGGGCGCGATCTGCGCGATCTGCTTGTAGAGGTCGAGCATGGGCGGGCTCGTGCCGATGAGCGCCTTGGGCTCGACGGCGGCGGGCCGCGGCTGGCGGCTCTCGCCCGCGAGGCGCGCGCGCTCGAGCGTGCGCGCGACCGTCGCGCGCAGCGCGACGACGTCGACGGGCTTCGCGAGGTAATCGGCCGCGCCGCGCGCGATGGCGTCCATGGCGGCGCCCGGGTTGGCGTAGCCCGTCACGAGGATGAGCGGCGTCTCGGAGCCGGTCTCGTTCGCCCGCGCGCGCAGCGCCTCGAGGATCTCGAGGCCGCTCGCGCGCGGCATCTGCACGTCGCCCACGACGCAGTCGAAGGTCTCGCGCGCGAGCGCGTCGATCGCGTCGCGCCCGTCGGCGACGGCCGTGACCTCGTGGCCCTCGCCGCGCAAGACCGTCGCGAGCAGCTCCAGCGTGAGGTCGTCGTCCTCCGCGACGAGGATCCGCGCCCGCGCGCCCATGGCATCCTCCTACCATGAAAGGCGCGGCCGAGCCGAAGGGCGTCCCGTCGACGTGGCCGGTCTTCGCGACGCTCGTCATCGTCGCGATCCTGCTGCTGGCGATGCTCGGCACGGACCTGCTCGTCGCGCGGCGCGTGTCGGCGCGCACGGCCGAGATCGTCGGGAACGCGCTGCGCTCGATCGAGCTCGTCGACGATCTGCGCGCGCAGACGCACCGGCTCGTCGACGCGGGCCTGCCGCCCGACGAGAACACGGCGACGCGCCGGCGCATCGCCGCCGACTCGACGGCGTACGACCACCTGACGACGTCGCCGGGCGAGCACGAGGAGTGGGTTCGCCTGCGCGCGCGGCTGCACGATCTCGAAGACGAGCAGCTCCCGGCGGCGCGCGCCGCCGAGGTCGCCGCCGACATCGAGTCGTCGATCGACAGACTCGTGCGCATCAACGGCCGCTCGGCCGACGAGAGCGTCGAGGCCATCCACCGCATCCACGACGACGCGATCCTCGCCGACATCGTCGTGGGCGGCGTCGCCTTGGCGCTCGCGGCGCTCGTGGCGGCGCTCTTGCTGCGCGTGCTGGCGCGGCAGCGCCAGCTGGTCGCGACGCACGTCGCGCTCGTCGAGGGGCGCAACCGCGACCTCGACGCCTTCGCGGGCCGCGCCGCGCACGACCTGCGCGTGCCGCTGTCGCCCATCCGCGGCTACGCTGACCTCGTCGCGCTCGACGCCGAGGCGCCGCCGCGCGTGCGTGAGATGGCCTCGCGCATTCAGATCGCCGTCGCGCGCATGAGCCGCGTCATCGACGACATGCTCGAGCTCGCGCGCGCCGGCCGCGTCGCGCCCGGCTCGATCGCGCCCGCGGCCGCCGTCGCGCGCGTGCTGGAAGATCTGCGCGCCGAGCTCGCCGACGCCGACGTCGTGACCGAGATCGGCCCCGACCCCATCGCCTGCGGCCCGGGCGCGCTCGAGCAGATCGTGCGCAACCTGCTCGAGAACGCCGCGAAGTTCCGCTCGCGCGCGCGCCCCCTCGTCATCCGCATCCGCACCGAGCGCGTCGAGGACCGCGTGCGCCTGCACGTCGAAGACAACGGCGTCGGCATGGACCCCGAGACCGCCCGCCACATCTTCGAGCCCCACTACCGCGCGCAGAACGCGAGGGAGATCCCTGGCCACGGGCTCGGCCTCGCGATCGTCGAGAGCACGGTGCGCGCGCTCGGAGGGAAGTGCGAGATCTTCGCGTCGCCCGACGCGGGTACGGCGGTCGTGGTCGATTTGCCGAGGGCAGAGGTTCTCGAACGCCCTCACATTGACCGGCTATCAAGGGATCGATAGCGAGATACTTGACCGGATCGCGTCTTCAGGTGTTTTGGTCACGCAGAGAGGTGAATGAATCGGGTTAGGCCCTGGAATCGTGATCGTGGGGCAAGAAGAACCTGCTGACCCAGTTGTTGATGCACTGCCGTTTCCGGCCACTTCGGAAAATTGTGTTACTCCGGCTGAGGACCCGTATACCTCCACTTCGGATAGATTGAGGTAGTCAGAAGTCTTCTTTTGCACCATCACGCAGCATGTGTCGAAGTTCACGCTGATCGACAGAGCGAGATTGTTTGACGTCATGGTGGTATCGGTTTGATCCGATCCGAGCGACCATGCGAGGCCGGTGTAATACAAGACACGAAAGTTAGACAACCGCCCGGCAAGCCCGTCGTCACGGTTGTAAATTTTTATTTGATCAACGTGGTGAACGGTACCGAAGTCAACGTACCACCACGCAGCACCCGAAATTGGCAATTTCCCTGAGTAAAAGTAATTTGTATAACCAGATCCGGTGGTTGTCGTTGCAAATATATTTCCGTGTTGCTGGCCATTAGCACCACCAACTGCTGCGATCTGTGCGAATGCGATTCCGGTTGGATTGGGAATATTGACGAGAGAATAGTCTGTAGAACTTGCTACGTTTTGGTTAACAACCAAGCTTTCGTCTACCTGAAAGACCAAACCGCCAGCGGCACTGGACGTGAAGGCGTAGACTGAATTGTCCTGCAGCCCCACTGACACTCCAGCATACTGCGAATTCAACGTTGTACAGCCTACGGACGGGCAATGCCGCTGCCATCGACGTTGACTATCGGTCGGCGCATCGTGATAGGTCGGCGTAAAGTTGTAGAGTCCCAATGGCGATTCTGCCGAAGCCCAGACATATTTCGCGTTACGAACGGCAATACCCGTTATCGTGGCTGAGTTTCCGAAAAAGTACGGCTGTTCTTGCACCCAGCCTAGTCCACCTGCCCAATGAATCACGACGCCTCGAGAATCGATAGCCCAAGCATCTTCGTCCGTTCCGACAGCTATTTGCCTGAGTGTCGCTCCCGTACCTTGTCCTGGCCAACTCCCAGACAACATCATCACCCAGCTTCCATTGTCGTCTCGGCGATATATTTTCGTCTTATTGTTATCGATTACCCAGGGATTTTGGCCATTTCCAGCAGCGATTTGAAAATATCCTCCGCTCGTGCAAGTCCACGGTCCCCAATTGGGCGAATGGCATACACTGTCGGAGGCCACCCCCCAAAGAATGTTGTTCGCCCCAATCGAGATTTGAGTTCGGCCACCGAAAGTGTCGCCCGAAAGCTGCATCCACCCTGTATTGAAGTTGTATTGAAAAGTCAGGCCTCGACCCGCCCCGGCGCCGCCGGCGCCAAACGTACCAAGGGCAAAGACGTTAGCTCCAATTCCAGTCAACGCACCGTGTACATTTTGTATGCCACCGTTGTTGGCCGCCCAAATACCGGCATATGAAGAGTTGAGGGCGCCAACGGCATCATTTTGGCTGTGCGCTATGGTGTTGGTTAGTGTTCCATCCGGGTTTGACCAATTCGCGTTACTGTACCCGTCGATCGCGCGCCCCGCATTCGCGGATGTACCAATTCCAAGCCAATCACTCGACATTTGAGCGGTCTTTCCAAATGCAAGATTTGTCGATTGAATCGCGTCGGCTGACATTCTTGTAAAAAACGGATCGCTACAGCGCCGCCACTCGTGGGTGGCATTCCGCCAGCTGGGCAGAGGATATCGCCCGATGCGATATCGCTTGCAGAACAGGTACTGACGTAAGCCGAATGCGTTGCTGCATCATTGACTATTTCGCTGTAGTAGAGGCCCGAGAACGACCCGAATGATCGTAGGCTAGCGAGTCTTCCACCTACCGAACCACGTCCGTCTGGTGTATGACACGAGACACACGGAGGGTTCGATGTGCTCGCGGAATATATGCCAGAACTGGTTCGGGGAAAGGAGTCGACAAATGTCGCCGGCCCGACGTTCTGCGGCCAGGCGCCGTTCATGTCGCTTCTAGGAACGATAGGATCGGGCCAGTTGTCAGGATACCAGGACGTTATGGGAATTAGCGGCGAAGGGACGTTAGCGGGACGATAGTTGGACCACAAATCTACGGCTGAGCCGGGATGGTTGATGAAGATATTCTCGCCTTGATGACAATCGGTGCATGTTCCCGCACCGCTATTCGGGCCGCCCGATTGTAGATCTGCACCGCCACTCCAACGTGGCCCAGAAGTCGGGATGTTGGCTTGAGTTGTTGAAGTAATGAATACGGATCCGCCAGGTCCGGTTCCGCTGGTCGGGACGGCAAGTTTGTCTATTCTCCAGTTGATATGATTAGGGTTTGAGTCCGGTAAGCTGGCTATGCCGTTCACAACGTCTACGGTGGTTGAGCTAACTATTGTGGCAATAAGAAATGCGCCGCTGTTTTGTGTTTTTCCGCCAAAGACCGTCAACGATCGTCCGACGTTGTCCGTCGTCATGCCGGTCAGGCCGCTCACGCGCATTTTACCGCTCGGCGCACCGCTGACAATACTGGCGGAGGAACCAGTATTTGAGGACCAAGTAAAAGCTGCATTTCCAGATGCACTCGATGCTTGGTCCCAAAGACAGACTTTTCCATGAATACTTTGACAAAGAACCCCGAAAAAGTCGGTTTTCCCCGTTCCATTTGTTCGCGCGTCAGCGACACAGGAACCCTGTCCTTGCGGATCGTTCCAATAGTATATGTTTGACATCCCAATGTCGTTGAACGACTGGTTTTGGGCGAGTTCGCCGCTAAAGGTCCAGGCGTTGGTCGTTCCGCCGAACGGCGGAGGAAGCGGAACTTGGCGTAAGGTGCAGAGAGATGCGTAAGCGGCTCCTGTCGTGGATGTCGTCTCTCCGTGTGCCGAAATCGGAAACAACCAACATAGCGCGATCGCAACCGGCGCAAATCGGAGCGATCTCAAAACGAGTGCCGGTGGCGTGGTGTCCGCAGGACTCATGTCAGCGCCTCAAATGTGGATAGGTTTGTGTGAGGTTCAATAACGCCGCGGTCGATCTCTAAACTGAATGACGAGACCTTTGAGATTGTGACGCTAACACCGTGGTGATGCGGCAACAAGAGGTGGTGCGTTTACGGTCGAAGGCCGATCGGTGGAATGCCGACGAAGGTCGGCGCGATCGGCGAACGACGGGGACGCGTAAACAAATTCAGCGCCGCGACGATCTTTATCGAGGCGGCGGCGCGGATCGCAAACAGAGATGTAAACGTTCTCAGTGTCGCATGGGACAACGGAGATTGACCTGGATCTACGCGGATTGTTTTTTGATCGATCGTCGGAGATAGTAGCGCAATGCGATCGAGGATTCCGTGCGTTGTAGTGCTGGGGCTCGGCATCGCCCTCCAAGCGTGTGGGCGCACCAATGGGCTCAGCGGTCCGGAAGATGGCGCCGCAAACGATTCGAACGTCGAAGGGCTTGGGGAAGTTGATGCCGCTCCCCCAAAGGTCGTGCCTACTCCGGGATGCGGTCGGGACGCAGGACAGCCGACCGGGAACCTCGTGATCGGGATGGTGCAAACCACAGGCGTCAAAGCAGCCGGCTGCGCCGACGGTCAATGTGGTGCATGGTCATACGCGCGCTACTACTACCTGAGTCTGCCGTCCAACTACGACAGCAAAAACGCGTATCCACTCGTCATAGAGGGTCCGGGCTGCGGGGGTCAAGGCAACGACCTCATTGGGATTCCCGCGTTGAGCGGAGCAGCGATTAGGGTTGGCCTGTCCCCTTCCGCCGATGCCCAGGCGTACCATCCGACCAGCCCGGGACTTGGCTGCTTCGATGACTTAGAGGGCGACGACTCAGTAGATTGGGCGTTCTACGAAGTCCTTTACGATAAGCTTGCCGCCGACTTTTGCTTCGACAGGAACCGTGTATTTGCGGCGGGCAACGGCAGCGGGGCGCGTATGGCCAACGAACTAGGTTGTAAGTATGCGGGAGATGCCTTACGGCCTATTCGCGGCGTCATGACGCACGGATCGGGTCTACCGACGGACGTGAAGTATCAACCTACTTGCACGGCGAAACCGATGGCCGGCATGTGGGTCGATGAAGTCAACAATTCGAATTTTGTTTTTGCCGAAACTACGCTGGCAATAACGCGTGCGATGCGCGTCAATGGTTGCACCATTGGAACCAGCTACGAGACGGCTGAGTTCGAACCATTCTCGATCACGTCTTCGGACCAAACCAGCTGCAAGTTGGTGAAGGGGTGTCCAACCCTGTTCCCTCTCGTCGTCTGCCCTCTCCAGGTCGTAATGAACACAACGCCCGATTTGGGAGTCGTGGTCCCCGGGTGGCCTGCATTTCTCAAGCTGTTTGAGCCCTAGCTATCTGCGGAGGGCCGCCACCGAGAGGTCTGGCCCTTTCTGCCACCTCTACCCCGTGTGGCCATTGTTGCGTAGCCACTCCACGTAGTACGCGGCCTCTTGCCGCTCTTGCAGGTCGCCGCGCTCGACGGCGTCTTCGCACAGCTTCCGCAGATCGCCGATGCGCTTGCTGGGCGGCAGCGCGAAGGCCTCCATGATCAAGTTGCCCAGACCCGGCGGCAGCGGCGGCACGCGGGCGTCGAGCTCGCGGATGGCGAGGATGCGCTCTTTGAGCGCGTGAATGTTGCCGACGGCCTCTTGGCGGCGGCCGGGGCGGCGCGAGGTCACGTCGGCGCGCGAGAGATCCAGCAGCTCCTCGAGGTGGTCGCCCATCTCGTGGTCGAAGCGGCGCACGGCGGCGTCGGTCCACGCGGGCTCGTAGGCGTTGGCGCGCAGGTGGTTCATGATCAAGAACCGCACCTTGAAGCGCTCGCCCTTGTCGAAGCCGAGGCGCCGCGCGATGGGATCGAACATGCGCGCGCCCACCTCGGCGTGGCGGTGGAACGTCACCTTTCCGTCGGGCAGGAACGCGCGCGTCGACACCTTGCCGATGTCGTGCAGCAGCGCCGACCAGCGCACGGTGGTCTTGGGCACCGACTGCAGCACGACCTGCTTCGTGTGCTCCCAGACGTCCTTGTGGCGCCGCCCCGCCTCTTGCGAGAAGTCGACGGTCGCCTCGAGCTCGGGCAGCACGACCGCCAGCAAGCCGGCGTCGTGCATCCACTGCAGGCCGACCTCGAGCGAGCGGCCCATGATGACGGCCTCGATGCCGGCGCGCAGGCGCGGCGCCGCGATCTGCGCGGCCAGCGGCGCGGCCGCGCGCGCCGCCTCGGTGATCACGAGCGGCGGCGCAGTGCCTGTTCGCGCCACGTCGGCCGCGACGTCGAGCAGCGACTCCGGCGAGCCGAACGAAGACAACCTACGACCTGCCCGCTACGAGGTGATCTTCTTCTTGTCCTGGTCGCGCTTGCGCGCCAGGTGGTCGATGAAGGGCTGCACCTGCTTGACGCGGCCGGCGAGCGACTTCTCGGTGATGCGGTAGTTCGTGCCGAACTGGAGGCCCTCGTCGTAGAGGAAGGTGCCGACCTCTTCGTCGTCGACGAACGTCGAGATCTTCTTCTTGGCGTAGACGGCCTTGCCGAGCGTTGCCCAGCGGCTGTCGAGCCAATCGACGACGTCGTCGCCGAACACGTCGCGGAACAGCTTCAGCTCCTCGTCGAGGCGCCCGTACTCTTCAGAGAAGCGCTCCTTGAACGCCGGCGCGCCCTCGCCGCCCTCGGCGACGATCTTCGCGAGCGCGAGGCGCAGCGTGATCACGTCCTCGGTGAACCGCACGGGCGGATCGACGTTGCCGTCCTTCGGCGTGATGATGTGAACGACGGTCGCCGCGGCCACCTCACGCGCGCCGTGCTCCAGGTCGGAGTCGGCGACGGCTTCGAGGAGGATTTTCACGTCGAACGGGAGGGAGACCAGCGTTCGGGAGATCGTCTCCAGGAAGTTGCGCTCGATGTCCTTGTCCATGGGTCGGGTCGGTGCGGGGTCGGGAACGGGGTTGCGGAAAACACGTCCTTTACCCCGGACGCTCTCCAGATACTACCTCTTTCGACGGCGACCTCACAGGTCGACGGCGAAGGCGACGGCGGCGTCGAGGGCCGCCGCGGCCGGTTGGCTGAACGCGGCATGCGGTCCGGGCGGCAGCTCGAGGGTCAACACGGCCACACCGCGATCGACGCCGAGCCAGCTGCCGAGCGAGCCGGGCGTCGGGTAGCCGATGTCGCCGCGCGCCGGCCAGCCGCACGCGGCGGCGACGGCCTCGGCCCACGCGCGCGCCGACGGCGGGCCGTCGTAGTTGACGCACGCAAACGGCGCGTGGACGGCGACGACGCCCCGCGGACGGGTCGATTCGACCAGCTCGGCCAGGAAGCGCGTCTCGGGCTCGGACAGCGGCGCGGCGCCGGGCGAATAGCCGGGCGCGTGCGCCGTCGTGAAGTTGCGCGCGGGGAAGTTGCGGTTGAGGTCGACGTCGGTCGCGGCGTTCTTCGCGTGGCGCGCGAGGCCGTCGGGGTTGAGCGCAGGGATGACGAGCAACGACACAGGCGTGGCCGTCGCCAGACGCCGCGCGAGCCCGATCGTCGCCTCGACGCTAGAAGGCTCGTCGCCGTGCACGCCCCCGACGACGATCAGCCTCGGCGCGCCCGCGCCGAGCTGGCCGCAGAAGATCGGGCGGCCCTCCGTCGAGAACGCGCGCGCCGGGAAGCCCAGGGCGCGCGCGGCGGCGAGCAGCGGCGTGTCCTCGGGGGCTGACGGCATCACGGCCACGCTGGATCCCATTGGACGCCCCGGTTAACGTTCGCGCAATGGAGATCAAGGTCGGGGAGCTCAAGGCCGAAGCGCGGGCCCTCGCGCGGGCCGGCGAGCTGGGCGCCGCCCTCGCGGCCTACGATCACCTGCTGGCGTCGAACCCGCTCGACTACGACAGCCGCCTCAAGATCGCCGACCTGCTCGCGGCGGGCGGCGATCGCGCGGGCGCCGTCGCCGTCTACCGCGCGCTCGCGCTGCACAACATCCGCGCGGGCCACCCGCTGCCGGGCCTCGTCGCGTGCAAGCAGCTCGAGGCGCTCGGCGAGAACGGCGACGACTTCGTCGAGCACATGGGCGCGCTCTACGGCCACGGCGCGGCGACGCTCGCGAAGTTCGCGGCGCGCCAGGCGCCCATCGATCTCGACGCGACCATCCCGCGGCCCGATCTCACGAAGGCCGTCGACGCGACGAGGGTGGCCGAGCGAGCGCGCACGCGCGCCCTGGACTTCTCGGTGTTCGTGCAATACCCCGAGCAGTTCCTGCCGCTGCCGTTCTTCTCGGAGCTGCCGCGCGAGGTGTTCGCGCCCGTGCTGCGCGCCGTGACGCTGCGCCGCCTGCGCGACGGCGACTTCGTCATCCGCGAAGGCGAGCCCGGCGTCGCGTTCTATCTGGTGGCGACGGGCCAGGTGCGCGTGTTCGCGACCCAAGGCGGCAAGCCCGTCGAGCGCACGCGTCTGCTGGAAGGCGCGCTCTTCGGCGAGATGTCGCTGCTGACGCAGCAGCCGCGAACCGCGTCGGTTCAAGTCGTCGACGAAGCCGACATCCTCGAGCTGTCGCGCGAGGCGATGACGGCGATCGCGGCCGAGGTGCCGACGCTCGCGCCCGCGCTCGACAAGTTCGCGCGCGAGCGCCTGCTGCGGAATTTGTTGGCGACGTCGCCGCTCTTCAAGCCGTTCAACCACCAGCAGCAGATGGACCTCATCCGTCGCTTCGACGGCCACGAGGTCGCCGCCGGCACCGTCGTCATCCGCGAGGGCGACGCCGGCCAGGGCCTGTTCGTCGTGCTCGCGGGCGAGGTCGAGGTCTCGAAGCACCAGGCGGGCGGCGGCGAGCTCTCACTCGCGCGGCTGCGCGCGGGCGACGTGTTCGGCGAGATGTCGCTGCTCACGAACCAGCCGACGAGCGCGACCGTCACGGCGGCGCGCCCGTCGACGATTCTTTTTCTCGCGCGCGACTACTTCCAGCGTCTCGTCGACGCGCTCCCGCAGATCCGCCAGTACTTCGAAGAGCTGTCCTCCCGCCGCGGCATCGAGACCCGCCTCGCCCTCGGCGACGAAGACCAGCCGCGCACGACCGCCTCCGACCACCGCTGGATTTTTTAAGGGCACGTCGCAGGCGCGACGTAGTGCGCGCCGCGCAGGAGCCCGTTCGCGTCGGCGATGTTCGTGAACAGGTGCAATTCGTGCGTCTGCGGGTCGACCCACAGCGACGCGGGCGTGCCCTCGACGGCGAGCGGCATCGTCGAGCTCCGATCGCTCTCGAGCGTCGTCGCCGTCGCGCAGCCGGACTGTGTGGGATTCGTCGGGTCGGGTCGCCGGCAACCTATGGCGAGCGCGTGCGCGCCGTCGGCCGACCAGACCGACGTGTAGTCGACTTCCCTGTCGGAGCGCACCGGCGTCCAGGTCGTGAATCCGTTGGTGAGCTGGAAGAATTGCGGGTCACCGTTTTCGTTTCGGTCGAGCGCCAGCACGAAGACGGCGTTGGAGCTCGGTCCGCTCACAGAGAGGATGTCGCTCAGCACGGGCACGGGCACGGCCGTCCAACCGCCACCGTCGAGGCGAAACGCCGTTCCAAAAAGGCTGTTCATCGTCGAGCCGCCCCCGAACGCGAGCGCCTGGCCGCAACGGCTGCCGCCCCAGAAGCCCGTCGTCGAGAAGCTCACGTTCGCCGCCATCTCGGCCGGCGACAGAGCCGTCGGCATCTCGTGCCACCCTTCGTCGAACCACGACCACAGGTGCATGACCCCCGACGCTGGTTCGAACGTGCTCGAAAAGAACCCGCTGCGCGCGCCGCCGAGCGCGCCGAGGTTGCCCTTGGGCGGCACGGGCTCGACGACCCACCGGCCGGCGCGCCTGTGGAGCAGCGCCGTCGGACCGCCGACGCCCGACTTGCTGTTGCCGCGTTCGGCGACGAGCGCCCACGGTTCGCCCGACTCGTCGATCGCGAGCAAATCGATCATGTACGGATCGTCGGGCAGCGTCTCGATCGTCCAAGCGGCGCCGTTCCAATGCGCGATGCGCCCGGCGAAGTCACTCTGAAGCGCGACGTCGAAATCGGCGGGGCCGGTCCCGACGGCACTGAGACGCGGCGACGACGTGAAGGCGGTGCCCGCGAGCATGTCGAACGCCGTGTCGCGCGTGAACGAGAGACAAGGCGGCGCGTACAAGGGCTCGGTCGCGCCGCGATCGTCGACGCAGACAGGCGCGCCGTCGTCGAGCGGCGCGCGCCCGCACGCCGCCAACGTCAACGCCAACACAAACACCCGACGCACGGCGCGCGAGCGTAGCAGGTAGGATGCGCGCGTGGCGCAGCAAGCGACCGTCTATCACCTGCAGATCGAGCTGTCCGACGTCGACCGCGGCGTTTACGAGGCGCTCGACCTGCGGCTCGCGCGCCACCCGTCGGAGTCGATGCCGTACTTGCTGACGCGCGCGATCGCCTACGCGTTGCTCTACGAAGAGGGGATCGCGTTCTCGAAAGGCGGGCTGTCGTCGACCGACGAGCCGCCCCTGGCCGTCCGCGATCTGACGGGCGTGCTGCGCGCCTGGATCGAGATCGGGACGCCGTCAGCCGACCGCCTGCACAAGGCCAGCAAGGCGAGCCCGCGCGTCGTCGTGTTCACGCACCACGATCCGCGCCTGCTCGCGAAAGAGGCGGCGACGCGCGCGATCCACCGCGCCGCCGAGATCGAGGTCTACGCGCTCGACTCCGCGTTTCTAGAGAAGCTCGCCGCGCTCACCGATCGCAACGCGCGCTGGACGCTCGTGCGCAACGAGGGCGCGCTGTTCGTGACGGTGGGCGAGGAAACGCTCGAGACCGCGATCTCGAAGGGCGGCCTCACCGCGGACTCCTGACTAACGCGAGGCCGTCGGCGCGCTCGGCGTCGACGCGGGCGCGAGCGCGCGCGCCCGCGCGAGGATCTCGGCCGCGGCCTTCGCGTCCTTCGACGTGACGTCGACGCGCAGCACGCCCGGCTGGTAGCTCACGATCGTGCGCGCGCCCGGCACGTCGATCGGCAGCGGCTGCGCCGACTTGGGCGCGCCGTGCGCCGCGACCTCGGCCAGATGGCAATTGATGACCGTCTGGAACCACGTGGCCGTCACGAACGGCTGCGCCGAGATCCACATCCGCGCCCCCGAGCCGATCGGCGCCGTCGGATCGTCGATGTGCTGCCGCCCGTCGAGCGCGTCGACGCGCAACACGTCGTCCTTGCTCATGAGCACCGCCAAGTGCGTCTCGGCCTCGGGAACTGCGTGACACGCGGCCGGCTCTTCGGCCGACACGCGCGGCCCCGCCGCCAGGACTCCCCCTCCCACCAACAACGCGATCATCAGCGACGTCTTCATGGGAATAAAGCTGGGTCCGCGGCCTCGCCGATCAAGGTGCCCGCACGTCGCCGCGTCGTTGCCGGGCGTGCACGCGCAGCATAGACTCCGAAGCGTGAACGCCGTCCCCCGCCGCCCGCGTCGCCGAGGTTGGCTCGCTTTGTTTTTCGCGCTGCTCGCGATCGTCGCGTTGCCCGCGGCGGCGCTCGCCGGCCCGCGCTCGGGCGGCAGCTTCGGCGGCCGCATGGGCTTCCGCAACGGGTCGAGCAGCTATTCGGGCGGCGGCTACTCGTCGGGCGGCTACTCCAGTGGCTACGGCTCGGGGTACGGCTCCGGCTACGGCGGCGGCTCGCACTTCTTCTTCTTCCCGAGCTTCGGCTACGGCGGCTACGGCTGGGGCGGCGGCAGCATCTTCGGCACGCTCATCGTCCTGGGCGTGGCGTTCTTCGCCGTCTCGTCGGTGCTGCGCGCGGTTCGTCGCGGCCGCGACGTCATGCCCGCGTGGAACACCAGCGATTACGACGAGCCGTACCCGACGGCGACGCCGAGCCGCGCGTTCCTCTACCGCGTGCAGCTCGCGCTCGGCCGCACGGCGCGCGGCGTTCAGGATCGCCTCGCCGACTTCGCCGAGAAGGGCGACACGAGCACCGAGGCTGGCCTCGCGTCCCTCTTGCAGCAGACGGCGCTCGAGCTGCTGCGCGAAAAAGACGCCGTCCGCTATGCCGGCGCCGACGGGCAGGGTCCGATGAGCCTCACCAACGCCGAGACGAGCATGAACAGCCTCGCGCTCGCCGAGCGCTCGCACTTCCAGGTCGAGCGCGTGCGCGCCGCCGACGGCCGCGTCAACCGCTCGGGCCTCGCCGCCGAGGAGGGCAAAGAAGCCCTCGAGCTGGTCGTCGTCACGATCATCGTCGCGACGCGCACGCCCATCGACGGCTTCAAGGAGATCACCTCGCCCGCCGACCTCACGGCCGTGCTCTCGGGCCTGGGCGCCGTCAACGCCGACGGGCTGCTCGGCCTCGAGGTCGTGTGGACACCGGCCGACCCGAATGATTCGATGACCGAGACCGACGTCATGACCACGTACCCGGACCTGCGCGGCCTGTAGCGGCGCGCCCGCCACGAGGGAGCTGCCATGCCCGCGACGCCGCTACCGTTGTCCGTGCCCCCGCCCGAGCCGCTGTGGCGGCTCTTGCTCGACGCCGCGCTCTTCGGCATCTCGGGCATCGTCCTGCTCATCATCGGCTACTACGTCTGGGAGCTCATCACGCCGTACAACCTGCGGCGCGAGATCCACGAGAACAAGAACATGGCCGTCGCCACCGTCGTCGCCGCCTTCATCATCGGCATGGCGATCGTCATCGCAGCCTCGCTCATCCTCATCAAGTAGTCCCCCGCGGGGGTCATTTGACCGTCGGGAAGCGCGCGGATAGAGTCGAAGACCGCGCGATTGGGATCTCCCGTGCTCAAGCTGACCATCGAGGACGATGAGGGAAAAACCACCGTCGTCCCGCTCATCCGCGACGAGATCACGATCGGCCGCCAAGAAGGCAACACGATCCGCCTGACCGAGCGGAACATCTCGCGCCGGCACGCCCGGCTCACGCGCGCCAACGGCACGGTTTTCATCGAGGACCTCGCGAGCTACACAGGGGTCAAGGTCAACGGCGCGCGCATCGTGACGGCGACGCCCGTCGCCGAGGGCGACGAGGTCTTCATCGGCGACTACAAGCTGATGCTGCGCATGGACCGCCCGCAGGTCCAGATCAACCCCGACCGCGCGACGATGCCGGCCATGCCCGCGGCCCTGATGCCGCCCATGAACGCCGTCGGCGGGTCGATCGCGATCCCGACGCGCGGCACGCCCGCGGCCATGGCGGCGGCCGCCGCGGCGCAGGCGGCCGTGCCCGCGCCGATCTCAGGCGCACCGACGGCGCCCAACCCGCCGGCGCCGCCGACGGTGACCCAACAGCGGGTGAGCGCGCCCACCGTGCCCGCGCAGCGCGCGAGCGTGCCCGCCGTGCCGGTCACGCGCGCCGACAGCGCCGCGCCCGAGGTGCTCGACGCGCAACCGACGATCCCCGTGCGCGCGCTCGAGGGCGACGTCGATCGCGAGGTGGCCGCGCGGCTCGTCGTCCTCACGACCGAGCTCGCGGGCCGCGAGTTCTCGCTGTCGCGCGCGTCGATCGTCATCGGCCGCACCGACGAGAACGACTTCGTCCTCAACCACCGCTCGATCTCGCGCCACCACGCCAAGATCGTGCGCGAGGGCGGCCGCTACACGATCGTGGACCTGCAGAGCGCCAACGGCGTGCGCGTCAACAAAGAGGACTACGAGCGCATCGATCTCAAGGCCGGCGACATCGTCGAGCTGGGGCACGTGAAGATCCGCTTCGTCGGCGCGCACGAGACGTACACCTACGATCCGAACGCGCGCCCCGATCGCCCGGCTTTCCCGCTGAAGCTCGCGGCCGCGGGCGCGGCGGCCGTCGTCGTCGCGGGCGTCGTCGCCTTCGCGCTGCGCGGCGGGCACCCCGCCGAGGCGCCGCAAGCGCCGCAGGCCGCGGCCGCCTCGGCGACGACGGGCGCGACGCCGCCACCGGCCCCGGCCGCCGCCGCGACGCCAGCCTCGATCATCGCCGACGCGACGACGGCCATGAGCGCCGACGACTGGACGGGCGCGGGCGCGCTGCTCGCGAAGCTGCCCGCGACGATCGGCGACGCCAGCCTCGATCGCCAGGCCGCCGATCTCCGGCAGCGCGTCGCGACCGAGGTGCCGGCGTCGGCGATCTACGCGCAGTTCGGCGCGATGGCCGATTCGAAGCGCTACGCCGACGCGCTCGCGAAGTACGGGCAGATCCCTTCGGACAGCGTCTACAAGGTGCGCGGGCGCTCGCGCGCCGACGAGGCTCGCACGCTGCTCGTCGCCGAGCGCCTCGCCTTCGCCGACCAGGCGCGCGAGGCCGGCCGCTGCGCCGAGGTCAAAGAAGCCGTCGCCGAGGTCGAGCAGCTCGACCCGACGAACCAGCTGGGCAAGTCGATCGTGCGCCTGTGCCGCCCCCAGGCCGCGGCCGTGGCCGCGAAGCCGGCACGCCCGGCGGCGCGCACCGTCGCCGTCACAGCGCGCACGGCGGAGCGCGAGCGGCCCGCCGAGAAAGAGGCGGCCGAGCCGGCGCCGGCGAAGCGCGAAGAGCCCGAAGAGGCGGCGCCGGTCGATCCCGACGCGCTCATGAAGCAGGCGCGCGAGGCCTGGCTCAAGCAGCAGTGCGGGTCGGCGATCGACCTGTCACGCAAGGCGCTCAAGGCGAAGCCCGGAATGGCCGACGCGTATCAGATCATCGCCGTGTGCTCGTGCTCGCTGAAAGACGCCGAGGGCGCGACGCGGGCCTACGCGAAGCTCGACGAGAAGAACCGAAACCTCGTCCATGCGCTCTGTCAGAAGAACGGGATCATCGTCGGTAGCGAATAGACGGGGGGGTGGCTCGCTGCCGCTCGCACACCCCCGGTCCCCCCTCGCTCCGCGGCAAAGCCGCGCTGCGCTCGCCCCTCCGGTGAAGGCGCGCTACTTCTTCGAGAGGGTCTCGTAGGTTTTTTCGGGGGGGGACGTCGTCTCGGTGGGGAGGCCTTCGGCTTCCCAGCCGGGGGTGTTGGCGCGGCCGTACGGGTCGCGCTCGCCGTGGTAGCCGCCGCGCATGTCGACGACGCTGGTGTAGCCCGCCGCCTCCATGAGGGTCGCGGCCTGGAGCGAGCGACCGCCCGCCTTGCAACCGACGACGATCTTCGTGTCCTTGGGGAAGTTCGCTTCGACGACGCGCTGGAAGTCGGGGTTCGGCGACATGCGGCCGCCCTGGAAGTGCAGTAGCGGCACGTTGAGCGCGCCCGCGGGGTGCCCCTGCTCGAACTCGGGGATCGAACGAACGTCGAGGTAGATCCAACCTTCGCCGAGCAGCGCCGCGGCTTCTTGGGGAGGGATGCGTTTCATGCGAGCGGTTTAGCACGCCCGCGCCGATCGGGGTTATCATGGCGGGCCATGGCTGGCGCTCATGTGCGGGTCGTCGCGGCCGTCATCGCGCGGGACGACCGATACCTCATCACGCAGCGGCGCCCCGCCGCGGTGTTGGCGGGGTTGTGGGAGTTCCCGGGCGGACGCGTCGAGGAGGGCGAGACCGATCTCGCCGCGCTCAAGCGCGAGGTACGCGAGCGCGTCGGCGTCGAGATCGAGGGCGGCGCCTGCATCGGCCGCCGCACGCACGACTACGACGGCTACTCGGTCGACCTCGCGCTCTACCAGGCGACGATCGTCGGGCCGGCCGAGCCGCGCGCGCTGCGCGTCGCCGACTGCCGCTGGGTGAAGTCCAGCGAGTTCGAGAACTACCGCTTCCCCGCCGCCGACCAGGCGACGATGGACCTCTTGCTCGGCATCAAGCGCGGGTGAAGGCCCGACGGACGACGACGCGCCGGGCGGTGACGCCCGCGCGAAGCAGGTCTGGGGGAGCCGCGTCGCCGACTTCGTCGGCGCTTCGGGACGGACAGCCCACCCTGCCACCCCCGACGACTTCGTCGTCGCCCTCGGCCGCGCGCTGGATCGGCGCGCTCATCCGCATGACGGCGTCGCACCCGGCGCTCACGACGATCCTCGAGGTCGTCGAGCGCCTGCAGGAGGCGCCTTACCGCACGAACGCCGTGCTGCTGGGCGAGCCGGGCACGGGCAAGGAGGGCCTCGCGCGCGCGCTGCACCACCTCATGGGCGGCTCCTCGAACGCCGAGGCGCCGCTCGTGCGCCTCGACGTCGCGGGCTTCACCGACGAGGACGCGCTCGCGGCGCTCATCGGGCGCGACGGACGCGCGGGCGCGGCCCAGCGCGCCGACGGTGGAACGCTGCTGGTCGAAGAAGTCGCGGGCCTCGGGCCGCGCACGCAGGCGGCGCTGCTGCGCCTGCTCAAGAGCGGCCACGTCGACAAGACGGCCGGCAAGCCCGGCGAGTACCACCGCGTGCGCGTCAACGCCATCGCGATGTCCGACGGGGATCTCATGGGCGAGGTGCGCGAGGGCCGCTTCCGCCACGATCTCTACTGGCGGCTCGCGCGCCTCGTGCTGACGCTGCCGCCGCTGCGCGAGCGCCCCGACGATCTCGGGCCCTCGGCCGTGTGGATGGGCAACCGCATCCTGCGCGCCGCGGGCCTGCCCGGCGAGCTGGTGCTCACGACGGATCTGGGTCGCCTCGAGCCCGAAGAGGCCGAGCGCGCCGTCGAGCTGACCGACGGCGCCATCCGCGCGCTGGCGGGCCACGACTGGCCGGGGAATTTCCGCGAGCTGGAGGCCGTGCTCGAACGCGCGCTGCTGCTGCACCGCAAGGGCCGCGCATTGACCGCCGACGCCGTGCTCCGCGCCCGCGGGGTTTGATCTGACGGGTCCGGCTCGCTGCCGCTCGCGAACCCCGGACCCCCTCGCTCCGCGCGGCAAAGCCGCGCTGCGCTCGCTATCCGCCTTTCACGTCCGTGTTGCATGGGCTTGTCCACATTGCTAGCTTGGGCACACGTGAGCTGGATCAAGCTGCTGTCGCTGGTTGCCGTCGTCGCCGCGCTCTTCGCGGCCAACGGCCTGCGCGATCGCGGTCCGGCGCTCACCGACCGCATCGAGCTGCCCGCCGGGACCGGCGACGCCGATGACGGCTTCGACGGCGACGTCGCCCTCGACCTCCTGCTCCCCCCGACGACCGTCGCGACCCCGCTCCCGATCTTCGCGGGCCGCACGATCGTAGAACCCCGCACAACCCCAGCGACCTCCGACACGACCTCTCGCATCTTCAGGCCCCCGATGCGCGTTCGCGCGTAGCCGCCCCGCGGCCACGCGACGCCATCCCCGGACCTGCCCCGCCCCCCGCGGGGCTCACGCTCGCGAGAAAAAAAAGGAGTTCGCATGCACCGCCGTTCCCGGCGGGCGAAGGGCGCTGCCACGTTCGTGTGGGCGCTCGTCCCCGCCACGCTCTTGTCTTATTGCTGTTTGGGTTCCACGCCCGCGCGCGGCGAGACGGTCGCGCTCGACATCGACGAAGCCGCGCGGCGCGCCGCCGAGGCGAGCCCCGTCGCGCGACGCGCACGCGCCCAGCGCGGCTCCGTCGAGGCGAGGCGCGTCGAGGCCGGCCTGCTGCTGCCGTCGAACCCCGTCGCCTCCTTCGAGCTCGGGCCCACGCGCACCGACGGCCCGCCCAAGCGCGAGGACCTGGGCGTCGCGGCGCGCCTCGAGCAAACGATCGAGATCGCGGGCCAGCGCGGCACGCGGCAGGCCGAGGTCGAGCGCGCCGTCGACGCGGCCGGCGCGCGGGCGCGGCTCGCCGAGGTCGAGGCGCGGGCGCGGGGGCGCGCAGCCTACGTCGCCGCGCAGCTCGCCGACGCGCAGCTCGAGGCGGCGCGACGGCGCGAAGCCCTCGTGACGCAGCTCGAAGCGTCGGTGCGCACGCGCGTCTCGATGGGCGCGGCGTCGGACATCGACCTGCGGCTCGCGACGCTCGAGCGCGGGCGCATCGAGCGCGAGCGCCACGAGTTCGTGCAGGCGGCGGGCGACGCGCTCGCCGAGCTGCGCGCGCTGCTCGCGCTGCCGCCCGACGCGACGGTGACGCTGACGACGGCGCTCGCGGCGCCGGCGCGCCCGCTGCCGACGCTGGCCGACGCCATCGCGCGCGCCGTCGAGCGCCGCGCCGATCTGCAGGCGCTCGACGCCGATCGCAGCGAGCTCGACGCCTCGATCGTGCGTCTGCGCCGCGAGGCCGTGCCGAGCCCGACGCTGTTCCTCGACGTCGAGCGCGATCGGCCGGGCGAGACGTTCATGCGCGGCGGCCTCGCGCTGCCGCTGCCCGTGTGGCGCCGCCAGCAAGGCGCGATCGCGATCGCGCGCGCCGAACAAGCGCGCGTCGACGTCGAGCGCACGCTGGCGACGCGCGAGGTGGCGCTGCAGGTCGACCAAGCGCTGCGCGCGGCGACGACCCGCGGCGCGCAGGTCGCCGTCAACGAGGCGGCGATCCTGCCGTCGGCCGACGAGGCGCTCGATCTGCTCACGCAGGGCTGGCGCGCCGGCAAGTTCGATCTCTTCCGCATCATCCAAGCGTCGCGCGAATCGGGCGACGCCCACCGACACGCGCTCGAAGACCTCGGGCGCCTCTGGGAGGCGCGCATCGAGCTCGATCGCGCCATGGGGACGCCATGAACCGCATCAGCCGCAGAACCCTCATCGCCTTCGCCGCCGCGGCGCTCATCGCCGTCGTCGTCTGGATCGGCAGCAAGAGCGCCGCGAGCGACGCGCCCATCACGCCGGCGCCGCCGCCGGTGTCGACCGCGGCGCCGTCGACGCTGGCCGCGCCCGCGGGCCGCGCCAACGCCGTCGCGACGGCGCCCGCGCGCCTCGTGAAGCTCGCGGGCGACATCCAGGTCGTCGGCACGGTGTCGTACGATCAAGACCACCTCGCGCTCGTCGGACCGCTGGTCTCGGGCCGCGTCGCGCGTCTCGTCGTCGGCGTCGGCGATCGCGTGCGCCGCGGGCAGATCCTCGCCGAGATCGAGAGCGCCGAGGTGGGCCAAGCGCGCGCCGATCTCATCGCCGCGCGCGCGCGCGCCGCCGCCGCCGAGCTGAACTTGCACCGCGAGAGCGAGCTGGCCGAGCGGCGCATCTCGTCGACGCGCGAAAAAGAGGTCGCCGAGGCGCAGTGGATCACCGAGCGCGCCGCCGTGCGCGCCGCCACCGAGCGCCTGCGCGCGCTGGGCCTGCAGCCGCAGGACCTCACCGCGATAGAAAAAGGCGAAGGCGGCGATCTCGGCGGGCGCTTGCCGATGCGCGCGCCCATCGACGGGCTCGTGCTCGAGCGCGGCGTGACGTTGGGTCAGGCCGTCGAGCGCGCGACCGACGCCTTCAAGATCGCCGACACGGCGCACGTGTGGATCAACCTCGACGTCTACGAGAAAGACCTGCCGCGCGTGCAGACGGGCGGTCAGGTCGAGATCCGCGCCGACGCGTACCCCAGCGAGGTCTTCAAGGGCCGCGTCGCCTACGTCGTGCCCGTCGTCGAGGAGGCGACGCGCACGGCGAAGGTGCGCGTCGAGCTCGCCAACGACGGCGGCAAGCTCAGCTTCGGCCAGCTCGTGACGGCGCGCCTCGTGGGCGATCCCGCGACGATGCGCGTCCCCGTGCTCGCCGTGCCGCGCGCCGCGATCCAGCGCGTCGACGGCCGCTCGATCGTCTTCGTGCAGGCCACCGCAGGGAATGACGGAGGCGTCGGCTTCGAGGCGCGCTCGGTCGAGCTCGGCGTGTCGACGGGTGAGGACGTCGAGGTCCGCCGCGGCATCAAAGAAGGCGAGCTCGTCGCCTCCGACGGCGCGTTCCTCCTCAAGAGCGAGCTTTTGCGCTGATGCTCGCCCGCATCATCGAGCTGTCGGTCCAACGCCGCGGCGTCGTGCTCGCCGTGTGGGCCGCGATCCTCGTCGCGGCCGTGTCGCTCGCGGGGCGCCTGTCGATCGACGCCGTCCCCGACGTCACGAGCCCGCAGGTGTCGGTCATGGTGAGCGCGCCCGGCCTGCCGCCGCAGGAGATCGAGCGCTACCTCACGCTGCCCGTCGAGCGCGCCATGAACGGCATCCCCGGCCTCAAGGACATCCGCTCGATCAGCCGCACGGCGGTCTCGTCGGTCACCGTCTTCTTCGACGACGACACCGACGTGTGGCGCGCGCGCCAGCTCGTCGCCGAGCGCCTCAAGCAGGTCGAGGCCGAGATCCCGCCCGGCTACGGCGAGCCCGAGATGCTGCCCGTGTCGACGGGTCTGGGCGAGATCTACGAGTTCTACCTTTCGTCGAAGAAGCACTCGTCGATGGAGCTGCGCACGATGCTCGACTGGACGGTCTCGACGCGGCTGCGCTCGGTGCCCGGCGTCGTCGAGGTCAACGCCATGGGCGGCGAGGCGAAGCAGTACCAGGTCGTGCTCGACTCGCGAAAGCTGGCGGGCTACCGCCTCTCGCTGCGCGACATCGAGGAGATCCTCGAGCGCAACAACGCCTCGATCGGCGGCGGCTACATCGAGAAGAACCGCGAGTCGTACGTCATCCGCGGCGACGCGCAGTTCAAGACCGTCGACGACATCGAGAACACCGTCGTGACGTCCGACAACGACGGCACGCCCGTGCTCATCAAGAACGTCGCCAAGGTGCAGGTGGGCCCGGCGCTGCGCTTCGGCGCGGTCACGAAGCTGGGCGAGGGCGAGATCGTCGCCGGCACGGTCATGATGCTCACGGGCTCGAACTCGCGCGAGGTCGTGGGCGCCGTCAAGGCGCGCCTCGACGAGATCCGCAAGGAGCTGCCGGCCGACGTCGAGATCGTCTCGTACTACGACCGCGCCGAGTTCATCGGGCGCATGCTCCACACCGTCTTCGTCAACCTGGCCGAGGGCGCGGGGCTCGTGGCGCTCACGCTGTTCCTCACGCTGGGCACGCTGCGCGGCGCGCTCCTCGCGGCGCTCGCGATCCCGCTGTCGATGTCGATCGCCGTCATCGGCATGTTGCGTTTGGGCGTCACCGGCAACCTGATGTCGCTGGGCGCGATCGACTTCGGCCTGCTCGTCGACGGCGCGATCGTCATGCTCGAGGTGACGCTCGTCGAGATCGCGCGGCGGCACGTGTCGTCATCTACGTCCTCCCGCGGCGAGCTGCCCGTCGCCGTCGCGAGCGCCATGGGCCGCGTCGCGCGCGCCGTCGTGTTCTCGCTGCTCATCATCATGATGGTGTACCTGCCGCTCATGGCGCTCGAGGGCGTCGAGGGCCGCATGTTCAAGCCGATGGCGATCACCGTCGCGCTCGCGCTGGGCGGCGCCCTCGCCTTCTCGCTCACGGCGTTCCCGGCGCTCGCCGCCTTCGTGCTGCGCGCCTCGGGCCACGAAGAGGAGGGGCGCGTCTTCGCGGCCGCTCGGCGCTTCTACGCGCGCGCGCTCGAGCTCGTGCTCGCGCGTCCCCGCGCGACGGTCGCGGGCGCGCTGCTCGTCGTCGCGGGCGCGGTCGCGGGCGCGACGACGCTGGGCGCCGAGTTCGTGCCCCGCCTCGACGAGGGCGAGCTGTCGCTCGACGTGCGCCGCCTGCCCTCGATCTCGATCACCGAGGCGCAGCGCCTCGGCACGCAGGTCGAGGACGTGCTGGGTCGCTTCCCCGAGGTGCTGTCGGTGGTGACGCGCACGGGCCGCGCCGAGGTCGCGACCGATCCCGTCGGCCCCGACGAGACGGCCGTGCGCGTGAAGCTGCGCCCCAAGAAGGAATGGACGACGGCGCACGACCTCGACGACCTCGGCGTCGCCATCAAGACGGCGATCGAGCGCGACGTGCCCGCGACGTCGGTCGCGATCTCGCAGCCCATTGAAGACCGCGTGAACCAGCTGCTGGCCGGCTCGCGCGCCGACGTCGTCATCAAGGTGTTCGGCGAGGATCTCGTGACGCTCAAGCAGACGGGCGACGAGATCGCGGCCGCGCTGCGCGCCGTGCCGGGCCAGGCCGACCTGCGCGTGCAGCGCGTGCTGGGTCTGCCGCTCATCGAAGTGGTACCCGATCGGTCACGCCTCGCGCGCTACGGCATCTCGGCCGATCGCGTGCTCGAGGTGCTGGAGGCCTCACGCGTGGGACGGCTCGCCGGCACGGTGTTCGAGGGCGCGCGCCGCTTCGACCTGCGCCTGCTGCTGCCGCCGCAGAAGCTCACGACCGAGGACTTCGGCGATCTCTACATCAACGGCGGTGAAGGCCAGATGGTGCCGCTCGCCCAGGTCGCGACCATCAAAGAGACCGAAGGCCCCGCCGTCATCAACCGCGACTCGCTCGAGCGGCGCGTGCTCGTCGAGTCGAACGTGCGCGGGCGCGATCTCGTGAGCTTCGTCGGCGAGGCGCGCGCGCGCGTCGACGCCACCGTGAAGCTGCCGCCGGGCGTGCGCCTCGAGTGGGGCGGTCAGTTCGAGAACTTCTCGCGCGCGAGCGCGCGCCTCGGCCTCGTCGTGCCCGTCGCGCTCGTCATCATCTTCGGCATGCTGTTCTTCATGTTCGGCGACTGGCGCTACGCGATGGCCGTGTTCGCGGGCGTGCCCTTCTCGCTCGTGGGCGGCATCGCCGCGCTCGCGCTGCGCGGCCTGCCCTTCTCGATCCCCGCGGCCGTCGGCTTCATCGCCGTCTCGGGCGTCGCCGTCTTGAACGGCGTCGTGCTCGCGAGCGAGGCGCAGCGCCGCCTCGAGCGCGGCGACTCGGGGCGCCTACCCATCCGCGAGAGCGCCGCCACCGTGCTGCGGCCCGTGCTGACGACGGCGCTCGTCGCGATCGTCGGCTTCGTGCCCATGGCGATGTCGCAAGCCGCGGGCGCCGAGGTGCAACGCCCGCTCGCGACCGTCGTCATCGGCGGCCTGCTGTCGGCGACCGTCCTCGAGCTGCTGACGCTGCCCGTGATCCTCTGGTGGATCGTCGGCCGCCACTCCGACCTTACCGACAGCGAGGTTTGATGCCGGGAGGCGCGGCTTCGCCGCGCCGGCTCGCTATCGTGGCTCTGCGGGGAGGGCCCGCGGGAGGCGCGAAGCCCCTTCCGCGCTCATTTCGCCATGGCGAGAAGCTTCGAGAGCTTCGTCGCGAGCGTCGGGTCGCCCGACACCTTCAGCTTGCCGCTGAAGAACAGCGCCATGGCCGCCTGCATCCCGCCGTCGACCATCGAGCGGAAGTCGTCGTCGGTCGACTCGATCGTGCATTGAGCTTTGCCGACCTCGCCGGGGACGCACGTCGGCGGGTTGGCGAGCAGGTCGACCGTCCACGTGCCGCCGTCGGGGCCCGACACCTTGAAGAGGTAAATCGCGGCGACGTCTTTCGCCTTTTCGGGGCTGGTCGCGAGCGCGGCGGGGACCTTCGTGTCGAAGAACGCCTTCACGGACGTGGGCATCGGGGACCTCCGGTGGTCATCATAACGCGAGTCGGCTACTTCTTCTTCCGATCGGCGTAGCGCGCGGCGACGGCGTCGGCGTAGCCGGGCTTGTGGACCTGCGGCACGCGGTTGATGGCGAGCGCGCCCTCGGGGACGTCCTGCGTGATGGTCGCCCCCGCGGCGACGACGGCGCGCTTGCCGACGCGCACCGGCGCGACCAGCTGGCTGTCCGAGCCGATGAACGCGCCGTCCTCGATGATGGTCTGCTGCTTCTCGTAGCCGTTGTAGTTGCAGGTGATCGTGCCGGCGCCCACGTTGACCTTCTCGCCAACGGTCGTGTCGCCGAGGTAACTGAGGTGGTTGGCCTTGCTGCCCTTGCCGAGCGTCGTCTTCTTGAGCTCGACGAAGTTGCCGACGTGCGCGCCCTCGCCCAGCACGGTGCCGGGGCGCAGCCGCGCGAACGGCCCGACGATGGCGTTGGCGCCGATGACGGCCTCGTTCGACACGGTGTAGGCCTGGACGTGCACGCCGGCGCCGACCTCGGTGTCGACGAGGATCGAGCCGTCGTCGACGCGCGCGCCGTGGCCGATGCGCGTGCGCCCGCGCAGCGCGACGCCGCGCCCGATCTCGGCGTCGACGCCGATCTCGACGCCGGGCTCGACGTCGGTGCCCGCGGGATCGCGCAGCGTCGCGTGCTCCATCCAGCGGCGGTTGATGCGCGCGCGCATCGTCGCCTCGGCGGCGGCCAGCTGCTCGCGGTCGTTGATGCCGGCGACGTCGCGCGCGTCGGCGTCCACGGTGGCGACGCCGATCGAGCGCGCGGCGGCGGCGACGACGTCGGTCAGGTAGTACTCGCCTTGCGCGTTGTTGGCGACGAGCGCGGCCGTCGCGTCGCGCAGGAACGCGGCCGGCGCGGCGTAGATGCCGGCGTTGACCTCGTCGATGGCGCGCTCGGCGGGCGTCGCGTCCTTGTGCTCGACGATGCCCGTGACGTGGCCGCGGCCGTCGCGCACGATGCGGCCGTAGCCCGTCGGATCCTCGGCCGTCGACGTCACGAGCGCGAGGCAGCCGTACTTGCGCGCCTCGCCCACGAGCGCCTCGAGCGTCTCGCGGCGCAAGAGCGGCACGTCGCCCGAGAGAATGAGCGCGACGCCGTCGAAGCCTTCGAGCGCGGGCATCGCGAGCTTGACGGCGTGGCCCGTGCCCCTCTGCTCGGCCTGCTCGACGACGACGATCGCCTCGGCGCCGAAGCGGCCGCGCAGCGACGCCTCGACGGCTTCCAGCTGGTGGCCGAGCACGGCGACGACGGGCGCGGCGCCCAGCTCGCGCGCGACGCCGACCGGGTACGCGACGAGCGGGCGCCCCAGCAGCTCGTGCAGCACCTTGGCGCGCGCCGAGCGCATGCGCGTGCCCTTGCCGGCGGCCAGGACGATCGCGGCGAGGCCGGCACCGACGGAGGCGGCCTGCTTGGGCTTCGCGGACTTTGGCGTCGCGGGCTTCTTTTTTGTTTCGGCAGAAGCTCGCGTGACCTGCTTCTTGCTCGCTTTGCTCGGTTTGCCCTTTTTGCGCGCCGCCATCACGTGGCGTACTTAACCACGCCCGTCGCGCGAGTCCAACGCGCGTCGTCGTAGCACCACGGGGCTCGCGTTCTGTATTAGGCTCCGTCGGCCATGGCGGGGTACGTCCTCATCGTCGAGAGCGACCCGGAGCTCCAGCGCCGCATCGCCGACGCGCTTCGCGAGGGCCGCTACGAGCTCGCGTCCGAAGCCGAGGCCAAGTGGGCCGAGCGCAGCGTCGCCGTGCGCGCGCCCGACGCGCTCGTGATCGACACCAAGCTGTCCGATGGTGACGGCTTCGCGCTGGCCGAGGCGCTGCGCCGCGATCCCGACACGCGCGAGGCGCCGATCGTCTTCGTCGCGAGCGCCCACCGCGGCGCCGCCCACCGCGCCGAGGCGCGCCGCCGCTTCGCGCCCGCCGAGTATCTGTCGACGCCGCTCGACGCCAACAGCCTGCTGGCCGCCTTGCTGCGCGCGCTGCCACCCGAGGGCGCGCCGCGCGCGGCCCCCGCCGAGGCGGTGCCCCCCATGCCGAGCGCGCCGCGCGACGAGCTGCCTGACGTCGGCTCGCTCGTGGCCGCGCTCGACGGTGTGCTCCGCGATCCCGAGCAGCAGCGCGAGCGCCGCAGCGTCGAGCGCACGGCGAAGAGCCTCGCCGGCGAAAAGGCCGAGATGCAGGGCACGCTCAAGCGCGTCCCGTTCGCGCGCCTCTTGCGCCGGCTCTACGGCTCGAAAGCGACGGGCGCGCTGCTGCTGCTGCGCGACGCCGCCAAGCATGACAAGAAAGACGGCACGAAGAAGATCATCACGTTCGTCGACGGCTACCCGACGTCGGTGAAGTCGAACGTGCTCGCCGAGTGCCTCGGTCAGATCCTCGTCGATCGCAAGATGATCAGCGAGCGAGCGCTCGCCGATTCGCTCGCGCGCATGAAGTTCGAGAAGCGCCAGCAGGGGCAGATCCTCGTCGAGATGGGCGCGCTGTCGCCGCACAGCCTCCAGCGCGCGCTCGTCGAGCAGGTCGAGACGAAGCTGCTCGAGGTCTTCGCGTGGCCCGACGGCAAGTTCATGTTCAAGGAGGGCGAGTCGTCGGGCGAGGCCGTGGGCGCGCGCCGCCTCGAGCGACCGCCCGCGGCGCTCATCCTCGAGGGCATCCGCCGCCACTACGACGAGAAGCGCCAGCGCGCCGTGCTCGACGGCTACGCGGGCCAGGCCGTCGCGCTCAGCCCCGATCCCGTGCTGCGCCTGCAAGACGTCACGATCGATCCCGCCGAGCTCGATTTCATCGACAGCATCGACGGCACCGAGAACGTCGACGAGCTGCTGGCGCGCGCGCCCGTGGGCCGCGCCGAGGCGCAGCTGCTGCTCGTGGCGCTCGCCGAGTCCGGCATGATCACGCACGCCGAGGGCCCGAGCGCGCGCCGCCGCGGCACGCCGGCGGTCGCGGGCGCCGTCATGTCACCGCCAGCGGGCGTCGTCGCCGCCGTCGCGCCCGCGCAGATGTCGGGCGCGCTGTCGAGCGGCCAGCTCGTCATGATCGCCGAGACCGTGCGCACGCAGGACTTCTTCTGGTCGCTCGGCCTCGAGCGCGACGCGACCGCGGCCGACATCGAGCACGCCTACGACGCGCAGGCGCGCCAGTTCCACCCCGACCGCTACCGCCACAGCTCCGACGAGGATCGACGCCTCGCGCAGGAGATCTTCGAGCGGCTCGGCGAGGCGCACCGCGTGCTGCGCGATCCGGCGCGGCGGCGCACCTACGTCGCGCGCCTCGACCGCGGCGTCGTCACGACGCCCGACACGATGGAGCGCGCGGGCGAGATCACGACGGGCGTCGACCTCACGGGAGCGCCCGCGCCGGCCCCAGCGCCCACATTGGCCTCGAACGCCGCCGCGCGCGCGCTCTACGAAGCGGGCCGCGAGCACCTGCGCGCGCGTCGCCACCACGAGGCGGTCGAGGCCTTCCGCCAGGCCGCGCGCCTCGTGCCCAACGAGGCCGAGTTCCGCGCGTCGCTCGGCTGGGCGCTCTACCGCGAGGCGCCCGCCGACGCGCGCGCCGGCCGCGCCGCGCTCGCGGAGCTGCGCCGCGCCGCCCAGCTCGACCCGCGCAACCGCCGCGCCGTCGAGTACCTCGCGCAGATCTTCGCGCAGACCGGCCAACCCGAGCTCGCGATCGCCGAGCTCGAGCGCCTCCTGGCCCTCGACCCGTCGGCGACCGAGGCCGCCGACGAGCTCCGCAGGTTACGCAGCGGGACCTAAAGGCAGGCCGGCGGCTTGTCGTGCAGAAGAAATGACGAGCGACGGCGAGAATGACATCAAGCCGCCCGAGGCGAGTCAAGCGACGTCGCGGCGAACGCGAGCTCTTGCGGCTAGGCCGACGCGCCGACGAGCTTCGCCAGCTCGCCCGAGACGTCGGCGCGCAGGAGCGCGTCGAAGCCGCCGACGGGCGCGCCCGCGACGAACACGAGCGGCAGCTCGTTCGTCTTGGCGACGGTCGTCGCCCACGACAGCTCGGCCTCGTCGGCGCTGACGTCGAGCACCTGATAGGCGTAGCCCCGCCCCTTCAGCAGCTGCTCGACGCGCGCGAGCGTGCGGTGATCGCGGCCGTCGAAGTACACGAGCACGGGCGCGCGGCGCGCGACCGGCACGCGCGTCGGCGTCGAGGCGCGCTCCCGCGGCGGCGCCTTCGCGGCCTCGGCGGCCGCGTGATCGGCCTCGGGCTGGAGCGGCCGTCCCATGAGCTCGTTGGCGATGCTCGCGAGGTTGCGCAGGTGCTTCTCGGCCGGGCGCGCGTCTTTGCGCGGCGCGACCAGCTTGTCGTATGCGAACCCACTCGCGCGGCGGCCCAGGTCTTTCAGCACGAAGGCACAAGACCACCGGCGGCCGCCGGGTGTCAACGTCGTTGCGTGACATTGCTGTCGCGGTCTCCCGCTCTTTTCGCAGCGGCGGCGCCACGAAGCCCGCGCGAAGCGCCCGCGAAAGCTGGACGAAGGCGCGCGGCTTCGAGAAACGGACGAGGCACGCGGATTGCCTCTCGTCTCGGGCATGAAGGCCCGCACCCTCGAGCGCACCCGGTACTCCCCCGATCTCCTGGCCCGCGTCGCGGGCGGCTGGCGCACGCTGGCCGAGCGCGAGCGGCTCGGTGTGGTGCAGGCGGCCCGCATCACGACGGAGCTCACGGCCCTGGGCGCGCCGCCGTCGATCCTCGCGCTCGCCGGGCACCTCGTGCGCGACAAGGCCCGCCATCTTCAAGTGTGCGGGACGGTCCTCGAGGGCCTCGACGTCCCGGGCGCGCGCGCGCCGCGCGCCGTCGAGATGGCGATCTCGTTGCCGCGCGCGTCGGTCGCGACCGAGGCCAGCCTCGCGCGCACGCTCGTGTCCGAGTTCGCGCTCGGCAAGCCCGTGACGGCGGCCGCCTTCGCGAGCGCGCGCGCCGTCGTGCGCGAGCCGCTGTTCGCGTGGGCCTACACCGAGCTGCTGCACGACGAGACGCGCCACGCGACGTTCGGCGCGAAGGCCGCCGCTTGGGTCGTGCGCCACTGGTCGCTGCGCCAACGCGAGGCGCTGTGGGCCGCGTGCCTCGCCGAGACGATGAGCGACGTCATTCCCCTCGCGCGCGATCGCGAGGCCGAGTCACTCGGCCTGCTGCCGGCCGAGATCGACGACACGCTCCCGCGTTGGATCCTCCCGCACCTCGCGCCGCTCGGCGTGAGCACGCACGCGGCGAACGACCAGGCGTTGATTCACTGAGCGGACAAACCCTCACCCTGGGTCGCGGGATCCAAGCCCCGCGCCCGCAGCAACCGCACGATCGCCGGCTCGATCTTCCACCGCGCGAGCAGCGCCCCTAGCGTCTCGCGCGCCTTCGCGTCGAACCTCCGCACGCGGCGCGCGAGGATCAGCTCGTTCTTCATCGAGTGCTCCCACCCGACGAGCTCGGTGACGGTGACCTTGTAGCCGTGCGCCTCGAGGCACAGCCCGCGCACGACGTTCGTGAGGTGCGACCCCAGCTCGCGTCGGTGGAGCGCATGCTCGATGAGCGCTTCGTCTCCAGCGTCGCGCTCGGCGTGCGCCGCCAGCTGACGCGCGACCTCCGCCTGGCAGCACGGCACGACCGCGACGTGGTCCGCGCCGCGCGCGATCGCCAGCGCGAGCGCGTCGTCCGTCGCCGTGTCGCACGCGTGCAGCGCCGTGACGACGTCCGCACCCGCGAGCCCAGCGCCGGCGTCCGCGATGCTGCCACTCAGAAAATCGAACCGCGCGTGCGCATACCGCGCCGCCCGCGCCGCCCCGCCGTCGACCAGCTCCGCGCGCGACTCGATCGACGTGAGCCGCCCCCGCCCCGCCGGCCCGATCACGAGCTCGTACAACAAAAAACCGAGGTAACTCTTCCCCGCCCCGCAATCGACGATCGCCGGCTCCGCCTTCTTTTCATACGCGTCGTCGAGCGCCGGCCGCAGCAGCCCGATGAGGTGCCGCACCTGCTTGAGCTTCCGCCGCGCGTCTTGATTGAGCTGCCCGTCCCGGGTCAGCAAGTGCAGGTCTTTGAGCAGCTCGATCGACATCCCCGAAGGGACGTCGGGATCTGACAGGGGATCATTCACACGAGCCGTCATTCGTTTGGGCAAAGCGGAATGGGTATGCACGTCCATCCTGAGGTGTCCGTCGCCCAGCACTCAGAGGCGCCCGTACAATCGCTGTCGACGAGACAAGCGTCCTTCGCCGTGTGGCACTGATAGCCCGTAATGCCCGTTCTGACGCAAAGAGGTTCGATCGGACCACAGAAGCCATCCGGGCCGCAGTCGGCGTCCACGTGGCAGGTGCCGGGAACGCAGCGGTTGCCGACATAGCTCAGGTCGCTGCAGGCGCAGACCTCGTCGCCGCAGTCCGCGTCAGAGGTGCAGTCGTCGTAGATACAGCCGCAGCTGCCTCCATCGATCACCGGCATCCCGCATCGCCCGCCCGGCTTCGCCAGGCAATCGCTGTCGAGCGCGCAAACCGACGTTTCCGGTGAGCCCGCAGCGGCGAAACATGACGTGCTCCCTTCCTGACGAACGATCGGCGGGCACACCGGCGTGGCGCGATGCTGGGACGGCACGCGTGCCGAAGCACCACCGGCCCCCGTCATACCGCCAAGTCCCGTCGCGCCTCCCGAGCCCGTCGCACCACCAGCCGCGCCCAAAACCCCGTCGAGCGGAACGCGACCGCACGCGCTCATCGCAATCAAGGCAAAGCCGAGGATCGTCGCGCGCACGACACCATCATAGGCCGTTCCCCTCACCCCGCCCCTCTCCCCGCTTCGCGGGGCGAGGGAGTAAGAGAAGCTCGCCTCGAGCGAGCGAAGCGAGCGGCTCCAAGCACCCGAAGGCGCGGCGTCGCCGCGCCGGCTCGCGACCTGAGCACTGGGGTGGGCCCGTGGGAGGGGCCTGCCCCTCCCACGCAGCGAGCGAAGCGAGCGCTCAGTCGTAGTACTCGTTCCCCAGGTGGGTGATGAGGTCTTCGCCCTTGAGGTGGCGAAGCGTGTTCTTCAGCTTCATGAGCTGGATGAACAGGTCGTGCTCGGGGTAGAGGCCCGGGGCCGACTGCGGGCTCTTCCAGTAGAACGAGAGCCACTCCTGGATGCCGCTCATCCCGCAGCGCTGCGCGAGGTCCATGAACAGCGCGAGGTCGAGGACGATCGGCGCCGCGAGGATCGAGTCGCGGCACAGGAAGTCGATCTTGATCTGCATCGGGTAGCCCATCCACCCGAAGATGTCGATGTTGTCCCAGCCCTCTTTGTTGTCGCCGCGCGGGGGGTAGTAGTTGATGCGCACGACGTGGTGCATCTTCCCGTACAGGTCCGGGTAGAGGTGCGGCTGCAGCACGTGCTCGAGCACGCCCAGCTTCGAGACTTCCTTGGTCTTGAACGACTCCGGATCGTCGAGCACCTCGCCGTCGCGGTTGCCGAGGATGTTCGTCGAGTACCAACCCTCGACGCCCAGCAAGCGAGCCTTGAAGCCCGGCGCGAGGATCGTCTTCATGAGCGTCTGGCCGGTCTTGAAATCCTTGCCGCCCACGGGCACGCCGTTCTGCTTGGCGAGCTCGAGCATGCACGGGATGTCGACGCTGAGATTGGGCGCGCCGTTGGCGTACGGCACGCCGCACTTGAGCGCCGCGTACGCGTAGATCTGCGAGGGCGCGATCTCCGGATCGTTCTCGACGAGCCCCTTTTCGAAGGTCGCGACCGTCGCGTGCACGGGCGCGGGCGCGCGGTACACCTCGGTCGAGCCGCACCACACCATGACGAGGCGATCGCAGTTGTTCGCCTTCTTGAAGTTCTTGATGTCCTCGATGACCTGATTGGCGAGGTCGAGCTTGTTCTTGCCCGTTTTGGCGTGCGTCGCCGTGAGCTTCTTGACGAACTCCTGATCGAAGACGGCCTTCATCGGCTTGATCGTCGACAGGAAGTCCTTGAGCTCGGCGAGGTGCTCGTTCGAGAGCACGCCGGCCTTCTTGGCCGCCTGGTACGCGTCGTCGGGGAAGAGGTCCCAGCCGCCGAACACGATGTCGTCGAGCTTCGCGAGCGGGACGAACTCTTGAATGAGCGGCGAGCGGTTGTCGGTGCGCTTGCCGAGGCGAATCGTGCCCATCTGCGTGAGCGAGCCGATCGGCTTCGAGCGCCCTTTGCGGATCGACTCGACGCCGGCCATGAACGTCGTCGCGACGGCGCCCATGCCAGGACAGAGGATGCCGAGCTTGCCGCTGGCGGGGCGGATGTCAGTGCCGGATTTCGTGGGTGCCATGAGGGGCTCCTTCTATAAACGTTCTCACGATTGTTGCAACCCCGAGACCACGGGAATCGCCCCCGGGGCACCCGAGGCGCGGCGCGGCTTTGCGGAGCCGGCATCCTCGGGGGGCCCTATACACGCGTCGAAAACGTGGTAGAAACCCACCTCTTTCAAACACCACACGCCCGCTGAGGGGGTCGTGCGTGCCGCCGTTCGAGAGCTTTTTCTCGGGCGTCGGTTGCGACCTCCGACGACGCGGGCGGCGGAAACAACGCGAAGGAAAATCCATGGAAACGACCGAATCGCAGGGCAACAACGAGCTCGCCGCCTCTCTCGACCAGCCGATCACGATCCGCGAGATGATGGAGGCCGGCGTTCACTTCGGCCACCAGACGAAGCGCTGGAACCCGAAGATGAAGAGCTACATCTTCGGCGCGCGCAACGGCATCCACATCATCGACCTGCAGCAGACG
>DASZRT010000049.1:0-62637 GCA_035549075.1 Polyangia bacterium | reverse complement strand
GTGCGCCTGCTCGACGGCCTGCGCCCACATGTGGATGCCGATGTACGTGGCCTCCATCGGGTCGTTGGTGACGCGCTTGTCGCCGCCCGGCAGGTTGTTCTTCTTCACGTAGGCCATCCACTTGTCGATGAAGGCCTTGTTCGTCGGGTTGTCGATCGACTCGAAGTAGTTCCACGCCGCCAGCTGGCCGACGAGCGGCTTCGTGTCGATGCCGCGGAGCTCTTCCTCGCCGACCGAGAACGCGACGACCGGGATGTCCGTCGCCTTGATGCCCTGGTTGCCGAGCTCCTTGTAGAACGGCACGTTCGAGTCGCCGTTGATCGTCGAGACGACGGCCGTGCGCTTACCCGCCGCGAACTTCTTCACGTCGGCGACGATCGTCTGGTAGTCGCTGTGACCGAACGGCGTGTACTTCTCCATGATGTCGTCGTCCGTCACGCCCTTGCTGTGCAGGAAGTAGCGCAGGATCTTGTTGGTCGTGCGCGGGTAGACGTAGTCGGTGCCGAGGAGCACCCAGCGCTTGGCGCCGCCGCCCTTCTTGCTCATGAGGTACTCGACGGCCGGGATCGCCTGCTGGTTGGGCGCGGCGCCCGTGTAGAAGACGTTCCACGACGACTCTTCACCCTCGTACTGCACCGGGTAGAAGAGCAGGCCGTTGAGCTCCTCGAAGACCGGGAGCACCGACTTGCGCGACACCGAGGTCCAGCAGCCGAACGTCACGGAGACGTGCTGGTTGGAGATGAGGTCGCGCGCCTTCTCGGCGAAGAGCGGCCAGTTCGAGGCCGGGTCGACGACGACGGGCTCGAGCTTGCGGCCGAGCACGCCGCCGGCGGCGTTGATTTCCTCGATCGTCATGAGCGCGACGTCCTTGAGCGACGTCTCGCTGATGGCCATCGTGCCCGAGAGCGAGTGGAGGATGCCGACCTTGATCGGCCCCTTGTCGTCGACGGGCGCCGCCGCGGGCGCGGGCGCCGCGGGCGCGGCCGGGGCCGCCGCGGGCGCGGGCTCCGGCGGCTTCGAGCAAGCCCCGAGCGTCGCGAACGAGCCCGCCACCAACAAACCACAAATCGATTTACGCATGTTCGATGTCTCCCTTTGTGTTTCCGGGTCCTAGAAGAAGATCGCCTGGGCGCCCAGCTGGAAGGCGTCACCTTTGGGGGCGCCGCTGCCGAGGTCCGTGTGCGTGTACGTCGCGTTCACGCGCAGGGCGGGACCCTTCACGAGGAACGAGAGCTGGGGACCGATGTCCCATACCGTCGAGCCGCCACCCTTGGGCTTCGCCCACTGGTAACGAACGCTCGGCTGAAGGTTGCCGATGCCACCGAGGGTCGGCGACGCGTAGGCGGCCAGGACGTAGCCGTTGTCCATGACGTTGCTGAAGTGGTAGTAAGCCGCTTCGCCCGTGACGAAGGCGCCGCCGCCGAGCTTCTTCTCGATGAGCGCGTCGACGTTGATGTCCGTCCAGTTCTGGGTCGCCGAGACGCCGTGCTTCTGGTACTGGGCGCCGACGCCGATCGAAAGGATGTCCTTGTCGCCGAAGAAGCTGCCGTTGCCCCAGAAGCCGCCTTCCGGATCCCAGAGACAGAGGCGAAGGCGACCGGAGTAGAGCGGGCTCGTCGCGACGCTGCCGTTGTCGAAGACGCCGGCGAGGTACGTGAGCTTGCCCTTCATGATGTCACCCCAGACGACCGCGCCGTTGTTGCGGCCGAGCGGACCTTCCAGCGGCGCGGTCACGACGGTCGTCAGGCCGTTCGTGAGGAAGCCGGGGTAGTTCCACGGGATCATGAAGAAGGGGCCCGACGCGTTGGCGCGGTCGACCGGCACCAGGAGGTGGCCGGCCCAGACGTGGAATTCGTCGACCGGATCGAAGGAGATGATCGCGTCCTCGACCTGCACGTTCGCTGTCGAGAAGTTGGTGTAGTTCGACGCGAGGTTCACCGTGACACCGACGTTCTTGTGGATCTTGCCGCCGGCGTGGAGCTCGACGTAGGCGTTATCCATGTGCCAGTCGCTCTTCTGAATCAGGCTGCCGGCGCGCACCCACGCGCCAACGTCGATCGGCGGCAGCACGTCGGGGCGCGTCGCGGCCATCGCGTCGGTGTTCGTGGGCGGCGGCGCCGCGGGCGGCGGAGGCGGCGGTGCCGCGGGCATCGGGGGCGGCGGCGTCGCGGGCGCGTCGGGCGGAGCCGCGGGCGGCGCACCTGCCGGAGGATCAGCGAACGCGGGCGTGGACCACAACGCCGCTCCCAAGAGTCCCCCCACCATCAATCTCGAGACTCGCGCTCCGACAGTGCCGTCTTTCATTCGTCCTTTTCTCTTCTCGTGATTGCGTTAGACGCAGCTCGGGCGTGGCCCCGGTAGACGTCGAGCGTTCGGCTTCGACGAAGTGCCGAGGATCGGGCCGAGTCAGCGCCCTTGCCGACGGCCCAGGTGCAATCACGATGGAAAGGGCCGGCGGTTATTCCGTGTGAGTTGCGTTCACCCTATCCGACACGTGTAAACGACCGATTTCGAGGTCGATGGATCTTCGTAACATCGTCGCCTCTGGGCAACGTCTCGTAAACAGCGCACTCGACACCTTCAGTTGAAGCTCCGTCGGTAGGCGCGCCATCCGCCGAACGACGAGATCTCGCGCGCGTTCGCGAGGCCGTGCGGCTCGCAGAGAAAGCCGCTGACACGCGCGCCGTCGTCGAGCTCGACGCTGCCGATGCACAAGGGCGAAGCGACGCGAGCGACGAATTCGCCGAACGCGTCGGGCGGCAGCGCCCAGACTTCGACTTCGATCGCGACGCCGCCGGCTCCGTCGACGACGCGCACCATACCAGGCTTGGGCGGCTGCGTGTTGGGCAGCGCGAACAGCTTGTAGGCGGCGGACGTGCGGCACGCGCGAACGAGGCGGCCGCCGACGCTCGTGAGCTGGTGGTTGAGCGGCTCGCCGGTGAGGTGCGCCCCCACGACGGCGAGGCGCGGCCACCCGTCGGGGATCGGCGGCGTCGAGACGCCGACGACGTCGGTCGACGACAGCGGCGCCGACGTCGCGCCGAGGCGCTCGCCGCCCGCGCGGTGCAGGCGATCGCCGAGGCCCGCCAGCAGGGCGTCGCTGCCCCAACCTCCGACGAGGGTGACGCCGAAGGGCTTGCCGGCGTCGGTGAAGCCGGCGGGCACGGCGAGCGCCGCGAGGTCGAGCAGGTTGACGAAGTTGACGTAACGGCCGAGCGCCGTGTTGAGGCGCAGCGGATCGGCCAGCACGGCCTCGACGGTGAACGGGGGCGGCGCCGTCGGCACGAGCATGACGTCGATCTTTGCGAGCGCCGCGCGCGCGCGGCGTCGACAAGCCGTGAGCCGCGCGCGCGCCTCGAACACGCCGCGCGCCTCATGCGTCGTGGCCTCCTTCAAGATCGTCCGCAGCACGGGGATCAGCGCCTCGGGATCGCGCGCCAGCAGCTCCTGCGTCGCCTCGAGCCGCTCGGCGACGAAGGCGCTTCCATAAAGGAGCGCCGCCGTCTCCTCGAAGGGCGCGAAGTCGACGGCCACGGGCTCGCCGCCCAGCTCGACGAGGCGCGCGTGCGCCCGCGCGAACAAGCCGCGCGCGGCCTCGGCCTCGGCGGGCGACGACGCGTCGAACATCACCTGCTCGTCGCGCGGCACGCCGAACCGGAAGCGCGCGGGCGGCGCGGCGCCGCGGAACGAGACGCCGTCGGCCTCGACGCGCGAATACGGGTCCCCGTCGTCGAAGGCACGCGCCACCTCGGCGACGCGCACGACGTCGTCGACCGTGAGGCCGAACACCGAGACGCAGTCGCGCGAGCGGCAGGCGGGCACGACGCCGCGCGTGCTCAGCAGGCCGCGGCTCGGCTTGAGCCCCACGAGGTTGTTGAACGCCGCGGGCACGCGGCCCGAGCCCGCCGTATCGGTGCCGAGCGCGAAGCTCACGACGCCGCTCGCGACGACGGCCCCCGAGCCCGAGCTCGAGCCGCCGGGGATCCAGCGCGCGTCGAACGCATTTCGCGGCACGCCGTACGGCGAGCGCACGCCGACGAGACCGGTCGCGAACTGATCCATGTTGGTCTTGCCGACGGGGATCGCGCCCGCGGCCACGAGGCGCGCGACGACGGGGGCGTGCTCGCGCGGCGTGTACGAATACGCGGGGCACGCGGCCGTCGTTGGCAGCCCGGCGACGTCGATGTTGTCCTTGACGCCGAACGGGACGCCATACAAAGGAAGCGTCTCGCCGCGCGCGCGGCGGCGCTCGAGCTCGGCCACGGCCGCGTCGAGCGTCGGGCGCGGCGCCATGCTGATCCACGCGGCCTCGTCTTTCTGGCGTTCGATCCGCGCCAGGACGTCGGCGACCACCTCGGCGGGTGACGTCTCGCCCGCGTCGTAGCGCCGTCGCAGCGTCGTGAGATCTAAGGATGAAGGCGATGAGGAGGTCGACATCGGCGCGGCCAGAATGCCCGAACACGCCCGACGCTCACACGACGATCGACGATGTTCCCCGGAAGTTACGAAGAACAGCATCGCGCGAAAAATATTAGAAACGCGCGGCTGCCTATAACGGCTGCATGATCAGACTCCGCCCATCAATTCGCGTCTTTGCCGGTCTCTCCACCCTGGCCGCCGCCGTCATCGGCGCGTCCACCTTCTTCGCGCACGCGCCCAAAGCGGTCGGCGCGCCACCCCTGACCGTGGGCTTCATTTATGTAGGCCCAAAAACAGATTACGGCTACAACCAGTCGCACGCGCAGGGCGCCGCCGTCATCGCGAAGATGCCCGGCGTGAAGATCCGCGAAGAAGAGATGGTGCCCGAGACCGTCGCCGTCCAGAAGACGATGGAGAGCATGATCCACCTCGACGGTGCGACGCTCCTGTTCCCGACGTCGTTCGGCTACTTCGATCCGCACATCCTCAAAGAGGCCACGAAGAACAAGGACGTCACGTTCTTCCACTGCGGCGGCCTCTATCAGGAAGGCAAGCACCCGACGAACGTCGGCAGCTACTTTGGCTACATCGACGAGGCGCAGTACGTCGCCGGCATCGTCGCGGGCCTGACCTCGAAGAGCAACAAGCTCGGTTTCATCGCCGCCAAGCCGATCCCGCAGGTGCTCCGCAACATCAACTCGTACGAGCTGGGCGCGAAGTCGGTCAACCCGAAGGCGACGACCACCGTCATCTTCACGGGTGACTGGTCGATGCCGGTCAAAGAGGCCGAGGCCGCCAACAGCCTCATCGATCAGGGCATCGACGTGCTCACGATGCACGTCGACTCGCCGAAGGTCATCGTCGAGACGGCCGAGCGCCGCGGCGTCTACGTCACGGGTTACCACGCGAACCAGTCGGCGCTCGCGCCCAAGGGCTACCTCACGGGCGCCGAGTGGAACTGGGGCAAGGTCTACACCGACTACGTCACCATGATTCAGCAGGGCAAGCCGTTCCCGCACCTGCTGCGCGGCGGCCTCAAGGAAGGCTTCGTCAAGGTCTCGCCCTACGGCAAGGCCGTGTCGGAGGCCGCCAAGAAGAAGGCCGACGCCGCCAAGGCGAAGTTCATGGACGGGTCGATGGTCATCTACAAGGGCCCGCTCAAGGACAACACGGGCAAGGTCGTCATCCCCGCGGGCGAGATGGAGAAGCAGACCGACATCAAGCTCGAGAGCATGGACTACCTGGTCGAGGGCGTCGTCGGGAAGACCCACTGAGCGAGGAGGCACACGTGAGCGTGGGCGCCAGCAGCCTTGGACCTCCGCCAGTGACGACGCCTCTCGCGGACGTCGCGCCACCACCCGGTGGCGCGCCTTCGCCTGCGCCGGCCAAACCACCGGCGCCACCCGCCGCCGCCGCCCCGAGCGGCGGCGCGGGGTTGTTCCGCCGCGCCGTCGACGCGATCGCCGTCCCGACGTTGTCGTTCGTCGCGGCGCTCGCGCTGTTCGGCGTGTTCATCGCCTTCACGGGCCGCAACCCGGCGGCCGTGTACTACCAGATGTTCCGCGGCTCGTTCGGGACGTGGTTCTCGTTCCAGAACACCCTGCTGCGCGCCGCGCCGCTCATGTTGACGGCGCTCGCGACGGCGCTGCCGCTGCGCCTCGGCCTCGTCGTCCTCGGCGGCGAGGGCGCGATGGTGCTGGGCGGCCTCGCGGCGGCGGCGTTCGGTTACGTCGCCGTCGAGCACGGCCACAGCCCGACGTACATCAAGACCGTCATGCTCTCGTCGGGCTTCATCGTCGGCGGCGCGTGGATCGCGCTCGCCGGTGGCCTGCGCGCCTACCGCGGCGTCAACGAGACCATCAGCACGCTGCTGCTCAACTACATCGCGATCGCGCTTTTGAATCACATCGTCGAAGGCCCGCTGCGCGACCCGGCCAGCCTCAACAAGCCGTCGACGCCGCCGATCGGCGACGACAACATGCTCGGCAACCTGCCCGGGCTCGACGTGCACTGGGGTCTCGCCTTCGGCCTGCTCGCGTGCCTCATCACGTGGGTGCTCATGAACCGCACGACGTTCGGCTTCGCGGCGCGCATGGCGGGCGGCAACGTCCGCGCGGCGCTGCTCAACGGCCTGCCCGTCGGGCGGTTGTTCGTCGCGGCGACGTTCATCGGCGGCGCGTGCGCCGGCCTCGCCGGCTCCGTCGAGGTCGCGGCCATCCACGGCACGGCCAACGCCTCGCTCGTCACGGGCTACGGCTACACGGGCGTGCTCGTCGCGTTCATCGCGCGCGGCAACCCGCTGGCCGTCATCCCCGTCGCCATCATCCTGGGCGGCATCGGCGCGAGCGGCGGCCTGCTCCAGCGCGTGTTCGACCTGCCCGACGCGACCGTCAACGTCCTGCAGGGCATCCTCTTCATTTGCATCCTCTTCTCCGACACCTTCCGAGGGAAATCGATGTTCAAGGCGCGCAAGCCGGCGGGAGCGAAGTAATGGCCGACGCGGCCGTCAGCACGGGCGCCGCCGGCGTCGCGCTCGCCGTCTTGGGCGGCGCGATCCGCATCAGCACGCCGTTCTTGTTCGTGAGCCTCGGCGAGTGCCTCACGGAGAAGAGCGGCCGCGTCAACCTCGGCCTCGAGGGCACGCTGGTCATGGGCGCGATGGGCGCCTACGGCGTGTCGTACCTGTCGGGCTCGCCGTGGCTCGGCGTGCTCGCGGCGGGCGCGCTCGGCGTGATCCTGGGCGCGCTGCACGCGTGGCTGTGCTCGCGCCCGCGCGTCAACGACGTCGCCGTCGGCATCGCGCTCATGCTCTTCGGCGTCGGGCTCGCGTTCTTCTTGGGCAAGCCGCTCATCGGCCCCACGGCGCCGCACCTGCCGGCGATCCCGCTCGGCGCGTGGAGCTCGTCGGCGCAGGTGCGCTCGGCGCTGCAGCTCAACGCGCTCTTTGTCTTGGGCCTCGTCATGACGGGCGTCGTGCTCTTCGTCCTGCGCCGCACGCGCTGGGGCCTCATCCTCCGCACCGTCGGCGAGAGCGCCGACTCGGCGCGCGCCATGGGCTACGACGTCAACAGCGTGCGCCTGCGCGCGACGATGGCGGGCGGCTTCCTCGCGGGCATCGGCGGCTCGTTCCTCTCGCTCTTCTACCCGGGCAGCTGGAACGAAGGGTTGTCGAGCGGCCAGGGCCTCATGGCCGTCGCGCTCGTGATCTTCGCGCGCTGGGATCCGGTTCGTTGCTTGTTCGCGTCGCTGCTGTTCGGCGGCGCGAGCGCGCTCGGGCCCGCGCTGCAATCGGTGGGCGTGACGTCGGGCTACTATCTGTTCAACGCCGCGCCCTACGCGCTCACGCTCGCCATCATCATCGCGACGAGCTCGCGCGACCGCGCCCTCGTCGGCCAGCCCGCCGAGCTTCGCGTCGCCAGATAAAGGATGTCGAAACAACCCGAGGTGACTTCATGAGCCTTTCCCCCCGTCACGTCGCCGCCGATCCCTACGCCTGGCCCTGGAACGGCGATCTGCGCCCGCAGAACACGGCGCTCATCGTCATCGACATGCAGACCGACTTCTGCGGCGAGGGCGGCTACATCGCGCAGCTCGGCTACGACATCTCGATCACGCGCGCGTGCATCAACCCGATCAAGAACCTGCTGAGCAAGATGCGCGGGCGCGGCTACAAGATCCTCCACACGCGCGAGGGTCACCGGCCCGATTTGTCTGACCTGCCCGCCAACAAGCGCTGGCGCTCGCGCCAGACGGCCGGCAAGCAGCAAGGCAGCGGCATCGGCATCGGCGACCCCGGGCCGAAGGGCCGCGTGCTCGTGCGCGGCGAACCCGGCTGGGAGATCATCCCCGAGCTCGCGCCCATCGCGGGCGAGACCATCATCGACAAGCCCGGCAAGGGCTCGTTCTACGCGACGGACCTCGACATGATCCTGCGCCAGGCCGGCATCCAGAACCTCATCATCACGGGCATCACGACCGACGTCTGCGTGCACACGACGATGCGCGACGCCAACGACCGCGGCTACGAGTGCCTGCTGCTGGAAGACTGCTGCCGCGCGACCGATCCCGGCAACCACGACGCCGCCGTCAAGATGGTGAAGATGCAGAACGGCGTGTTCGGCGCGATCTCGACGTCGACGGCGCTGCTCGAGGCGCTGCCGTGAGCGTCGCGCCGACGGACGGCGCCGAGGAGAAGCACGGGCCGCCCGACGACGGCCTCGCGCTCGAGGCGAGCGGCCTGACCAAGCGCTTCGGCGCCTTCACCGCGCTCGACAACGTCACGCTGAAGCTGCGCCGCAACACCGTGCACGCCCTCCTCGGCGAAAACGGCGCCGGCAAGAGCACGCTCGTGAAGTGCATCATGGGCTACTACCAAGCCGACGAGGGCGGCGTGCTCGTGCGCGGCATGCAGGCGGCGATCTCGAACCCGAAGGACGCCGCCGGCTACGGCATCGGCATGGTGTACCAGCACTTCACGCTCGTCGACAACATGACCGTCGCCGAGAACCTCGTGCTCGCGCGCCGGCAGCACCCGTTCGTCTTCGACTGGGCCGCCGAGACCAAGGCCGTCGCGGCGTTCATGGAGAAGATGCCCTTCCGCCTCGACCCGACGAAGCCCGTGCGCACGCTCGCGGCCGGCGAGAAGCAGAAGCTCGAGATTCTCAAGCAGCTGTACCTGGGCAGCCGCATCGTCATCCTCGACGAGCCGACGAGCGTGCTCACGCCCGACGAGGCCGACGAGGTGCTGGGCCTCCTGCGCCGCATGACCCACGAGGGCAAGCTGACGGTCTTGATGATCTCGCACAAGTTCCGCGAGGTCATGAAGTTCGCCGACGAGGTCACCGTGCTCCGGCGCGGCAAGCTCGTGGGCCGCGGCTTCGTCTCCGAGCTCACGCCCGAGGCGATGGCGAAGATGATGGTCGGCGACGAGCCGCCCAAGGCGAACCAAGAGCGCCAGGCGCGCGAGCCCGGCGCCAAGGTCCTGGAGATCAAGAACCTGCGCGCCGACGACGATCTCGGCACGCCCGCCGTCGTCGACTTCTCGCTCGACGTGCGCGCCGGTGAGATCGTCGGCATCGCCGGCGTCTCGGGCAACGGCCAGGAGGAGCTGGTCGAGGTGCTCGCCGGCCAGCGGTTGCCCCGCGCGGGCATGGTCGTCGTCAACGCGACCCGCTTTCGCGCGAAGCGCGAAGAGATGCGCGAACAAAAGGTGCGTTGCCTCCCCGACGAGCCGCTGCGCAACGCCTGCGTCGGCGGCATGACCGTCGCCGAGAACATCGGCTTCCGCCGCTTCGATCGAAAGCCGTTCGCGTGGATGCGCACGTTCGTGAGCGGGCGCGCCTTGCGCAAGAACGCGCGCGACCTCATCACGGCCTTCGGCATCCGCACGCCGGGGCCCGACGCGCCCATCGGCAGCTTGTCGGGCGGCAACGTTCAACGCGCCGTCCTCGCGCGCGAGATCGACGACGACGTGTCGCTGCTCATCACCTCGAATCCGTGCTTCGGCCTCGACTTCGCCGCCGTCGCCGAGATCCGCACGCGCCTCATGCAGGCGCGCAACCGCGGCACGGCCGTGCTGCTCATCAGCGCCGACCTCGACGAGGTGTTCGCGCTTTCGGATCGCATCGTCGTCATGAGCGAGGGCAAGGCCGTCCACGACGTGCCGATCGCCGAGGCCGACCTCGGCGTCATCGGCAAGCACATGGCGGGTCACGAGTGACGCTTGGCTGCAGGAGGGATCCGTGCGATGCCTTCTGCTGTGACGAATGAATGATCCGCGCGTCGTCCTCACCGACCTCGTCAACAGAGCCAAGCGAGCCGACTTCACATGGGAACCGCTGCGCCCGGGCATCGAGATTCACAGGTTGTACGGCGGCGAGCGCGGGCCGAGCGCCGCGGTGCTCAGGTACGCGCCGGGCGCCAAGCTCGCGCTCCACGAGCACCCGGGGTATGAGCACATCTTCATCCTCGAAGGCGCTCAGGTCGACGACCACGGGCGCTACGACGCCCCCAGCTTCATCGTCAACCCACCCGGCTCCACGCACTCCGTCACGAGCCCCGACGGATGCCTCGTCCTCGTCATCTGGCAAGAGCCCGTTCGCTTCGCCTGAAGGCTGGCGCGCCGAGCTGACGCTCGGGTTTTCGCGCGCGGGTGAATCGACGATCCTCGCGCGGCGCGCACACCGCGGGCCGCTCGCCGTGCAGCGGCCGTTTTTTCCCGAGGGGCGGCAGGTGTGCCACGTCTACGTCCTGCACCCGCCGGGCGGCGTCGTCGGAGGCGACACGCTGCACGTCGAGGTCGGCGTCGACGCCGGCGCGCGCGCATTGGTCACGACGCCCGCGGCGACGAAGGTCTACCGCACCGCCGGCGCGCCGTCGGCGATCGACAACCAGCTGCGCGTCGAGCCGGGCGCGACGCTCGAGTGGCTGCCCAACGAGACGATCCTCTACGACGGCTGCGATCTCGCGCTGCGCACGCGCGTCGAGCTCGCGCCCGGCGCGGCGTTCATCGGGCTCGAGCTCGTGTGCTTCGGGTTGCCGGCGCGAAACGACGACGGCTTCGCGCGCGGGCGCAGCCGCTTCGCGCTCGAGCTGTCGCGCGCGGGCACGCCGCTCGTCGTCGAGCGCGGCCGCTTCGACAGCGACGCGCCCGTGCACGCGGCGGCGTGGGGCCTCGGCGGCGCGCCCGTCATGGGCACCTTGCTCGCCGCGCCCGCGCGATCCGTCGACGCCGACGCGCTCGCGGAGATGACCACGGACCTTCGCGCGCGCGCCGAAGCGTTGCCGCCCGGCGATCACGCCGGTGTCACGATCGCCGGCGACGCGAGCGAGGCCACCCTCGCCTGCCGCTACGTCGGCCCCAGCGTCGAGCGCGGCGGCGCCTTTCTTCGCGGCGCGTGGGCGCTCGCGCGGCGTACGCTGCTGGGCCGCGACGCGACGCCGCCGCGCATCTGGTCCACGTGACAACAAAAGGACGCGAGCCATGGAGCTGACCCCCCGCGAGAAAGACAAGCTGCTGCTGTTCACGGCGGCGCTGCTAGCCGAGCGTCGCAAGGCGCGCGGCCTCAAGCTGAATTACCCCGAGGCCGTCGCGTACATCTCGGCGGCGATCCTCGAGGGCGCGCGCGACGGCAAGACGGTGGCCGAGCTCATGTCGGCCGGCACGCGCGTGCTCACGGCCGCCGACGTCATGGACGGCGTCGCCGAGCTCGTGACCGAGGTGCAGGTCGAGGCGACCTTCCCCGACGGCACGAAGCTGGTCACGGTGCACAACCCCATCGCTGGGGCCGCCCCGATCGGCATCGGCGCGACGCTGCCCGCCGACGGCACGATCACGCTCAACGCCGGCCGCGCCACGCTCACCGTCGAGGTCGCCAACACGGGCGATCGCCCGATCCAAGTCGGCTCGCACTACCACTTCGCCGAGACGAACCCCGCGCTGCGCTTCGATCGCGTCAAGGCGCGCGGCTTTCGCCTCGACATCCCCGCGGGCACCGCCGTGCGCTTCGAGCCCGGGCAGACCCGCACCGTCGACCTCGTCGCCTTCGGCGGCGCGCGCGTCGTGCAGGGCTTCCGCGGCGAGGTCATGGGCGCGCTCGACGCGCCATCCAAGTCTGGAGGAACGCCATGAAGACGATTGGCCGCGGCGCCTATGCCGAGATGTACGGCCCGACGACGGGCGATCGCGTCCGCCTCGGCGACACCGATCTCGTCATCCAGATCGAAAAAGACCACACCGTCTACGGCGAAGAGGTGAAGTTCGGCGGCGGCAAGGTCATCCGCGACGGCATGGGCCAAAGTCAGTTTGGCAACGCCATCGCCTGCGACACGGTGATCACCAACGCCGTCATCGTCGACGCCACGGGCATCGTCAAAGCCGACGTCGGCATCCGCGGCGGCCGCATCTCGGGCATCGGCAAGGCCGGCAACCCCGACGTGCAGGACGGCGTCACGATCGTCATCGGGCCCGGCACCGAGATCATCGCCGGCGAAGGCCTGCTGCTCACGGCGGGCGGCATCGACACGCACATCCACTTCATCTCGCCGCAGCAGTGCGAAGAGGCGCTGTGCTCGGGCGTGACGACGATGATCGGCGGCGGCACGGGCCCGGCCGCCGGCACGAACGCCACGACGTGCTCGCCCGGCCCGTGGAACGTCTCGCGCATGCTGCAGGCGGCGGACGCGATCCCGCTCAACCTCGGCTTCCTCGGCAAAGGCAACGCCAGCCGGCCCGAGTCGCTCGTCGAGCAGATCGTCGCCGGCTGCCTCGGCCTCAAGCTGCACGAGGACTGGGGCACGACGCCCGCGGCGATCGACTGCTGCCTGTCCGTCGCCGAGCTGCACGACGTCCAGGTCGCGATCCACACCGACACGCTCAACGAGTCGGGCTTCGTGGAGGACACGCTGGCGGCCTTCAAGGGCCGCGCGATCCACACCTACCACACCGAGGGCGCGGGCGGCGGCCACGCGCCCGACATCATCAAGGCCTGCGGCGTGCCGCACGTGCTGCCGTCGTCGACGAACCCGACGCGGCCTTACACCGTCAACACGATCGACGAGCACCTCGACATGCTCATGGTCTGCCACCACCTGGATCCCGGCATCGCCGAGGACGTGGCCTTCGCCGAGTCGCGCATCCGCCGCGAGACGATCGCCGCCGAGGACATCTTCCACGACCTTGGCGCGTTCAGCATGATCTCGTCGGACTCGCAGGCCATGGGGCGCGTCGGCGAGGTCATCACGCGCACGTGGCAGACGGCGCACAAGATGAAGGTGCAGCGCGGGCCGCTGCCCGAGGACCAACGTGGATCGACCAGCACGAACGACAACTTCCGCGTTCGCCGCTACGTCGCGAAGTACACGATCAACCCCGCGCTCACGCACGGCATCGCGCACGAGGTCGGCTCGGTCGCCGTCGGCAAGCTGGCCGATCTCGTGCTGTGGCGGCCGGCGTTCTTCGGCGCGAAGCCGTCGCTCGTCATCAAGGGCGGCCTCATCGCGACGGCGCCCATGGGCGATCCCAACGCGTCGATCCCGACGCCGCAGCCCGTGCACTTCCGGCCCATGTTCGGGTCGCTCGGCGGTGCGCGCCACGCGACCAGCGTGACGTTCGTGTCGCGCGCGGGGCTCGAGGCGGGCGTGGGGCGCGCGCTCGGGTTGCGCAAGCGGCTCGTCGCCGTGTCGGGCACGCGCACCGTCCGCAAGCAGGACATGGTGCTCAACGGCGCGCTCCCCGTCGTCGAGGTCGATCCGCAGACCTACGAGGTGCGCGCCGACGGGCAGCTGCTCACGTGCGAACCGGCCACCGTGCTGCCGCTCGCGCAGAAGTACTATCTGTTCTGATGTCGACGATGGTGAACTTGTCCGAGAAGGTCGAGGCGCCGCGCGGTGGCTCGTCGCTGCCGACGCTGACGCTCACGCTCGACGCCCGCCGCCGCAGCCGCCTGCTGGCGCGCCTCGACGACGGGCGCGAGGCGGCCATTCGCCTGCCGCGCGGGGCGTCGCTTCGTGACGGCGACGTCCTGCGCGGCGACGACGGCGAGCTCGTGCGCGTGCGCGCCGCGCCCGAGGCGCTGTCGGTCGCGCGCACGACGGATTCGATGCTGCTCCTGCGCGGCGCTTACCACCTCGGCAACCGTCACGTGCCCGTGCAGCTCGGCGACGGCTGGCTCGCCTACGAGCACGATCACGTCCTCGACGACATGGTGCGCGGCCTCGGCCTCACCGTCGAGCCGCGCACGGCGCCCTTCGAGCCCGAGGGCGGCGCGTTCCAGCACGGCGGTCACTCGCACGGCCACGAGCATCATCACGGCCACGATCACGAGCATCACGATCACGAGCACCACCACCACGGGGGCGGGCATCATCACCACGGCTGAATCGCCGACCGGGCCGGCGCTGCTGCGCCTGCTGCAGCTGTGCAGCCCGGCGCTGCCCATCGGCGCGTTCGCCTATTCGCAGGGCCTAGAGCCCGCCGTGACCTCGGGCTGGGTGGCCGACGAAGAGGCCGCCGGCGCGTGGATCACGGGACAACTGAGCGCGACGTTCGCGGCCCTCGACCTGCCGCTGCTCGCGCGCTTCTTCGAGGCGTGGGGTGAAGAAAGTGCGGCCGACGCGGCGTCGCTCGACGCGTGGAGCGCGTTCCTGCGCGCGTCGCGCCCCACGGCCGAGCTGCAGACGGAGGATCGCCACCTCGGCGGCGCGCTCGCGCGCGTGCTCGACGGGCTGGGGCTCGCCGAGGCGCGGCCGTGGATCGTTCGCACGGACGTCAGCTACGCCGCGATGTTCGCGCTCGCGGCGCGACGATGGAACGTGCCGCTGACGGCGGCCCTCCACGGCTTCGCGTTCGCGTGGGCCGAGGCGCAGACCAGCGCCGCCGTGCGCCTCGTGCCGCTCGGCCAGAGCGCGGGCCAGCGCGTGCTCACCGCCGCCGCGGCCGCGATCCCCGACGCCGTCTCGCGCGCCCTGGTTTTGCCGGACGACGAGCTCGGCGCCGCCGCGCCGCGGCTCGCGATCGCGAGCGCCCAGCACGAGACGCAGTATTCTCGCCTCTTCAGATCCTGAGGACACCATGGACACACCGATTCAGCTCCGCACCCTCTCGTCGATGCAGCCGCTCCGTGTCGGCGTCGCCGGCCCCGTCGGCTCGGGCAAGACCGCCCTCGTCGACGCGCTATGCAAGCGCCTGCGCGACGAGTTCCAGATCGCCGTCGTGACGAACGACATCTACACGAAAGAGGACGCGCAATTCTTGCAACGCTCGGGCGCGCTGTCGATCGATCGCATCGTGGGCGTCGAGACGGGCGGCTGCCCGCACACGGCGATCCGCGAGGACGCGTCGATCAACCTCGCCGCCGTCGACGAGCTTTCGGCGCGCTTCTCGAACCTGGACCTCATCGTCATCGAGAGCGGCGGCGACAACCTCGCGGCGACGTTCAGCCCCGAGCTGGCCGACATCACCATCTACGTCATCGACGTCGCGGGCGGCGACAAGATCCCGCGCAAGGGCGGCCCCGGCATCACGAAGTCGGACCTGCTCGTCATCAACAAGACCGATCTCGCGCCGCACGTGGGCGCCTCGCTCGAGGTCATGGACCGCGACGCGCGCAAGCAGCGCGGCGACCGGCCGTTCGTCTTCACCAGCTTGAAGGCGCGCGAAGGGATCGAGCCGATCGCGGAGTTCGTCGTCAAGCGGGGATTGCTGCGCGGCTGACGATCGATCGGGCTCGCTCGCTGCCGCTCGCATCGCGGTGCAGGGCGTAACGGGCTCGCTTGCTGCGCAAGCATCGCGGCTCGTCTTCGGTCGCTGGGCTGGACGTGTTTGGGGATGCGTCTGGGCTCCGCGGCTCGGGCGGGCCCGGCACGGCGCCAGCGGGTGTGAGGACGAAGGGGCCCTGGAAGCTCCGCCCAGCCGCATCCCCAAACCCGTCCGCCCGCGCTTTCTACGTCTCGCCTTCGAAGGTCAGATCAAACGTCGCATTAGGCCAGCGTGGTGGAACAGTTGCGACGTCTGAGGTGGTTCAGCGGCAGAACGTAGCGAGTGCAGTGCTGGAGGGGTTCGGGGACTCGGCCGCGCGGAGCTTCCAGGGCCCTTTCGACCTCACACCCGCTGGCGCCGTGCCGGGCCCGCCCGAGCCGCGGAGCGCGGACGAGTCACCGAACCCCTCCAGCCCAACGACCGGAGTGATGCCGCGCATGCGAGCGCAGCGAGCGAGCCCGTGACCCCGCGCATCGCCATGCGAGCGGCAGCGAGCGAGCCCGATCGCCTCAAAGGCCGATTTGAACGTGGCACGACGGCGGCGCGGTCTCGCAGACGGCGTTGACGCAGGCGAAGGGCGCGCGGCAGTCGGACGAGCGCGCGCAGGGGCTGCAGCGGGGCGTGTCGTGGTGGCCGGCGCCGCAACCGTCGCAGGCGGCGGCGAGCGCGAGCACGAGGACGACGATCGCGCGCTTCATGCGCGGGCGATGTTAGCCGATTAGCCGACGGGCTCGATCGCGGCTTCGCGCGCGATGTAGGGCACGTAGCGGAAGTCGCGGATGTTGGTGACGCGGCCGTCGGCGAAGTCGAGCAGCACGAAGTACGCGGGTTCGACGGCGCCCGCGACGTGCGCCGCGAGCGCGAGCTCGCCCTCGAGGCGCACGACGCGCAGCTCGACGCTCTCTTTCTCGTAGCGCGCGAAGTACATGCCGACCTGCTTGCCGCGCCGCTGCGACTTCGACACGAGGTCGAGGCGGCAGTCGTCGGCGACGAGCGCCCGCACGCCGTCCCAGTCGCGCGCGTTGAAAAGGCGCGCGTAACGATCGAGCTCGGCGCGCGCGTCGGCCTCGATGCGGTGATCTTCTTCGGGTGGTTGCGCCAAGCTCCTCCGTCCGCGGACCAGCGCCGCCTTCACGGCCATGACGGTCGTGCCCATGGTCTCGGCCGCCTCTTCCAGCGAGTGGCCGAGGACGTCCTTCAAGATGACGGCGCTCCGCTGTTGCATGGGCAACGCCACGAAGCGCGCGAGCGCCGCGCGCACGACCGCGGGATCGGCACGATCCTCGAACCCCACGACGTCGCCGACCTCGGCGACGAGCTCGGTGCGCGCGCGGCCGTGGCTCTTGAGGAAATCGACCGCGGCGTTGTGCGCGATGCGGAACAGCCACGGGCGCAGCGGCGGCACGTCGGACGAAAGGCTGAGCGCGTAAAACGCCTTGGCGAGGGCGTCCTGCACGACGTCCTCTCCCTCGATGACCGAGCCCGTGAGCCGCGCGCAGTAGCGGTGCAGCTCGGGCCGCACGCCGGCGACCATCGCGAGAAACTGCTCGCGCGCGTCGGCCAGCGCCGCGGAGATCGGAGGTGGCGCGCTCATTTCGTCACTTCTTCTTGGCGCGCATCCGGTTGTTCTTGGGCGCGTGCTCGAGCTCGACCAGGCCCAGCGCCTCGAGCACGGGCGGGACATACATCGCGAAGCGCCCGCGCAGCCCCTTCTTCAGGCCGTACCACCCTTTGACGGGGTTGCTGCTCGCGCGGCCCCACGCCTCGACCGTGCCGTCGGCCGCGGGCTTCTGTTCGTCGGCGCTGCCGAGCAGCATCCAATCGCCGTGCTTCGCGAGCATCGCCGGCACGTCGTCGAGGCAGCGCAGGTGATACCGCAGCTGCGTCTTGCCCACCTGCACGACGAGCGCCGGCGGCTCGGCCGCCTCGTCGCGCCACGCCTCGAAGTCCGACGTCCCCGGCGGCGTCTTGAGCGCCCACGGGCTCTCGGCCGTTCCCTTCCCGCTGACTTTGCTCATGGTCTCCTCGAGGTTCGCACGTCTCGACGACGACCGGGCGGGCCGAAAGGATGCGCGTCGATCACCACTTTTCCGTCGCGGGCGCGGGCGCGGCTTGACGGGCCGCGACCGACCCGCGATTCTGCCGCGATGGCGGGCAGAGCTTCGGTCGTCGCGGTGGCGCTGGCGCTCGCCTTGTCCGGGTGCGGCGGCCGCCCGGTCGTGGGGCTCCCCAAGGTGACGCTCGAGCGGCCTTCGGAGGGCGCCGACGGAGGTCTGGACGGATCGTCCGACGGAGCCGCCGACGGCGCTGCCGACGCCGACGCCTCGGACGGCGGTGACGCGCCCGTCGAGGCGCCGCCGCCGCTCGAGCTCGCGGCGTCGCTGGTGGCGAAGATCGCCCTGCCCGGCGCCCCGATCACGGCGGCGTACAACGGCGGCACCCAGAAGACCTACGTCGCGTGCCGTGCGGCCGCCGACGCGGGCGCCGTGGGTCCCATCGCCGTCGTCGACGACGCGACCAACGCCGTCGTCAAGACGATCGCGCCCTCGGCCGCCGTGACGGCATTGACCACCGACGGCGCGACGAAGCGGGTCTACGCCGCCGAGGGCGATCAGGTCGAGGTCGTCGATTCGACCGCGGACATGATCCTCGCGACCGTGAAGACGCCCGACGGGGCCGTCCTCGCCGGCGTCGCCGCCGACGAGGCGCACGACAAGATCTTCGCCGTCGGCACGAAGGACTTCGCGACCAACCTCTACGTGCTCGACGGCGCGACCAACGTCATGACCGTGCTGCGCGCCGTGCTGCTCACGCCGCGCGGCGCGCCCGCCATCGCCGTCGACGGCATGAACGACGTCTTCGTGCTCGGCGTCGACAGCAACTCATCGGGCCTCGTCGTGACGTTCGACGAGACCTCGGGCACGCCCACGCACATCTCGACGAGCGACAGCATGGTGAGCGCGTCGGCGTCGGGCGTCGTCTCGATGGGCGACGGCTCGGCGTCGATCCTGTTTCTAGGCCCGGGACTCGTCAAGCGCATCTCGCTCGGCGACACGCAGCTGCCGACGGCCTTCACGCCCACGGGCGTCGCGGGCGGCGACTTCGGCCGCGGCCCGATGCCCGTCGTCGTCGGCTTCGACGACCACGGCGGCGCGAGCGGCTACGCCGTCGACACGGGCGCCTTCACGCTGTCGCCCTTCACCCTCGCCTTCGCGAGCGCGTTCGGCCTCACCGTGCCCGCCGAAGTGGTCACCGGCGCGCCGCGCGCGAACGGCGTCGAGCTCTACGTCTTCGAGCAGGCGCTCCCGCCCTCGACGTCGTCCGCGCCCGCCGAGGCCGTCAAGATCGCCGTCACGGCCCAGTAGCGTCGGCGCTCGTCAGAGGCCCGTGCCCGTCATCGACGCCGTGATCACCCACGGCGAGCCGCCCGTGACCGTGAGCGTGCCGCCGAGCGCGCCCGTCGTCGTGGGCGAGAACTGCACGGTGACGGCGCACGTCTGGTTGAGGGCGAGCGCGACACCCGTGCACGTCGTCGTCTTGACGACGAACGACGTGCTCGACGAGCTGGTCGTGAGGACCGGGCTCGTCGCGGCGCTGGTGTTCTGCACCGTGAAGGTCTGCGTCGGGCCCGCCGTGCCGTGCGTCGTCGACGCCGCCGTCCACGTCGTGGGCGAGATCGTGAGCGGCACGATGCCGACGGCCGACGCCGTCCCCTGTACGGTGCCGCCCGGCCCCGCGTTCACCGTGAGCGTCGCGCCGCGCGAGCCGAGCGCCGCCGGCGTGACGCGCACGATGACCTGGCAGCTCTGGTGCCCCGGCAGCGAGCCGTTGCAGCCCTGGCTCACGATCGAAAACTCGCCGAGCGGCGAGAGCGTGACGCCCATGGAGCCCGAGGGCTGATCCCCGTTGTTCGTGATCGTGAACGTGCCGGGCGCGCCCGGTGTGCCGACGGGGATGTTGCCGAAGGAGATCGACGGCGGCGAGAGCGCGAGCACCGCGGGCGTCCAGCCGATGCCGCTCAGCACCGCCGTCACCGTGCCGCCGAGCGGGCTCGACACCTGCATCATCGTCGCCTGCGGCCCTGACGTCGTGGGCGTGAACTTCGGCGAGATCATGCACGACGCGCCCGCCGCCAGCGTCGTGCAGGTATTCGACGCGACCGTGAACTGACCCGTCGCGCCGACGAGCGTCGTCGTCAGCGTGCCGGTCGGCACCATGCCGATGTTCGTGATCGTGAAGACGACGGGGGCGCTCTGCTGACCGATGACGATGGGGCCGTAGTCCGTGCTGGACGGCGCGAGCGTGATGTAGAGGAAGTTCGTCGAGGCCGTGACGTGGCCCGTGGGGCGCAGCGTGAACGACAGCGCCACGGTCTGGCCGGCCGCGAGCGTCGTCGTCTGCACGTCGCTGAGGTAGGTCGCGAGGCTCGTCGGCGTGAGCGCCGAGCACGCGGCGCCGAACGCCGCCGCCGAGATCGACAGCGACTGACCGAAGGGCAAGCCGTCGAGCGTCGCCGTGAGCGTCGAGCCGGTGACGTCGAAGCTCTGCGTGATCGTCTGCGCGCCGGCCGTCGTCGTGAAGCGCACGCACGGCGCGTTCGACGGCACGTTGGTCAGCGCGGCGCGCACGACGCCGAGCCCGTCGCCCGAAGCTCCCCCCGGCGGCGGCTCACAAGCGGACGCGAAAACGGCGACGGCCAGGACGGCGAGAGCACGAAGCGACGGGCGCATGCGCGGCAGTAGACCACGCGAGGTCGCACATTGTCAGTCGCGATTCGCGACTGTGGGGTCAAGCCGAGACGCCGAACGGTCGATGTACAGCCGGGTCTCGATGCCCATTCCCGACGCCATCCGCCGGTTCGCCGAAGAGCCGGAGCCCCACATCAAAGAAGCGCCGCCCCCGACCCGGCGCGTGACGCGCCCTTCGCACGTGCTGATCCTGTCGCCGTCGCCCAACCAGGCGATCGTGTCGGCCGTGCGCACGACCGAGGCCGAGCTCGACGCGACGATCGCCGACGTGCGCGCCGAGCTGCGCCAATCGAGCTTCACCGGCTGCGTCTGGACGATCGGCCCCTCGTGCCGCCCCACGAACCTGCGGGAGCTGCTGGTCGCGCGCGGCTTCCGTCCCGCGACGCGGCCGCCGTTCGAGGCCGTGACGACGGCGATGGCCCTCGCCGTGCCGCCGCCACCCGCGCGCGGCGGCGCCGAGGCGCGCGTCGTCAAAGACTTCGACGAATACGTTCAGGCGCTGCGCATCGCCCTCGCGGCCTTCGGCGAATCGGAAGAAGAGTCGGCGGCGTGGATCGCGGCGGCGCCCAAGCTGTGGGAGCACAGCCGCGCCGCCCGCAAGACGCTCCTCGGCTTCGTCGACGGCGAGCCCGTCGGCTTCGCCTTCGTCGTGCCGACCGACGCGGGCATCATCCTCGGCGGCAGCGGCGTGCTCGAAGGCTTCCGTGGGCGCGGCGTCTACCGCGCGCTCGTCGACGCGCGCTGGAAGATCGCCGTCGAGCTGGGCACGCCCGCGCTCACGATCCACGCGGGCGCGATGTCGCGCCCCATCCTCGAGCGCTGCGGCTTCGAGACGATCTGCGAGGTCGAGCAGCTCGACGACGTCGTGTTCTGGAACGAGCAGCAGCCCGGCGTGAAGCTCAGCGCGTGAGCTTGGCCATGAGCCCGCCGCGCGGCGGCGGCGGCACCTTGCTCATGTCGAGCGAGAGATCTTGCCCGGGCGTGAACGTCCACGCGTAACCGCCGCGCAAGAGCTCGACGACGAACGTCTGCAGGAACATCGGCGCGAACTCCCAGCCCGCGCACTTGTGGCCGCGCGTGGGACTGCCGGCGCCGTTGGGTACGAACGCGTGCTCGTGGCGCGTTTGTTCGTGGCGCGCCTCGGAGAAGCGCTCGGGATCGAACGCCTCGGGGTTCGTGTAGGTCTCCGCGCGCAGGTGCGACGAGCGAATGCCCCACAGCACCATCCACCCGCGCGGCACGCGGTGGCCCTTGAACGCGAAGTCCTCGCGCGCCTGACCGAAGAACACCTGCACGACGGGCGAGAGGCGCCGCAGCTCCATCGTGACCTTCTGCAGCTCGTGCGCGCGCGCGAGCGCGTCGAGCGTCAGCACGCGCGGCAGCGCCGTCACCTCGGCGCGCAGGCGCTCGCGCACGTCGGGGTGCAGCTCGAGCTCGCGCACGCTCGTGACGAACCACGCCCACACGATGAGGCCCGCGACGACGATGTGGTGCAGCTCCATCTTCGCTTCGTCGACGGAGATCTGCCGCCCGTCGCGCGCCGAGCGCGCCGCGAGGATGTGATCGAGCCCGTCGCGCGCGCTGGTCTTCGGTGACGCGAGCCGCTCGCGCACGTTCTTCTCGTAGACGGCCAGCACGCGCGCGAGCGCCGCCTTCGCGCGCGAGAACGCCGACCCCGGCAGCGGGACCGGCAGGCTCGTGAAGCCGCCCACGATGATCTCGTAGTCGCGCGCGACGGCGTCGACGACGGGCCCGCTCGGCAGGCCGAGGATCGTCGTGCAGATGCCCTCGATGGCGAGGCGCTTGAATCCGGCGAGCCAGGATATCTCTTGCCCCGTCGCCCACGACGCCAACGAGCGCTCGACGAGCGTCTGCAGCGTCGGCAAATATCCCGCGAGCGCCTCCTCGGTGAAGGCCGACATGATGAAGGCCTTGCGCTCGTGGTGCTCGTCGCCGTCGAGCACGGGCAGCGCGCGCCCGCCGAACAGCGTCTGGATGTGCGAAGGCATCGCGCCCGACCGCTGCACGAGCTTCTGATCGACGAAGAGGCCGCTCGCGTCGGCGCCCGAGATGACCGCCGCCGGACGGCCGAGGATCTTCGTGCGGAAGATGGGCCCGTATTTTTGCGTGCGCGTCTCGACGAAGCCGTAGCCGTCTTTCAAGAACTCGGGCAGCTCACCCAAGTACGGCCACCCGCTGCTTCCCGGCGGCAACGGCAACTTCGCGACGTCGTCCATCGCGACAGTAAACCTTAGAAGCGGCCGCTGAGGAACAAAGCGCCACCGTTGGGTGTCGCGACGGGGACGAGGCGCGCGGTCGCGGCGGGCGCGGCCTCGCCGTGCTCTTTGTTGGCGCCGAGGACGTAGAGGACGGCGCCGCCCGCGACGGCGACCGCGCCGCCGACGAACGACACGACGGCCATCGTGCCGGCTGACTTGTAGTCCGAGTCTTTGCTGGGCGAGTACGTCTGCTCTTTGCCGATGTCGCTCTTGAGCGAGCTCGCGTGCAGCGCGAAGTATGTGCCGGCGCCGAGCAGCGCGACGCCGACGCCGCCGACGACGAACCCCGCGACCTTCATCGTGTGCGCCGGGTCTGACGTTCCCGTCGGCGTCGACGTCGCCGCCACGGCGGGCGCGGGCGCGGGCGTCTCGCCGATCGTCGCCGGGACGACGCTCTCGACGGGCGCGGGCGCGGGCGCGACCGGCTTCGTCTCGACGGGCGCGGGCATCGTCATCGGAGCGGGCACAGGCGCCACCGGCGCGGGCGCGACCGCCACGGGCGCCGGTTGCCGCTTGCGCTCGGCCTCGGCCGCCTCGACCTTCTTGCGCTCGTCGTCTTCCTTCGCCTGCCGCTCGAGCACGACCATGCGCGCGCGCGCCTCGGTCGCCGCCGCCGCCGCCGGTCCCTGGTCGAGGTACTTCTTGTAGAACTCGATCGCCTTGTCGCGGTTCTTCAGCTCTTCGTAGCCACGCGCGATGTTGAAGAGCACGCCGGCGCGCGGGTCGAGCTTGTAGCCCTCGAGAAACTCCTGAATCGCGAGGTCGAACGCGCCCGCGCGGTAATAGGCCTTGCCCTGGTCGTAATGAACCTCGGCTTGCTCTTTCTTCGAGCTCCCGCGCGCCAACGAAGGCATCGCAACGAACGACGCCATGACCAGCGCCGCGACGATCCAGCTCTTCTTGATCACGTTACGGGCCTCCCTAGAAATCAACCAAATCGCCCCAACCACGCTTCTTCTTGCCGCCGCCACCGCTCTTGGCTTTCGTTTCGCTTTTGCTCTTCGTTGACGCCTTTTCGGCGGCGGCCGGTTCGGGCGCGGCCGCCGGCTTCGCGACGGCCGTCAGCGTGACGTCCGATTTGCCGTCTTCGACGAGCGGCAGCGCGACGCGCTGGTCTTCGTAGCCTTCGTGGCGAATCACGAACGACGCGTCCTTCGCGCTCTTCGCCATCGAGACGTGAAACGGCGTGCGCCCCAAGAACGCGCCGTCCTCCGCGCGCACCACCGAAGCGCCCGACGGCGTCGACGTCACTTCCAGCTTCACCGTCTCGAGCTCGGGCGCCTTCGCGGGCGCGGGCGCCGCCGCCGCCGGAGCCGCCGGCGCCTCTTTCTTGCCGCCGCCCAGCAGCGCGATCGCGACGCCCGCGACGACGACCACCGCGCCCACGGCGATCCCGATCTTCTTCTTGCTGCCGCCCGCGGGCGCCGCCAGCTCGTCGACCTCGCCCGCGACCGTGGTCTTCGTGACCTGATAGGCCTCGGCCGCGCGGCTCGTGTTGTTCGGCAGCGAGCGGTTCGAGCGGTTGCTGCGCCCCGTGCTCACGCCCGCGCGCCCGAGCCCCGGGATGCGCGTGACGTTGGCCGAATCGGGGTTCACCGAGCTCAGCGCCGCCTCGATCTCCGACGTGTGCTGGAAGCGCGCCGCCGGATCCTTCTCGAGGCACTTCATGACGATCGCCTCGTAGGCCGGCGGCACCGACGGGTTCTTCGTCGACAGCGCGTCCGGCTCTTCGATGATGTGCGCGGTGATCAGCTCGCCGAACCCGTTGCGCACGAACGGCGGCTGCCCGCACGCCATCTCGTACATGATGCAGCCCATCGCGTAGATGTCCGAGCGGTGGTCGATCTCGCCGCTGCCGCGGCACTGCTCGGGCGACATGTACACGGGCGTGCCCATGACCGTGCCCGTGCGCGTCTTCATCGACGTGTTGTCGTCGGACGACAGCTTCGCGATGCCGAAGTCGAGCACCTTCACGCGATCGCCCGTCGGCGTCGCCGGATCGGGCACGACGAAGATGTTGTCGGGCTTGACGTCGCGGTGGACGATGCCGCGCTTATGCGCCGCGCCCAGCGCCGACGACAGCTGCCAGCCGATGTCGATGACGCGCGCGAACGGCAGGCCCTTCTTCAGCAGCGACGTCAGCGCCTCGCCCTGGAGGAACTCCATGACGATGTAGGCGTGGCCGCTGGCGTGGTAGCCGAAGTCGTAGACGTCGACGATGCCCGGGTGCTGGATGCGCGTCGCCGCCTTCGCCTCGTTGAAGAAGCGGCCGACGATCTCTTGGTTCGCCGACAGCTCGGGCAGCAGCAGCTTCACGGCGGCCTTCTTGCCCATGAGCTCGTGCTCGGCGGCGTAAACGACGCCCATGCCGCCCGCGCCCAGCTGGCGCACCAATTTGTAGTTGCCGACCTTGGTCCCGATCAGCGGATCGCCGCCCGCGGTCCCTGGATTCGCCACGTCACTCATCAGTTAGCCTAGGCGCGGGATTTTATCGGCAAGCCACGAAAACTGATAGTCGCGCGTGGCGCGCCGGGGCCGGTAGGTCGAGGTGGGATGCGCGCCGCCTTCGTTTTCGCCTTCGTTTTTCGGGTTGTCTTCGACGACAATGGCGGCCTCATGTTTAGCCTCCGCCTGGGTGTTGGTTGGTCGGTCCTCACGCTCGCGCTCGTCGCCCTCGGATGCGGCAGCATCAATTACCCCGAGCACCTCAAGTGCGGGCCGAAGGGCGAGTGTCCTTCGAACCAGAAGTGCGGCACCGACGGCGTCTGTTACCTGCCGCAGCACCTGCCCGGCGCCGGCGGGAACGGCGGCGGCACGGGCGGCAGCGGCACCGGCGGCACGAGCGCCGGCGGTGACACCGGCCAGGGCGGCGACATCGGCACGGGCGGCGCGGGCGGAGACGCCGGCACCGGCGGCACCGGCAACCCCGACGCCGCGGCCGGCTCGGGCGGCGGCGGCACGAAGGACGGCGGCCTCGACGGTTCAACCGACGACGTGGTGTCCGACGCCGGCTCCGACGCGAAGCCGTGCGTCTGCAACGACGACGGCAACCCCTGCACCACCGAATCGTGCGCGACCGGCACCTGCGTCCACACGCCCGTCGACGACGCGCGCACCTGCACGGCCGGCACGAGCACCGGCACCTGCCACGCCGGCAACTGCTGCGTCACCTGCTGGGACGGCAAGGTCTGCCAGCCCGGCACCACCCTCGCCGCCTGCGGCAAGGCCGGCGGCGCCTGCGCCGGCTGCGACGACGGCAAAGAGTGCACCGACGACGCGTGCACCAACGGCGCGTGCGCCAACACCGCCAACGCCGGCACCTGCAACGCCGGCAAAGGCGTGTGCGTGAGCGGCGCCTGCGCGTGCGGCGGCACCGGCCAGCCCTGCTGCCCCACGGGCGGCGCGTGCAAGGACGGCTCGTCGTGCAACACGCAAGGCTCGTGCGGCAACTGCGGCGCCATCGGCCAAGCCTGCTGCGGCACCACGTGCACGAACGGCCTGTGCTCGAACGGCTCGTGCGTCGCGTGCGGCGGCATCGGCCAGCCGTGCTGCGCGAGCTCGACGTGTGGCAGCGGCAACGTCTGCTCGAACAACGTGTGCTCGAAGTGCGGCGCCACCGGCCAGCTGTGCTGCGCCGGCAACGCGTGCGACGACGACGCCAACGCCTGCAACGGCGCCGAGACCTGCTCGGGCGGCATCTGCGGCCACGGCACCGCGCCCGCGTGCGCCGACACCAACCCCTGCACCGACGACGCGTGCGACCCCACCCTCGGCTGCACGCACACCGCCAACACCGCCAGCTGCAACGACGGCAACGCCTGCACCACCAGCGACCACTGCGTGAACAAGGCCTGCGTCGGCGGCGCGCCCCCCTCGTGCCCCGGCCCCACCGGCACGAACGCGAAGTGCAACCAGGCCGCCTGCGATCCGACCCAGGGCTGCATCATCCAGCCCGTCGGCAACGGCACCGCCTGCGACAACGCCACGGTTTGCGACGGCCACGAGCAATGCGTGGGCGGCATCTGCGTCGGCGGCACGGCGCCGAGCTGCACCGGCACCAACCCCTGCCAGACCTACGGCTGCGACGCCGTGAACGGCTGCGTCTCGAAGGCCGTCGCCGACAACACCTCGTGCTCCGACGGCAACGTCTGCAACGGCGCCGAGACCTGCCAGGGCGGCACCTGCACCAACGGCACCGCGCTCTCGTGCATGAGCGGCCTGCACTGCGTGTCGCCGACCGGCTGCGTCTGCGACAGCACCTCGTGCCCCAGCCCGCAGAACACCTGCGTGACCAGCACGCGTTGCTACGTGAACTACTACGCGATCAGCAACGACACCCTGGGCAACTCGTCGCTGGTACGCGTCGACCTCGCCGGCAACGTGAAGACCTTGTTCGGCATCGGCGCGAACTGCCACGGTTTGGCGTCGCAGGGGGACGGCACGCTGTGGACCGCGTGCACCGACACGACGAACTTCTCGAGCCTGTACCACATCGACGTCGCGGGCGGCACGTCGAAGCTGCAGTTCGGCCTCGGCGCCGGCTTCAACTTCGGCATCACCTGGAGCAAAGCCCTAGGCCACTTCTACGCGATCGCCCCGGAGGGAACGACGAAGCTGCTCGACGTGTTCCAGATCGATCTGAGCGGCTCGGTCAAGAAGCTCTTCGGCCTCGGCACTCTGATCTACGGCCTCACCTACGAGCCCCAGAGCGGCCGCTTCTACAGCGCCCAGAACGACGCCTCCGCAGGCATCTACAACCTCGTGTGGTGGGACCTGAGCGGTGGCGGACTGAACACCCTGTTCGGCCTCGGCGCCGGCTTCAACGGCGGCATCACGATGACCGCCGACAAGAACCAGTTCTACGCCATCGGCGGCGGCACGACGATGTACTCAGTCAACCTCTCCGGCGCCGTGAGCAGCCAAGTCACGCTGGGAACTGGATTCACGCAGTCGGGTTTGACCGGGATGTAGGAAGCCGACAAAGAGTTCCATCCCGACAAATGACAGATCAAAACGATACACCGGTATCAGTTGACCTTGAGCGGCATGCTCAGGCGGCTGTCAGTGGATATCTGAAAGTTCGAGACTTCTATCGTGATCTGGCCAGTGCGGTCTCCCGGGTAGTCGAAGAATGTCTCAGACACCGCGGATTGAACGCTCACTCAGTCGACGCTCGAGCCAAGGATCCCAGTAGCTTTCAGCGAAAAGCCGCAATTCCGAAGGATGCCGACCCGAGCCAACCAAAGTACCCCGCTCCATTGCGCGATATTACAGACCTGGCCGGCGTGCGGATCATTACCTATTTCCCTAGCGATCTGGCTTTGATCGACACGCTATTGGCCGAAGAATTTGAGATTACCGAACGATCTGACAAGAGCGAAATCCTTGTGCAGGAGGATCGCTTCGGCTACCAAAGCGTTCACTATCTAGTCCGCTTTAGTGAACGCAGAAGTGACTTTGCTGAGTACAGTCGTTTTCGCAGTGCTGTTGCTGAGGTCCAAGTTCGGACGATCTTGCAACATGCATGGGCCGAGATTGAGCACGACATTCAGTACAAGGCATCTGCGACAATCCCCACCGAAATTCACCGACGCTTTACCGCACTGGCTGGTCTGCTCGAGATCGCGGACAGAGAATTCCAAGCGATCCAGGATGAGGACAAAAAGCTACGATCATCTGCTCGCTCAAACGTAGACCAAGGGCAACTCGACGCCGTAGAGGTCACGCCGGACGCTCTGAAAGCCTATCTAGATGGGCGAATGGGCCCTGACGGACGTATTTCGGATTGGCAGTACGACTGGATGGCTCGCTTGATGAGGCGGCTTGGATTCCGCGATCTGAAGCAAATTGACGAGTGCGTTGCCAATTACGACGACGATCAACTCAGCCGCCTTGTCTGGCATACCCGCCTTGGGCAAGTTGGCCGGTTCGAGATGATGCTTCTTGCAGGAATGGGACATACGTATATCGAGCGAGCCTATCCCACAAATACGTGGTACCAGGAACGTCTTGATCGCGGCTTGAAAGCCTTTGTTGAAGCCGGAATCGCCATTCGCACATACGACCCGAAGAAACTGGAGAGCAAGTGAGCTCCGCAATCCGCCTCTCATCGAGCCTTTCGAGTTTGGTTCGCTCTTACTCGAGGCAGGGACTGATCGCGCCGATTGAGCGAAGGTGACGACAGGCCTTTCTCTGATTTGCCGCTCCAACTAAACTACTCCTATGGGTAAGGCAGCTAGCGGGAAGCGGGACAAAAATCGAGGGACTAAGGTGCGACGTCGTAAACGTCGTCAAGTGTTCGTCGCTTACTCATATCGGCTGTATCCCAAGTCCGATTATAGAAACGTTTACAAAGAAATTGAACGGGTCTACGACGTCACATTCATCTTCGCCGACGAGAAGATTACGAACATGCACATCATGAAGAAGATCGAGAGCTTCATTCGCGGCTCAGACTTCGCAATCTTTGACATCTCCGGGTGGAATCCCAACGTGACCCTGGAACTTGGCTTCGCGATGGCACTCGCAGATCAGTGGTACATCGCGATCGATCCCTCGAAGACAGAAGTAAAGGAAGTGCCATCAGATCTGCGAGGTCTTGATCGCATTGAATACGGATCCTACTCCGAACTTGGCGAAAAGATTCAGACGGCGATGGCGCAACGTTATCCGCGGCGTCCGACCGGCACAATCGATACCTACCTTGCGGAACAGAGGAAGCAGGCGGTTGGATTACTCCGCACCGATCCAGGGCTCACGGTTACATCGATAGCACAGGTTCTCGGCGTCGATGTGCAGGTAGCACAGCTGATCGTTCGTCCTTTGATTGAGGAGAATGTCCTTCGCACGGAAGGAAAGCGTAAGGCGACGAAGTACTTCATAGCGAGCGCATCTAGTCGAATCGCCAAATCTCCCCGCCGAGGGAAAACGCGGGAACAACTTCCGCTCCGAAACACCGGAGCAGTTGCGGGCGAATCGTCGGCAGATTCCGCGCCGTTGAACGAGAAGGAAGCCGCGGTGATTTCGCTCCTTCGGCGTCGACGAGCAGCGTTGCACCTGGAGGAGATTGGGGCGGCATGCTTCCAAGATGAAGGCTCAGACAAGGCGAACTCATGGGCGCGAAACTCTATGCGGAAGCTGTTGTCGATGGGTCTCGTACGCCGCGTCGGTCGCGGCATATACGCCGTCGGTCCATCTGCAGTCTCAGTGGGAATATAGACGCCGCAATGAGTATCGCTCGAGATCGATCTGACTCGCCGCGGAAGTGCGCCGCGGCGAGTCTCGTTCGGTTGACTATTGAAGCTTCGCCACCACCGGTGTGAACGCGAAGTTGTAGGTGCCGTCGCCGAGTTGGCCGACGCTGTTGGCGCCCCAGCAGTCGAGGTTGTGGCCGACCTCGGCGCAGGCGAAGCCGTAGCCGGTGTGGAGGGCGGAGACGCTGTTCATGAGCGAGCCGCCCGAGGGGGCCGTGCGGTCGTCGCCGGTGCCTTCGCCCAGGAACGAGCCTGAGCCCCAGCAGGTGATGGTGCTGTCCTGGCGGCGGGCGCAGGTGAAGCCGGTGCCGACCGAGACGTTGGCAGCGGCGATCATGACGGGCATCGGGGTGTAGTGGCCGGTGGTGGTGCCGTCGCCCAGTTGGCCGTTGCCGTTGGTGCCCCAGCAGCGGAGGCTGCCGTCCAGCCGGACGGCGCAGCCGTGGGTCATGCCGAGGGCGAGGCTCACGACGTCCTTGAGGCCGGTGGGCTGCGGCGTGAGGACGGACGCCGACATGCTGCCGGTGCCGCTCTGGCCGACGTTGTTGGCGCCCCAGCAGCTGAGCGCGCCGGTGCTCGAGTCGATCGCGCACGTGTTCTGACCGCCGGCGAACACGCGGCCCGAGATGCCGGTGGGCGGGGTGGGCGTGGGCGTGCTGGTGGTCGAGTTGTTGCCCAGCTGCCCGGCGCCGTTGCCGCCCCAGCACCAGATGCCGTTGTTGGCGGTGTTGGCGCAGGCGTGGGTGTCGCCGGCGGCGATGTTGACGGTCGCGCCCATGAGCGGAACCTTGAGCGGGGTCGTCGACGCCATCGTCGTGGTGTTGGCGACGCCCAGCTGGCCGGCATTGTTCGAGCCCCAGCACCAGACCGAGCCGTCGGCGCCTTTGCGCACGCAGACGAAGTTTCCGCCCGCCACCAGCTGGGCCGCGTCGGTCAGGCCCGACACGGCCGTCGGCGTCGTCGTCGAGCCGGCGCCGTTGCTGCCCCACTGCTTGACGGTGCCGTCGGCCATCCGCGCGTAGGCGCCGGCGCCGCCCGTGACGATCTCGGCGACGTTGTCGACGAAGTTCGCGTTGACGGTGACGGCGTTGTTGCGGCGGAAGGTCATCTGCAGGTTCGTCAGCGTGCCGGCGCTCAGCGTCGCCTGCGTGCCGTCGGACGTCCACGTCGCGGCGCCCGTGTTGGCGGTGTTCACGCTGGAACAGGCGGTGTTGTAGGCGAAGCCGACGAACGTGTAGTCGCCCGGCGCGAGCTGGCCGAAGCTGACGCTGGTCGAGCCCGCGCCCGAGGCGACGGTCGCGAGCGGCGCGATGGTCGTCGTCATTCCGCTGTACGCGTTCACCTGGATGCACAGCACCCCGGTCGGGATTACCGAGAGGGCGATCTGCGCCTCGGCGACGTCGCCGCTCCCGCTCTGCGCGCCACAACCACCCGCCGCGACGAGCGCGGCCAACGCCAACGAACGAACCTTGAAATTCATGCGCCTCTCCGTTTCGAAAATGGCCCGGATTTTCGTAACCAACCGGCGCCACTTTAAAAAACGGATGCGGACTTGCAGAAACTAACCAACAAAGTGCGACATCATGTCGCACGGACGGCGCCCACGGGGCGCACCTCATTCGTGCGGATCATCTCTTCACGGCAGCCCGAACAAATACGAGCCCGCTTGCCGCGTTCCGTCCGCCGTCGCGTGGTACAGCAGGTGGACCGACGTCGGGCTCGTGGCACCGTCGATGATGGTCAGGTTGCCGATGTTCGAGACGTTGCCGTGGATGCGGTAGCCGCCTTTTGCGGCGACGCTGCCGGCGGCGAAGGGCGCGGGCGCGTACTTGAGGGTCACGGTGAAGGCGTGGTCGTCGCGGGCGTCGCCGAAGACGATGGCGCGCGTGCCGATGGGGTTCAGGAAGCCGAGGTCGTGGGCGTAACGCGTGCGCGGCGCGCACGCGTCGGGCGGCGTGAACCAGCCGTCGCGGACGTCGGCGCTGTCTTGTTTGGCCTCCGAGAAGAACAACAGGCTTCCGTCGTCGAGGAAATTCACCGCGCTGGCGTTGGTGAGCGGCTGCGGGTTCACGGTGCAGGTCGCGAGGTCCGACACGCGGATCGAGCGGCCGACGAACACGGGATCGACCCACGCGGTGAAACGAAGGTCGGGCGACACCGCGATGCCCTCGAGAAAGCCTTCGTTGGTGAAGAGGGTTTGCGCGGTCGCGGGGTGGTCGCGGTCGCGCAGCAGGTTGAAGGCGTGGCCGGCACCGGCGTCTTGGTCTTGCTTCACGCGCAGGAGCAACGCCGTGTCGGTCGTGTCGTGGCCGAGCGCGAGGTAATCGACGACCTTGCTCGCGACCAGGAGCTCGTGGTTGCCCGAGGGGAAGTCGGCGCTGTAGAGAGTCGCGTCGGTCCGCGGGCCTCGGTAGAAGAAGACCTTCTGGCCGTCGTGGCTCAGCGACCAGGTCTGCACGTCTTTGATGATGCGGGTCATCGCCGTGCCTTTGGCGGCCTCGCGCACGGGCAGCACGAAGAGGCTCGCCACGCCCGGGTCGACGTCGGGCACGGACAGCGCGAAGGTCTGGCCGTCAGGCGACATCTCGAGCACCCACGGCACGCTGCCGTCGTTGCGCAGCGGGTAGCGGCCGGGCAGCGCGGGCAGGCGCGCGTCGTCGACGTCGGCCAAGAAGCCGAGGCGCAGGCCGACGTTGTCGGGGTTCTTGGTCTCGCCTTGCGGGTCGGTGAGGCACACCACCGACGCGGCGCCTCGAGCGGCCGTGCACACCGTCGCGTGATCGGCGATGAGGCGCGGCGCGAGCCAACCCGGGCGCCATGCGTAGGCGGGGCCCACGAACGTGTCGAACGTCTGCAGGATCGCGGGCGCGTCGGCGTAGAAGACCAGCGTGTCGCCCGTGAAGTCGGCGCCGTAGGGCGCCCACAACGTCTTCGAGAGGCGCACGCACGTCGCGTGGCTGCCGTCGCAGGCGACGGGCGCGCCGGCGGCGACGGCGCTGACGTCCATGACCCAGAGCTCGGTCGACGTCGCCGTGCTGCCCGGGACTTGGAACGCGCACCAGCGGTGGCCGTCGGCGCTCGCGGGCGTAGCGTGCGAGCAGCGCGTGGCGCCGTTGCCCAGCAGCACCGCGCGATCGTCCAGCAAGCGCATCGGCGGCGCGACGTTCGCGGGCAACGCGAGGCCGAGGAGCTGATCGTCCGAGACCGCGCCGTCCGAGCCGTCGGGCGAACTTCCGTCAGGCGGCGGGCCAGCCTCAAAAACACCGGCGTCGCGCGCGGGCGACGCGCCGAGGCCGACGAGGCGCGGGCCACCCAAGCACGCGAGGCCCGCGACGCCGAACGCGCACGCGAGCCCCAGCCCCCCGCCCCACCCCTTCGTCATCCGCGCCTCATCGTCGATCCGACGATAGCGCAATGACGGCCTCAGAACGGATTCATCGTCATGTCCTCGGACAGACGACGGCGCGCGTGGTGTTTGTGGGCGTTGGGATCTTCGGAGGGCGCGGGCGGCGGCTCGACGACGGGCGGCGGCGCGGCCACGACCGGCGGCGGCGCGGCGACGACCGGCGCAGGTGGCGGCGCGGCAACGGTCGTGACCGCGGGTGGCGGAGGGCCGTGATGCGCGCTTCGGGCGAGGCCCACCACCGTGATCAACGCGCCGACGAGCGCGACGCCGCCGATCGCGAGCGCGCGCCGCGAAACGCGCGAGCGCGCGGCGCCCAGCGCGACCCCGCCCGTCGCGATCACCCCGAACGGCGGCGCGGGCGTGCGCGCGCGGCTCTGCGGCCCCGACGGATCGATCAGCTCGACCTCGACGGACTCCCGCGCCTCGCGCGCGCCTCCGGCGGGAATTTCGATCTCCGGCGGCGCCACGCTCGCGAGCGCGATCGCGCCCGACGCGACGTCGGCGACGGCCGCGGCGATCGGCCCCGACACGGCGGCGCTGAACAGCTCCTCAGGGATCTCGGGCATCTCGACCGATAACGACGATGACTCCTCGGCGAACAAATCGTTCAAGTACGCGCGCAACGTCTGCCCGTCGCAGCGCGCGTCGCGCAGCACGCGATCGCAATCGAGCGCCATCGCCTCGGCCGTCGGGTAACGCGCGTCGCGATCGCGCTCGAGCGCGCGCAGCACGACCTCGTCGAGCGCCGGCGGCACCTGCGGCCGCAGCAGCGACGGCTTGGGCACGGCCTTCGTCAGCACGTTGCGCAAGGTCTCGACCTCGTCCTTGCCCGCGAACAAGCGCCGCCCGACGAGCATCTCCCACAACGTCACGCCCAGCGCGAACACGTCGGCGCGCCCGTCGATGTCGGGCGCCGCGCGCGCCTGCTCGGGTGCGAGGTAGCCGTACTTGCCTTTGATTCCCCCGCCCTCGACGGCCGCGCCCACGCGCGCGATGCCGAAGTCGAGCACCTTCACGCCGCCGCCGTAGAGCAACATGATGTTCGACGGCGTGACGTCGCGGTGGACGATGCCCAGCGGCTGGCCGTTCGCGCTGCGCAGCGTGTGCGCGTGGTGCAAGCCGATCGCGGCCTCGCGCGCGATGTACGCCGCGAGCGGCGGCGGCACGGCGACCTTCGCCGCGCGCAGCACGCGCATGAGCGACGAGACGTCCTTGCCCAGCAGGTACTCCATCGCGAGGAAGTACGTGCCGCCTACGTTGCCGAAGTCGTAGACCTGCACGATGTTCGGGTGGTTGAGCAGCGCGCTCACGCGCGCTTCGTCGCAGAACATGCGAACGAACGACGGCGACGACGCCTTCTCCGAGATGATGCGCTTGACGACGAAGGTGCGGCGGAAGCCCTCCACGCCGCGCGTGACCGCCCGGTAGACCTCGGCCATGCCGCCCGTCGCGAGCCGGTCGACGAGGTAGTACCGCCCATATTTTTCGAGTCGCTCGGGCAGCGGCGGGTAAGCCGCGCCGACGGCCGGCGACGATCCCGTGTCCATACGACCCGGTTTCCATCGACGGATCCCTGTGGATGGTGAGCGGAAATAAGAAGAAATCCGTCTACCTGCGCACCAGAGGCAAGGGTTCTTACAAATGACGCGCGGCTTCGACGCCATCCGGAAAGGAGGTGCGAGTGCGACATTTCACCGCACCCACAATTCGCGACTCCGTTGCAGACGGTAGACAACGTTGCTCACCGGATAGACACTCGGGCGGGCCCCCTTGGAGAAACCGCCAAGCAAGCACGCTGGTCGCGACGTACACACGTTGTCCGCGTTCCTCGATTCGATCATCGACAACCTGCCGGCGATGATCTTCGTCAAGGACGCGGAGACGCTGCGCTTCGAGTGGTACAACCGCGCCGGCGAAGAGCTCGTCGGCCACACGCACGCCGAGCTCATCGGGAAGTCCGACTCCGACTTCTTCCCGCCCGAGCAGGCCGCGTTCTTTCAAGAGAAGGATCGCGAGGTGCTGCGCAGCGGGAAGCTGCTCGACATCGCCGAGGAGCCGATCGCGACGCCAAGAGGCACGCGCTGGCTTCACACGCGCAAGATTCCCATCTTCGGCCCCGACGGCTCGCCCAAGTACCTGCTGGGCATCGCCGAGGACATCACCGATCGCAAGACGGCCGAGGCCGAGCGCGAGGCGCAGCGGGACGAGGCGCGCCGCCAGCTCGAGCTGCGCGTCGAGGAGCGCACGGCCGAGCTCCAGCGCGTCGCCGATGACCTGCGCAAGCAGATCACCGAGCGCGAGCGGGCCGAGGAGGCGCTCAAGCGCAGCGAGGAAGAGCTGCGGCAGTCGCAGAAGATGGAGGCGATCGGCCGGCTCGCGGGCGGCATCGCGCACGACTTCAACAACCTGCTGTCGATCATCCTCTCGTACAGCGCGATGATGATGGAGGCGCTGCCGCACGAGGATCCGCTGCGCGGCGACGCCGAGCAGATCGCGATCGCGGGGCAACGCGCGCGCGACCTCACGCGGCAGCTGCTGGCGTTCTCGCGGCGGCAGATGATGCGGCCCGAGGTGCTCGACCTGACCGAGGTCGTGCGCGGGCTTGAGCCGATGTTGCGGCGCGTGCTGGGCGAGGACATCGAGCTCACGATCGCGCTCGCGCAGCCGACGTCGCTGGTGAAGGCCGATCCGGGGCAAATCCAGCAGATCCTGATGAACCTCGTCGTCAACGCGCGCGACGCCATGCCCGACGGCGGCAAGCTGTGGATCGAGACGGCGGACATCACGCTCGACCCGAAGGCGCTGCCGTCTCATGTCCGCGCGCCCGAGGCGCCCATGCCCTACGTCTGTGTCTCCGTGAGCGACACGGGCGTCGGGCTCGACGAAGAGACGCGGGCGCACATCTTCGAGCCGTTCTTCACGACGAAGCCCAAGGGCAAAGGCACGGGGCTCGGCCTCTCGACGGTGCTGGGCATCGTGCAGCAGAGCGGCGGGCACGTGCGCGTCGAGAGCACGCCGGGCCAGGGCGCGACGTTTCGCATCTTCTTGCCGCGCACCTCGGAGTCGCTGCCGCCGGCGCCCGCGGCGCGCGAGCCGCGGCCGGCGGCGAGCAACAAAGGCACCGAGACGATCTTGCTCGTCGAGGACGAGGGCCAGCTGCGCGTGCTCGCGCGCGACATCTTGCGCGGCGCAGGCTACCAGGTGTTCGACGCGCCCAACGCGGCCGAGGCCATCAAGATCTCGCAACGCCACGCGGGGCCGATCCACTTGCTGGTGACCGACGTCGTCATGCCGCACATCGGGGGCCGCGAGCTCGCGCGGCGGCTCGCGGGCGAGCGGCCGCGCATGCGCGTGCTCTACATGTCGGGCTACACCGACGACGCCATCGTCCACCACGGCATCGTCGACCCGGGCATCGCGTTCCTGCCGAAGCCGATCACGCCCGATACGTTGTTGAACCGAGTAAGAGAAACGATCGACGCGGTTTAGAATCGCCGGCGCATGAGAGCTCGTCTCGCGTCGTGCGTCTTCTTGGCGACGTTCGCTTGCTCGCAGAAGCAAGCGCCTCGGCCGCCCGCGCCGCCGGTGCCCGCGCCGGTGGTGGCGCCTGCTCCGCCGGCGCCCGTGAAGCCGGCGCTCGCGATCATCGCGACGGCGGGGTGGCGCGGGCGGCTCGCTTCGAAGGACATACCGCCGCCGCCGAACGATCCGCCGCGCAACCTGGGCCTGCGCAAGCCTACGAAGTTCGGGCTCGGGCGGCGCGCGACGATCGTCGATCGCGCGCGCGTCGAGACGGCCACCCTGCAGCTCGACGCGGGCGACTTTCTGCCGCTGCCCACGGACGATCCGCGCGACGCCGTCGCGCCCACGCCGAAGGACTTCGGCAAGTGGCGCGGCCTCGCGCTCGAAGGTCTGCACCGCCTGGGCGTCGACGCGGTCACGTTCGGCGCGCGCGAGCTCGCGCAGCCGGGGCTCGACGCCCGCAAGGTCGCCGCGTTGCTCGACAAGGCGCACGTGCCCGTCGTGCTCGCGAACCTCGTCGACGACCAAGGCGCGCCCGTGCTGCCCGTCGACAAGCTGATCGACGCCAAAGGTACGTCGGTCGGCGTGTTCGGTGTCGCCGAGCTCGCGGGCGACGCGGCGGCGTTGAAGAAGGCGCACCTCGCGCTCGGCGACGCGGCGGCGGCGGCGCACGCGCGCGCGGCTGATTTACGCGCGCGCGGCGCGAAGCTCGTCGTCGCGCTCGTGAACGCGCCGGGCGGACGCGCGCGCGCCGAGGCGATCGTCGCGGGCGCCGACGTCGACCTCGTGATCGCCGCGGGCGGACAAGAGCCGAGCGCGGCGCTGAGCCCGTCGGCGGCGCGACCGTTCGTCGCGGCGCCGCCGGGCGGCTACGAGCAGGTCGAGCGCATCGACGTGAGGATGCCGCTCGCGTTCGACGCCAAGGTCGTCGCGCTCGGCGCCGACGTACCCGAGCAGGTGGGCGTCGGCCTCATCGCCAAGGTCGAGACGATTCACATGTTCAACAGCGACCAGCTCATCGCCGAGGCCAAGCGCAAGAACAAGCTCACGAACGCGGCGATGCTCGACATCTACGAGCCGTGGGAGTACGCGAGCACGAAGACGTGCGGCTACTGCCACGAGAAGCAGGTCGCGCAGTGGAAGACCACCGACCACGCGCACGCGTTCGCGACGCTCACGGCGAAGCACGACCAGGACCACACCTGCCTCGGCTGCCACGTCATCGGCTTCCTGCAACCGGGCGGCTCGCGCGACATCATCATGGCGCGCACGCAGTTCGTCGACGTCGGCTGCGAGGCTTGCCACGGCCCCAGCACCGAGCACGTGCGCTCGGTGAACAAGAAGAAGGGCACATCGCGCAAGGTCTCGCCCACGGTCTGCCTCGGCTGCCACACGCCCGACTGGAGCCCCGACTTCGATCCGGTCGCCGCGATGAAGGAGATCCTGGGCCCCGGCCACGGACGGCCGTGAGCTATTCGACGATTTGAGGCCGGTAGATGCCGGGCTCGGAGCCGTCGATGGGGACGGCGCCGCAGACGCGCTTGTAGAAGTCGAGCTCCGACGCCCAGCCGACGATCGCGTAGGCGTAGCCGACGTCGCGCATGGCGTGCAGCGCCGCGAGCAACAACGCCGCGCCCACGCCGCGGCCGCGGCGATCGATGCGCACGCACTGCGGCCCGAAGAAGCCGCGCGCCGTCGCCTCGACGCACGAGAAGCCGATGAGCGTCTCGGGCTGCTGCGGGTAGCCGACGGGCCGCGGCGCACCGGGCACGCGCGCTTCACCTTCCGTGGCGACGAACACGCCGAGCGGCACGCGCGCGAACGCGACCTCGACCTCGCTCGCCCACCCCGGCGACCCGTGCTGCCGCGCGAAGGCGACGACCGCGTGCCGCTCCGACGCGAGCGCGCGCCGAACCGTCACCCCCTGCGCCGCGAGCGCCTCGAGCCGCGGCGCCACCCCCGGCAAATCGTAAAGGCGAACGAGGAGGTCCACGGCGCCCCTCGGCGAGCTACTCGCCGGTCCAGTTCAGAAGAATCTCGCGCTCGCGATCGGTGAGCTGGGCGCCCGGAGGCGGGGGCATCGGATAGTCGAGCCAAAGCTTCACGAAGCCATTCGCGTACATCTTTGCGTGAGCGAGCGTATCGAACATGGCTGACTGGGGCGTGTCGTGGTGATCGGGCATTCCGTCAGTCATCTTTCCCGCGATCCATGCTGGGGAGATGTCCGGATCCTTGTTCAACGTCCCACCCGCGCCGTGGCACCGCACGCAACGCGCGTTGAGGAGCGGCCCCACGTCTTTTTCGTACGTGATCATTTCAGGCACCGGGTTCTCGCCGCATCCAGCGACGAACCCCGACGCGACCGTCGCAAACGCAATCGCAAGAATGACGTTCGACTTCATGTTCATCATCCTCAGAGGTAGTAGTGCAGCTGCAGCATCACGAGGCGCGCGGTGCCGCCGTCGACGGGGCCGCCGCCCGTGAGTTGATAGCGCCCGAGCAGCACGGCTTCGCAGTGCGCCCACGGGAAGAAGTTGAGCTGGAAGTCATACGCGTTACGGCCCGTGTACGAGTACGAGAGATCCTCTTGGAAGCGCTCGTAGGCGACGCCCAACATCAGGCCGCGCGTCGGGAACAAGTTGACGCCCGTGAACGAGACCAGCTGGTTTTGGGCGTAGCCGCTGCCCTTGAGCGACTGGTGAATCAGATCAGCCTCGCCGAGGAACAGCAGCTTGGCCTTGTCGAGCCACAGCTTACCGATGACGCCGCCCTGCAGGCGCGACTCGTCGTCGGCGAAGCCGAGGCGGAACTGGCCCGCGATGGCGCTCATCTTCGCGAGCCGGAGCTCGCCGTAGCCCGTGAGGCCGTACTCGCGCGGGCCCACGGAACGAAGGAAGTCGGGCAGGCCCGTCGGCACGGGCGCGAACGCGGTCGCGTGCGCCTCCCAGTCCTCTTCGACGAAGCCGCCCGAGACGTTGTACGTCTCTTCGTAGAGGTTGAAGCCCGTGTAGCGCCGCACGTAGTAGATGTGCTCGGCGAAGCGCAGGCCGTATGGCGCGAAGAAGCGGCCGATGCGCGCGTAGGGGCCCGTCGCGCTCGGACGCCACATGAGGTAGTGCTCGCGCGAGATGAGGCGATCCGCCGTCGTGCCGAGGCGCCCCAGCGGCGAGTCGTCGTCGGGGCGCACGACGCCGCGCGCGCCGCCGATGACGTTGATCGACCACGCGTCGCCCAGCGCGACGCGCGCGTAGAGATCCGCCTGCATCGGAAACGCTTCGACCTCGGGGCCGGCGGGGCTGCCGACGTCGTTGTTGATGACGGCGAAGCGCAGGTCGCCGCCGAGCGCGAGCCACGACGGCGTCGAGACGAGGCCGTGCAGGAACGCGCCGTCGCCGCCGAGGCTGATCGTGTCGCCGCTCTCGTCGCGGCCCCACGACGTCAGCAGGCCGCCGCCCGAGGGCGACTGGTGGCACTGGCTGCAGCGGTTCGTGCCCGAGCTGAACTGAAACTGCGGGTAAGCCTGCGCGTCGCGCGCCGTCGCGAACGCGACGAGGCAGAAGAGAGCGGTGATCCCGAGACGTCGAAGAATTCGCATGGTCGTGGCGCTCACTTGTTGGGATCGGCGCCGGTGTTGATCCAGTTCTCGAAGAGCTGGATGTCCGCCTCGGGCAGCGCGAAATCGGGCGGCATGCGACGTGCGCCCTGGGCTCGCATGAGGTAGACGACCTCGGATTGATCCGAGTGGCCGGGGATGATGAAGAACCGCGCCTTCAGGTTGTCGTACGCCGTGGCCTTGTCGCCAAAGTCGAGGTCCGACTTGCGCGCGATGTCCGAGTGGCAGCTGGCGGTGGCGCAGCTGGGCTCGACGATCGCCGGGTAGATGTAAGACCAAGTGGCGGGCCGAGGATCATCGGTGCTGCCGCAGCCGGCGAACGCGAGGAGCGCTCCGAAGCCAGCGAGGACACCGACGAGGCGCGCCCGCGCCGTCAGCGAGTTGCCGGAAGTCATGTTTGGTCGGGGATTATGCACTAATGGACCTCGGCCTCAATCTTTAAGTCGGACACCCAAACCGGCGCCAAATCGAAGAGCGTGGGCGCGACCCAAAGCCTCTCGGCCGCGACCTCGATGCGCATCGGTCCCCCTAGGTGGTCGACGATTCCGGCGAGGCGTGCGGGCGGGACCCCCGCGACGGCCGGCAACGTCGTCGAATCGACCGGGACGCCGCGGGCCCGCAGCGACAGGCGCACCTCGGGCGAGGCCGCCGGCTCGGCCGTGTCGGCTCTCACGCTGACCACGTAGCGGCCGGGCGGCACGTCGACGTCGGTCGCGGCGGCGGCCAGCGCCGTCGAGAGCTTGAGGCCGACGCCGTTCCAGACGCCGCGCACGCTCGACGGCCCCTCGCCGGGCGCGGGCTGCGTCGATCGCCACTCGCAGATGCGCGTCTCGCCCGCGACCTCGCACACGGCGACGGCCCAGCGGTGGCGCTCGCGCAGCTCGGCGCCCCACGCGAGGAAGCGCGGCCAGCTCCAAAGCAGCGCACCGACCAGGACGACGCCGCCCGCGAGCTCGCGCCCGAGGCGACGGCGGCCGCGATCGTTGAGGCGGCGAAACGTGAGGTCGCCCACCGCGACGCCGAGCCAACGCCACGCGAGCCCCGCGAACGGGAACAAGAACACGGCGATCGCCAGGTGGTAGCGGACCTCGGCGAAGAAGGCGACGTAGAGCGCCGTGAGGGCGAGCGGCACCGGCAGCAGCGCGAGCGCCGTGAGGTTGCGGCGCGAGGTCGCGACGGCGATGCCCACGAACGCCGCGACGACGAGCGCGATCCAGAACGCGTCGACGAACGCCTCGAACCCGGCGCGGTGGGCGGCGAACGGCGCGAGCGCGTCGGGCGGCAAGACGCCCGCGCGGTAGATCGGCCAGTAGAGCAACGAGCGTTCGCGGGCGAGCAGGCGGTCCGCCTTCGCCGCCAGCAGGCCCAGCGCGTAGTCGGGCTCGAAGGCGGCCCACGACTTCGCGAGCGCGTAGGCGGCGCGATCCGACGCGCGGTGCGGCTCTTCGAGCAGCGTGTAGCCCGTCGCGCGCGTGAACATGACGTTGAGCGAGCGCGAGTAGACGCCCTCGCTGTTGGGGTTCGCGCCCACGAGCGCCGTGTGGCCGCCGTGGCTGTCGGTGAAGAACAGCTCGCCGTAGCGCGCTTGGTTGCGTAGGCCCCACGGCAGCAAGATCGCGAAGGCGATCGCGCACGACAGCGCCGTGCGCTTGGCGACGTCGACGAGCGGCGCGCGGCGCGCGAGCCAGACGGGCGCCGCGAGCGCGACCAGCGGAAGCGCGACGGCGCGCACCCACGCCGCCAGCCCCATGACGACGCCGAAGGCGACGGCGGCGCGGAGCGGGCGATCCTCGACGTCGCGCACGAGCAGCCAGGCCGCCGTCACGACGAGCGCCGCCGCCGGCATGTCGGTGCCGGTCACGCTCGCGACGGCGACGCCCGCGGGCCACAGCGCCGAGAGCAGGCCCGTCGCCATCGCGGCGCCGCGGCCGAACAGGCGCGCCGCGAGCCCCGTCGACGCCGCGGCCGCGAGCGTCCCCGCGCCGACGCCGAGCAGCTTGGCCGCGAACAGGCCGCCGCCCAGCCAGCGTATCGCCGCGAGGGCCAGCACGTAGCCCGGCATGAAGATGAACTGCGGATCGAGCGCGCCGTGCTCGGCGACGTAACCCGCCGACTCCCAGTACATCGCGAAGTCGCCCACGGGGTGCGTGGGGACGGCCAGCACCCAGACGAGGCGTACGGCGAACGCGAGCGCGGCGAACGCGAAGACGACGCGGCCGCTCACGGGCGCGCGCGAGCGCCGCGAGCGCGACGGGCGCTCGAGCTCGCCGCCGTCGTCCTTCGAGACGTCCTCGTCGAGCTCCGTCATCTCTTGAAGAGCCGCCAATGACCGAAGGCGAGCGCGTCACGCGGCCAATCGGGCAGTCGTTCGATCCAGCCGCCCGGATGATCGTAGGCGGCGAACCAGCGCGCGCCTGTCGCGAGGCGTGTCTCGGCGACCGTCGCGCGCGGCGTTCGCGTCACCGTGAGCGACATCGACTCGGTCTCGGGCACGCGCGCCTCTTCGGCGATCGCGATCTCGGCGAAGGCGAGCGGCTCGAGCATGACGCGCTCGTGCGGCTGTCGATGGGCGCGCAGGTAAGTGGCGACGGCGCGATCCTCGGCGTCGAGCCGCGTGAGCGCGCCCATCGACTCGGCCCCGCCCCACACGCGGCCGCCCGCGCCAGCGCCCGCCATGGCAACGAGATACGCGACGGCGGCGAAGGCAACAGCCGCGAGCGGCACGGCGGCGCGCGCGGCGGCGAGGCGTGCGTGCGGCACGGCGGCCGCAGCGAGCGGCAACAACAGCGCGCCCGGCACGATCGCGAAGCGCGGCAGCGGCTCGAAACGCAGGCGCAGCAAACCCTGCGCGAGGTAGAGCGCGACGGGCGCGAGCCCCACGGCGAGCGCGACGCGCAGCGCGGGCCGGTCCAGCTCGAGCCGCGCGCGGCGGCGCCACGCGATCAGCGCCCCGAGCGCGAGCGGCGGCGTCATCGCCGCCACGAACGACAGCGCCCAGATGCCGAGCTGGCGCAGCCGCGCGACGACGGGACCCCAGCGCGCGACGGCCGCGGCGGCGAGCTGCGCGTGATCGGCCTCGATGTAGTGCGCGAAGAAGAACGGATCGTGCGTCGCGACGGCGCACCACGAGATCCACGCCGCGGGCAGCACAGCCGCCGCCGCGAGGAACGCGCAAAGGCCCGTGGCGAGCTGCGCGCGCGAGACGAGCGGCGGCCTCACCCACCAGGCGGCGACGGCCGCCGCCGGGATCGAGAACCACGCGTCGTAGCGCGTGACGGCCGCGAGCGACGCCAGCGCTCCCGCGACGACGAAGCGGCCCACACGCGCCTCGGGATCGGCGAGCGCCGCCGTGAGCCGTTCGAGCATCGCGACGAACAACAGCAGGTAGAGCGCCTCGCTGGCCGCCGTCGTCGAGGCTTGCACGTGCAGCGGCGACACGGCGAGGCCGAGCGCCGCGAGCTCGGCGCGGCGCGCGCCCGCGATCCGCGTCGCGAGGCGCATGAACGGCACGAACACGAGCAAGCCCGCGACGAGCGACAGCGCGCGCGACGAGCGCGGCACGACGCCGTCGACGGCGATGAACGCGCGCATCAGCGTCGCGTGCAGCGGCCCGAACTGGCAGTAGGCGCGCGGATCGTGCGCGGCCGCCGGGTCGAGCACGAGGCGCTCGGCGATGAGCGCGCGCATGGGCGCGTCACCGTGCTTGTTCTCGGCGAAGGGGAAGATCGCGAGGCGCGCCACGAGCGCGACGACGAGCACGAGCCCGAGCCGCGGCGCCGCGGGCACGCCGTCGGCCGCGGCAGGCTCCGTCACGCCGACGCCAGCGCCGCGCGCACGCGCGGAAAGGCCGCCGCGATGTCCTCCAGCGAGACGGCGCCCACCGAGATGCGGAACCAGCCGCTGTCGCCCGCGAGGCCGAAGGCCTGGAACGGCACGACGGCGAAGCCCGCCTTCTCGAGCAGCAAGCGGCGCGTCGCCTCGTTCGTGTGACCCGGCAGCGCGACGCGCACCGAGAGGTAGATCGCGCCCTGGGGCGCGATGACCTCGACGGGGAAGCCCTCGGCGCGCAGCGCCGCGAAGCCCGCCGCGAGCGCGTCGAGGCGCGCGCGCACGGACGCGCGCATCTTCGTGTGGTACTCGGCGATGGCCGGCTCGTCGTCGAGGAACGACGCCGTCGCGACCTGCTCGGGCTTGGGCGCCCACGCGCCCACGTGGCCCAGGATGTCGGCCATGCGCTGGCGAGCCGCGGGCGGCATGACGGCCCAGCCCACGCGCAGGCCCGTCGCCGCGAAGCTCTTCGAGGCGGCGTCGAGCATGATCGTGTACGGCGCGACGTCGGGGCAGACCTCGGGCGGCGTCGCGTGGCGGGCCGAGCCGAACGTCAGCTGCCAGTAGACCTGGTCGTAGCAGAGCCAGATCGCCTTGTGCGCGCCGCCGCCCGCGCGCTCGCGCCGGCGGTTCTCCTCGACGACCAGCTCGCAGATCTTTCGCAGCTCGTCGGGATCGAGCACCGTGCCCGTCGGGTTGAGCGGCGAGTTGATCATGAGCAGGCGCGAGCGATCCGACTCGACGTACGGCCGCAGCTCGTCGGACGTCGGGAAGAAGTTCGCGTCGGCGCGCACCGTCAGCTCGATCGCGCGCGCGCCGCAAAGGTAGGCGTAGTGGTTGTTGTTCCACGACGGCACCGGGTAGACGACGGCGTCGCCCGGGTCGAGCACCGTGCGGTACGAGCCGTAGAGCAGCGGCCGCGCGCCGCCCGTGATGAGCACCGACTCGACGGGGTATTGAAGGTCGAGCCCACGGGCGTAGAAGCGCGCGACCGCCTCGCGCAGCGCGAGCACGCCGTCCGACGGCGGGTAATTCGTGTGCCCGTCGACGAGCGCCTTCTGCACGGCCGCGAGCAGCTTCTCCGGAATCGGGAACTGCAGCGGATCGAAGTCACCGACGGTGAGGTTGCAGATCTCCGCGCCCTCGGCCTTCAGCTTCCGAATCTGCGCCGCGATCTTGAGGATCTCCGATCCGACGACCCCGCGCGCGAGATCAGAGAGAGACGCGTCGACGCGCTCGGGATCGCCCAGCTTCCCCGTGAGGTTCATGGCCAGGCGATAGTAACGCTTATGCGCGTTCTAGATAGGTGTACCCCGCGAGTCCCTCTTCGTACATGCGCAGCATCGACCGCGTCTCGTCGAGCGACATGCGGTTCGCGCGCACGGCCAGCTCGGCGAAGCGGCGCACGCGCGCGACGAGATCCTCGCGCGCGTAGCTGACGTACTTGAGGACGTCGGTCACCGTGTCGCCCGTGACGACGTGCTCGATCTGGTAGCCGCCGCCAGCCGCCAGCGACACGTGCACCGTGTTCGTGTTGCCGAACAGGTTGTGCAGGTCGCCGAGGATCTCCTGGTACGCGCCGATGAGGAACACGCCCAGGTAGTAGTCCTGGCCGTTGACCGGATGGAGCTCGAGCACCTGCTTGACGTCCCTACGATCGATGAAGTGATCGATCTTGCCGTCACTGTCGCACGTGATGTCGGCGAGCACGGCCTTGCGCGTCGGCTCTTCGCCGAGGCGGTGGATCGGCATGATGGGGAACAGCTGGTCGATGGCCCAGATGTCGGGCAGCGACTGGAACATCGAGAAGTTGCAGAAGTACGTGTCGGACAGCGCGCGCTCGAGGCCCTCGAGGTCCTCGGGGATCTCGCGCAGCTCGCGCAGCGTCTTGAGGATCTTCTGGCAGATCGCCCAGAAGATGTCCTCGGCGACGACGCGCTCTTCGAGCGAGAGGTTCCCGAGATTGAAAAGCTGCAGCGCCTCTTCCTTGTATTCCAGGGCGTCGTGGTACGCCTCGAGCAGGTTCTTGCGCGAGATGTCCCTGTGGGTCTCGAACAGGTTGCGCACGACGCGCGCCGCGTCCTTGGCGACCTTGTCGGGCGCCTTGCCGACGTCGAACTCGCCGACGCCGAGGATGTCCATGACGAGCATCGAGTGGTGCGCGACGACGGCGCGGCCCGACTCCGTCACGATCGTGGGCTGCGGCACGCCCGCGGCGTCGCAGATCTCCTGCAGCGCGAACACGATGTCGTTGGCGTACTCCTGCGTCGTGTAGTTCATCGACGACGCAAAGTTGGTTTGAGACCCGTCGTAGTCGACGCCCAGGCCGCCGCCCGCGTCGAAGTACTTGAGCGGCGCGCCCAGCTTCGCGACCTCGACGTAGAAGCGGCCCGCCTCGCGGAGCGCGTTCTTGACGGCGCGAATGGCCGAGATCTGGCTGCCGAGGTGAAAGTGCAGCAGCTCGAAGCACGAAAGGAGGTCATTCGCCTTCATGAAGTTGATGGCCTCGACCACCTCGCGCGTCGACAGGCCGAACTTCGATCGATCGCCGCCCGACGCCTCCCAGCGCCCCGAGCCTTTCGACGCGAGCTTGACGCGCACGCCGATGCGCGGCCGCACGCCCACCTTCTTGGCGACCTCGGCGATGAGCGCGAGCTCGCTGAACTTCTCGACGACGATGAGCACCGTGCGCCCGAGCTTCGACGCCATGAGCGCCGTCTCGATGTACTCCTCGTCCTTGTAGCCGTTGCAGACGACCAGCGCCTCTTCGTCGTCGAGCATCGCCATGACGGCGAGCAGCTCGGGCTTCGAGCCCGCCTCGAGGCCGTAGTGGTAAGGCCGCCCGAACTGGACGATCTCTTCCACGACGTAGCGGTGCTGGTTGACCTTGATCGGGTAGACGCCCTTGTACTGGCCCTTGTAGCCGTACTCAGCGATGGCGCGGCGGAAGGTCTCGTTGAGCTCGACGATGCGGCTCTTGAGCACGTCGGAGAAGCGAATGAGCAGCGGCAGCCCGATGCCTCGACGAGCGACCTCGTCGACGAGCTCCTTGAGATCGATGCGGCCGCCCTCGGGGCCCGCGGGGTGCGCCTGGACGTTCCCCGCGTCGTTGATCGAGAAGAAGTTGTTGCCCCAGTACTTGACGCCGTAGATCTCGGACGAATCGCCGACCGTCCATTTGCGCGGGATGCCCGCCGTGCTGCTCATGGACGCCTACGTTGAAGAAAAAGACGCGCGGACGCTAGGGGAAATGCGCCCGCCTCCGAAAATCAGAACTTGAGCTCGACGCCCGCCGTGCCGTACACGAGCGTGTCCTTGTCGAAGAGCGCGCCGTTGACCTGGTGGGTGAACGCCGGGCGCCCCGCCGGCGCGAGCTCGGGCAAGAACTCGATGTGCAGGAACACCGACGTGAGCCGATCGATCGCGGCGACGGCGGCGAAGCCGATGAGCAGGCGCTGGCCGCTGAAGCGGCGGTCGTCAGGGCCCGTGCCGAAGATCGAGGCGTTGGCCGCCGGGTCCTTGGCGACGCCCGACGCCGGGTCCTTGCAGAAGTCGGAGAAGCCGACGCCGGCCTGGACCTCGGTGGCCGACGGGCAGAAGCGGTCCGTCCACAGCGACCAGCGCGCCGACGCCGACACCGTCGCGACGTTGCTGAACGCGAGCGAGATGATGGGCGACAGGTCCGCGAAGTAGGTGTTGCGGCCGCTGCCGCCGAAGCCGCCGCCGACGTTGGCGCGCGCCGCGATCGACAGCGGGCCCGTCTCGACGAGCTGCAGGCGGCCGTGCACCGAGAAGTCGTAGATCTGGAAGAAGGTCTGGAACTCGACGCCGAGGTCGAGGCCGAGCGGCTTGACGTTGAAGGCGCCGACGGTGGCGCGCGCCATGATCCAGTACGGGTAGCCGATGCCGAAGTCGGTCGTGACGCCGCCCACCGGGTTGACCTTGGCGCCGTACGACGACATGCCCATCTTGCGCTTGGCCTGCTGCTCGGGCGTCGGGCCCGTCGGGACGAGCTGGAGGTCGGCCGAGTATAGGTACTCGCGCCCGCCGTCGATCTTCACGGTGTCCTTGTGCTTGAAGTAACCCTTGAGGTCGACCTCGACGAGGTGCGAGCCGACCGACACGCCTTCGCGCACGACGGGCGTCTTGCCGATGAGCTCGCCGTCGACGCGAACGTCGGCGCCCTCGGGCGAGGACAGCGCGCGCAGCGTTCCCGTCGCCGAGAGGTCGGCCACGAGCGCGATGGCCTGGTTCTCGAGCAGCACGACCTCGCGCTTGAAGTCGGTGTAGCCGTCCTTGTGGACGACGACGTAGTGCTTGCCGGGATCGAGGTCGCTGCGGTCGACGGGCGCGCGCCCCAGGCTCGAGCCGTCGACGAAGACCTCGGCGTTCGGCACGGCCGACTGCACCTTGAGGCTCGCGTGCGGGCGATCGGGCGGCGCGACCTCCATCTTGAGCTGCACGACGGCGCTCTCGCCGGCGGCGACGCGCACCGTCTGCTGCACGGTCTTGAACTTGGCGCGGCGGCCCTCGACGACGTGCTCGCCCGTCGCGAGGCCGGTCACGCTCGCGGGCGCGCGGCCCTTGTCCTCGCCGTCGACGAAGACCTCGGTGTCGGGCTCGCTGGCGATGACGCGCAGGGCACCGCCCGTCGACGACGCGCCGAACGTCGCGGCGACCTTCGTCTGCTGGCCCGAGACGACGGTGACGGTCTGGCGCCACGGCGTCGCGCCGTCCTTCTTCACCTCGACGATGTGGTCGCCGGCCGCGACGCCCTCGATCATCGTGGGCGCGACGTCCTTGCGGACGCCGTCGACGTAGACGTCGCCGCCGCCGTCGGAGGTCACGAGCAGCGCGCCCCCCGGCGCCTCGGCCTTCGTGAGCGAGACGTCGCGCGTGCGGTGCTCGCCCTCGCCGAGATCGAACCAGTCGCTCCAAGGCTTGAAGCCGGCCTTGTTGATCTCGACCTGGTGGCGGCCCGCCGCGAGGTCGAACGAGTTCGGCAATGAGCCGCGGCCGACGCCGTCGATCTTGACGTCGGCGCCCACGGCCGTGCCGTCGGTCGTCGACTGCAGGTCGAGCTTCGCCATCGACGGCGCGCGCTCGAGCGTGAAGTTGACCGTCTGGCTCTTCTTGATGTCGAGCGTCTTGTCTTGGGCCTTGAAGCCCTGCAGCTCGACGATGAAGCGAACGCCGCCGCGCGGGACCTTCACCGTGATGGGCGTGTAACCGGCGATGCCGAACTTCTTCGGGTCCGGTGAGGTCCCGCTGTCCCAATACACGGCCGCCTGTTGGGGCGAGCTGTCCACCTTCACCTTGTGGGCGCGGCCCTTGACGGTGGGGCGCACCGCCTGCGCGCCCGCCACGCCCGAGAGGACCGTCGCGACCCCGAGGGCCGCCAGGAAAGCCACGCGTAGGCATTTCATGCGCGAGAGGGTAACGGTCCGAAGGGGGCCCTTGCAAGACCCGGGGCGCGGCCCATGTTGCACGTATGAGCCACGCGAAAAGGAGACCGACGGCGTCGCGGGCGCACGAGCGTTCCGACGACGCGCACGCGTTCATCCCCGATCCGAGCGAGGGCGGCGCGCCGCCGACCGAGGATCTGGCCGAGGTCCTCGGCGAGGACTTCGTGGAGTCGGCGACGCGCGGCAACGAGGTGCTCGAGGACGACCTCGACGTGACGTTGCCCGAGGAGATCGGCGGGCCGTTCGTCGTGACGCGCGAGCGCGCTCAGTACGACAGCACATCGACGGACTCGCCGGCCTCGAGGCCGGCGCGCTCGGCGGGCACGCGCACGAGTCCGTCGGCGAAGACGACGTTGGACAGCGCCGCCGAGCCGCCCACGAGAGGTTCGGCCAAAGGTTCGCCGCCGGCGCCCGCGCGCTCGACCAAGCGCACGCGCAAGTAGTCTTCGCGCCCGACGACGGACGGCTGCACCTTCGTGAGCTGGGCGCGGCGGCGCGCGGGCCATACCTCGATGGGCGATTCGCCGCCGAGGCAGGCGAGCATCGGACGGATGAAGGCGTCGAAGACGACGAGCGACGACGTCGGGAAGCCGGGCATGCCGACGACGGGCTTCTTGCCGGCGCGCGCGAAAAGCGTCGGCTTGCCGGGGCGGATGTCGATGCCGTGGAAGAGCACACCCGGCGCGGGGAGATCGAGGAGCGCGTCGGCGGCGACGTCCTTCGTGCCGATCGACGAGCCGCCCGAGAGAATGACGGCGTCGCTCTCGGCCAGCGCGCGCGACACGGCCTCGCGCAGCGCCGCCGCGTCGTCGCGCACGATGCCGCCCGCGACGGCGTCGCAGCCGGCCGTCGCGACCTGCGCGAGCAGCGCAGATTGGTTCGCGTCGCGCACCTGACCGGGCCCCGGCGTCTCGCCGGGCGCGCAGAGCTCGTTGCCGGTCGACAGCACCGTGACGCGCGGCCGGCGGAACACGGCGACCTCGGCGGCGCCGAACGTCGCGAGCGCCGCGAGATCCTGCGGGCGCAGCCGACGCCCCGCGGGGAGCACGGCGGCGCCGCGCGCGAAGTCCTCGGCGGCGGCGATGACGTTCGCGCCCGGCTTCACGGCACGCTCGACCTCGATCGAGCGGCCGACGCCTTCGCTCTCGCCGGTGGACGACGTGTGCTCGAGCATGACGACCGCGTCGGTGCCCGCGGGCAGAAAGCCGCCCGTCGAGATCGCGACCGCCTCGCCCGCCGCAACCGCGCCGCGAAACACGTCGCCCATCGCGACGACGCCGACCAGCCGCAGCGACACCGACATGAGCTCCGACGCCGTCGCGACGTCGGCCGCCCGAATCGCGTACCCGTCCATGACCGAGCGCCGCTCGGCCGGCAGATCCTCGGGCGCGACGAACGCCTCGGCGAGAACACGCCCACCCGCGCGCGTGACGGACGCGCGCTCGACGCTCACGGCCGGCGTCTGCAAAAGGATGCGCCGCGCTTCGTCGGCGGGGATGAGCGTCAGCGCCCGGGGCATGGACGCGACTCTACCTTTTCTAGTTCTTCTGGTTCTAGACCGGCAGCACCGATCTCTTTCGCGCCCACCCCGTCGATCGCTTGCCGGCCGCGTTCGCGAACCGGCGAATGAGCTCACCGCGCAGCTCGTCCCCCGGCGTGATGGCGTCCACGTGCAGCTCCGACGCGAGCTTCAGGATGTCGATGTCGTCGCGGTACTCGGCGCGCAGCTGCTCGATGTACGCGGGGCGCTCGGCCTCGGGCTTCTCGGCGATCTTGTTGGCGTAGACGGCGTTGATGGCCGCCTCGGCGCCCATGACGGCGATCATCGCCTGCGGCAGCGCGATCGTCGCCTCGGGCTCGAAGCCGGGGCCGCTCATGGCGTACAGGCCCGCGCCGTAGGCCTTGCGCAGCACGACGCAGATCTTCGGCACGGTGGCGTCGGCCATCGCCGAGATCATCTTCGCGCCGTGGCGGATGATGCCCTGCCGCTCGACGGCCTTGCCGATCATGAAGCCCGGCACGTCCGCCAAAAACAGCAGCGGGATCGAGAACGCGTCGCACAGCCACACGAAGCGCGCCGCCTTGTCGGCCGAATCGACGAAGAGCACCCCGCCCTTCCATTTCGGCTGGTTGGCGACGATGCCGACGACGCGTCCGTCGAGGCGCGCGAAGCCCGTGACGAGCTCGCGCGCGAACAGCTTCTTCACCTCGAAGAAGCTGCCCTCGTCGACGAGCGCCGCGATGACGGCCGCGATGTCGAACGCCTGGTTCTGGTTCGCGGGCATGACGTCGTCGATGCGCTTCGCCGCCGGCGACGGTCCGCGCGCCGCGATCGCGGCCGGCGCCTCACCACCGCGCTGGGGCATGTACGCCAAGTAGTCGCGCGCGGCGGCGATGCAGCTCTTCTCGTCGGGCGCGAGCAGGTCGCCGCAGCCCGAGACCTCGCAGTGCATGCGCGCGCCGCCCATCTCTTCCAGCGTGACCTTCTCGCCGATGACCATCTCGGCCATGCGCGGCGAGCCGAGGTACATCGACGCATTCTTGTCGACCATGAACACGACGTCGCAGAACGCCGGGATGTACGCGCCTCCCGCCGCCGACGGCCCGAACAGCAGGCAGATCTGCGGCACGGCGCCCGAGAGCTTGACCTGGTTGTTGAAGATGCGTCCCGCGTGGCGGCGCCCCGGGAACATGTCGATCTGATCGGTGATGCGCGCGCCCGCGGAGTCGACCAGATAGAAGAGCGGGATGCCGAGGCGGCCGGCGGTCTCCTGGATGCGGACGATCTTCTCGACGGTGCGCGCGCCCCACGAGCCCGCCTTCACCGTCGAGTCGTTCGCCATGATGGCGACGGGGCGGCCGTGAACGCGACCTACGCCCGTGACGACCCCGTCGGCCGGGAGATCGGCCGCCGTCGCGTTCGCGAACAGGCCGTCCTCGACGAAGTCCTTCCCGTCTCCGCTCCCTTGGTCGCACAGCAGCGCGATGCGCTCGCGGCAGAACAGCTTGCCGGTCTTGGCGTTGGCCTCGTGGTACTTGGGCGCGCCGCCCTTTCGAACCTTCTCCGCGAGCGCTTTGAGCTCGTCGCTTCGTGACATCGGGGGCGGCTCCTTTACTTGCCGGTGAACTATTTGCCCGTGAACTTGGGCGGCCTCTTCTCGGCGAACGCCGCGAGGCCTTCGTTGCGATCTTCGCTCTCGAGGACGACGGCGTAACTGGCGCGCTCGACGGCGAGCGCGTCCTTCATCGGCAGGCCCACGCCGCCGTCGATCGCCTTCTTCGCCTGCGCGAGGGCCAGCGGCCCCGCGCCGGCCAGCTCGGCCGCGAGCTTCTGCGCCGCCGCCGCGAGCTCGGCCGCCGGCACGACGGCGCCGACGACGCCCAGCTCCTTCGCGCGCGCCGCGCCGATGCGCCGCCCCGTCAAAATCAGCTCTTTGGCGACGGCGACGCTCGTGACGCGCGCGAGGCGCTGCGTGCCGCCCGCGCCCGGGATGATCCCGAGCCGCGTCTCGACGAGCCCGACCTCGGCCGTCTCCGCGGCCAAACGAAAGTCGCAGGCGAGCGCGAGCTCGAGGCCGCCGCCGTAGGCCGCGCCGTTGATGGCGGCGATGACCGGCTTGGGGAAGGCCGCGATCGTGTCGACGACCTTGTTGAGGTGCCGCAAGAACGACTTGGTCTCGTCGAGCGTCATCGCGCGCCGCTCTTTCAGATCGGCGCCGGCGCAGAACGCCTTGTCGCCCGCGCCCGTGACGATCACGGCGCGCACCGCTTCGCCTTCCTCACCTTGGGCGATGCGATCGAACGCGTGACCGAGCGCGCCGACCAGCTCGCACGACAGCGCGTTCGCCGCCTGCGGCCGGTTGAGCGTCACGACGGCCGTCGCGTCGCGCACCTCCAACGTCACGGGCCGAGCGACTTCTTCGGCCACTAGCCCGCGGCCCTCGCGCGCGCGCCCACGGCGGCGCGGTAGAACTTCGACGGCATCTCGTGGCCGACGAGCGTCGACGCGAGCCGCGCGCAGTCGACGAGCTTGTCGAGGTCGATGCCCGTCTTCACGCCCATGCCCTCGAGCATGTAGACGACGTCCTCGGTCGACACGTTGCCCGATGCGCCCGGCGCGTACGGGCACCCGCCGAGCCCACCCAGCGCGGCGTCGATCGTCGTGATGCCCATCTCGACCGACACGAGGATGTTGGCGAGCGCCGTGCCGCGCGTGTCGTGGAAGTGCACGGCGACCTCGGGCGCGGGGATCTCCGCCAGCACGCGCGCGAGAACGTCGCGCACCTGGCGCGGCGTGCCCACGCCGATCGTGTCGCCGAGCGACACCTGGTAGCACCCCAGCGCCTTGAGCTCGCGGCACAGCTCGACGGCCTTGTTGGGATCGACGGCGCCTTCGTACGGGCAGCCGTAGACCGTCGACACGTAGGCGCGCACGCGCAGCCCAGCGGCCAGCGCGGGCGGCACCGTTTCGCGGAACGCCACGAGCGTCTGCGCGATCGTCTTGTTGATGTTCTTCTTGTTGTGGGTCTCGGACGCCGACATGAAGACGGCGCACTCCTTCATGCCGGCGGCGATCGCCGTGTCGAGCCCCTGCTTGTTGGGCACGAGCGCCGAGTAGACGACGCCCGGCTTGCGCGTGATGCGGCGCGAGACCTCGGCGCCGTCGGCCAGCTGCGGGATCCACTTCGGGTTGACGAAGCTCGTGATCTCGATGGCGCGCAGGCCGGTGTCGGACAGCGCGTCGATGAACCTCACCTTGTCGTCGGTCGGGATGAGGCGCGACTCGTTCTGCAACCCGTCGCGCGGGCCGACCTCGTAGAGGGTGACGTCAGGTGGAAGGTGCTCGAACACCGCTCCTTCATTTTACCAGCACTCAAGGCTTCGGTCGCGCGAGCTCGAAGCGATCGCGCGTACGCGAGTACCAGTTGCCGCCCATGCGGCCGACGAGGTCGAGCTTCGCGGGGTCGAGGCGGCCGTTCTCGAGCAGCATGTCGTCGTGGATGCGCCAAAGTAGGATCTCGCCGACGATGATGGCCGTCTCGTCGCCGGCGTTGCCGACCTCGACGATCTTGTGCAAGCGGCACTCGAGGGCGACGGGCGACTCGGCGACGCGCGGCGGGCGCACGCGCTCGGACGGCTCCTTCGTGACGCCCGCCAGCTCGAACTCGTCGGTGCCGTGCGGCACCTCGCGCGAGGTGGCGTTCATGGCGTCGGCCAGCGCGTCGGGCACGACGTTGATGACGTACTCGCCCGTGCGCTCGATGTTGGCCCACGTGTCTTTCTTCCGGCTCGGGCCTTTGACCTGCGGCTGCTCGGCCGTCGGCTTGTTCGTGCGCGAGACGCAGATGATGCACGTCGGGGGCGAGGCGCTCGCGCCCGTGAAGAACGAGAACGGCGCGAGGTTGGCCGTGCCGTTGGGGTTCTCGGTCGCGACCCAGGCGATGGGCCGCGGCAGGATCGTCGCCGCCATCCAGTGGTAGGCGCCCGAGGCCTTGGCGTCGACGATCATCCCGCCACCAATCTATCGAGCAGGTCATCGGTGACGTCGTCGAGCGTCGCGACGACGACGTCGGCGGCCGAGAGGTCGTAGCCGCTGAAATTGCCGGCCTGCACGCCGACGACGCGCGCGCCCGCCGCGCGCGCCGAGAGAATCCCCGGCGTCGCGTCCTCGACGGCGACCGTGCGCGCGGGCGCGGCGCCGAGGCGCTGCATCGCGATCGCGTACGGGTCGGGCGCCGGCTTGCCGCGCGGGTAGTCCTCGGCGCCCATGACGAATTCGAAGGCGTCGGCGACGCCCAGGCTCGCGAGCGCGTCGTCGACCTCGCCGTGGCTCGCGCCCGACACGACGGCCAGCTTCGACCGGCGCGCGATGCGCCGCACGGCCGCGACCGCGCCCTGCAGCGCGCGGTAGCCGTCGGCCGCGAGCAGCGCGCGCTTCTCGTCGACGGCGGCGGCGATGAGCGTCGCCATCCCGACGTCGAGGCGGTGGTTGCCGACGATGAGCGCATGGATCTCGACCCACGAGTGCCCGATGACGAAGGCGCGCTCGGCCTCGGTGAGCTCGGCGCCCCAGCGGCGCGCCGCGAGCACGACCGACTCGACGTTCTCGCGCTCGGAGTCGACGAGCGTGCCGTCGAGGTCGAAGAGGATGGCGTCGGGCCGGTTCACGTTCGCCCTTTTACCATCCCCGCCACGCTACTGCGGCGACAGCGCGCTCGTCGGCACGACGGCCTTCGGCTCGTGCGCGCTCTGCCACGACAGATACACGTTCGCGTCGCCGCCGTTCTCGAAGTACTCGAAGACGATGTCGGTGGGCTGGCCCGCCGTGAGCGCGATCGTCTTGCTGACGTCCTCGGGCACGGACGCGTGACGGACGTAGCGATCGATGAGCAGCTGGCCATTGACGTAGAGGCGTTCGCCGTCGTCGCTGCCCGAGTAGAACGTGTACGTGTCCGAGAAGCGCGCCGTGATCTTGCCGCGCCACCGGATCGAGAAGTTGTCGACGTTGAGGCCCATGGGCGCGCCGCCGCCCCAGTTGAAGTTGATCCACGGATCGGTGTGCGTGTACGCGAGGTCGGTGAGGTTCGTCTGGCGGAAGAACTGCGCTGTGAGGCCGCCGCACGTCGTCGTCGACAGCTGGCACACCGACGGCGACGCGCAGTCGGCGTCGCCCCCGCACGTCGTGCGGCACGCCGTCGTCGAGCCGCAGGTGTAGCTGCCGCACGTGACGACGGCGGGCGTCTGGCACTTGCCCTTGCCGTCGCAGGTCGACGCCGGGTGCAGCGTCGCCGTCGAGCAGCTGGCCGGACCGCACACGGCGCCCGCCGGGTAGAAGAGGCGGCACGCGCCCGCGCCGTCGCACGTGCCGTCCTGCTGGCAGGTCGACGCGTCCATCGTCGGGCAGCTCGCGTCCTTGGGCGCGACGCCCGCGGGGATCGCCGTGCAGATGCCGACGCTGTCCTTGATGTTGCACGAGCGGCAGCCGCCGGTGCAGTCGCTCGTGCAGCACACGCCGTCGACGCAGAAGCCGGACGCGCACTCCGTCCCGGCCTGGCACGTGGTGCCGAACGCCTTCGCGCCGCACGTGTTGTTCACGCACTGGTTCGCGCCCACGCACGACAACGAGTCCTCGCACGACGTGAGGCACATTTGGGTGACGCCCGAGCAGTTGAACGGCGAGCAGCTCTCCTTCTTCGTGGGCGTGACGCAAGTGCCCTTGTCGTCGCAGCGCGAGGCCGGCGTGACGATCGCGAGGTCGCACAACGCCGGCTTGCAGACCGTGCCCTGCGCGTACGTCTCGCAATTGCCCTGCCCGTCGCACACGCCGTCGGTGCTGCACTGGCCCGGGCCCAGGTCATCGCATTCGTTCCGACGATCGGTGTCCTTCTCGGCCATCGAGCAGAAGCCGGGGCTGTCGGCGCGCGCGCACGTGAAGCACTTCCCGGCGCACGCTTCGTTGCAGCACACGTTGTCGACGCAGAACCCGTTCTGGCACTCGCTCGCGGTGTTGCAGCGCTGCCCGTTCGGCAGGTGGAGGACGAGCCCGCCGTCGGCGTTGCGTGAGGCCCCGGGTGGATAACTGAGGTTCACGCACGCCATCGCCGTCAGGGCCAAGCCGACGACCGCGACGACGGCGGACAAACCCCAACTGGCCGCGCGCACGACCCGAAACCATCGACACGCACGCAAGTGGTCTTGAGGAGTGGGGTTCTCGAGCATCGACCGGCCGAGGCGGGATCTCCTTTGTACCACGCGAGCGGTCATGACCCGGCTCGGCTCTCGCTATCCTTGTAATAAGATGGGCCGCGTCGGCGCCCTCGCGCCGGCCGGGGTGGCGAAACGGTAAACGCGGGAGACTTAAAATCTCCTGTCGCGCGAGCGACTTGTGGGTTCGAGCCCCACCCCCGGCACGACTGTAGGTGTATTCGTGGGTCCTCTGTTGCATCGTCAAAAGGACCTGTGCCGATCGACACGTCTTGGTGCGTGTTATTGTCTGTCCGCAAATCTCGTTAGGGCGAGGCTCCCTATCCGCGACGTGCCCCCGCGCGTTGACAAAGTGGACTTCGCTCTGAGATTGGCGACCGGACCGACCCAATCCCAGTGACAGGACCTGTCTGACAACCCTGGAACCCACCGCCTCCCAGTCGAAGACGACGCGGGGCGGGCCGAGGGGGAGAAGCACATGAGAGCGCGTTCGACTTGGTCAGTGCCTTCGTTCGTGATCTGTCTGGCGGTGGCCGGCTGCAACGGCTCCATCAGCGACAACGGAATGTCCCCCGGAGGCCCGGGCATCGGCTCGGGCGGCAACGGGAACCCCGGCAACGGCGGCAGCGGCAACCCCGGCAACGGCGGCAGCGGCAACCCCGGCACGGGCGGCAGCGGCAACCCCGGCACGGGCGGCACGGTGACACTCCCGGGCTCGGCGCTCCAGTCGGCGCCGGCCTACCGCCTCACGAACCAAGAGTTCACGAACTCGGCCAGCGACCTGCTCGGCGTTCCGGTCAGCGTCGCGCTCGAGGCCGACGCGCCCTCGAGCGGCGGCTTCTGGATTGGCGGCGCCGCCTCGGACGGCAGCGTTCGCGCCTACCACACGGCGGCCATCGCGATCGCCACCCAGGCCGTGGCGGCCGCGAACCTCGCGAAGATCGCCCCCTGCAGCACGACGGCGCAGAACGCGACGTGCGCCGGGACGTTCATCGACACGTTCGCGCCCAAGGCCTTCCGCCGCCCGATCGACGCCACCGAGCGCACGGCGCTGCTGAACGCCTTCAACACGATCTCGGGCAAGTACGGCTTCTCGGCCGGCATGCAGACGGTCATCGAGGCCATCCTCCAGTCGCCGTCCTTCCTCTATCACCTCGAGCTCGAAGAGCAGGCGCTCGGCGCCGGCAAGCAGCCCGTCACGGGCTACTCGATGGCGAGCCGCCTCTCGTACCTCCTGTGGGCGACGACGCCCGACGACACGCTCCTGCAGCACGCGGGCGCGGGCATGCTCTCGACGAAGGACCAGGTCTCGGCCGAGGCGACGCGCATGCTCGCCGACGCGCGCGCCAAGAACGGCGTCCGCTACTTCTACGAGCAGTGGCTCAAGGCGACGGACCTGCCGAACTCGAAGACGTCGCCGTTCGACACGAAGTACACGACGACGCTGCAGGCCGCGATCAAGCAGTCGTTCGACATGCAGATGGACGACGCGCTGTGGGCCGACACCGGTTCCGTCACGGCGCTCCTCACGAGCCGCACCGCCTACGTCAACCAAGAGCTCGCGCCCATCATGGGCGTCACGGGCGTGACCGGCACGGGCATGCAGAAGGTCCAGGTCAACCAGGCGCAGCGCGCCGGCATCCTCACGCACCCGGCGATCATGGCGACGTTCGCCACGGAGAACACCAGCCACCCGATCAAGCGTGGCGTGTTCATCTGGGGCAAGGTCATGTGCCAGCCGCTGCCGGACCCGCCGGCCAACGTGCCGCCGTTCGTCGCGCCCTCGCCCGGCCAGAGCCTCCGCCAGGACTTCGAGACGCTCACGAAGGACCCGACTGGCTGCCAGCCCTGCCACGCCCGCATCAACCCGGTGGGCTTCCTCTTCGAGAGCTACGACACGATCGGCCAGTACCGCACGACCGACGACAACAGCCAGCCGGTCAACACGGCGGTCACGATCGTCGGCACGGGCGACCCGATGCTCGACACGGCGACGGCGAACGCGCCGCAGTTCCTCGACCGCCTCGGCGCCGATGACTCGGCCGTCGGCGCCTGCATGGTGACGCACCTCTACCGCTTCGCCGCCAAGCGCGCCGAGGCCGACGGCGACACCAACGACATCACGACGCTCACGAACACGCTCAAGAGCTCGAACCAGAGCTTCAAGCAGGTCCTCCTCGGCCTCACGCAGACCGAGATCTTCCTCAACCGCCTCAACGTTCTTTGAAAGCCCAGAGGAACATCAACATGCGCAAGTACAACGTCACCCGCCGTCGCTTCCTCCGCGACCTCGGCGTGTCCGCCGCCGCCGTCCCCTTCGTGGTCGGCCTCGACAGCCTCTATGCTCGCGCCGCCGTTCCTTTGGTGCCGAAACGCCGCCTCATCGTCATCTACACGGCGAACGGCATGCTCTACGCCAACTGGCGCATCCCGCAGTCGGCCCCCGAGATCGACATCTCGACGGGCAAGGTCCTCACCGACCCGAACAACCTGCTGACGCCGCTCAACGAGAACGCGGCGCGCCTGCTGGTCCTCGACCGCGTGTCGAGCGTCGGCGCGCGCCAGACCTACCAGACGGCGGCGACGGCGCCCGACAAGATCAACCACCCGGGCGGCCACCAGAAGGGCCTCGGCAACCTGCTGACGGGCCAGGTGCTCCTCGGCGGCGTCAGCACGAACGAGGACGCCGGCCTCGCCGACGGCATGTCGGTCGACCGCAAGCTCGCGACGACGATCTTCTCGAAGACGGCATGGCCGACGCTCGAGATCGGCGTGCAGGTCGACGAGGACACGACGAACCGCTACGTCGACAAGCGCATCAGCTACGACGGCCCGCGCATGCCGCGCGCGCCGCAGAACGATCCGTTCCAGCTGTTCAAGAACGTGTTCGGCAACGTGATGTCGAGCGGCAGCAGCGGCAACAACCAGCGCCTCGACATGGACAAGAGCGTCCTCGACGCCGTGACGAGCGACTTCACGCGCCTCAAGACGAAGCTGTCGTCGCAGGACAACGCGCTCCTCGACCAGCACGCGACGTCGGTGCGCAGCCTCGAGCAGCAGCTCGTCCAGGCGCCCGTCGTCAGCTGCAACAACATCACGGCGCCGTCGTCGACGTCGACGGGCTCGATCGACATCAACAACCCGGTGGCGACGCACGCGTGGGCCATGCAGCGCGCGAACTTCCAAGAGGTCGCCCGCCTGCAGATGAGCATCATGGTCCAGGCGATCGCCTGCGGCGTCACGAACCTCGTGACGTTCATGTTCGCCAACAGCGAGACGGACATGCAGTTCCCGTGGCTCAACGTCCTCAAGGGCCACCACGGCATGTCGCACGCGCGCGACGCCGACCTCGTCAAGGTCGACCAGTACTACGCGGGTCAGGTCAACAGCCTCATCAACACGCTCAAGGCGATCCCGGACTCGGGCGCGTCGGGCTCGGTGATGGACAACTCGCTCATCATGTACACGAGCTGCCTCAGCGACGGCGCCTCGCACCACAGCGACAACATGATGTTCACGCTCGCGGGCAGCAACGGCGGCTACTTCCGCCAGGGCAAGCTCATCCGCTACAACAACGTCTTCACGGCGGACGCCGTGAAGGATCAGAACACGATCGGCACGCCGGACCACTCGAACAGCGACCTCATGGTCTCGATCATGAACAGCTTCGAGTCGGCCGCCGGCGTTCCGCTGTCGACGACGTTCGGCGACCCGCGCTTCTGCACCGGGCCTCTGCCCAGCATCAAAGCCTGACCGCGCTTCGCGCTCGCGGAAGGGGCTCCGCCCCTCCCGCGGGCCCTCCCAACTTCCCGTTGGGGCCGCGTGAGCTAAGCTCACGCTCCCGTCAATGAATCCGCTCGCGATGCTCGCTCGGACGAAGAAGCAAAATGTCGGGTGAGCTGGGTGAGCGGATTCGGGGGTGTGGGCACGAGCCGCCTCGGCGCGTTTGCGACGCATGCATCGACGCTGGCGAGGCGTCGCCGTATTTGGCGTGCTCGAAGGCGTGTTTGGACGCGCATCGGAGCGAGGCGCATTCGGGAGAAGTTGACGCTGTCGTGCGGGCGGCGAGGTATCAGGCGTCGGTCAACGCGAACGTCGAGGGGGATCGGGAGAGCTTCGCTTCGCATCGGGCGAAGGTGACGGGGTTGATTGAGGCGACGGGACGGGGGGGGCGGCTTTGTGTGCTGGGGGCGGGAAATGCGTCGGACCTGGACGTGCCGCGGCTCGCGCGGGCGTTCGCTGAGATTCACCTCGTCGACATCGACGGTGAGGCGCTCGAGCGCGGGAGGGACGCGCTGCCGAAGGCGACGCGTGCGCGCGTCGTGCTTCATCCCGGCGTCGACCTCACGGGGCTCGTCGACCGCATCGACGCGTGGGGCGACGAGTTCCCGACCGAAGCGGAGCTTGGGAAAGCGGCCTTGCCGGCGATCCACGGCATCCTCGCGCAGCTCGGCGCGCGGTTCGATCTCGTCGCGTCGACGTGTGTGCTGAGCCAGCTCGCGGTGCCGTTCCATCGCGCGTGGATCCTGCCGGCGTCGTCCTGGGCGAACCTGCGCGGCGCGCTCACGGCGATTCACCTTTCGACGATCGCGGGCGCGACCGAGCCCGGCGGAACGGGCATCTTGATCTTCGACGTGCTGACGTCGCGCAAGGCGGCCGCGCTGCGCGGCCTCGAGACGGCCGCCCCCGAAGCGGTCGAAGCGTTCGTCGAGGAGCACCTCGCGGGCGGCGGCACTCTCGAGCCCGAGCCGCGCACGCTGCTGCGTCAGCTCGCGGGGTTCGGGCGCCTCGTCGACTCGCCGCGCCTCACGGCGCCGTGGGCCTGGGACCTCGGCCGCGAGACGCAGCTCGTCTACGGCCTCGTGTTTCGTCGGCCCTGACGGTCGCCGTGTGGGCGCGCGGGGGAGACACAGCGTGCAAAACGCCGACGCCTTGGGCAAAACCGTGGCGTGGCCTGTTCGCCCCGTCCACAACTGAAGCATGGCCAGTATCGGCCACTTCGCGGCTGGAATGTGCGTGGGTCGTCTCCACGGCGGCGGCGATCCGCGTCCCGGGGCTCGCCCGGCGGCGGCGACCTTGATCGCGTTCGCGGCGCTCGCCGATTTGCCGGACATGGACGTCGTCGGCGTCGCGGGGGGGGGGG
>DASZRT010000048.1:0-9621 GCA_035549075.1 Polyangia bacterium | reverse complement strand
GGCGACGTCGTCCCAGCTCGAGCTGCCCTTGACGTTCGCGTCCCAGCCGAGGACGGCGCCGTTCTGCTCGAGGTCGAGCGCCTTGCCCTTGGCGACGCCCTCCTTCTCGGGGATGTCGAAGAGCACGACGTCGCCGAGCTCTTTGCGCGCGACGAGGGCGGCGAGCTCGCCGCCGATGTTACCGGCACCGATGAGGGAGATCTTCTTGCGCGACATCTGGGGGCTCCTTCTTTCTTACGCGGACTTGATGTTGGCGATGAGCGCATCGCCGAAGGCAGAACAAGAAACCTCTTTCGCGCCTTCCATGAGGCGCGCGAAGTCGTAGGTGACCGTCTTCTGCGCGATCGTCTTCTCGATCGCGGCGATCGTGCGCTCGGCCGCGCCCGTCCAGCCGAGGTGCTCGAGCAGCATGACGCCCGAGAGGATGACCGAGCCGGGGTTGACCTTGTCCTGGTTGGCGTACTTCGGCGCCGTGCCGTGCGTCGCCTCGAAGACGGCGTGGCCCGTGGCGTAGTTGATGTTGCCGCCCGGCGCGATGCCGATGCCGCCGACCTGCGCCGCGAGCGCGTCGCTGAGGTAGTCGCCGTTGAGGTTGAGCGTCGCGATGACGTCGAACTCGTCGGGACGCGTGAGGACCTGCTGCAGCGTGATGTCGGCGATCGAGTCCTTGACGAGGATCTGGCCGGCGGGCGGCTTGCCGCCGCAGTCGTCCCACCCGACGGCCTTGCCCGCGTACTCCTTCTTCACGAGCTCGTACCCCCAGTCGCGGAACGCGCCCTCGGTGAACTTCATGATGTTGCCCTTGTGCACGAGCGTGACGGACTTGCGCTTGTGCTTGATGGCGTAGTCGAGCGCGGCGCGGATGAGGCGCTCGCTGCCCTCGCGCGAGACCGGCTTGATGCCGATGCCGCTCGTCGCGGGGAAGCGGATCTTCTTCACGCCCATCTGGGTCTGCAAAAATTCGATGACCTTCTTGACCTCGGGCGACTCGGCCTGCCACTCGATGCCGGCGTAGATGTCCTCCGTGTTCTCGCGGAAGATCACCATGTTCACCTTCTCCGGCGACTTCACCGGCGACGGCACGCCCTTGAAGTACTGCACGGGGCGCAGGCAGACGTAGAGGTCGAGCATCTGGCGGATGGCGACGTTGAGCGAGCGGATGCCGCCGCCCACGGGCGTCGTCAGCGGGCCCTTGATGCCGACGAAGTACGACTTGAACGCCTCGAGCGTCTCGTCGGGCAGCCAGGAGTCGAAGAGGTTTTTCGACTTCTCGCCGGCGTAGACCTCGGTCCAGGCGATCTTCTTCTTCCCGCCGAACTCCTTCTCGACGGCGGCGTCGAGGACGCGCACGCTGGCGCGCCAGATGTCCGGGCCCGTTCCGTCGCCCTCGATGAAGGGGATGATGGGCTTGTCGGGGACGTCGAGACGTCCGTCGGCGTGCACGTGGATGGGATCGGAACCGCTGGGGATTTGTGGCTTGGCGCTCGGCATGACGGCCCTCGATTAGCCACGACGGGGGGGCCGGAGCGCAAGGGAAAAGTTTGTGGAATCGCCGGTCTTGCGAAGAGGGGCCGCAGCCGGGTGGGCGAGGGCGTTCGGGCTGGCTACGCTTGAAGCAAGGATGGATTCGGGTCCTGTGCTCAGCGTGCTGCCGGTCATTCTCGGCGGAGCCGCGGCGTTGGGGTCGGCGGTGGCGTGGTGGCGGCAGCCGAGCCGTCGCGCGCGGCGCGCGCTCGAGCGCGTCGGCGAGGTGCCGTTGGGCGCGCTGGCCGAGGGTGAGCGCGCGCGTGTGCGAGGCACCGCGCGGCGGAGCGACGACGAGCTCATCGCGCCGATCACGGCGCGCCGGTGCATCGGCTACCGCGCCGTCGTCGAGGAGTCGGACGGCAACGGGCACTGGAAGGTCGTCGCGCGCGAGGAGCGGTGCCTGGCCTTCGACCTCGCGGCCGAGGGGCTCGCGGCGCGCGTCGAGGGGCCGTTCTTGTTCGGGCTCAACGTCGACGCGCGGGCCGCGCTGCCGCGCCCGCTGCCCGAGGCCGTGCTGGCGCGCTTCGGGCGAGACGAGCTGTCGAGCAACGACGTCTTCGGGCGGCTGCGCACGTTCCGCTACCAAGAGGCGCTGCTCGAGCACGGGGATCCGGTGTGGGTGCTGGGCCGCGCGTCGATCACCATCGATCCGCGCGGTCAGGCCGCGTCGCTGCGGGGGCCGCCGCTCAAGCCCGTGCTCCGCGGCGCCGCCGGCGAGCCCACGGTGCTCGCCGACGAGGATCAGCCGGGGTTGCCGCCGCTCAGCGACACGCCGGCGCGAGGCTGACGTAGTCCTGGCCGAGCGGCGTCAGCTGGCCCGAGCCCGAGGCGAGCAGCGCCTCGCGGCCGGCGCTGCCGTCACGTCCGGTGAACCACGCGTAGCGGAACACGGCCGGCTCGCTCTCGAGGTACGGCACCGCTTGATCCATGTACGCCTTCTCGCCCGCGGCGTCGCCCGCCGAGTCGAGGCACGACCACTCGGTGAGCCAGATCGGCTTCCCGTACTTCTTGGCGTTGGCGATGTGGCTCTTGAGCGCCGAGAGCGTGCACGCGTACCAGTGCAGCGCGATGTAGTCGACGCGGCAGTTGGGGCAGGCCGCGAAGAACTTGTCGAACCACGTGAACGGGTTCGTCTCGTTGCAGTTGCCGCCGCAGTAGTTGGGCACAGGGCTCACGATCTTGAGCGGCGGGTTGAACGAGTTGGCGATCTGCTCGATCTGCGGCCACAGCGCGGCCGCCTGCGCGGGCGTGAGGTTCGCTTGCGAGCCGAAGTTCGGCTCGTTGAACGTCAGCAGGTACTTCGCCGTCTTCGGGATCTGCGACGCCGCGCCCGAGATGAAGTTGCTGCCCCAGATCATCGGGACGAACTCGACGCCCAGCGATTGGTAGCTGCCGGCGACGCCGCTGTCGGGCGACTTGGCCCAGTTGTACCACCAACGGATTCCGGCGCTCGGCGACGAGAGCGCCTGCATGTCGGCGGTCGAGTTTCCGCCGTAGGCCTCGCCGCGCTTGCACGACGCCGTGCCCGTTGTGCCGGCGCTGCCTGTCGTCCCGGCGCTTCCGGTCGAGCCGCCTTTTCCGCCCGTGCCCGTCGAGCCGCCAGCGGAGCCGCCGCCGCCCGTGGCGTCGGGCGCCGCGATCTGAATCTCCCAGAGCGAGTACCCGTACTGCGTCGCGCGTCGCGTGCCGTAGATCTGCACGTAGCGCCCGCTGGCGCCGAGCGAGCCGAGATCGTCGACGCCGCCATCGCTGTTCGTGACGCTCTTGATCGTCGTCCAGGTCGCGTTGTTCGTCGACACGCGGACTTGGTAGTCCTTCGCGTACGAGTTCTGCCAGTTGAGCACGACGCGATCGATCGAGTGCACGGCGCCGAGGTCGACGGTGATCCACTGCGGATCGCTGAACTGCGACGACCAGCGCGTCGTGAGGCTGCCGTCGACGGCCTTCGCCGCCTCGAGGCCCGCGTGCTCGATCGACGAGGCCGTCGCCGTGCCCGTGAGCGTGAGATCGGCGCGCACCTCGACGGCGGCTTGATCGGGAACGAAGCCTTCGCCGCAACCGGCGGCGGCAGCAGCGAGCGAGAGCGCGATCCAGAAACGAGGGTGGAGCGTCGTGTGGGGGGCTTTCATTTGAGGCCCGCGACGCAAGATCCGCGCCCCGCGTGTCCTGTACAAGACGAACGCGCGTTTCCGCGCTCACCCGCGTCGATCGACGCAGCGAGCGGGGAGTCGCGACCTCGCCGCGAGTCCCCAGCCTAGGGGAAAAGAGATCGAACGAGCCAACGCTTGTTCGACTCGGGCAGCGAGACCTCGTCGTCTTCGCTGAGGATTCGAACGTCCGCGTAGGAGCCTTCTCGAGGCAACGAGCGCACCTCCAGTCGGCGCGCCGGGACATCCACGAGCCAGTAAGCTTGGACACCAGCTCGCGCGTAGATTGCAGCTTTCCGGCGATCGATCCGCTGTGACGACGAGGAAATCTCGGCTACGAGCAGCACGTCGTGGCCCTCTGGATGACGGTCCAAGAACGCATCGCTTCGGTCACGTACGACCGTGACGTCGGGCTCCGGAAGGTCGTAGGGACCGGCAGCGAGCGGCTTCTCCTCACGAACGTGGCCTCTTTCTGCGTACGCGAGGCGCAGGCGCTCCGCCAGGACCGTTGCCAAGCCCGCGTGTCGTGGCCCTTGCGGGCTCATCTCGACGAGGACCCCGTCGAGCAACTCCAGGCGCTCATCCGCCGCGACGATTCCACGTTCGACCATGCGAATCGCTTCGTCTGCCGTGAAGCGGCGAATGATCGTGTCGTCCGAGACGCCCGTGTCCATCTGCTCGAGTCTAACATTGGCCGTCGCGGCAACCACGACGGCGGTTCTCGGCCGCGAGCTCGACCGGTTGCGAGCTATCGCACGCGCGTGCCGGGCGGGACGTCGCGGTCGAGGGCGGAGAGGCCCAGCACCTCGGCGTCGCCGGCGGCGAGGATCATGCCTTGCGAGACGACGCCGCGGATCTTCGCGGGCTTGAGGTTCGCCAAGTAGATGACCGTCTTGCCGACGAGCGCCTCGGGCGCGTAGGCGGCGGCGATGCCGGAGACGACGGTGCGTCGCTCGGCGCCGACGTCGAGCTCGAGCTTGAGCAGCTTGTCGGCCTTGGGCACGCGCTCGGCCGAGAGCACCTTCGCCGTGCGCAGCTCGATCTTCGCGAAGTCGTCCATCGCGATCTCAGCCGGCGGCGCGTGCTCGGCGGGCGCGGCCTTCGTCGACGTCGGCGCAGCTGGCGGCGCGGCCTCGGCGGGCACCCACTTCGCGATGAGCGCGGCCTGGCGATCGGGCTCGACGCGCGGGAACACGGGCTGCGGCGTCGTGAGCGTGCCGCCGGGCCAGCCCCACATCTTGGGCCACGTGCCCGCGTCGGCCTCGCGGCCGAGCTGCCGCAAGATCTCGCGCGACGCCGTCGGCATCGCGGGCGCGATCATGAGCGCGGCCCAGCGCAGCGTCTCGCAGCACACGGCCAGCATGTCGAGCAGCTCGTCGCGCTTCTGCGCGTCGTTCGGATCCTTGGCCAGCGCCCACGGCTTCGTGCGCTCGATGTGCGCGTTCGCCTCGCGCACGAGGCTCCAGGTCGATTGCAGCGCCTCTTGCGGCGCGAACCCGTCCCAGCCGAGCTGGCACGCCTGCAAGAACGCGTCGGCCTGCTCGGCGAACGCGTACGACGCCGACGCGGCGACGGTCGCGCGCGCGCGCGCCGGCAGCTCGGCGCCCACGAACTTGTGCGCCATCGCGATCGTGCGGTTGAGCAGGTTGCCGAGGTCGTTGCCGAGGTCGCTCTCGTAGCGCTGAAACAGCGACTCGTACGTGAAGTCACCGTCGCCGCCGAAGGCGTACTCGCGCAGCACGAAGTAGCGCAGCGGATCGACGCCGAGCTCGCTGGCGATCGCGAGCGGGTCGACGCGCGTCGCCGGCATCGACTTCGAGATCTTCTGGCCCTTCACCGTGAGGTAGCCGTGACAGAAGACCTTGTGCGGCGGCTCGAGGCCCGCGCTCCACAGCAGCGCCGGCCAGTAGACGGCGTGGAAGCGCAGGATGTCCTTGGCGATGAGGTGGTGCGAACCTCTCCACAGCGCGCCCTTGCCCGAGCCCGCCGCGACGGCGCTCGGCCCGCCGAGGACGGACAGGTAGTTCGTGAGCGCGTCGATCCAGACGTAGACGGTGTGCGACGGGTCGCCCGGAACGGGGATGCCCCACTTGACGCTCGCGCGCGAGATCGACAGGTCGCGCAGGCCGCCTTCGACGAAGGCGCGCACCTCGTTGCGGCGCGAGGCGGGCTCGACGGGCGAGTCGGGACGCGCGTACCACTCGAGCAGACGCGGCGCGTACTTCGACAGGCGAAAAAAGTAGTTCTTCTCTTTGACGTGCTCGACGGGCGTGAGGTGGATCTTGCAGAGCTTCTTGTCGTTCTCGACGACGACGTCGTCCTCGCTCTTCGTGTCCTCACAGCCGACGCAGTACATGGCGTCGTACTCGGCCTCGTAGATGTCGCCGGCGTCGGCGATGCGCTTCCACATCTCGGCGACGGCGGCCTCGTGGCGCGCGTCGGTCGTGCGGATGAAGTCGTCGTTCGAGATGCCGACGGCGCGCCACGTCTCCTGGAACTTGGCGGCGACGCCGTCGCAGTACGCCTGCTCGGCCAGCCCGCGCTCCTTGGCGATGCGCTCGATCTTTTGGCCGTGCTCGTCGAGGCCCGTGAGGAAGAACGTCTCGTGCCCGCGCGCGCGGTGGTAGCGCGCGAGCGCGTCGGCGACGACGGTCGTGTAGAACGTCCCGAGGTGGGGCGTCGAGTTCACGTAGTAGATCGGCGTCGTGACGTAGAAGGGCGGGGGCGTGGTCATGAGCGAGAGCGCAGTCTAATGGCCCGCCCGCGCGAGCGCGAGGCTCACGAAGGGCCGGAGCCCGAGTCGTCGGGCGGCGTCTCGTCGTGGGCGTCGTGGTGGTCGGGCTCGCCGTCGGGCCGCGCGCCGGGCGGGCCGGCGATCGCGCTGACCTCGCTCGCCGTGAAGATCTTGGGCGGCTGGTCCTCGAAGTAGACGCGGATGCGCTCGCGCAAGACGTCGACGTCGCCGACGCGGCCGACGCCGTCGGGCGTCTGCACGCGCTTGCCCGCGCGCGGGAGCCGGCGCGCCGCCTCGACGTAGTTCGCCTCTTCGTAGACGAGGCAACACTTGAGGCGCCCGCACTGGCCCGAGACCTTCGTGGGGTTGAGCGCGATGTTCTGGTTCTTCGCCATCTTGATCGAGACGGGCGCGAACTTCTGCAAGAAGGTCGAGCAGCACAGCTCGCGTCCGCACGAGCCGATGCCGCCCACCATCTTCGCCTCGTCGCGCACGCCGACCTGGCGCAGCTCGACGCGCGCGCGCACCTTGGCGGCGAGGTCGCGCACGAGGTCGCGGAAGTCCACGCGCTGCTCGGCGGCGAAGTAGAAGAGGGCGCGGCCGCCCGCGCGCGGCAGCTCGACGCGGAACATCTTGATGGGCAGGTTGCGGGCCTTGGCGCGCTCGCGCGCGAAGGCGAGCACCTCGGCGACGCGCGCCTCGTCGGCGGCGACGTGGGCCAGGTCGCGCGCGTCGGCGACGCGCAGCACGCGCGGCAGCGGAGGCGTGGCGGCGCGCAGCGACGCCGCGACGGCGACGATCGCGACGGCCGTGCCGTGACCGTCGTCGATGACGACGCGCGTGCCCGCGCGCGGCGAGAGCGCGCCCGCGTCGGCCGCGAACGTGCGCCCCGTCGCCGAGAGCTTCACGCCGACGACGTTGAGCAGCGGCGGGCCCGTGTCGGGCGCCGCGACGTCGCTCTCGCGTCGCTCGTCGCTCACGCCGCCCTCGCGTTCGATTCGAGGCGCGCGTGGCGCTTGAGCTCGATGAGCAAACGCTCGAGCAGCATCGTCGGGTTGACGTTGGCGAGCAGCGCCTCCTGCGCCTCGACGACGGCGGCCAGCGCGCGCGACAGGCGCGGCGTGCCCAGCGTCGCCAGATCGCGCGCGCGATCGGCGAAGAGCGCCATCTCGGGCGCGCCCGCGGCGGCGACGAGCGCGTCGCGGTGCAGGCGCGCGAGCAGCGCGAGGATCGGCGGCAGCGCTTCTTTGCCTTCTTTGTCGCCGCCCAGCGCGGCCGCGACGTCCATCGCCGCCGAGAAGCCAGGCGTCGCGACGGCGTCGCGCAGCCGGTCGATCGCCTCCCAAACGGCGTCGTCGTCGTCGCGCGCCGACGCCAGCATGCGCGCCGCCGAGCCGTCGGACAGCGCGATGGCGGTCTCGGCGCGCGCGCGGTCGATGCCGTGCGCGTCGGCGATGCGCAGGAGCACATCGGTCGGCAGCCCGCCGAAGCGCACGCGCTGCGTGCGCGATCGGATCGTCGGCAGCAAACGCTCGGGCGCGCTCGTGCACAAGACGAGGTGGTTCTGCGGCGCCGGCTCTTCCAGCGTCTTGAGCAGAGCGTTGGCCGCGTTGGCGTTCATGGCGTCGGCGTCGTCGACGATGACGACGCGGACGCGCGCCTCGTGCGGGCTCCGCTGCGCGAGCGCGACGATCTCGTTGACCTGATCGATGACGATCATGGGTCCGTCGGGCGCGTAGGTCGGCACGTCGGGGTGCAGGTCGTGGTCGATGCGACGGCAGACGTCACAGGTGCCGCAGCCCGCGCCCGGCTCGACGGCGCACGCGAGCGCGAGCGCGAGCCCGTGCGCCGCCGCGCGCTTGCCGACGCCGGGCGGTCCCTCGAACAAATACGCGTGCGGGACGTGACCGCCGCGCACGGCGCGCGCGAGCCCGTCGATGGCTCGTCGTTGGCCGAGGACGTCGCGCAACCGCACGAGGGCACGGTAGCACCGCGCTTTCGCCCAAGCTACGCTGTCGCCATGGGGATCCTCGGCCGGCTCTCGACGCTCATCAAGTCGAACCTCAACGACGCCATCGACCAGATGCAGGACCCGGGCAAGGAGCTCGATCAGATGGTGCGCGACATGGAAGAGTCGGCGCGCGCGGCGCGGACCGAGGTCGCCGCCTGCATGGGCGAGGAGAAGCGCCTGCAGAAGCGCGTCGAGGCGATCGACATCGAGATCGCGACCTGGACCCAGCGCGCCGAGACGGCCGTGCGGGCGGGCGACGACGGGCTCGCCAAGGAGGCGCTCGAGCGCCGCGGCGAAAAAGAGGCCGGGCGCGCCGAGACGCAGAAGGCGCTGCAAGAGCAGGGCGTCTACGTCGAGCAGCTCGCGTCGGCGCTCAAGGTGCTCGAGGCGCGCGTCAAGGACGTCAAGCTGCGGCAGGGCACGCTGCGCGAGAAGGCACGCGCCGCCAAGGGCGTCTCGCCGCTTTCGGGCAAGACGTCGGCGTTCGACGACTTCGATCGCATGTCGAGCAAGATCGACGCGGTCGAGGCCGAGGCCGGCATGGCCGACGAGCTGGCGGGCCGCACGGCCGAGTCGGTGGCCGCCGAACGGAAGCTGAACCAGCTCGCCGCCGACAGCTCGGTCGACGACGCGCTCGCGGCGCTCAAGAAGAAGCTGGGCGGTTAGCGCTCGGCTGATTTGGTGCTGGCCGTGGCGCGGGGCGGCCTTGTGGTAGATTGCGAAACGTGAGCCAGCGACGCAATTCGCCGGCGTCCGGCCGGGACGACGAGCGAAGCGATCTCACCGACGTCAAAGCCCTCGCCGCGCGTGCGCGCGCGCAGACGGGCAGCCACCCGGCGTTGCCGACGAACCCCGCCGAACTGTCGGGCGTGCGGCCGCGGCGCGACTCGGTGGTGGGCGCGCGCCTCACGCCGCCGCCGCGCGCGACGGGAGGCGGCCAGCTGCCGAACTGGTTTTGGGGCGTGCTCGGTTGCTTGAGCGTGCTGCTCGTCGGCTTCGGCGCGCTCGTCGTGCTGGGGCGTTCGGGCAAGCTCGCGCCGTACCTCGAAGACGTCGCGCCCGCCGCGGCGGCGCCCGCGCCCGCCGCGCCCGTTGCTGCGGCTCCGGCGCCGAGCGCGGAAGCGCCCGCCGAGCCGAAGGCGGCGCCCGCCGAGGAGCCGAAAAAGGCTGAGAAGCCTGCGCACGAGCACGCCGCCCACCAC
>DASZRT010000047.1:0-15293 GCA_035549075.1 Polyangia bacterium | reverse complement strand
GTGCTCGCGGCGAGCGCGGCCGCGAGCGCGGCGCCGACGCGCCGCTTGTCCGCGTCGCCGGGCGTGCGCCCCGCGCGCGCCGCCGCGACGAGGCGCTTGCCCTTCGGATCCAGCTCGTCGATGTCGGCGTCCACGTCGGGTCCTTTCATCTCGAGGCTTCCAGGCGCGCCAGGCCTTCTTTGAAGATACGCCGAGCGGCGCGCAGCCGGGTGTGAACGGTGTTCTCGTTCGTGCCCGTCGCCTCGGCGATCTCGCGCCCCGACATCTCTTCGATCTCGTGCAGCATGAAGACCTCGCGCTGGTCCTCGCTCATCTGCTGCATGATCCCGTCGACGAGGTTCGCGGCCAGCTTGGCGTCGAGCAGCTCGGCCGGCCCGTCGAGCGCGCTCGCGACGTCGGCGTCGAGCGCCTCGCCCGCGGGCGCGTTGCCGCGCTTGCGCACGTGATCGCTCACGACGCGCCTCGTGATGCCGGCGAGCCAGGTGCGCACCGACGAGCGGCCTTCGAACTCGCGCAGCTTGCGGTGCACGACGATGAACACCTCTTGTACGACGTCGTCGACGGACGAAGCAGGCACGCCGCGGTTGAGCACGTTGCGCCACACGAACGCGAAGTACTCGTCGTACACGCGCGCGAAGTCGAGCGCCGGCACACCGGCCGGGCCCGACGCCGCCGCGAGGACATTCCGCGATGCGTCTCCACTTGGTTGCTCCGGTTGCTCCGCCGTGATGGTCTCGGTAGTGGGCGCGCGCGCGAACATCCGTTTGCCGAGGATCGAGAAAATCACTTGGCCGCGATCTCCAGCGCCGACACGAGGCCGCCGAGCGCGCCGCTGCTGTGGCCTGAAAAGCCGACGTCGATGCGATCGAGGCCGAAGGACTGGTTCGGGACGAGCGCCATTTCCATGGCGGGCGCGCCGTCGACGGCGACGTGCGCCAGCGTCGCGTTCCAGTCGGCGAGGACGGCGTGGGTCGCGCCGTCGGCGACGAGCGCCGGGTGATCGAACGCCCAGTGGGTGACCTTGCCCGAGATGCCCCAAAAGCCGATCTGTCCTTTGTCGCCCGTCACGTACAACTGAACCTGATCGTCGTAAGAGCCGCCGCGGTTGAGGTTGACCAGGGCCTGATCGGTGAGGCGCGGGCCGGCGGCCAGCTGCGTCCGCAGTGAAATCGCGACCGCCGACGACGTCGGGAGGTTGCCGTCGTCACCGACGAAGGTCAGCTGATCGGCGGCCTGCGCCGTCGCGGCGAGCGGCGAGCCGGGGTAGTTGACGTTGACGTCGAGCTGCAGCCCCGTGACGAAGGCCGACGTCGTCGCGCCGTCGCCCACGAACGGCGCGCCGTCGGCGCCGGCGAGCACCTCGACGGTGTAGGTCGTCGCGCCCATCGCGGCGTCGAACGCGTAGGCGCAGCGGAAGATGCCCGCGCCCCACGGCTCGATCGTCGCGCGCACGTTGGCCGGCGCCGAGACCACCTTGCCCGCGCCGACGTCGAAGATCGCGCGCGCGCTCGTGCCCGCCGACGCGCCGACGAAGCTCGACGCGCCCGCGCGCGCGAAGAACGAGAGCACCTCGCGCGCCGGGCCGACGGCGGCCGTCGTCGACAGCGCGTGCGGCGAGCTGTCCGTCGTCGGCACGAGGCCGGCCATGCTTGACGTGCCGTCGGCGAACGCCGCGCTCACGCCCGCGGGCGCCGCGACGCTGAGGCCGTCGGCCGTCCAGGCGCTCGGCTCGGCCGGCACGAGGCGCGCGCGGTCGGGCTCGCTCAGGAAGCCGCAGCCGCGCGCGCCCGCGACGTCGGTGCGGCACGCGATGCGCGGCCAGTCTGGCCCCACGAGGAACAAACGGCGCGGGGCGCCGGCGCTCGCCTGCAGATCGACCCACGCCGCCGACGCGCGCAGGCCCGCCGCCGGCAGCGCCGTGCCGCCCGCGATGCGTGGCGCGGCGCCCGTGAGCTGCGCGAACCGACGCCGCCCGATCGCGAGCCAACCGCTCGCGTCGCCGAGCCCGCCCGCGGGCGCGCGGTAGATCGCGAGGAGCGCGATCTCGACGTCCTCGCCGCCACCGATCGCCATCGTCGTGCCCGGCACGTCGAGCGCGCCCAGCGCCGGCGCGGCGCTGGTGACGCCCATGCGACCGTCGCAGTCGGCGCGTGCGGCGCCCCCGCGGCTCGCCCAGAACAGGCAGTGCGCCCACGCGTTCGGCACGAGCGGCTCGCTCGTGACGTGCACGACATGTCCCGTGCCGTCGTCGAGCGTGAGCGCGAGCGCGCCGGTCCCGTCGCTCGCGAAGCGCCAGCCGCCACCCGCGCCCGACTTCGATGCGACGGTCGCCCCCGCGGCGCCACGCAGCACGACCTCGAACACGACATCGTCGTTCCCCAGCGCGCCGACGGCGGCGCTCGGCGCGGTGAACGTGACTTCCGAGAGGAAGGTTTCGACGGCGCGCGTGCCGTCGGTGAAGGGCGCCTCGACGCCGGTCGCGCCCGACTTCCATGCGAACGTGCCACCGACCTCGGCGGGCCACGCCGCCGTCGTCGCGCTCTCGCCGCGCAAGCGCAAGGCCGGCGCCATGGGCCCCGAGGGCAGCGCGAGCGCCCCGTCGAGAAACGAGACGCCCGAACGATCGAGGTCGGCCGCGAACGTCACGCCGGGCGAACCGCCGCCGCCGCCCGCGCACGAAGGCGGCACGACTCCCGCGCCGCCGCCCGCCGTGGCCGGACAGATCGCACCGACGACGTACGGGTTGCGCGTGCAAGCCACGAGCGCCGCGGCCGCGAGCGCGACCGCGCCGGCTCGTCGTGCGCTCGTCGATTGCGGCCCCCAGTCCACGCGCAAAACCAGAATAGCGCAGTTGAGGTCACCTCTCGCGGCCTTCGGCCGCGAACGCTAAGCCGGAACCTGCGTGCGCACGTCGGCGGCGACGGGCTGGCTGCCGTCGATCGTGATCGTGCCGTCGGCGGCGATCGCGACGGCGTAGTGCTGCAACGGCGCGCCGGCCGGGCCGTTCGTCACCTTGCCCGCGCCGTCGAAGCGCGAGCCGTGGCAGGGGCACGACAGGCCGGCCGAGATGGTGCTCGCCGAGTCGTCGAGCAGGCAGCCCGCGTGCGTGCAGACGGCCGACATCGCGTAGACGCCGTCCGCGTCGCGCGCGACGATCACGTTCGACATCACGAGCAGCCCGCCGACCGAAAGCGCCGACACGTTGCCGCCCACCACGGGCCCGGTGGGCGGTGAGCCCGTCGGGTGCCCGCAGCCCGCGCCGCCGCCGAGGAGCACGAGCCCAGCCGACGACGCCGTCAGCTTCATCCAGCGGCGGCGGCCGTGCTCGCACGACTCGCAGCCCGAGGATTTCTTCATGTCGCTCATGGCAACACGATGCGCCCGGGCGCCTTCATCGTCCCCGACGGCATCGATCCATTTTGCGTGTGACACAGGTTGCAGTCGCCCGACGTCTGCGCCTCGATCATCGCGCGCTCGCGCCCCATGTACGTGACCTTCGCGAGGTACGGCTTCGCGATCGTCCCCTGATAGAAGAAGTTGCCCGCCGAGTTCGGCGTGAGCGTCACGGACTTTCCGTCGGCGCCCACGATGACGACCTGCGCGCCCGCCGTGCCGCCGCCCGCGACGCCGTCACATTGATCGGGCTCGTGCCCCGTCGGGTAGAGCGTCCCCGCGACGGCGTAGCGCGGACCGTCGCCGCCCATCGCGTGGCAGTTGACGCAAGCGACGCCGGGCTGCATCTGGGCGCTGCCGTGCGTGCCGTTCGTCCACGTCTTGCCGCTCGTGCACTTGGGCGCCACGGCGAACGGATCGAACGCGGGCGGCGCGTCGGGCGCCGTGCCCCCGTCGGCGCCGCAGTCGGCCTTGGGCGTGCCGGCGGCGACCCACGCCTGCAGCGTCGCGATCTCCGCGGTCGTCGCGCGCTGGAGCGGCGCGGGCGGCATCGGCATGGCGTCGTTCTGCATGCGCGCGACGGCGAGCGCGGCGTTCGACTTCGCCGGGTCACTCTTCGACGGCGCCGTCAGCGACGTGTACGTCGCGAACGACGCCGGCACGCCGGCGAGCGGCGGGTTGCCATGGCACGCGAGACATCGCAGCGAAAACAGCGCCGCGACGTCGGCAGGCACACCGTCGGCCGAGCAGCCGGTCGCGCCGCCCGTCGCCAGAGCGCCGCCGGTGCCGCCGTCTCCGCCCGCGCCCGACGCGCCGCCCGTCGCGGGGCTTCCGCCGGAATCGCCACCGGTAGCCGGCAGCGTCGTGAAGCCGCCGCCCCCGCTGATCCCGCCCGACGCCCCGCCGCTGGCGCCTCCGCCACCCGACTCGGTGCCGACCATGCCCGTGCAGGCGACCAACGAACAACAAAGGACGATCGCGACGACGCCCGCGCGTGTATTCATGTCGCTATGCCCGTACCCCCGGCCTCCGCGGATCAGGCAGGCGCGCGATGACGCCGGCGGCGGTGCTCGTGATCCTCGTCGCCGCGGGCGACGCGCGCTCGGCGGAGGTGGTGGCGATGACGGCCGCGGCCGCCGAGGTCGTCGGCACGCCGGACGCCGTGCGCGTCGCGATCGATCCCGCCGCGGCGCGGCCGACCGAGCAAGACGCCGCGTCGCTCGCGAGCGAGCGCGAGCTCGGCGCGCGCGCCGTCGTGCGCCTCACGTGGCTCGACGGCGAGCGGCGCCGCGCTCACCTCCGGCTGCACGCGGCGCGCACCGATCGCTGGCTCGACCGCGAGGTCGAGTTCACGGCGGCCGACACGCCGCCCGAGCGTGGCCGCGCGCTCGGCTTCGCGGCGGCGTCGATGTTGCCCGAGGGCGATCCCGAATTGCGGCTCGCGCCCGCGAGCGAAGAGCCGGCGCCCCCTGCTCCGCCTCCGCCGCCGGCCGGCCGCACGACGATCTCGCTCGGCGGCGTCGGCGCCGTCGGCGTGGGGGGACCATCCGAAGGACGCGGCGGCACCCTCGCCGTCGATCGCTTCGTCACCGACGCGCTCTCCGTCGGCGCCGAGCTCGACGCGCGCGCCGGGCGCATCTCAGAGCTGAACGCGCGCGCGCTCACGGCCGGCGCGGGCGTCGGCGTCGGATGGTGGGCACGCTCGCCGGTCGCGCCGGGGCACGACGTCGGCGTCGGCGTGGTGGGCGAGGTGGTCGCGCTCTACCACCTCGTGTCCCACGCGCGCGTGGACGGCAGCACCGAGTGGAGGGGGCACGTCCTGCCCGGCGCGCGCGTCGGCCTCGAGGGCACCTGGCGCGTCGCCCGCCCCCTCGAGCTCTTCGCCGCGATCGAGAGCGAGACCGCCTTCGGGTCGATCGACGTCGAGATCGAGCCGCCGCCCGTCACGGGGGCCTCGACGGCGCACATCCCGGCGCTGCGCGCCGTGGGCGAGCTGGGAATTCTCGCGCGATTCTGAGGATCTGCGCTCGACCGCGCGAGCCACCGCCGCGGATGCCTGTTCGGGCGCGGCTGGGGGTACTCTGGGAGACGTGGGGGCTCCCTTGCGCGATGGCTCGCCGGGCGTGTTGCGGCTCGTGCCGCGCGCGGAGGGCGATTCTCCGCCCGCGGGGGCGCCCGAGCTGGACGACCGCGCGCTGGTCGCGGCCATCCGCCGCGGAGACGCCGGCTGTGCGTCGGCGCTCTGCGATCGTGTCTGGCCGCAGGTCGATCGCACGGTGAGGCGGCTGCTCGGCAACGCCGACGCGGATCGCGACGACGTCGGCCAGCTCGCGCTCATCGAGATCGTGACGACGATCGACCGCTACCGCGGCGACTGCTCGCTCGACGGGTGGGCGCAGACGATCACGTCGCACGTCATCTTCAAGCACATCCGCCGGCGCCGGATCGAGCGGCGCATCTTCACCGACCTGCTCGCGAGCGGCGCCGTCGAGGCGCCCGCGGCGACGCACACCGAGCGCGGCTCGACGACGCGGCAGCTGCTCGCGCGCGTCGCGGCCCACCTCGACGGCATGAACGACGGGCGCGCGTGGGCGTTCGTCATGCACGACGTCCTCGGCTACGACCTGCGCGAGATCGCGGAGATGACGGCGAGCTCCGTCGCCGCCGCGCAGAGCCGTCTCGTGCGGGGCCGGCGCGACCTGCACGCGCGCATCGCCGACGATCCGGAGCTGGCCGATCTCATGCTCGATTTCGCGAAGGAGAAGACCCCGTGACGGCGCGGCCCGACTTCGCGGAGATCGCGCGGCGGCTGCTGCGCGCGACGCGGCCCGCGCCGCCGCCGCGGCTGCCGGTCGATCGGCGTCGTCTCGAGGCGGCCGTCGAGGGCGCGCTGCACGCGCGCCGTCGTCGCGTCGCCGGCAAGCGCCGCCTCGCGCGCGTGACGATGGCCGTCGCCGCGACGTTCGCGCTCGGCTTGGGGGGCGCGACGCTGTGGCGCGCTCAGCAGACGCGCCTCGCGGCGCGCGGCCCCGCGCCGGCGGACGCGCGCGCGCTCACGCTGCTCGCGAGCGAGGACGGCGTGGCGGCGAGCCGCGCGGGAAACGAGCCGGTCCGGTTGCGCGGCGGCATGACGCTCGACGCGGGTGTGCGGCTCGTCGCGCCGCCGGCCGGCGAGGTGCGGGTCGGCAGCGCCGAGGGCACGCTGTTGACGCTCGAACCGCGCGCGGATCTCACGGTCGCCGAGGCGGGCGCGACGCAGCGGTTCGCCCTGCACGCCGGCGCCGTGCGCGCGCGCGTCGCGCGGCTGTTCGCGGGCGAGCGCTTCGTCATCGACACCTCCGACGCGCAGGTCGAGGTGCACGGCACCGCGTTCCGCGTCGCCGTCGTCGCCGCCGATCCGCGTTGCGGCGGCGGAACGACGACGCGCGTGTCGGTCACGGAAGGCGTCGTGAGCGTGCGCGCCGGCGGCGCCCTGGCGCGCGTGCCGGCGGGCGGCGCGTGGCCGGCGGGATGCGCGCCCGAGATCGCCACCATGCCCCCCGTGCCCGCCCCCGTCGCGCCGCGCGAGCGTGCGCCTCACCGCGCGCCCAGAGCGATCGAGGCGCCGATCGTGCCGGCGGCGCCGGCGCCGCCGCCGGTCGTCGCCGCGCCCGCGCCGGTCGCGAAGATCGTCGCCGCGTCCGACCTCGCGGCGCAGAACGATCTGTTCGAGGCCGCCGTGCGCGCCAAGAAGGAAGGCGACGCCGGGCTCGCGGCGCGGTTGTTCGGGCGGCTGGCGGCGGAGCACCCGACGGGGCCGCTCGCCGAGAGCGCGGCCGTGCAGCGCCTGCGTCTGCTCCGCGAGGACGATCCGGCCGAGGCCTCGCGCGCCGCGCGCGACTACCTCGCGCGCTTCCCCGGCGGGTTCGCGCGCGCCGAGGCCGAGGCGCTCGCGACGCCCGCGCCGACGTCGCCGTGAGCGCGCGCCTCGCCCGCATCATCGCCGTCGGCCTGACGTTCGCGGCCGCGTTCGCCGCCTGCCACGGCACGATTCGCTTCGACGACCGCTCGCTGTGCGCGAGCGACGGCGACTGCTTGCTGTCGACCCTCCACTGCGACGTGGCGACGGGCGCGTGCGTCGCGTGCGTCGGCGACGCCGACTGCACGACGCCGGGGCTCTCTCGCTGCGACACGATTCGCGGCCGGTGCGTCCCATGCAGCGTCGGCGCCGACTGCGGCAGCGGCATGGTGTGTCGATCCGAGCGGTGCTACGCCTCGTGCGGCGCCGGCGTGACGTGCCCGGCGTCGGCGCCGACGTGCGACGACGGGTTCTGCGGTCAGTGCGACGACGGCCGTGGTTGCTCGGCCGCCTCGGCGACGCCGTACTGCTCGGGCCACTCGTGCGTGGCGTGCCTCACCGACGCGAACTGCGGAGGCGCGACGCCGCGCTGCGATCCCGTCGCCCTCACCTGCGTGCCGTGCGCCACCAACGCCGACTGCCCCGCGTCCACGCCGCTGTGCGATCTCGGCGTGGGCCAGTGCCGCGCCGTCCCCTGAACGTCCGCGCGCCGGTGCATAATCGCGCGCGATGCGCCTCGGCCGCGCGCTCGCGCTCTCGTTGATCGTCGTGGCGTCGTGCCGAGCCTCGCGCCCGCCCGCCGCCTCGGGCGGCGCCGCGACCGCCGCGCCGCGCGTGCGCAGCAACGTGCTGCGCGCCGACTACGCCGGCTCGGCCGCGTGCGCGAGCTGCCACGAGACGATCTACGAGGCGTGGACGCGCTCGCCCATGCACAACATGACGCGCGTGCCGCCGACGGCGCAGATCCGCGCGCCCTTCGACGGCCGCACGTTCTCGTTCATGAACGACACCGCGCGCCTCGAGATGCACGGCGGCACGCGAACCATGACGCTGACGTCGAGCCCATTCGGCGATCACACGTACGAGGTCACGCGGGTCATCGGCGGGCATCACCGCGAGGACTTCGCCGGCGTCGAGATCTCGCCGTCGACGCGCGCGCCGATCGGCCCCGAGGTCGAGCTGATCTTGCCGGTGTCGTACGTCTACGACTCGGCGTCGCTACGGCTCAAGGGCTACTCGGTCATGGTCGCGGAGCGAACGGGCCTGCGCGCGGGCGGCGTTTGGACGGAGACGTGCGTCTTCTGCCACAACACCGTCCCGTACTTCGACGACACGTGGGGCGCCCTGTACGGCCGAAACGCGCCCGGCTACCAAGGCGAGGTCGTCGATCGCCTGTTGCCGCCCGATCGACGCTTTCACTTCGAGGTCACGGACGCCACGCGCCTCGCGAGCGCCGTCGACGACGAGGCGCGGTTCGTGTCGGGCGACGTCGAGTCGCCGGACGACGCCCACGCCGCCCTCGCGCACGGCATCCGCACGCTGCGCACGGGCTTCGGCGCGCGGCACTTCGTCGAGATGGGCATCGGCTGCGAGGCGTGCCACGGCGGCAGCCGCGAGCACGTCGCCGACGCGCGCGTGCTGCCGGACTTCGCGCCGCGCGCGGCGTTCCTCGAAGCGCGCGCGCCCGCGAGCTGGGGCGACGTCACGCGCGCGCAGTGGATCAACCGCACCTGCGCGCGCTGCCACCAGGTGCTGTTCTCGCGCTACCCGTGGACGTGGGAGGGTGGCGCGCGCCGGAGCGCCGACGCGGGCGGCAGCTCGATCACCTCGGGCGAGGCGCGCGACTTTCTGATGGGGGGATGTGCGCGCGAGATGTCGTGCGCCGCGTGCCACGACCCGCACGGCGAGGATCGGCCCGAAACGCTGGCGGCGCTCGCGACGCCGGCCGGCAACGCCGTCTGCACGCACTGCCACGAGAAGCTCGAAGCGCCGTCGGCCTTGCGCGCCCACGCGCACCACGATCCGGCGGGCGCGGGAGGCTCGTGCGTCGCGTGCCACATGCCGCGCAAGAACCTCGGCCTCGGCTACGCGCTCACGCGCTACCACCGCATCGGCTCGCCCACCGACCCCGTGCGCGTCGAGCGCGACCGCCCGCTCGAGTGCGCGCTCTGCCACGTCGACAAATCGGTGGGCGCGCTCGTCGATCAAATGGAGACGTGGTGGAGCAAGCGCTACGACCGCGAGGCGCTCCGCGCGCTCTACGGCGATCTCGGCGCGCGGCCGCTCGAGGCGACGCTCGCGCGCGGCAAGCCGCATGAACAAGGCACGGCCGTCGCCGTGCTCGGCGAGCACCACGTGAAGGCCGACGAGGCCGCGGTGGCGCGCCAGCTGGTCAACCCGATCCCGCTCGTGCGCCACTGGGCGGCGCAGGCGCTCGACCAGCTCCACGGAACGCCGTGCGGGATCGATCTCGGGCGCCCGACGGCCGACATCCGGGCGGCGGCCAACCGCTGCGTGCCGGGCGCCTTCGCGATCGTCGATGCGCCCACGGCGCCGCCGATGCACGCGCCGGCCGGTCCCGACGAAGACTGATTCGCGTGTTCCAGCGTAGAGTGCGCGCGATGAGGACACGGGCACTCGCCTTCGCGCTGGGCTTTGTCGCGCTGGTCGCCGCCGCGTGCGGCCGACCGCTCGTGGGCGCGACCTCGAACGACGACGCGGGCGCGCCCAGCGCCGCCGCGACGGGCTGCATGCTCGGCGTCTCGCCCGTCGCGACGTCGACGTTGTGCGCGTCTCACCCCGAGCTGTGCGGCACCGTGTGCGGCGACGCGTGCGTCGACCTGCGCAGAGACGCGGACCACTGCGGCCGGTGCGACCGCGCCTGCGCCGCGCGCGCCGCGTGCAACGACGGCGCGTGCGGCGTCGAGCCGACGGTCGTCGTCGCGCCCACGCCCGGCTGCGCGTCGATGCGCCTCGCCTACGAAGACGGCGCCATCTACTACTCCGACCTCGGCCACGGGACGATCAACCGCGTGCCGACGTCGGGCGGCGCGCCGACGGTCCTCGCGTCGGACGTCATCCCCGCGACGATCCACACGTCGAGCGCGCAGCCGCTGTTTCCCAACGGCGGCCCCGTCGGCACGAACATCCTCGTGCGCGACGGCACCGTCTACTGGATCGGCGCCGCCGATCGACCGAGCGTCGACGCCACGGGGATGGCCCACGGCGGCGTCGGGACAGCCATCTGGTCGGTGCGCGCCGGGAGCGCGCCCGTCCTCGTGTTGCCGTACGCGTACGTCCCCGGGCCCTCGCCGGTGTCGTCGGTGGGCGTCAACGGAGCGGCGCCGCTCGAGGACCCGAACGAAAGGCCGCCCCTCTCGGCCATGACGCTCTCGCCCGACGGTGCGACGCTCTTCTTCGCCGCGGGCTCGCGCATCTACCGCATCCCGGCCACCGTGACGGCGCCTCCCCACGGCGTCGAGCTCGTCGGCTTCACCGCCGGGCCCGAGACCGGCTTCGCGACGGCGCTCGCCACCGACGGCGATCGCCTGTTCTTCCCTTCGAGCGACGGCACGGGCATCGAGATGTTCGACCTGACGACGCCGTGCACGCCGATGACCGGACCGCCCGCCACGGGCGCCGGCGGCCGCGCGTCGTCGTACACCTGCCCCTCCTTCGTCTTCGGGTCGTTCCCGATCGCGCTCCTCGACACGATCACGATCTCGAACGGCTTCGTGACGTGGGCGAAGGAGAACAACGTGTGGCGCGCCGATCTGTCGCAACACGACCCTTCGATCGACGGCCACGCGATCTTCTCCGACACCGTGAGCGGCTTCGGCGTCACGGGCTTCGCCGTCGGGAAGACGAACGCGTTCTACGGCGAGGACACGACCGTCGAGATGGGCTCGTCGGTGAGCGTCGAGACCGGCAACCCGCCGCCCGGGCGCGTGCTCGCGCGCGCGCAGCCGTGGCCGAGCTCGTTCGTGCTCGACGACGCCCGCGTCTACTGGACGACCGCCAACTGCGACGTCTCGGCGATCGCGGCCACGCCGCAATGACGACTTAGAACCGCTCCAGATATCGCCGTTGAGCTGACCCGCGGGCCTTGCGCGCGCGCCGCTCCTCTCGCTACCGTAGTCGGGATGTGGACGAGGTTGGTCGCTGGGGCCGCGGCGCACGACATCAACAACTTCGCCCAGGGCCTGCTCAATCTGCTGTCGCTCGCCGGCTCGCCGAACGCGACGCCCGATTCGCTCGCTCATTACGCCGCCCTCGCGCGCGACGGGATCAAAGAGCTGCAGGCGCTCGGGCGCGACCTGCGCGCCGTCGCCGACGCCGAGGCCGCGCGCGAGCCGCAGCGCCTCGATCTCGCGCTCACCGAGGCGCTCGCCGACGTCGTGCCCGCGTCGGGCCGCACGCTCGAACGCGCCGCCGCGACGGGCCCTATGCTCGTCGCCGCCGACGGGGCCGCGCTCCGGCTCGCGATCCGCGCCGTCGTCCGCTACGCGCTCGCGGCCACGGCGCCTGGAGGCGTCGTGCGCGTCGCCCTCGAAGGTTCGTCGGAGGCGGCACGCGCCTCCGTGGTCGTCGACGCGCCCGCCGCCGCGGCGCCGCCCATTCCCGAGGAGACGGACCTCGCGCGACTCATGCTCGGGCCCGAGCCCGTGTTCGCGAGCAACACGGGGCTCGTGCTCGCGGGCGTGGCCGCGGAAAGCTGTGGAGGCGCGGCGCGCGTCGCCGTGGGCGCCGAGGGTGGCTTGCGATTCAAGTTGTCCTTCGACGCTCACGCCTTCACGGGCAGCTCCTCAATCTCGAGCTGCGCAGGCTGCTTCGACGCGGCGGGCGGCGCGACGTCGACGCGACGGTAGCCGAGGCCTTTGAACGGCGCCGCCGGATCGAACGTGACCGGCACCTTCTTCGGCACCGAGCCCGGGGGCGGCAGCGCGAACACGAGCGAGCGCGCCGCGTGGTGCGCGATGTGATCGGTCATGTGGTGGTGCTCTTGGTGGATGTGGCCGTAGAAGACGGTGACGTTCTGGTGGCCGTGGAGCACGTCGACGACCTTCGCGCCGTCCTTCGTCGCCCACTCCCACTGCGGGTACAGATCGAAGAGCGGCCGGTGCGTGAGCACGACGACCGGTGCTTCCTTGCCGACTTTCTCGAGATCGGCGGCGAGCCAATCGATCTGCGCGTCGCCGACGGCGCCCGCCGGATCGGACACGTTGTCGAGCGCGATGAAGTGCACGCCCTTGTGATCGAACGTGTAGTGGGTCGCGCCGAACGTCTCTTGATAGGCGAGGCCCTTGTCCTTGGCGGCGTCGTGCTCGCCGGGCAAGAGCTTGAGCGTCTTCACCTTCATGGCGTCGGTCATCTTCTTGAACTCGGCGAGGCGCTTGCGGCGGACGGCGCCGTCGTCGGTCGTGTGGGTGAGGTCGCCCGTGAACACGACGAAGTCGGGCACGGCCGCGGCGGCGTCGATCGTCGCGAGCGCCGTCGGAAGCGTCACGGCCGCCTCGGGGTTCGAGACGCCCTCGTAGCCCCAGTGCGTGTCGGACAGCTGCAGGAAGAAGAAGTCCTGGTCGACGCTGCTCTTCTTCTTTTTGGGCGCGGCGCCCGCGAGCGACGAGGCGAAGACGACGCCTCCGATGCCCATGAGCTTCAGGAGCTCTCTACGGTTCGGATCTCGCGACATGACGGCCTCCTGCCCGTACCAACGAGGCGAGACGGCGTTCGGTTCCGTCAGTCGTTGATCTTCGTCGCGAGCGTTTCGAGCTCGGGGCGGGCGACGTCGGAGACGAGGGCGTAGCCGAGCTCGCCGTCGCGCCACAGGATCGACGTGTAGCCGCGCACGGCCTGCACCGCGAGGGCGAGGCGGCCCCGCTGGAGGTTCGCCGCTGGCCACGCGAGGCCGTCGGCGGGGAAGACGAGCAGCGTGACGGCGTGGAGCCGCCGTTTGAACTGGAACACGGCGGCCTTGCGATCGCGCACGTAGCCGACGCTGCCGCCCACGAGCACGAAGTCGTCGTCGCCCGCGAAGGCGACGCGCGGCGCGAAGTCGAGGCGGCCCGTGAACCACGGCTTCACCTGATGGATGCCGCCGCTCTCGATCTCGATGGGGCGGCTGCTCGCGACGACGCGCAGGTGATCGCTCACGACCTCGTCGGCGAGCTCCCACCCGCCGGGCGCGGGCGCCCTCCCCGGCCCGAAGCGCAGCGCCACGACGACGAGCGCCGCGGCGGCGCACGCGCTCACGAACGGCGCGGCCCACGCGCGGCGACGCGGCGAGGGCGGCGCGACTTGACGCGCCACCGGCGTCTCGCCAGCGGCGACGGCGTCGAGCTTCGCCCGCAGCTGCGCCGCGAAGGCCGGCGTCGGCTCGTGGCGCCGCACGCCGCGGGTGAGCGCCGCCGTCAACGCCTCGTCGATGTCTTTGTCCTTCCGATCGCTCATTTGGCGTACTCCGCGAGGCGCTGGCGCAACCGCACACGCGCGCGCGATAGCCTCGACTTCACCGTGCCGGCGGGGCAGCCGAGGATGTCGGCGATCTCCCGCTCGGAAAACCCTTCGAGATCCAGCAGCACGATCGCGCGCGCGTCGTCCGACAGCGCCGCGAGCGCCGCCTCGACGTCGGCCGCGACCAACCCGCGCAAGCGCGCGAGCTCGCCGTCGTCGCTCCGCAACGCGTCCTCCGCGCCGTCGACGACGTCGAGCTCGTTGAACGGCTGCTCGGGCCGTCGCTTGCGGTGCGCGTCGATCCACGTGTTGCGCAGGATGCGGAACAGCCACGCCTTGAGGTTGCCCTCGACGAACGTGCGCCGCCCGAGCAACGCGCGCATGCACGTCTCCTGAACGAGATCCTCGGCCTCGGCGTCGCCGCCCGCGAGGCGACGCGCGTGGTCGTAGAGCGCGCCGACGTGCGCCCACACCTGGCGGACGAACGCGTCGGCGTCGGCCGGGCTCGTCACAGGCGGCCGCGTCCTTCGCGCACGCGTCCCCACATACCGGACAACGAACGCCCGGGCAAATCGGTTCCCGCGCGCACGAAGCTCCCGACCTCGGCTCGAAACCGTGATCGTGCTCATGGATTTCGCCCGGGGCTCGTGCCAGCGTCCCGCGCAACCTCTAAGGAGCCCTCATGACGACGCCTCGTTTCCGCGCGCGCCCGGTCCTCGCGGCGCTTTCCTTCCTCGGTGTGGCGGCCCTCGCGGCCCAGGCCCACGCGGCGGCGCTCCGGGTCGTCACGCCCGGCGAGCAGAACACGCAGAGCGGTGAGAACGGCTGCGCGAAGGAGCCCTGCAGCCCCGGCAACACGTGGCTGCACTACCCCGAGATCATCGCGACGGCGCTCGGCAACGGCTACACCGTGACGAACAACGGCGACGGCGGCGCCATCCTCGGCTGCTCGCTCACCGACACGGCGACGAACACGCTCGCGGGCGGCGACTCGTACTGCGCGGGCGGAAAGTGGAACGGCACGATCAACCCCGCGCCCGACATCGTGATCATCGGCCCGTTCGGCGGACACGACCAGCGCATCCTCATCAAGTCGATGTCGAACCAGAACGCGCTCTACATGGAGTCGGTGTTCGAGTCGGCCTACGACGGCATGGTTCAGCGCTACATGATGAAAGGGGTCAAGGCCTCGAACATCTACCTCATGACGCCGATCGACATCCCGTGGACCGGTCTCGTGGGTCCGCTGCTCGGGTCGCTCGCGACGACGGGCGATCTCGAGAAGGACATCATGCTGCCGGCCGCGCAGGCGGTCGCCAAGAAGTACTCGCTGCCGCTGATCGACGCGTACACGGCGATCAGCGCGACGCCGACGCTCGCGAAGTCGTTCCTCAGCCCGCACGGAGACGGCCAAGTGAACGCCGCCGGCCAGCAGAAGATGGCGGACCTCATCGTCGCGGCGATCAAAGGTGGCGGCGCCGGTGGAAGTGGCGGCGGCGCGGGCGGCAGCGGCGGCGCGGGCGGTGCGACCGGCACGGGCGGCGCGGGCGGCACCACGGGCGCGGGCGGCAGCACCGCGACGGGCGGCACCACCGGTTCGACGGGCGGC
>DASZRT010000046.1:0-20665 GCA_035549075.1 Polyangia bacterium | reverse complement strand
CTGCGCACCCACCTGAAACGCCTCGTGTTGCCACCGCGCAGACCAGAACGATCCTACCCACGCGCCGTGAAGCTCAAGATGAGCGCCTACCCACGCAAGCGCCCTCCAAAGCGAGCCGCTAAGTGAACGGCATTGGCCTTAGCCTCAGGCGAGCGCTTCGCGCGAGAACTCTTTGAACTGGTCGGTGGCTTCGTCGTGGGCGCGGACGACGCAGGTGATGGCGCGGCCTTCGATCTCGTAGACGTTGTAGCGGGAGCGGCGCTCGGGGCCGCCCGCGTACGAGGCCGAACCGGCGCCGACGACGGGGATCTTCGCGCCGTTCGGGCCTGCGAGGGTCGCGCGCTCGTCGGCGTGGTCGTGGCCGTGGAGCACGAGCTCGGCGCCCGTGCGCGCGAGCATGGCGGCGAGCGCGGCGCGGTCCTTGAGGTTGCGATGCTCGCCGTCTTTGATGAGGACCGGCGGGTGGTGAATGAGGACGACGCGCGTCTTGCCGGCGAGCGCGGGCGACGTCAGCACCGCCTCGACGCGCGCGAGCTGCGCGGCGCCGATCTCGCCCCAGGCGCCGAGGTCGCCCGTGGGCACGCAGCTCGACACGCTCACGAGCGCGACGTCACCACGGACGCGCACGAAGGGATAGACGTCCCACGCCGACGCCGCCGCGTCGACGGTGCGGACGCCTTCGACGGCGACGTCGCCCGTCTGGTACGGCGCGAACGTCCGCTCGAAGGCGCGCGACGTGAAGACGTCAGCGACGTAGGCGTCGTGGTTGCCCGGGATGATCGTGACGGCCTCGGGGCCCGCGCCCGTCGCCTCGACCCAGCGGAGCGCCGCGCGCCACTCGCCGTCGATCGCAATGTTGGATAAATCGCCGGTGAGGGCGACGTGGTCGACGGTCTGCGCGCGCAGGTCGGCGCCCAGCGCCTCGAGCAAGGCCATCTTGTGCTTGCGCGTGCGGTTGACGACGAGGTTCAGCGTGCCGACGGCCCGTTTTCCGACGAGGCCGCCGACGCCGACCCCCGAGAATCCGCGGAAATGCGGGTCGGTCACGTGAGCGAGGCGAAACACGGGCGCGCGTCCTACGAACCGTGGTACGGGCCCGCCGCGCGGGCCGCGGTCGCCGACGCTGGGACCTCTTCGGGCTGAACCTGGACCTCGGCCAACACGCCGTAGTGGTCCGAGGCGAAGAGACGCTCGCCGCTGCCGAGCACCATGGGCTGATCGAAGATGAGGCGCGCCTCGTGAATCGTGCCGCGTCGATCGCGCCGCGTCGGCGTCACGAAGATGTAGTCGAGGCGGCGGTCGGCGCGCAGCCAGTACATGCGCTCGCGGTAGTGGTTGGCCTTCGCCCACGTGACGCCGGGCTCGCCGGGGTGAATGACGTCCCAGGCGTCCTGGTAATAGGTGCGCCGGCCGCCCAGCGTCGCCAGTCCGCCCAGCCAACGGATCTCGTCGCTGTGGGGAACGGCGTTGAAGTCGCCGAGGAGGATCTGCGGGTTGTCGGTCTTGCGCGCGCTGATGACCTCGTCGACGACCAGCACCTGGTCTTCGCGCTTGCGGCCCTCGTTCTCGCGGTACGAAAGGTGCGTCGTGTGCACCCAGACCTCGCCCATGTCGGTGTCGACGCGCGCCGAGAGGACGACGCGCCCCTCGCTGTCCTGGCTGTGCGGCAAGCCGCGCGCGTCGTGAGCGCCGATCGGGAAGCGCGACAGGATCGCGAGCCCCTCGTGGCCGCCGCCCCAGGCCGTCGCGGGCGCGAACACGAAGTTCCAACCGTGCTGGCGCGCGAGGATCTCGGCTTGGTTGACGACGCGACCCGGGACCTCGCGGACCTCTTGCAGGGCGACGACGTCGGGTAGCACGCCGCCGAGCTCGCTCGCGACGAGGCCGAGGCGCTGCTCCCAGGGGCCGTTTTCGCCCCATAGGTTGAGGGTGATGATGCGCAGGTTGCGCGGCTTGATGACCTGAAACGCCCCGGTCCTTCTCATAGGGGGGACCGCCCGGCGCCTTCTGCGCAGCTGCTCGCGGTGCGCGCTCTCTGGCGCCTCTGCGTCCCCCCTCGCCCCCGTAGGTCACCGCGGCAAAGCCGCGGAGCCCTACCATCGAGTCCGCTCATGGCCCCCCCTTTGTCATGCGCCTCGGTACGTGCACTTGCTGTCGTAAGTCTCCCAGATCGTCACGGCCGAGAGCTGCGGCACCGTCTTTTTCAGCGCTCGCCAGCAGTAGACGGCGATGTTCTCGCACGTCGAATTCTCCAGGCCGGGGACGTCGTTGAGCGTCCGGTGGTCGAAGCGCTCGTGCAGCACCGCCCAGGCGTCGTCCATGACCTGAAAGTCGATGAGCCAGCCCGTCGCCTCGTCGACCGGCCCCCGCACCTCGAGCTCGACCTTGTAGCTGTGGCCGTGGATGCGCGAGCACTTGTGGCCCGCGGGCACGCGCGGCAGGCTGTGCGCCGCCTCGAACCGGTATTCTTTGACGAGCTCGACGTTCACGAACTCCACGTTATCACTCGCGGCGGAGACCCGCGCCGGGTATCGTGTCGTCCGCCATTTCGCCATCCCGGCGCGTGGTCAAGAATGATAGGAAAGTGGAACGATCATGGGAGACATCCTGCGAAAGCTCACCGACGACCCGGCCGTTGACCACGAAGAGATCCAGGAATGGGTCGATTCGCTGGCCGATCTCAAGAACCGCTACGGGGCCGAGACGACGGGGCTGATCCTCGCGTACCTGCAGGAGAAGGCCTTCACGGAGGGCGTGCACATGCCCTTCACGGCCAACACGCCCTACATCAACACGATCCCGGTGTCGGCCGAGCCCAAGTTCCCCGGCGATCGCGAGATGGAGCGGCGCATCAAGAACGCCGTCCGCTGGAACGCCATGGCGATGGTCGCGCGCGCCAACCGCGACAAGGCCGCGCCCGGCGGTCACATCAGCACGTTCGCGAGCTCGGCCACGCTCTATGAGATCGGCTTCAACCACTTCTTCCGCGCGCCGAACCGCGCCGAGAGCTTCCCCGGCGATCTCGTCTTCTATCAAGGCCACGCCGCGCCCGGCATGTACGCCCGCGCCTTCCTCGAGGGCCGCATCAACGAGACGCACCTCATGAACTTCCGGCGCGAGCTGAAGGACAAGCCGGGCCTCAGCAGCTACCCGCACCCGTGGCTCATGCCGGACTTCTGGCAGTTCCCGACGGTGAGCATGGGCCTCGGCCCGATCGGGTCTATTTACCAGGCCAGATTCATGCGGTACCTCGAGAACCGCGGCCTCATCCCCAAGTCCGACGCCAAGGTCTGGTGCTTCGTCGGCGACGGCGAGACCGACGAGCCCGAGACGCTGGGCGCGATCAACCTCGCCGTGCGTGAGAAGCTCGACAACCTCATCTGGGTCGTCAACTGCAACCTGCAGCGCCTCGACGGTCCGGTTCGCGGCAACGGCAAGATCATCCAGGAGCTGGAGCGCATCTTCCGCGGCAGCGGCTGGAACACGATCAAGGTCATCTGGGGCAGCCAGTGGGACGCCGTGCTCGCGGCCGACGACGGCGAGCTCGTGCGCCGCATGAACGAGGTCGTCGACGGCCAGTACCAGAAGTACTCGGTGGCCGACGGCGCCTACGTGCGCGACCACTTCTTCAACAGCCCGAAGCTGCTCAAGCTGGTCGAGCACTTCAGCGACGACGAGATCCAGAAGATCAAGCGCGGCGGCCACGACCCCGAGAAGGTCTACGCCGCGTACGACGCCGCCGTGAAGACGCAGGGCCTGCCCACGGTCATCCTCGCGAAGACCATCAAGGGCTACGGCCTCGGTGAAGCCGGCGAAGGCCGCAACATCACGCACAACAACAAGAAGCTCAACGAGGACCAGCTCAAGGAGTTCCGGACGCGCTTCAGCATCCCGATCTCCGACGCGCAGGTGAACGAGGCGCCCTTCTTCCGCCCCGCCGAAGACAGCCCCGAGATGAAGTACCTCAAGGCGCGGCGCGAGGCGCTCGGCGGCTCGGTGCCGCAGCGGCTCGGCATGGCCAAGCCGCTCACGGCGCCGTCGATGGATGACTTCAAGGAGTTCCTCGCGGGCTCGAAGGGCCGCGCGATCTCGACGACGATGAGCTTCAACCTCATCCTCGCCAAGCTCCTCAAGAACAAAGAGGTCAGCAAGCTGGTCGTGCCGATCATCCCCGACGAGGCGCGCACGTTCGGCCTCGATCCGCTGTTCGCGCAGATCGGCATCTACGCGAGCCAGGGTCAGCTCTACGATCCCGTCGACGCCGACAACGTCTCGTACTACCGCGAGGCCATCAACGGCCAGATCCTCGAAGAGGGCATCAACGAGGCGGGCTCGATGGCCAGCTTCGTCGCCGCCGGCACGGCCTACAGCACCTACGGCGTCAACATCATCCCCTTCTACATCTACTACTCGATGTTCGGCTTCCAGCGCGTCGGCGACCAGATCTGGCTCGCCGCCGACAGCCGCGCCAAGGGCTTCCTCGTCGGCGGCACCGCGGGCCGCACGACGCTCAACGGTGAAGGCCTGCAGCACGAGGACGGCCACAGCCACCTCGCCGCGAGCGCCGTGCCGAACCTGCAGGCGTACGACCCGGCGATTCAGGCGGAGATGGCCGTCATCATCCAGGACGGCATCAAGCGCATGTACCAGGACGACGAGCAGATCTTCTATTACCTGACCGTCGGCAACGAGAACTACGAGCAGCTGCCGCTGCCGGCCGGCGCCGAGGAAGGCGTTCGCCGCGGCCTCTACAAGTTCACGAGCGTCGAGGCGCCCGGCAGCAAGAGCAAGGTGCACCTCTTCGGCTCGGGCTCGATCTTCAACGAGGCGCTGCGCGCGTCGAAGATCCTCGCCGAGAAGTACAACGTCAGCTCCGACGTCTGGAGCGCGACCAGCTACAAGCGGCTGCGCTGGGAGGCGCTCGAGGCCGAGCGCGCGAACCGACTCAACCCCGGCAAGCCCGCGCAGAAGAGCTACCTGCACACGATCGCCGCCGAGCTCAAGGAGCCCGTCATTGCCTCATCCGACTACGTGCGCCTCGTGAGCGAGCAGGTCAAGCCGTGGATCTCCGACTTCACGGCGCTCGGCACCGACGGCTTCGGCCGCAGCGAGGGCCGCGAAGAGCTGCGCCGCTTCTTCGAGGTCGACGCCGAGAACATCGTGCTCGAGTCGCTCATCGCGCTCTCGCGCCGCAATCAGTTCGACGCGAGCCTCCTGCCCAAGGCGATCAAGGACCTCGGCCTCGACGCCGCCCGCAAGAACCCGCTGGCCGACTGACCCCCACCCGAACGTCCCTGGAGAATCGACGACAGATGGCGAAGGAATTCAAGCTGCCCAACTTGGGCGAAGGCGTGGCTCAGGGCGAGGTGGTCGGGGTCATCGCGAAGGTCGGCGCCGCGATCACGAAGGGCGAGCCGATGTTCGAGGTCGAGACCGACAAGGCCGTCGCCGACGTCGCCGCGCCCGAGAACGGCACGGTCGTCTCGATCAACGTCAAGGTCGGCGACAAGGTGAAGCCCGGTCACGTCATGGTGACGTACGAGGCGGGAGGCGCGGCAGCGGCGCCCGCGCCGGCGCCCGCGGCCACGAAGTCGAATGGCGAAGTGAAGCCCGCGGCGGCAGCGGCGCCCGCGCCCGCGGCGAAGGCGGCACCTGCTGCGCCTCCGCCAGCGCCCGCACCCACGGCTGAAAAGACGAGCGCCGCGCCCGCGGCGACGGGCAGCCTCGTCGCCGCGAGCCCGGGCGTGCGCAAGTTCGCGCGCGAGCTGGGCGTCGATCTCACGGCCGTCCCCGGCACGGGCGGCGGCGGCCGCGTCCTCGAGACCGACGTCAAGGAGTACGTCAAGCGCGTCCTCGCGGGTGGCGGCGCGAGCGCCGGTGGTGGCGCGGGCCTCGCGCAGCCGAAGATGCCCGACTTCGCGCGCTGGGGCGCCGTCGAGCGCGTGCCGCTCAAGGGCGTGCGCAAGGCGACGGCCGAGGGCATGTCTCGCAGCTGGGGCCTCGTCCCGCACGTCACGCAGTTCGATCTCGTCGACATCACGGCGACCGAGGAGTCGCGCAAGAAGCTCGCCGACAAGCGCAAGGCGAGCGGTCAGCCCGGCAAGATCACGATGACGATCCTCGCGATCAAGGCCGTGACGAAGGCGCTCGGCGAGTTCCCGCAGTTCGCGTCGAGCCTCGACGCGACGGCCGGCGAAGGGGGCGAGGTCATCCGCAAGAGCTACCGGCACATCGGCATCGCCGTCGACAGCCCGAACGGCCTTATGGTCCCCGTCGTGCGCGACACCGACAAGAAGTCGTTGTCCGAGCTCGCCGTCGAGGTCGAGGCGCTCGCCGAGAAGGTGCGCAGCCGCAAGATCCAGCTCGAGGAGATGCAGGGCAGCGTCTTCTCGATCAGCAACCTCGGCGGGATCGCCGGCACGGTCTTCACGCCGATCGTCAACTGGCCCGAGGTCGCGATCCTCGGCATCTCGAAGAGCCGGCAAGAGCTGCAGCTCGTCGACGGCCGCGTCGAGCCGCGCCTCGTGATGGGCCTGTCGCTCAGCTACGACCACCGCGTGATCGACGGCGCCGACGGCGCGCGCTTCATCAAGCGGCTCGGCGAGCTGCTGAGCGATCCATTCGATTTGTTGACCTAGCCCGATCCAAGGAGCGCGTTCGAAAATGGCAGAGTTCAAGCTCCCGAACCTGGGAGAAGGTGTCTCCAAGGGCGAGATCGTCGGCGTCTCGGTGAAGGCGGGCGACGTCGTCGCCAAAGGCCAGACCGTGGCCGAGGTCGAGACGGACAAGGCTGTCGCCGAGGTGACGGCGAGCTTCGACGGCAAGATCACCGCCGTCAACGTCAAGGTCGGCGACAAGGTCACGCCCGGCGCCGTGCTGCTCTCGTACGAGGCTGGTGCTGCGGCGGCGGCTGCGCCCTCCCCTGCGCCCGCAAAAGCCGAGGCCAAGGCCGAGACGAAGAGCGCGGCACCCGCCGTCGCTCCGAAGGCCGCCGCGCCCGCGCCGGCTCCTGCGCCCGCCGCGGCCCCCGCGCTCGCCGATCTCCCACGCGGGCTCCGACCGCACGTGACGGGCGAACGTCATCACGGCCTCACGCCGGAACAGGCGGCGACGAAGCACGTCGTCGTCATCGGCGCCGGCCCCGGCGGTTACGCGGCCGCGTTCTACGCCGCCGACCTCGGCTTCAAGGTCACGATGGTCAACAAGGAGAAGCAGCTGGGCGGCGTGTGCACGCTGCGCGGCTGCATCCCCAGCAAGGGCCTCCTGCACGTCGCCAAGCTCGTCAACGAGGCCAAGCACGCGCCCGCGTGGGGCGTGACCTTCGGCGAGCCCAAGATCGACATCGCCGGCGTCCGCGCCTACAAGGAGAGCTTCGTCTCGAAGCTCGTGGGTGGCCTCGGCCAGGTCGCGGCCGCGCGCAAGGTGAAGACGATCCAGGCGAAGGCGTCGTTCAAGGACGCGCACACGCTGACGCTCTCGCCCGGCGAGGAAGAAGACGGCAAGGTCAGCGGCCCCAAGCCCGAGCAGGCCGAGCTCGCGTTCGATTACTGCATCATCGCGACGGGCTCGATCCCCGCGATGCCCGGCCCGTGGAAGGCGCTCAACGATCCGCGCATCATGGACAGCACGGGCGCGCTCGAGCTGGTCGACGTGCCCAAGCGGCTGCTCGTCGTGGGCGGCGGCTACATCGGCCTCGAGATGGCGTGCGTCTACGCCGCCCTCGGCTCGGAGATCACCGTCGTCGAGTTCGCGCCCGGCCTGCTCATGGCCGCCGACCGCGATCTCGTCAAGCCGCTGCACGAGCGCCTCGGCAAGCAGTTCAAGGCGATCCACGTCAACACGAAGGTCGACAAGCTCGTCCCGAAAAAGGACGGCATCGAGGTGACGCTCGTCGGCGAAGGCGTCGAGCCCGTGCAGACGTTCGATCGCGTGCTCGTCTCCGTCGGCCGTCGTCCCTTCGCGGGCGGGCTCTGCCTCGAGAAGACGAAGATCAAGGTCGACGCCAAGGGCTTCATCGAGCACGACGCCCAGTGCCGCACGGCCGAGCCCAACGTCTTCGTCATCGGCGACATCGCCGGCGAGCCGATGCTGGCGCACAAGGCGCACGCCGAGGCCAAGGTCGCCGTCGAGGTCATCGCCGACCAGCGCAGCGTCTACGACGTCGTCGCCATGCCGGCCGTCGTGTTCACCGATCCCGAGCTGGCGTGGGTCGGCGTCACCGAGCAAGAGGCCAAGGAGCGCGGCCTCGACGTCGAGGTCGCGCGCTACCCGTGGGCCGCCAACGGCAAGGCGCACGCCATCAGCCAGACGAACGGCGTCAGCAAGGTCATCGTCGACAAGAAGACCCAGCGCATCGTCGGCGCCGGCGTCTGCGGCTGGGAGGCGGGCAGCATGATCAGCGAGTACGCGCTGGCGATCGAGATGGGCGCGACCGCCGAGGACGTGAGCCTCACCGTGCACCCGCACCCGACGCTCAACGAGACGATGCTCGGCGCCGTCGACGTCTACCTCGGCCACGCGACGGACATCTACCGCCCGAAGCGCAAGTAGCGCGCGGAAGGGGCTTCGCCCTTCCCGCGCCCTACTCTTCGGGCGTGTCGAAGGGCGTTTGTGCCCACGGCAGCTGCGGGCGGGCGAACAGGTAGCCCTGGCAGAGATCGCCGCCGAGGCGCACGAGCGTGTCGCGCTCGGCGTCGGTCTCGATGCCCTCGGCGATCATCTGGATGTTGAGCTCGCGGCACAGCGACACGATCGAGGAGAGCAGCTTCTGCTTCATGGGCGAGCGATCGAGCCCGCGGATGAGCGACATGTCGACCTTGACCACCTCGGGCTCGAGGTGCGCGAAGCTCGCGAGGCCGGCGTAGCCCGCGCCGAGATCGTCGACGGCGATGCGGTAGCCGAGGTTGCGCAGCTGCGCGACGCGGCTCGTGACGTCGCGGATGCGCTCGATGGGCGCGCGCTCGGTGATCTCGAGGACGACGCGCCGGGCGTGGCGCGACAGCGGCGCGCTCGCCGAGAACAGCAGGTCGTCGTCGAGCTCCATCGCGTGGACGTTCACGAACAGCAGGCCGCCCTCGGGCAGCTCGGCGGCGGCGACGGCGACGCGGTCGCGAATCGTTCGCCCGAGCTCTTGCAGGCGCCCCAGCCGATCGGCGGCCTCGAACAGATCGGGCGGCGAGCGCAACGTGGGCTCCTTGTTGCGCACGAGCGCCTCGTAGGCGAACACGTGCTGCGCCGACCACGACACGATCGGCTGGTAGGCCACCCACAGCGTCGCGAGCGCGTTCTCGAAGCGCGTCTCGAGCCCCGCGCGATCGCCGAGCGCCTTGCTGTCGATCTCGAAGAGCGCGAGCGCCTCGCGCTTGATGCGCGCCATCTGGTGCAGGCGCACCGCGCGCGTCGTGACGTCCTCGAGCTGCTGCGCCTCGATCGGCTTGATGAGGTAGAGCAGCGCGCCGTACTCCATCGCCTCGACGGCGCTCTCGATCGCGGGCCCGCCCGTCATGAGGATCACCGGGACGTCGACGTCGTGCTGGCGCACCGAGCGCAGCAGCGCGAGGCCGTTCGTGCCCGGCATCGTGATGTCGGAGAGGATCGCGTCGAACGGCGTCGCGCGGGCGACCACCGCCGCCTCGTCGCCGTCGTTGGCAAGCGTCACCGTGAAGCCAGCGCTCGTGAGGATGCGGCCGTAGGCGCGCGCCGTCGTCACGTCGTCGTCGACGACGAGCACGCGACCGCGGCTCGCCGGCTCGCTGCCGACGCCGGATGGACCCGTGGCCGCCGCAGGACCCGAGGCCCCCAGACCGGTCCCTTGCATCAGCGTCGCCATCGACAGATGACCGGAAACAATTGAGTCACGATCCGCCGCCCTCGACGGAACGTTGGAGCGCTCGCAGAGTGCGCTAGAGTACGCCGCACATGTCGGACCGCGTCGTCGAGACCCGCTCGCGCAAGCTGCGCGTCCTCGAGTCGACGGGCGTCGCCGCCCCGCCCGCCGAGGGCCCGCGCTTCCAGCCGAAGCCGCCTTGGATCCGCATGAAGATGCCTTCGGGCGACACATTCTTCGACCTGAAGAAGCGCGTGGGCGAGCTCGGCCTCCACACCGTCTGCGAGAGCGCGTCGTGCCCCAACATCGGCGAGTGCTGGAACCGCCAGGCGCTCACGATCATGATCCTGGGCGGCACGTGCACGCGGTCCTGTCAGTTCTGTGACGTGCCGACGGGCCGCCCCGCCCCGCCCGACCCGAACGAGCCCGAGCACGTCGCGACGATGCTGGCCGAGCTCGGCTTGCGCCATACGGTCATCACCTGCGTCGACCGTGACGACCTGAAAGACTTCGGCGCCGCGCACTGGGCCGAGACCATCCGCGCGTGCAAGCGGCGCGCGCCGGAGATGGTGATCGAGGTGCTCGTGGGCGACTTCAAGGGCGACACGGGCAACGTCGACGTCGTGCTCGCCGCCGAGCCCGACGTCTTCGCGCACAACCTCGAGACGGTGCCGCGGCTCTCGCGCGAGGTGCGCGTGCAGGCGAGCTACGCGCGCTCGTACGCGATCCTTCGCCATGCCAAAGCGCGCGGCGCGATCACGAAGACGGGCCTCATGCTCGGCCTCGGCGAGACGCTCGACGAGGTTCGCGAGGTGCTGCGCGAGACGCGCGAGATCGGCGTCGACATCCTCACGCTCGGCCAGTACCTGCGCCCGTCGCACAAACACCTGCCCGTCGCGCGCTTCGTGCCGCCCGACGAGTTCGAGATGCTCAAGGCCGAGGCGCTCGCCATGGGCTTCCCCCACGTCGAGTCCGGCCCCATGGTGCGCTCGAGCTACCACGCCGACGGCCAGAGAGACATCGTGCGAGAGCTCCGCGCCAGGGCGACCTCATGATTCCGTACTTCGACGGGCACCTGTTCGACATCTTCGGGCTGCCCATTCACATGTTCGGGCTGCTCGTCGCGACGGGCGTCATCCTCGGCGACCGCATCGTCGTCAAGCAAGGCATCAAGCGCGGCCTCGAGGACAAAGACGTCAAGTTCATGAACGCCCGCATCGTCATCACGGGCTTCATCGTCGCGCACCTCGTCTCGGTCATCTTCTACTTCCCCGAGCGCATCAAAGAGAATCCGCTCATCCTCGTGAACTTCTGGGCGGGCCTGTCGTCGTTCGGCGGCTTCCTGGGCGCTCTGCTCGCGTTCATCTACTACACGCGCAAAGAGAAGATCCCGGCGCTCATCTACGCCGACGCCGTCGCGCTCGGTCTCGCCGTCGGCTGGATCTTCGGGCGCACGGGCTGCACGACGGCGCACGATCACCCAGGCCTGCACACGACGTTCTTCCTCGCCGTGAGGTACCCAGACGGCCCGCGCCACGACCTCGGCTTCTACGAGCTGCTGTTCACGATCGTCATGACCGTGATTCTCTTCCAGTTCGCGAAGAAGCCGCGCGTCCCCGGCCGCATCATCGGCCTGTTCGCGACGATGTACGCGCCGGTTCGCTTCGGCTTGGACTTCCTGCGCGCGCGCGACGTCGGCGGCTCGGTCGTCCGCCCCGACGAGCGCTACGCCGGCCTCACGCCCGCGCAGTGGGCCTGCGTCGCGACGGTGGGCGTCGGTCTGTGGCTGCTCACGCGCAAAGGCGAGGTGCGTCCGTTCACCGAGGTGCCCGTCGCGCCGGCGCAGGCGCCCGCCGAGCAGTCTTAAAGATCTTCGTGCTCGGCGCGCGTCAGCAGGTCTTCGTAGCGGCGTCGTTCGGCGGACAAATCGCATTCGCCTAGGAACGCCGAGTAGCTCATGAACGCCGTCAAATACGACAGGTCGCGCGCCCACAGCGGCACATAGCGCGGCTCGACGACGGCGCCCTCGCGCAGCAAGCGCCCGAAGAGCGGCACGTCCTGCACGTCGATCTTGCCGGCGAAGAACAGCGGCACGTGCTGCAGGTGGCCCTTGACGAGCGCGACGCGCAGGAAGTTCGTCACGCGCAGGAGGCCGTCGAGGTAGCAGACGTCCTTCGTGAACGGCGCGCCGCCCGTGACGAGGCCGCCGCGGCACACGCGGCGCGCGCAGTCATACGCGGCGTCCTCGTCGTGGCCGCGGCTCAAAAAGAAGCGGTACAGCTCGAGGAAGTCGGCGCCGTCCTCGGCCATCTTGATGGCGAGCGTTCGGTCGGAAAGGCGCTTGAGACGCTCGAGGCTCGTCGACTGCGTGAGGAACTCGGTGAGCACGGCGAGGCCCTCTTGCGTCGCCGTCGTGCGCGGCGACGGCGTGCCCGTGAAGGCGACGACGGGTTGCAGGCGCCCGTTGAGCGCCGTCGCGACGTGCACGTGGCCCTCGTGGTACTCGAGCTGCAGCAAATCTCGCTGCGAGAACATCGCGCCGCGCGCGAGGCGCACGCCGTCGACGCCCGCGACCGCCTTCGCCGCGAGGCCGTCGACGACCTCGACGCCGATGGCGACGCCCGGGAAGAAACGCGCGAAGCGGCGCGCGAGAATGGGAACGACGTCCTCGGCCGTGAGCGTCGGCTCGTCGGCGGGCCCCGAGACGTGCGCGTTGCCGACGACGCCGTCGACGACCTGCGCGAAGTGCTGCGCGAGATCGAGGTTCGTCGTCTTGCGGTCGGCCGTGAGGCTCGCGGGCCGGCCGTAGAGCTCGACCGAGTGGTAGTAGAAGTCGGGCGTGCCGACGGCCAGCAGCATGCGCGACGCCGTCGAGAACGCGTCGCACGTCTCTCGCAGGAAGGTCTCGATCGCGCCGGGCCCCGCGAGCGCCGTGCGCAGCACGCGGAAGCGCTCGCCCGACTCGGCGACGCCCGGCGGGATCTGGTACGTCGGCTTCGGCAGCTCCTTGGCGCCCGAGGCGAAGAACGCGCGCTCGACGTCGTCTCCCCAGGCGAGGGCGCGCAGCACGCGCATGGGGCGCTGCGCGTCGAGGATCTCCGCCGACACGCTGCGAAGGGTCTCGAGGGCGCGCGACGAAAGGGCCACTCGAGCCGCCGGCTCCGCCTAGGTCCCGACGCCCACGCGCGTGCGCGGCGGAACGGAGTAGGTGATCCAGGCGTTGCCGCCGACGACGGCGCCCTGCCCGATGACGGTCTTGCCGCCGAGGATCGTCGCGTTGGCGTAGACGGTCGCGTCGTCCTCGATCGTCGGGTGCCGCTTCGTCGTCGCCGAATTGGTCTCGGGCTTGTCGGCGCCGCGGTCGCGGATCGACAGCGCGCCCAGCGTGACACCCTGGTAGATGCGAACGCGGTTGCCGATGATCGACGTCTCGCCGATGACGATGCCCGTGCCGTGGTCGATGAAGAACGAGAGCCCGATGGTCGCGCCCGGGTGGATGTCGATGCCCGTGCGCGAGTGCGCCTGCTCGGTCAGCATGCGCGGCAGCACCTCGCCGCCGAGGCGCAGCAGCCGGTTGGCGACGCGGTAGACGGCGATGGCGTACAGGCCCGGGTAGCAGGCGACGATCTCGTCGATGCCCGTCGCCGCCGGGTCGGACTCGTAGGCGACGAGGACGTCCTTGCCCAGCTGCCCGCGGATGTCGGGGAGCGCGTCGAACAGCGCGGCCGTGAGCGCCTGCGCGCGCTTGACGCACTTCGCGTGCGGCTCCGCGCTGCGCTTGCAGGTCCGGTGCAGGCACAAGTAAATCGCGTGCTCGAAGTGCGCCTCGAGCGACTCGAGCGTGGCGGCGACGGCGTCGCGCAGCGCGCCTTCACTCTCGGCACCACGGCGGTGCGACTCGGGGAACAGCACCTCGAGCAGCTCCTCGACGAGCACGGTGATGTCTCGACGCGAGGGCAGCGGCCCCTCGGCGGCGAGGCCCGCCGTGAGGTCGCTCGCCGCCGAGAGCACGCGCGCCGCCAGCACGGCGTGGCGACGGTCGGGGAGCGCAGTCAGACGTCGTTCGCGGGCCATTTTGGGGCAGACCTTACAATGTCTCGGTGCCCGAGGCACCTTGGTCGGCCCGCTTTGCCGTCTCGGCGGCGAGCTTGGTCATGACCTCGTTGAGGCGCGCCTCGGGGACGGTCACGCGCGTGGGCATGCCGCCGCCCAGGTGGAAGAGCCGCACGAAGTCGAAGCCCGACTCGAAGTCGGCCGCGATCGTGAGCGAGCCCGAGTCGTGCACGATCGACACGGGCGCGCGCTCTTGGCCCAGCAGCAAGAGCTCGGTCTTGTCGTAGGGCTTCCCTTGCGACTCGACGATGGCGACGCCGTCGGCGATGCGAAAGCGGTCGGCGAGGCGTCGGCTCTCGTCGAGCAGGGGGTCGATCTCGCGCGCGGCCGCCTCGATCTCCTCCCACAGGACGGGCGCCTTGCCGCGCGCCACGAGGAACTGCACGACCTGGTGCTTGAGCGTCTCGTCGCGAAACCGCGCCCGCAGCGCGCGGTCGATGCGCGTCGCGATGGGCCCGGGCGTCCCGCGGCGCGTGTCGACGGCGCGCGCGTCGGCGTCGGCGCCGTCGTAGGGCTCGACGCCACCCAGGACCCACTTCGCGCCCGAGTAGATGCCGTCGAGATCGAGGTGCACGGCGACGGTGTCGACGGGCCCGCCGGCGCGCACGACGTCGGGCGTCACCATCTCGGGGCAGGCGCCGTGCTGCGCCTTGGTCGAGAGCACGAAGCGCGGATCGTTCGCGTAGTCGACGTGACGCTCGTGGTCGTGGTGATCGACCCACGCCGCGAGCCGCGAGCCCAGACCCTTGATGAAGGGCAGCGTCGTCTTCTCGAACGACGAGCCGCCGGCGGCGCTCGCGAAGGCGACGTCGAGCACGGCGACGCGCCCCGCGAGCTTGTCGGCGGGCGGCAACGTGCGCGGCGTCAGATAGGCGAAGCGCGGCAACACGGGGGAAGAAGCGGACGACACCGGGGGAAGATACCACCCCGCTTCGGGGTCGCGCTGGTCGCGCTTCGTGGTCGCGCTTCGTGCAAAATCTGGCGGAGCGCGCTCGGCGCCCGATAATCGACGGCGCATCATGGTGAAGGCACTCTTGTGCGCGCTGTTGGCGACGGGTCCGGGCGTGGCGTCCCCCGACGCCGGCGCGTCGCGCACCGTGCCGTTTCGAACCGAGATGCGGCCGCGCGTCGATCCCGTGTTCGGCGACGCGGCGGCGTTGCGCGCGGCGGTCGATCGCTTCTTCGCGCTGCAGGGCGAGATGGAGCACACGCGCGACGAGTTCTCGATGGCCGTGCACGAGACGCTCGCGGCGCTCGCGACGGCGGGGCCGACGCCCAAGGCGTGCCCCGCGGCGACGGCGGCACCCTACGACCGCGCGCTCGCGGCCGGCGGGCGTTACCTGTTGCTCGGGCAGCAGCTGCAGGCCCGCTTCCGCGACATTCGCCGCGCCGACGATCTGGGCGACGCCGCCGCGCTCACGCCCGACTACCGCGCGAAGATCAAAAAGGTGCGCGAGCTCTTCCAGGCGCTGCTGGGCGACTACCGCGAGATGCGCGTCGCTTTTTACGATCAGCTGGGCGCCGAGATGCGCCATGCGACCTGCAAGCCCGGCAAGCCGCATCCGCAGGTCACGGTCGCCGACGGCGGGCCCACGCCCGAGACCGACGCGCCCAACCCGACCGACGCGAGCGCGTGGTCGCTCGGCGCCGACGACGTACCGTTGCCGGAAGCAACGCACGCACCGGCGGCGCCCGCGAAGGCCGCCGCGCCCGAAGCGGCACCGACAGGTGCCGTTCCGCTGGCCGCGCCCGCGATCTGGATCGACGTCGACAACACGCTGTGCGCGCAGCCGACGCGCGTCTCCGTCGACGGTCAGCCCATCGGCGAGGTCGGCGCGCGCAAGCGGACGTCGGTGCGCACCCACGCGGGCCCGCGCGAGATCTGCGCCCTGCCCGCCAACGATCCGCGCGCCTGCGGCGCCCCCGGCACCGTTCGCAAAGCGTATTTGCACGAAGGCTGGAGCCTCACCGTGCACTGCGGGAATTAGATCGAACGCACTGGACGACGCGGCTTTGCCGCGGCGGCCAGCGGGGGCAAGGGGGGACGCAGAGGCGCCAGACACCCCAGACCGAGCAAGCCAACGCAGAAGGCGCCGGGCGGTCCCCCCTTCTTGTTGTCGGCTGGACGACGCGGCTTTGCCGCGGCGGCCAGCGGGGGCAAGGGGGGACGCAGAGGCGCCAGACACCCCGGGCCGAGCAAGCCAACGCAGAAGGCGCCGGGCGGTCCCCCCTTCTTGTTGTCGGCTGGACGACGCGGCTTTGCCGCGGCGGCCAGCGGGGGCAAGGGGGGACGCAGAGGCGCCAGACACCCTGGCCGAGCAAGCCAACGCAGAAGGCGCCGGGCGGTCCCCCCTTCTCAACTGTCAGGTGTCGCAGTAGCCGTACTTCGTGTTCGTGCCCACGGCGCGGCAGGGCGCGTTGTTCGGGCAGCTCGGGTTCGTGAGGCTGCACGTGTAGTGGCAGGTCGCGGCGGCGCCGCTCGAGCCCTGGATGCAGAAGAGCCCGCCATCGCAATCGTTGTAGATCGCGCATTTGTCGCCCGCCTTCGCGGGGCTCGCGGCGTTCCTCGGGCAATCGCAGAGCGTGTCGTTGCCGCCCGTCAGATAGCAGTTGAGAGATCCGCTCGGGCAGCCCATGTTCGCGACCGGGTCGCACGTCTGAGGCGCGAGATCGCAGACGTCGAACTTCGTCGGCGTGTTGCTGTCGTCGTTGATGGCCGTCTGGCAGAAGCCGCCGCCACACTGCGAGGCCGCCGTGCAGTGCTTGTAGCAGCGCGCGAGCCCGTTGCCGCAGATCTCCTTGAGGCAGATGAGGCCCGCGCCGCAGTCGTCGTTGGCCCCCGCCGCGCAGATCTCTCCGAGCTTCTTCGTCCCGACGGCCACGCACGCCGTCGCCTTGTCGACGACGTTGCACCGACCACACGAGCAGCCCGACTGACACGCAGGGTTGCACGTCTGCCCCGACGCCGGCGAATCCGCGCACGTCGGCGTGACGACGCCCAGCGTGCACATCGTCGCGTCCATGTGATCGCCGCCCGCGTCCGAAGGCCCGTCGCTCATGATCTTGCCGTCGCCGGCGTCGACCACGGTCACGGGCTTGATGCGGCAACGCTGGTCGACGCCGCACGAATATCCGTCGGGGCACGCCTTGCCCGACGTCGCGCACTTGAGGCCACCGTCCTCGATCGTCGGCTTGTAGCACCCCATCACCGCGACCAACGCGGCGGCGAGCACGACGCGCACACCCGCGCGGCTCGTCGACCGGGGGCTCGCCTGCGTCGTGCTCATGTCGCGGCTCCTAATTGCAGAACCCGAAAGTCTTGCTGCCCGCAATGGGGTTGCAGTTGCCGCTGTTGGCGCAGCCGTTCGGGGTGACGCCCAGCTTGCAAGCGCGCGTGCAGACCGGGTGGTTCGTGCCGCTGATGTCGGCGCACATGAGGCCCGGCAGGCAGTCGCGCGAGACCGAGCAGTCGTCGCCCTCGTGCAGCGAGTTGAACGAGCAATCGCACCGCGTTTCGTCGGCGACCGTCGCCGACAGGTAGCACCCGAGGCCCGCCGCCGGGCACCCCGTGGCGCCGAGCGCCGACACGGGGTTACACGTCACCGCGGGGACGTCGCAGTACTTGATGGTGGTGCCGGTCAGCGTGCGCGAGCACTCGGAGCTGGGGCAGTCCGTGTTTTCGCGGCAGAATTTGTAGCAGTTGCTGCCGCAGGTCCCGGAGAGGCATACCAGGCCAGGCGCGCAGTTGTCGGTCTGGTCGGTCGTGCCTTGCGAAACGGGTGTGCAGCTGTCGCCGATCTGGCGCACGAGCGCGCCCGTCGTCATCGCGTTGCACGTGCGGTCGCCTTTCGTGTCGACCGAGCACTTCTCGTCGCAGCGCGGGCAGCCCGTCTGGCAGAAGAGATCGCACATGCCCGCGGGGGCCGTCGCCGTGCAGCTCGACGGCGGCGTGATGCAGACGAGCGGCGCCTCCGTCGGCGCGTCCATCTTGTCGACGGGGCCGTCGGCCGGCGCGTCGATCGGCGCGTCGGGCTTGCTCTCGATGGGAACATCGCTCGCGCCGGCGTCGTACGTGCCGTTCTGCCAGCACCGGCCCGCGTGACACGAGTACCCCGACGGGCACTGGTACTGCTCGTCGTACTCCGTGTTGCACGCGACGCCACCGTTCGTGATCGACGGCTTGTAACAGGACACGAGGCCCGCGGCGGCGATCGCCGTCGCGACGATCCCGAGGACGCGCGCCCGAAGCTGACTCGGCGAAGTCACGATCGTCAGAACCGCAGCGCCGCCCCGGCGCCGACGACGCCGCCGCCGATCCACGGTGAGACCATCGCGCTCGAAGCCGGCGTCGTCGCCGGTTCGCTGGCCGCGTCCTGTGAACCGGACATGGACGTCGCGACGAGGATGACGCCCGCGACGGCCGCGGCGCCGGCGCCGATGGCCAGGCCGATCATCGTCGTGTTGGCGTTCTTGCCGTTGCTCTCCCACGTCGGGTCGAACGCCGTCTTGCCGTTGCTCTGCGAGGCCGACGTGACCTTGTTGGCGTCGCTCTTGGCGATGAGACCTTCGACGAGGGCGCCCACGCCCGCGGCCACGGCGACGCCGAGACAGCTGTAGCCCACGATGCGGCGCACGCGCGACCCTTCGCTGGGCTCGGCGGACGCCTGAGCCGGCGTGGCCTCGACCGGCGGTGTAGCCGCCGGGTTCGCCGGCCCCTCGATCGGCGCGGGCGCCACCGGCGCGGGGGTGGTCGTCGCGGGCGCCGGTGCCACCGGAATCACGGGCGCCACGACGGGCGGCGGCGTCGACTGGGTCTTGCGCCGATCCTCGACGACCTTCTCGAGCTCGGTGATCTTGCGCTCGACGTCGTCCTTGTTGCGAGCGTTCGGCGCGCGCTGCAGGTAGCGGCGGTAGAATCGAACGGCGTCGGCCGGCTGGTCGTTGAGCCGGTACGACTGCGCGATGTTGTAGAGCATGGGCGGGTCGCCGCCGATCTCGTAGGCCTTCTGATAGAACTCGATCGCCTCGGCGTATTTACCAACGTCATACGCGCGCGTTGCACGATCGTACAGCTGACGCATCTCTTGCTTCTGCTCGGGCGTGAGGTCGCCCGCGGCACGGGTCACAGCCGGAGCCGACACCAACACCAGCAGAAGAAGACCAAGACCCCTGTTCAGTAAGCGATTCATGAAGGCGTCCTCTCGCGAGGGCGGGCTTACAATAACCTACCTTCTGTTCGGTTGGAAGTTATGGACTGCGTACGGGCCAACGGAGATCGCGGTCGACGCCCGTTCGCCGAAAACACCAATGCAACCGCCGCGATCTGGTGTACGTTCCGCCCTCACTGGAGGTATCGATGCGCTCTCGCAGGACGATCTCGGCGCCCCCCGCCCGCGGTCTGCTCGCCGCCGCCGCGGTCGCGCTGGCTGCCCTCTCCGCCCCCGCCTGCAACACCGAGAAGCCAGCGCCGGTCCGGGTCTGCTGCGACCAACCGCGCATCCCCGCCAACGTGCCCGCCTTCGTCGTGGTCACGGACGACGTGACGGGGCCCACTGATGGGCAAGAGGTGAAAATGCGGGTCGCCCTCAAGCAGAAGACGAAGCGCGACGCGATCTACCCCGCGCTGCACTTCCTCTACCGTTACGCGATGACGCGCGACACCTTCCAGCCCATCAGCTTCGTGGGCGAGTTCTACCCGTCCGAAGGCGAGGCCAAGACCGGCGGCAACCCCATCGCCAAGGTCTGGCGCGACCGCAGCGACGCCGGACCCAAATGTGAAAACGGCGTGCCGCTCGAGTTCCCCGAAGAGGTGGATCGCGCCTTCCTGCACAGCCTCAACCGGGAAGAGCCCGAGGATCTCGCCGACACGTGCCACCTCTCGGAGCGCAAGAAGGTCGCGCGCTTCGACGACGCCTTCAAGCACAAGCCCAGCTACACGGTCGACGCCGCCTCGAAGTCGGCCGAGGTCACGTACCCGTACCTCGCGACGGGCAAGGACGAGTACGACTCGACGCTGACCTTCAACGCGGCGATGACGTACTGGGCCGAGTTCATGACGGCGATGTTCGCGAAGGCGCCCGAGCTGCAGAAGCTGACCTACGTCGGCGTGCTCGACGACCAGCCCGTCCTCAAGCTCACGGTGACGCGCAAGGAGTTCGACGAGCACTTGTCGCGCACGCAGGAGACGATCGCGTCGTACGCCGCGATCACCTTCGCGAAGCTCGGCATGCACAAGACCGACGACAAGGGCGCGAAGAAGGATCAAGAGCAGCAAAAGACGAAGACCTACAAGGCGGCGCTCTCGTTCTTGCCGAAGGACGCCGTCTTCGTGTCGCCGAAGCTCAAGACGGAGAAGTAGGCGCGCGCGTGCTGTCGCCGGCGCTGCTCCAGAAGTTCTTCCTCATTTCGAGCGTCATCCTCATCCTCTCGGGGACGGCGCAGGTGTTCGTGCGGCCGCGCAAGCCGAAGGAGAGCGCCGCCGAGAAGTTCGTGAACCGCGCCACCATCACCGCGGTGATCTCGCTGGCGATCGGCGTGCTGGGACTCTTGCTCGGCCTCGGCGTACTGCCGATGCCGCGCGTGCGTTAAGGCCAATGCCGTTCACTTAGCGGCTCGCTTTGGAGGGCGCTTGCGTGGGTAGGCGCTCATCTTGAGCTTCACGGCGCGTGGGTAGGATCGTTCTGGTCTGCGCGGTGGCAACACGAGGCGTTTCAGGTGGGTGCGCAG
>DASZRT010000045.1:0-56944 GCA_035549075.1 Polyangia bacterium | reverse complement strand
CGCCCCGCAGCGCGGCGCGCGCGGCGTGCAGACCGTCGCGCCCAGCTCCATGACCGCCTGGTTGAAGTCGCCCGCGCGCCTCGCCGGCACCTCGGCGAGCCCGCGCGCGTGCAGCGCGACGCGCGTCGCCGGCCTGTCGATCGAATGGTGGACGTCGAAGAGCCGCGCGAAGACGCGCGCGCCGTTGCCGTCGAGCGCGAACGCGCGCGCATCGAACCCGATGGCCGCGACGGCCGCCGCCGTGTAAGGCCCGATGCCCGGCAGCTCGCGCAGCGCCGCCTCGGTGTCGGGCAGCGCGCCGCCGTGCCGCTCGACGACGGCGCGCGCCGCCGCGTGCAGGTTGCGCGCGCGCCGGTAGTAGCCGAGGCCCGACCACAGCGCCGTGACCTCGTCTTCGTCGGCGGCCGCGAGCGCCGCCGCGTCAGGGAAGCGCGCCACGAACCGCTCGAAGTACGGGATCACCGTCGCCAGCACCGTCTGCTGCGCCATGTACTCCGACACGAGCGTGCGCCACGGGCTCGCCTCGCGCCGCCACGGCAGGTCGCGCTTGGCGCCGTCGTACCAGCGCAGCAGCGGCCGCGCGAGCCCGAGCGGTGCCTCCGTCATCGAAAGGCCACGACGACCGCCGCGAAGATGAGCCCGAACGACACGAGGTAACGCGGCTGCAGCCCTTCGCCCAGCCACAGCGCCGCGAACAGCACGAACACGACGAGCGTGATCGCCTCCTGGAGGATCTTGAGCTGGTACGCCGACATCGCGCCGTAGCCCATGCGGTTCGCCGGCACCTGCAGCATGTACTCGAAGAACGCGATGCCCCAGCTCGCGAGGATCGCGATGATGAGCGGCGCCTTCTTGAACTTCAGGTGCCCGTACCAGGCGATCGTCATGAAGGTGTTCGAGGCGAGGAGCAACGCGGCCGTCTTGATGCGCGGATCGATCTGCATGTGAGGCGCGCGATTGTAGTACAACGATTCCGTGGCACCGCCCGCTGCTCGCGGCCGCGACGACGGCGAAGACGACGTCCGCGCCGCCGTCGCGCGTGGCGAGATCGACCCCATCTATTGCCTGTCGGGCGAGCGCTTCCTCGTCGACGCCACGCACGCGGCGATCCGCGCCGCCGTGCTGGGCGCGATCGGCGCGGCCGCGGGCTTCAACCACGACACGTTCGAGCTGAAAGAGACGGGCCTCGGCCCTTGCCTCGCGACGGCGCAGACGCTGCCCATGATGGCCAAGAAGCGGCTCGTCGTCGGCAAGGGCGTCGACCTGCTCAAGGCCGACTCGCTCGAGCCGCTCGTCGAGTACGCCGCCGATCCGAACCCAGCGACGTGCCTCGTGCTCGTCGCCGCCGAGAAGGTCGACGTGCGCTTCAAGGCCTTCGCGGCGCTGCGCAAGGCCGGCTACCTGCACGTCTTCGCGCCTCTGCGCGACAACGCCCTCGCCGGCTGGCTTCGCACCGAGGCGCGCGCGCGCAAGATCGACCTTCAAGGCGACGCCGCCGTCGCGCTGGCCGATCTCGCTGGCCCCGACATGGGGCCGCTGTCACAGGCGCTCGACCAGCTGGCGCTCTACGTCGGCGAGGGGCGGGCCATCACCGTCGACGACGTCGAGGCGCTCGTCGCCGAGACGCGCCAGCGCCACGTGTTCGAGCTGTCGAAGGCGATCGGCGCGGGCGACGTGCCCCGGTCGCTCGGCTTGCTCGCGAACATGCTTCGGAACCGCGAGGCGCCCCTCAAGATCCAGTTCATGCTCGCGCGCCAAATGCGCCAGATCTGGCGCGCGAAGGAGTTGCTGGCCGCGGGCGCGGCGCGCGGCGAGATCGCGGCGGCCGTGGGCATGAACCCCTATTTCCTCGACGACGTGCTCGGGCCGGCGCGCCGCATGTCACGGGTCGCGCTCGCGCGCGCGTTCGAACGCCTCTACCAGTCGGACCAGGCGCTCAAGTCGTCGCGGGTCGACGGCGACCTCATCGTCTCGCGCCTCGTGCAGTCGCTGGCCGAGGACGCCGGCGCCCGCGCGCGCTGATTCCTCATCCCGCTTGGCGAGGAATTTACGTCGTCGAAATCGCCGCTCGTGGTATGCGTGCTTCGTTTTTTTCGACGGAGAACGTGAGATGACGAAACGGACCCTGGTTTTGGCGATCCTCTTGGCGGGCGGCATCGGCTGCTCGAGCAGCAGCAACAACGCGCCCGTGACGGACGGCAGCACCGACGGCACGAAGGGCGATGCCTCGACGGCCGACGGCGGCGACGCCTCGACGACCGACGGCGGCGACGCCTCGACGACGGCGGACGGCGGCGATGCCTCGACGACGACCGACGGTGGCGACGCCTCGACGACGGACGGCGGTGACGCCTCGACGACGGACGGTGGCAATGCTTCGACGACGGCCGACGGCGGCGATGCCGCCACGACCGAAGCCGGTGGCGACGCCGCGACCGACGCCCCCGCGGGCAACTGAGAAGCTCCGCCCCCCCTCTCTCGTCCGCGAGAGAGGGCTGGGGAGCGGGATTGGGTGAGGGTGTCCCCTCCCCGCGCCGATTAAGCGAGCGCGTTGACCGCGACGGTCAGGCGCGAGACCGAGCGCGACGCCGTGCCGCGCTTGATGACGCCCTTCGAGGCCGCCATGTCGATGGCGCGAACGGCAGCGCCGAGCGCAGCCTTCGCCTCCTTGGCGTTCTTCTTCTCCAGCGCGGCGCGGACCTTCTTCACGGCCGAGCGCATGGCGGTCTTGCGGGCAACGTTGCGCGCCGTGCGCGTGATGCGCTGGCGGGCGGCTTTCTGGGACGACTTGATGTTGGCCAACGGAATCTCCTGGAATCTACAGGGGGCGCATCATGATGATGGGCCGCCGTCATGTCAAGACGCGCGGCGCGGCGCGCCCGAGGTTTCAGCCCAGGCCGGCCTCTTCGAGCGCCGCTTCGTCGAGGCCGAAGAAGTGGCCCGCCTCGTGGAGCAGCGTCGTGCGGATCTCCTCGTGCAGCTCTTCGTCGGTCTCGGCGACGCGCGCGATGTTGCGGCGAAACAGGACGATCTGCGAGAGCCCAGGCTGCCCGCCGACGTGCGGCATGTCCGGATAGGCGGTGCCCGAGAACAGGCCGAGCGCGCGCGGGTCCAGTCCGCCCTCGACGTCGGCCTCGGCCGGCAGCTCGGCGACGATGACGGGCACGTCGCGCAGCAAAGCGCGCGCGCGATCGGGCAGCTCGCCGAGCGCCTTTTCGGCCGTCGCCGACACCGTCTCTTCGTCCAGGTGATCGTCGTCGGCGTCGTCGCGCGGCGCCGAGTCGAGCTGCCAGGCGCGCTTCCAAGCCGCGCGCGTCTGCTCGTCGTCGCCCAGCTCGGCCGCGGCGCAACCCAGCGCGTACCACGCGTCGGCGACGTCGGGGCGGCCCGTCGTGAGCGTGCGCAGGCGCGCGACGGCGTTCGCGGCGTCGTCGACCACGAGGTAGAGGTCGGCGATCTCGAGCGCGAGCGCGACGTCTTCGATCGGCACCTCGGGCGGCGGCAGATCGGCGAGCGTCTCCTTCGCCTCGTCGACGTCGCCCAGCTCGGCCTCGAGGCCGGCCTTGAGCGCGAGCGCCGACAGGTACTCGTCCTCTTCCTCGGCGAGGTCGAGCGCGCGCTCGGCATGCTTGAGCGCCTCTTCGCGCGTCTTGGCGTCGTCGGCGAGGAGCTCGGCGATCCACAGCTCGGGGGTCGCCCACTCGCGCTCGGCGGCCGCCGCGCGCTCGAGCGCCTCGAGAGCGCTCGCCGTGTCGCCCTCTTCGCGCGCGCAGGCCGCCCGCAGCAGCAACACGTCGGGCAGCTCGCCGTCGAGCGCCGCGATGGCCGCGCGCGCCCCCGCGACGTCGCCCGCGTCGAGCGCGGCCCACGCCGCGTCGAGGGCGCCTTCGGTCTCGGCGTCGATCGGAGCGTCGTCGTCTTCTTGGCTGGTCATTTCACTCGTCACTCGTTGGGTTCGCCTCGAAACGTCGCGTCGCCCGTGAGCGCCGCGAGGGCGTCGAGCATATACCACGCGGCGACGTCGGTCGTTCGGCGCGCGTCCTCGGGCGCGCCCAGCGGGGGCGCGACCTCGACGACGTCGGCGCCCAGCAGCGGGAACGCTTCGCCCACGCGTCGGATGAGCGCACGCACGAACGCCGGCGACAAGCCCGCCGTCTCGGGCGCGCCGGTCGCGGGCGCGTCGGCCGCGTCGGTCGCGTCGATGTCGTTCGACAGATAGACGCGCCGAACGCCCAGCGTCCGCAGGTGGGCGATCACCTCGTCGATGACGCCCTCTCCCCTCGCCCGCACCTCGTCGGCCCAGACCTGCTTCACGCCGAGCGTCGACTCCCAGTGCGCCTTCGGCTTTCCCGAGGCGCGCACGCCGACTTGGACGAGGCGCCCGCCGCGCCCGACGCGCTCGTTGGCGTGGTACGCCCAGGTCGCGAAGCAGATGCGCACGCCGAGCCGCTCGGGCAGCAAGTCGGTGTGGGCGTCGAGGTGCACGATCGCCCAAGGCTCCTTCGCGTGCGCCGCGAGCGCCGCGACGACGGGCCACGCCACCGAGTGATCACCGCCGAGCACGAACAGGCGCAGCGCCGGCTTGAGCGTGAGCAAGGCGTCGCACACACGCTCGGCGATCGACAGAGGCGCGACGGGTAGGTCCGCGTCGGCGTTTACCCCGTAGAGCGCGACCTGCGTCGCGCGGCGCTGCTGATCGCTCAACATCTCGTCGGTGAGCAGCTGCGGCACGACGAAGACGTCGCCGACGTCGACGACGCCGGCGCGCGCGGCGAGCTCACGGAAGTCGGGCCGCGCGCGCAGCACGGCCTCGCGCACGCCCCGCGGTCCAAAGGCGGCGCCGCGCACGAGCCCGGCGCCCGTGTCGGACGGGATGCCCAAGATCGCGACCCGCGCTCCGGCGACGTCCGTCAGCGCCTCGCGCCAGCGGACGTCGACCTCAGCGGCGTCGCGGGCGCCGTAGAGGGTTCTCTGCAGCGCTTCTTGTTCGGAGCGCCCCGTGCTGACCGTGTGGATGCCGCCGCCCGCCGGGCGCAAGACGCGCCAGAGGTCGCCGAGCGGAATAGAAGTGCGTGGTTTCACGACGGCGGCGCCATTTTGCTTTGCGACTGATCAGTTTCGTAACCACCGACAACACCCGCCACGTGTGACTCCCAACCACTCGGTCGAGCCTGACTATTCGTCGTCTTTGGGCCGAAAATCGTCGGCGTTGAGGCGAAAACGCTTCGCCCAGCGGTAGACGAGCGCGGGCTTGCGGTCGAGCTCGCGCGCGACGCGCAGCATGTTGCCCTTGAAGCGCCTCATGAGCGCCTCGAGCTGGCCGGCGTCGGGCGGCGGCCGCGGCGTGCGCCGCCCCGGCGACGAGCGCACGCGCCCCGGGGCCGCCGCGATCGCCGCCGGCAGGTGCGCCATCGTGATGCGCTCCGAGTCGCGTGATAGCGCCTCGGCCGCGGCGACGACCTTGCCGAGCTCGCGCACGTTACCCGGCCACTCGTGCAGGCACAGGGCCTGGAACGCCGCCAGCTCGAACGGTTTGGCGCGCTTGCCGAACAGGTACGACATGAGCGCCCCCAGGTCTTCGGTGCGCTCGCGCAGCGGCGGGATGCGGATGGGCTCGGCGCCGAGGCGGGCCGCGAGGTCGGTGCGCAGGCCCAGCGCCGACGCCTGCCCCAGCGGCGCCGTGCGGCTGGTCGCCGCGACGATGCGCGTGTCGATGCGGCGGGGGCGCACGCCGCCGACGGGCGCGAGCATTCGGTCCTGCGTGAAGCGCAGGAGCTTGGTTTGTAGCTCGGGTGCCATGTCCCCGATCTCGTCGAGGAACAACGTGCCGCCCTCGGCCTCCTCGATGATGCCCGGCTTCGAGGCGGCCGCCTGCGAGTGCGCGCCGCGCACGTAGCCGAACAGCTCGCTCTCGACGAGCTCGCGCGGGATCGCCGCGCAGTTGATGGCGACGAACCGTCCTTTGCGGCCGCTCGCGCGGTGGATCGCTTCGGCGTAGACCTCTTTGCCGACACCTGTCTCACCGGTCAGCAGCATCTCCTCTCCGGCCTGGGCGAGCTTGCGCAGCTTTCCGCACAGCATGGCCAGCGTGGGGTTGATCGATCCGACCGGTCCGAGCGGCTCGTCGAGCTCCGCCGTGATGGCCGCGAGCTCACCCAGCGACAGCATGCGGAACACGGCCGCGTGTCCGCCGAGAAACACCAGCGACCCATCGTGCAGCTTGGCGCTCGGCCGCGCGGCGACGCCGTCGACCACCGTTCCGTTGGTGCTGTCGAGATCGGTCATCTCGAACGCGTCGCCCCCGCGGCGGATTGTCGCGTGGCGGCTCGAGATCATGCCGTCGCGCAAGACGAGCGTCGACGTGCCGCGCTCGACCTCGGTCGCCGCCTTGCGGCCGACGACGAGCATTTGCTCGAACGCGATGACACGCCCGCGGCCCACGGGCCCGTGACCGTCGGAGCTCCCAACGATGAGCAGGACCGGAATGTTCCTGCGGTCCTCTCGTTGCCGTTCTCGCGGAACGATCGTGATGCTGTCGGTAGGAGTGATCACGCGCGATCGCCGTTCGAGCCAATCGTAATGCGCGATCCCGGCGGTGTTCTAGAACTAAAACGCAAAAACGCGGTTTTGGCGCCGAAAACGCAGGGTTTTTCGGTGGTGCGCGGGTTGCTGATGAACCTCGTCGCCGGCCATTGCAGGTCCGTAAAGGGACGGACCTGCGTCGCTGGCGCCCACGTCACCACAGGAGAACACAATGCTCAAGGGAATCGCGCTGGCTGGTGTCTTCTTCTTCGCGTCCGCCATTTCGACCGCCGCCGTCTCGTCGCCCAAAGCGAAGACGACGCACGCGGCCCCGAAAGCTCCCGCGCCCCAGGGCTTCTGCTTTCCCTCCGGCACCGGCTGTTGAAGGGCTCACCGCGCGAGCTGCGCCACGCGTCTGAGCTCCCAGTCCTCTCGAGCAACGACGCTGGCGCGCTCGTGAAAAGGTGAATCCGCGGGCTCGCGCTCGAGGCCGCACTCGCCCGAGTCGGCGTTGAAGAACGTCGCGGGCTTCGAGCGCCCGGTTCGGTTTCCACTCGCAACGTCGATCTCGTCCCAATGGCGCTCTTTGCCGGCGCCCGTGAAGCCCCACAACGAGCTCGAGCTCGTCCAAACGGGCGGGCACTCGAACGTGATCGCGCCGAGATCGCGGCGATTCTCCCCCGAGCGATCGATCACGAAGAGGTGCGGCGTCCCCGTGACGGCGGTGTAGGCGATCTTCGCGCCGTCCGGCGAGAGGCGCGGCCAGCTCGGCAGCGCGGCCTCGTGGCGTACGGGCACGCACGCCTTGCCCGTGCACGCGACGATCGCCTTGGCGCCGTAGTCGGCGTAGACCCACGACGAGCCGTCGCGCGAAAACGACGGCACGCAATCGGCGGGTCCGTTGGTCAAACGTTCGAAGCGGCCGTCGGCGTGGCGGAGATCAATGACGTAACGATCGTCGTCGAGGTGCCGGCCTATCAGCACGTCGCCGCTCGGCGCCCAAGACGCGGCGTAGTCGTGGCCGTCGTCGGTCAAACGAAGCGGCGGCCGATCGCCGTCGAAGCGCCACACGTCGTTCTGCACACGTCGTGAGACGAGGACGCGCCCCGTTGCCGAGGTCGCGAGCACCGAGTGCAACGAGCGGTCGGGCACGTAGCCGGCGCGCGTCGCCGAGTCGGTGCGCCAGTCGAAGCGCACGAACGATCCGTTGAGGAAGCTGTCGCCGTAGAAGAGCTCGTTGCCGTCGAACTGGATGTCGGTGACCGACGACGGCAGCTCACGCGAGGCGACGGCGCCGAGATCGGGCATCGAGTAGATCTCGAGGTTCCGGTTGAGCGTGTCGCCGAGGTAGAGCACGGCGACGAGATCGCCGCTCGCGCTCACGGCCTTGGCATAGAGGCGCTGCCGCGTCTGACCCGTGTCGCTCGAGAGCAAGCTCGTGCTCATCGTCGGCACCGAGAAGATGCCGACGTGTGACGCGTCGACGTCGAACACGAACTCTTCGCCGTTGGGCAGCCAGATCGGCGAGGTCCCGTGCGTGAGGACGGTGGCGTTGGCGCCATCGGCGTCGGCGCGGAGGATCTCGGGCGAGCCGCCCTGGGGCACGCGCGTGTAGAGCAGCTGGCGGCCCGACGGCGAGAGCTGCGGGCAATCGGCTTCATACGTCTCGGGCGCGATGGGTGACGGCACGCGACGGCCGCCGACGACGTCGAGATCCTCGGCGCGGCGGGGCGAGCCCCAGACGACGCGCACGGCCTCGCCGCCGGGGAGCATCGAGGTGCAGTGCACGCGGCCCTCGATCTTCGCGATGACCTGCGAGCCGACGCTCCAGTCGGCGGGTCGGCCCGCGACGGACACGGGCGCTGCGTGCCGTACTCCGGTCGAGCTCGCCTCGACGGGGCTCGTGAGGTGCTTCGCCGAGACGGCAATCGCGAGCCCGACCGCGAGGGTCGTCGCGCCCCACGGAATCGTCCGGCCGTGCCCGCGCGCGCGCCGGCCCCGTCGCGGGCGCTTGCCCGCGATGGCGGCGTCGACGAGCGTGAGCAGCTCGGAGGCGTCCTCCGGGCGATCCTCGGGCTCGTCGGCGAGCGCCCGCGCGCACACGAGCCACAGCGCGTCCTCGACCGACGCGGCCGTCGTGGGACGCCGGCTCTCGCGATCGGCGGCGCGCCGGCTGGGGCGCGTGCCGAAGAGGATCTCGTGCACGACGACGCCGGCCGACCACACGTCCGAGCGAGGGGTCGCGATCTCGCCGATCACGACCTCGGGCGACATGTAGTGAGGCGTCCCGACGAGGATGCTGACCGCGGGCGCGTCCGTCGGGTTGGTCGCGAGGCCGAAGTCGGACAGCACGAGGCGTCCGTCGGCGAGGCGCAGGAAATTGTCGGGCTTGACGTCGCGGTGAACGATGCCGGCGCCGTGGATCGCGGCGAGGCCCGCGACGACGGCGCGCACGTCGGCGAGGCGATCGGCGATCGGCCGCGCCTTGGCGGCGCTGCCGAGCTGATCACGTAGCGTCCCGTTCGTTGCGAGCTCCATCGTGATGAACCAATGACCGTCGGCTTGCCCGATGTCGAAGACGCGGCAGACGTTCGGGTGCTGGATCGTGCGGCCGAGGCGCAGCTCGCGCGAGAAGCGCTCGATCCATCTCGGATCGGTCGCGAGCTCCGGTTTGAGGATCTTGACGGCGACCAGCACGCGCGCGACGCGATCGAAGGCGCGCAACACGATGCCGCTGCCGCCGCGTCCCAGCACCGCTTCGATCTGGTAGCGGCCCGCGAGCACCTCGCCGGGATCGATCGCGACCGCGGCGGCCTTCACGAGCATGTCGCTTCCGAGCGCGGTGATGCTGGAGTCCTCGGCGCCGTCCTCCGACCTGCCCGACTCCTCGTCCACCCGACCCCAATGCGCGAGACCTGCGGTCATGTGTTCGGTCGCGATTTTAGCCTTTCCTGATGGAACCGACCACCAGCGCGGCTAAACGTTTACATGAGGGGGGAAGAAGTCGGACCGGGGCGCGTCCGGGGCGTCACTTCCGGTAGCGCACCGGGTCGATGCCCAGCTTCACGATCCAGCGCCAGACGACCGCCCACTGACGGTCCAAGACGCGGGCGACCTGGGCGACGTTGCCCTCGTGTTGCCGCAGCAGGTCTTCGAGCTCGGTCTTGGTCGGGGCCGCCCGCTTCCGGGGCGGCGCGGCGTCGGGGGCCTTGTTGCCGGATGCCTCCATGACCGACGAGACGACGTCGGGCAGGTGCGACAATTTGAGCCGCGGTGCGCCTTCGGAGACCGCGATGGACTCTTCGATGACTTTCTGCAGCTCGCGAACGTTGCGCGGCCAAGCGTAGTGGCAGAGCGCGTGGAAGGCCGTCGGCTCGAGCTCGGGCGCCTGGCGCGTCCCGCCCTTCGTGAGGAAGTGGTGGACGAGCGCCCCGAGGTCCTCGACCCGCTCCCGGAGGGGCGGCAGGCGAATCGCCTGCGAGCCGAGTCGGGCCGCGAGATCGGCGCGCAGCAAGCCCTCGGGCCCCACGCTGTGGGTGGCGGCGATGACTTGAACGTCGACCTTCTTCGACGTCGTCGAGCCCAGCGGCGTCAGCTCACGGTCCTGCAGGAAGCGCAGGAGCTTCGCCTGCAGGCGCGGGTTCATGTCGCCGATCTCGTCGAGGAACAGCGTTCCGCCGTCGGCGGCGCTGATGAGGCCGGCCTTCGCTTCGTTGGCCGTCGAGTGCGCGCCGCGCGCGTAGCCGAAGAGCTCGCTCTCGGCCAGCTCGGACGGAATCGCGGCGCAGTTGATCGCGACGAGGCGTCCGCGGCGTCCGGACGCTTGATGGAACGCGCGCGCGTACACCTCTTTGCCCGAGCCGGTCTCGCCGGTGATGAGGATTTCCGAGCCCGACCGCGCGAGACGCCGAAGCCGCCACAGCGTCGTTGCAAGCGAGGGTGAGATCGTTGCGACGGGGCCGAACGGCGCCGCGAGCTCTTCGTCGATCGCCGCGAGGGCGTTTTCGCTCACGCGCCGGAACACGGCCGCGTGGCCGCCGAAGAGCAGCAGGTTGCCGTCCGTCAGCCGCTCGCGCCCCGCGAGCCGGCGCCCGTCGATGAAGGTGCCGTTGAGGCTGCCGGCGTCCTCGACGTCGACGCCGCCCGCGACCCGCTGGACACGCAGATGTGCGCGAGACAAAAGGCGATCCGCGAGGCCCATGAAGACGCCGCGGCTCTCGTCGGCGCCCGGATCCGCGCCGGGAACCTCGAGCCGCACACGCCCAATTTCGAGCGTCTTCGGCAGCCTAATGACCCGAGGCGTGTCGATGGCGCCGCCCAGCTGGGCCGCTCCGACGAGGAGCAAAACCGGCAGCGTGTCGCGCGGCCCCTCTTCCTCCAGGCCCTGGCGCATCGTCACCGAGGCGTCGCTCAACCCGTCCACGACCCTTCCATACACCAGGGGGGTTCGGGAATACCAGGGGGCGACGACGATATGACAGTCAGATCTGACATCTGACTTTGCTGACCGGATTCTGACGTTTCGGCCGTCTAAAGCGCGGCCCTCAACCGTCTCTCTGTCGGCACGCCGCTTGCCTCAGACGCGGACCGTGAACATGCGAACCTCAAACGTCTCTCACTCATTGTTGTTGGTCGACGACGATCCCGTGGTTCGGGAGCCGATGGTCCGCTGGTTCAGGGACGCCGGTTGGAAGGTCAACTTCGCCGAGACGTGCGCGCACGCCGTGAGCCTCGCGGCCATCGGCGCGCCGGACTTCGTCGTCGTCGAGCAGCGTCTGCCCGACGGTTCCGGTTTCGACCTTCTCCCTCGAGTTCGAGCGTACAACCCGCGGGTCGTCGGCGTCGTCGTCACGCGCATCCCGTCGATCGCCGCCGCGGTCCACGCGATCCGAAACGGCTTCAAGGACTACCTGGCGAAGCCCATGGACGCGCAGCGGTTGGCGTCGTTCTTGGGAGCTTCGCCCGAGGTCGAGACGCTCGCCGGGAAGATGCCGGGCGCCGCGAACGACGTCGACGTCTCCGACCTCGACGGTTGTCGCGCTTCGCTGGCGCGCATCGAGTGGGAGCACATCCACTCGGTGTTGCTCGGATGCCACGGCAACGTGTCTGAAGCCGCGCGCGTCCTCGGTCTGCACCGGCGCTCGCTGCAGCGAAAGCTTCGCCGCAACGGCCCGCCCTCCGCGGCGCTCGAGCGCGAAGGCCAACGCGCTCGCTAGCCGTTTACGACGAACGAAAAACGGGCGGCCGCGCATCCAGCGCGTGCCGCCCGTTCACGTTTACATGTTCGGGGCTTCTAAGCCCGCTCGCTCATCGGCTTGTAGTGTGTGACCGTCGGGCCCGTGTAGACCTGGCGCGGGCGGAAGATCTTCGTCGTCGGATCCTCGTTCATCTCTTTCCAGTGCGCGATCCAGCCCGGCGTGCGGCCGATGGCGAACATCACCGTGAACATGTTCGTCGGGATGCCGAGCGCGCGGTAGATGATGCCGCTGTAGAAGTCGACGTTTGGGTAGAGCTTGCGGTCGATGAAGTACGGGTCGCTGAGCGCCGCCTCTTCCAGCGTCTTGGCGATGTCGAGCAGCGGGTCCGGGTGCTTCATCTTCTTCATGACCCGGTCGGCCGCGACCTTGATGATCTTGGCGCGCGGGTCGTAGTTCTTGTAGACGCGGTGGCCGAAGCCCATGAGGCGGAAGCCCGAGTCCTTCTTCTTGGCGAGGTCGACGAACTTCTTGGGTCCGCCGCCGTCGCGCTGGATCTCCTCGAGCATGACGAGGACCTCTTCGTTGGCGCCGCCGTGGAGCGGGCCCCAGAGGGCGCAGATGCCGGCCGAGATCGCCGCGAACAGGTTCGCCTGCGAGCTGCCGACCTGGCGCACCGTCGACGTGCTGCAGTTCTGCTCGTGATCGGCGTGAAGGATGAAGAGGAGGTTGAGGATCTTCACGACCTCCTCGTCGATGTCGTACGGCTCGGCCGGGACCGAGAACATCATGTTGAGGAAGTTCGCGCAGTAGCTGAGGCTGTTCTTCGGGTAGACGAAGGGCTGCCCGATCGAGCGCTTGTACGAGTACGCCGCGATCGTCCTCATTTTCGAGATCAAGCGCGCGATGGTCGCGTCCTGCTCTTCCTTGTTCTTCACGTCGAGCGCCTGCGGGTAGAAGCTCGACAGCGTACAGACCATCGACGACAGGATCGCCATCGGGTGCGCCGTGCCCGGGAAGCCGTCGAAGAAGCGCTTCATGTCCTCGTGGAGCAACGAGTGGCGTGTGAGCTGCTCCGAAAAGCCGGCGAGCTCGGTGGCGTTCGGCAGCTTTCCGTAAATGAGCAGGTACGCGACCTCGACGAAGGTCGACTTCTCGGCGAGCTCTTCGATGGGGATGCCGCGGTAGCGGAGCACGCCCTTCTCACCGTCGAGGAACGTGATCGCGCTTCGCGTGGAAGCCGTGTTCATGTACGCGGGGTCCAGCGTCACGTAGCCGGTCGACGCGCGCAGCTTGCCGATGTCGATGCCGTGCTCGTCTTCGCTCCCGGTGATGACGGGCAGCTCGATGACGTTGTTGTCGATCTTCAGCTCAACCTTGGACGGGCTCTTGTCGGGCACGTTGTTCCTCCTGGGGACCGGAGCGGCAGCATAGCCTATATACTCGCGTCGTGAACCTGCTAACCGCGGCCCTCGTGGCGGTTCTCACCGTCGAGACGAGCGGCGATGCGCGGACCGCGCCACCGGTCGCGCCGGCGGCACCGGCGCCTGGTCCGACGCTCGCCCAGACCCTAGAGCGCATCGACCAGCTGCACCGGCGGCGCGACGACCGCGCGGCCTTCGCCGAGGAGCAGACGCTCGTCCAGGCGACGCTCGCGCGCGCCCCGCAGGATTACGCGGTCCTTTGGCGCGCGGCCCGTTACTACTTTTGGCTGAGCGACGATCCAGGGCTTCCCAAGGAGGAGCGCTCGAGGTTCGGCAAGGACGGGTGGGACCTCGCCGAGCGCGCGATCGCCGTCAACCCGAACGACGTCGCCGGCTACTACTGGGCGGCCGTCTGCATGGGCAACTACGCCCTAGGGCTCGGCGTCGTGAAGGCGCTGTCGCAGGGCATGGAGGGCAAGTTCCGCGACCGGCTCGGCCGCGCCGAGAAGCTGGACCCGCGCATCGAGTTCGGCGCCGTCGAGGTCGCCTGGGGGCGGTTCTTCGACAAGCTGCCCTGGCCCAAGCGCGACCGCGACCTGGCCGAGCAGCACTTCAAGAAGGCCCTCGAGCTCAACAGCGCCAACCTCCGCGCGCGCGTCTACCTCGCGAGCTCGTACCTGGATCGCGACCGTCCGGCTGACGCCAAGCAGCTGCTCGACGAGGTCGCGGCGGCGCCGGCCGCCGGCCGTTACGACGCTGCAGAAGAGCGGCGCTGCAAGGCCATCGGCGCCGGCCTCATGGCCCAGGTCGCCGCGAAGCTGAAGTAGCCCAGCCGCGACCGCTACGCGACGATCGTCGTCGTCACGAGCGTCGCCGGCTGCGGGAAGAAGAGGTAGTTCGCGATCGCGGGCGCGCCGCCGTAGCGGTCGGCGTAGTCGCCGGGGTCGAAGTCGGCGGGTGGCTCGACGATCTCGCCGAAGTCGAGGTGACGGACGTCGTGCTCGGCGAGCACGGCCACGAGCTTCTGGAAGCGCGGCAGCAGGATCGGATCGAACACGCCCGCGCGGACCTCCTCGTCGACGACGAGCGCGCCGTCGTCGCCTCGGCGCGCGCGCAGCGCGACCTGCTGCACACCCGCGAAGCGCGCCACCGTCGAGAGCGCGACGCGCAGGTACAGCTCGTCGATGGCGCCGTCGCCGGGCGCGTCGTCGATGCTGGCGACGACGCCGTGGACGCGCTCGACGATCGACGGCGTCCGGCCGACGCAGAGCACGTAGATGTAGTCGCAGGTCTCTTCGGCCGTTCCCGGCCGGTGCAGCGCCAGCGTCTGCAGCCGCGACGCGAGCGCCCGCGAGAGCGCCTCGCCCTCCGCCGCCGTCACGCCCGCGCCGAAGCCCGCGGCCTCGTCGCGCTCGGCCCAGCGGCGCGTCGGGTACAGCCGCGCGAGCGCCTCGTCGACCGCGGCGAACATGACGTGCTTGCGCGCGTCGCAGCCGCCCTTGCGGCCACAGCTGGTGCATCCTTCGCTCACGCCGCGAGCTTAGTGCGGATTGCGCTTCGCCGCAGCCAAGGCTTCGTCGAGCATCGCCTGGTGCTGCGCGGGGTCGGCCCAACGGGCCTGGCCCTCGGGCGGAAGCTGGTCGATCGGGTCGAAGTAATAGTAGATGTGGCCGGGGTGCACGGCCGGGCTCGTGTAGACCGAGACGCCCGTCGTACGGTCGTAGTGCTCGTACGAGTGCGCGTCGCGCTTGCCGCCGCCGCCGGGCGCGTCGACGACGACCGTCGGCGTGTTGAAGCCGGCCGTCGTGCCGCGCAGGCCTTTCTCGAGATCGAGCGCCGTCTGCAGCGTCGTGCGCAGATCCTCGACGCCCTTCACGAGGTCGTGCACGTAGACGTAGTACGGGTGCACGTTGACGTACGAGAGCCGCTTGACCAGCAGGCGCATGACGTCGACCGAGTCGTTCACGCGCCGCTGCAGCACCGTCTGGTTGCGCACGGTGACGCCGCGCTCGAATAGCTTGTCCATGGCGCGCTTCGTGATCGCCGTGATCTCGCGCGGGTTGTTGAAGTGCGTGTGGAGGACCACCTCCTTGTGCAGCTTGCGGCCGTGCTCGACGACGTTCGTGAGCGCGTCGGTCCACGCGTCGTCCGTGAGCAGCCGCTGCGGCATGACCGCCGGCCCTTTCGTCGCGAAGCGCATGCGGCGCACGTGCGGGATCGCCAGCAGCGTCTCACCGATCTGCGTGATCTGCTCGGCGCGCAGCTGGTAGACGTCGCCGCCCGAGATGACGATGTCCTCCAGCTCGGGGCGCGTGCGGATGTACGCGAAGGTTTGCTCCCACCGGTCGGCGTTGACCTTGAGCTGGAACTTCGAGACCTCTTCCGTGTCGATGCCGACGGCGTAGCTGCGCGTGCAGAAGCGGCAGTACACGGGGCACGTGTCGAGCGCGAGGAACAGCGCCTTGTCGGTGTAGCGGTGGGTCAGCCCCGGCACGGCCATGTCGGCGCGCTCGTGGAGCGAGTCGAGGTCGAGCTTCGGGTGGTCGGGCAAGAGGCGCGAGCCGAGCGGGATGAACTGCAGGCGCAGCGGATCGTCCTCGGGGCTCTTCCAGTCGATGAGCGACAGCAGGTACGGCGACACGCGCACCGACATGGGCGCGCGCAAGAACCCGCGCTCGGCGTCGGCGACGAAGGCGTCGGACACGAGGCCCTCGAGCGCCTTGAGCAGCTTCGCCCCGTTGGTGATCGAGTTCTTCGCTTGCCAGCGGTGGTCGAGGAACTCGGCCTCGCTCACGCCGGCGTACGCGGGGATGCGGCGCCAGAAGTCGCCGTCGAGCAGGTCTCTGTGCGTCAGCGTCGCGGGATCGACGGGCGGTTTGAGGGCGGGCGCTGGCGTCTCGGAAACGACTGGAAGCCTGCCCGCGTCCGTCGCCTCCGCCGAGGGGGCCATGTCCTCAAACTTAACGTGCAACCCTCGAACCCTCAAAGGGTTCGATCGGCGTTCTCGTCACGAGCCTTGAGGTCGGCCCCGACGAGTCTGACGAGCAGCGGCGCATCGTCACCCGCGCGGACCGCGAGATCGCGCCCGCCGCGTTCGACCGAGGCGGACGCAAGCACGCGATCGACCGCGCCGAACACCGAGACGCGCTGCCCCGCCTCGAGGCGATCGGCGTTGATGAGGTGACCGCGGGCGGCGATGACGCGGGCCGTTCGGTCTTCGTCGCCCATCAACAAAAAGTCATGCCCCTCCTCGACCGCTAGGCGTACATTGTGGGAGTTCACCTCACGATGGAGCCAGATGTGGGACTTGGCGCGGCCCGGGCGTAAAGGGCGAATGATTCCTGTGAGATGGACGGGCGATCCCGCGGGGAGCGCCGCCGCGGCCTCGAACGACGTCGGACGCGCGCCGAGCGCTTGGAGCCTCCGTCGGAGAATGCGCAGCGCCGCGAGCGAGCTTCGTCGTGAGCCGCGCGCCCACTCGGTCCCGCACAACGTCGCCACGAACCGCCACGAGCCGAAGCCCTCGAGCCCTGCGCGCGAGAGCGTCGCGCCGGCGCTGGCGGCCTCGAGCAGGAGCTCGCGCAGCCGCGCGAGCGCGAGCGGCTGCGGCGCCGGGCTCACGCGGCGGAAGCCGTCGACCAGGGTCGTCTCGCCGGGCGCGAGCGTCTCGCCATCTTCGTCGATCTCCATCGAGGGCTCTCCAAGGTAGCGCATGACGGAGTCGACGCTCACGCGCCGTTGCGCCGCTTGTGGCTACCGCTTCGAGGCGACGGCGCTCGTGTGCCCGGTCGATCGGCACGCGCTGCCGCTCGCCGAGGCGCACGCCGCCGAGCTGGGCGCGTTCGTGCTCGTCGCGCGCATCGGCGACGGCGGCATGGGCGCCGTCTACCGCGCCGTTCACAAGCGGCTCGGGCGCGTCGTCGCCATCAAGCTGCTGCACAAAGATCTCACGTCCGATCGCGCGCTCGTCGGGCGCTTCTTCTACGAGGCGCGCGCGGCGAACACGATCCGCCACCCGCACGTCGTCGAGGTCTACGACTTCGTCGAGGGCGTCGACGACGTCTACTTCGTCATGGAGTACCTCGAGGGCGAGGACCTCCATGAGGTCATCCACCGCCGCGCGGCCAAGCCGATGGATCCCGTGCGCGCCGTCGACATCCTCGAGCAGATCGCGGCGGCGCTGCACGCGACGCACACGCGCCGCATCGTTCATCGCGACCTCAAGCCCGAGAACGTCTTCCTCACGACGAAGGACGGGCGCCGCGACTACGTGAAGGTCTTCGACTTCGGCGTCGCGAAGCTCGACCGCCCCGACGGGCGCGCGACCGTCGAAGGCGCCGTGCTGGGCACGCCCGAGTACATGGCGCCCGAGCAGGCGTCGGGCGGCGCGATCGACGGGCGCGCCGACATCTATTCGTTGGGCTGCATCGCCTACGAGATGCTGACGCGCAAGCAGGTCTTCGGCGGCGGGCTGCAGTCGGACATCTTGATGCGGCAGCTGACCTTCACGCCGCCGCCCGTGCGCGAGCTCGTGCCCGAGGTGCCCGCGGGGCTCGAGGCCGTCGTCATGCGCGCGCTCGCGAAGGATCCGGCCAAGCGGCCGCAGACGGCGCGCGCGTTCGCCGAGCAGCTGACGCGCGCGATCGGACGCGACCTGTTCGATCCGGCGGCCTTCGCCGTCGGGTCGCGGCCGACGCCGCTCGGCACGTCGGTGCTCGAGCCGCCGGCGCGCGCGCTGTCGCTCACGCGCTCTCCTTCGCGCGTGCGGCGGTTCGCGGTCGGCGCGGTCGTCGTCGCGGCGCTCGCGGTTGGCGGCGCGTTTTTCGTCCGTCGCCCTGGCCCGGCGCCCGCGTCCGTCGTCGTGGCGGCGGCGCCGGTCGCGTCGCCGGTCGTCGTGAAGCCGCCCTCGTTCGTGACCATCGTGCTGCAGTCGCTGCCGACGGGCGCCGCCGTCGTCGACGATCGCGGCGCGCGGCTGGGCGTGACGCCTTACGAGCTCGTGCTGCCGATGGGCGGCGCGCGGCGGTTGCGGTTCGAGATGAAAGGGTTTCAACCGTCGTCGCGCGACGTCGTCGCGACGGCCGACACGACGGTGGCCGTGCAGCTCGCGCCCGAGCCGGCCGCGCCGCGTCCGCGCATGCGCGCCGGCGGGCCGCGCCTCGCCGACGAGGCGACGATCGATCCGTTCGGCGGGAACCGATGAGCGACACCGCGGAGGGCCTCGCGCCCGTGCGCTCGGACGTCGCGGCCGAAGCGACCCCGCCGCTGCGCGGGCCGGGTGTGGGGGATCTCGTGGGACCGTATCGCCTGGTGCGCCTCATCGGCGCGGGCGCCGTCGGTTGCGTGTGGGAGGCCGAGCACGAGAAGCTCGGGCGGCGCGCGGCGCTGAAGCTGCTCGATCCGGCGCTCGCGCGGCGGCCCGCGGCGCGAGCGCGGTTCTTCGCCGAGGCGCTGGCCGTCAACCGCATCCACGACCCGCACATCGTCGAGGTGACCGACACCGTCGAGGACGAGACGCGCCCCGCGCTCGTCATGGAGCTGCTCGAGGGGCAGTCGCTGCGCGAGGCGATGGACGTGGGGCCGATGGCGCCCGAGCGGTTCTTGCCGATCTTGGCGCAGGTCTGCGAGGGGCTCGCGGCGGCGCACGCCGCGGGCTTCGTGCACCGCGACCTCAAGCCCGACAACGTCTTCCTGTGCGCGCGTGTGCACGGGGACTTCGTGAAGCTGCTCGACTTCGGCCTCGCGACGACGTTCTCGCGCGGCTCGCGACGAACCGACGGCCGCGGCGATTCCAGCGGCGTGCGCCGTCGCCCCGGCGTCAACTCCTTCGTGGGCTCGCCCGCCTACGTCTCGCCCGAGCAGGCCGCGGGCGCGTCCGTCGACCACACGACGGATCTCTACGCGGTCGGCGTCATCTTGTACGAGCTCGTCACGGGGCGCGTGCCATTCGAGGGCACGAGCCTCGCGCAGTACGTCGTTCAGCACGCGAGCGCGCCGGTTCCGCGGCTGCCGACGTCGGTGCGCGCGACGCCGCTCGGCCGCACGCTCGACGACGTCGCGCGCCGCTGCCTCGCGAAGGAGCCGTACGCGCGGTTCTCGTCGGCGACCGAGCTCGGCGAGCTGTTCGAGGCCCTCGCGCTCGGCGAGCTGCCCGTGGTCGCGACCCTGAGCTCGATCCGGGAGCGCCGCGCGCGGCCACCGCGCCTCGCGTTCTTGGCGGCAGGGTTGGGCTTCGCCGCCGCCGTCGCGGCGGGCGTGATCGCGACGCGCGCGCGGACGGTCGCTCCACCCGCCCCCGTGGCCGTCGTCGCGCCGGCCGCGCCGCCGGCGCCGGCGCACGTGTCGATCGCCTTCGAGTCGGAGCCGACGGGCGCGGAAGTGCGAACGGCCGCCACGCACGAGCTGCTCGGGGTCACGCCGTTTCGTCGCGCGTTCGCGCGTGGAGGGCCCGACGAGATCGTCGAGGTCGTCCACGTCGGCTTCGCGACGAAGCGCCTCGCCGTTTCGCTCGCCGCCGAGGGCCGCGTGCGTGCCGCGCTCGAGCCGGTGGCCGCGCAGCCACGGTCCCGTTCTCACCGGCGGGTCCCGCGTAGGCTCGACGTCGAGAAAACCATCGATCCGTTCCACAAGTAGACCGATAGTAGAGAGGCCATGCGCGCTTCCTCGGCCCTCGTCGTCGTGACGGCGCTCGCGGTGTCGGCGCCGGTTGTCGCGGCGCCCTCTGCCGACGAGCAAGACGCGCGGCGGCTGTTCCAGAAGGCCGAGCTGAGCTTCAACCTCGGCAAGTTCGACGAAGCGCTCGCCGACTACCAAGCGGCCTACCAGGCGAAGCCGCTGCCGGGCTTCGTCTTCAACATCGCGCAGTGCTACCGCAACCTCGGCAACTGGGAGCGCGCGCGGTTCTTCTACCGGCGTTACCTCGCGCTCGAGCCGCGCTCGCCGAACCGGCACCGCGTCGAGGATCTCGTCGCCGAGATGACCGACAAGATCGACAAGCAGCAGGCGCAAGAACGGCCGATGCCGCCGTCGTCCCCGACGGCCGTGCCCGCGCCGGTCGTGGTCGCGCCCGTCGAGCCGGTCGCGCCGCCCGCCGTGGCGGCGCCGCCGCTGCCGATGCCCGCGCCGACGCCGGTCCCGGCCCCCGAAACCGCCGCGGCGATCGTCGTCGCGCCCGCACCGGCGCCGGTCGCGCGGCCGGTCTACGCGCGGTGGTGGTTCTGGGCGGGCGTCGGCGTCGTCGCCGCGGGCGGCGTCGTCGCCGCGCTCGTGCTCGCGAAGCCGACGACGCGCACGCCCGGGACGCTCGACCCGATCGACGCGCGCTGACCGCGCGCGCTACAGCTTCAACGCGAAGCGGGCGCCGCCGCGCTGAATGACCAACGTCGCGTGCGCGGCGCGATCGCCGCGCTGCAGGTGGCCCACGAGTGACTTCAGGCGCGCCGCCGTCGCCGGCTGGCCGTCGATCGCGACCAGCACGTCGCCCTCGTCGAGCGTGCCGCTGGCCGGGCCGCGCGGATCGACGGCGATGAAGACGAAGCCTTCGCCCGCCTTGAGGCCGATCGACGCCGACTCGGCGCGCTCGAGCGGGCGCACGCGCGTGCCCAGCAGCTCGAGCTCGTCCGACGAGCCGCCGCCGGCGCCGCCCTGCGAGCCGATGACGACGGTCGTCTCGGCGCGCCGCCCGTCGCGCAGGTAGACGATCTTCGCGCGCTCGCCCGGCCGCAGCAGCGACACGGCGACGGGCAAGCGGCGGTAGCTCTCGACGGCGCGGCCCGCGATCTCGACGATGACGTCGTTGGGGCGCAGCCCACCCGCCTCGGCCGGCGACCCACGGCCGACGGCGTTGACGAGCGCGCCTGGCGTGAACGGCACGTGCAGCTCGCCCGCGCGCTCGGTCGTGAAGTCCTCGCCGCTCACGCCTAGGAAGCCGCGCGCGACCTTGCCGGCGCGTCGAATCTGTTCGCCCACCTGGCGCGCGAGGTTGATGGGGATGGCGAAGCCGACGTTCATGGCGACGCCTGGGTTGATGATCGCCGAGTTGATGCCGATGACCTCGCCGCGAAAGTTGAACAGCGGGCCGCCCGAGTTGCCCTGGTTGATCGCGGCGTCGGTCTGGATGAAGTCCTCGTAGCGCGGGTCCACGTCGCCCACCTTCTCGCCGAGCGTGCGGTTCTTCGCGCTCACGATGCCCATCGTCACCGTCTGCCCGAGACCGAGCGGGTTGCCGATCGCGAGGACATAATCGCCGACGCGCACGCGGTCGGAGTCGCCGAGCGTCACCGTCTGGAGGTCGTGCGGCGCCTTTTCGAGCGCGACGAGCGCGACGTCGGTGGGCGGGTCGCTGCCGAGCACGCGCGCGTGCAGCTCGCGGTTGTCGGTGAGCTTGACCACGACCTCGTCGGCGCCGGCGACGACGTGGTTGTTCGTGAGGATGAGGCCCGCGCGATCGATGATGAAGCCCGAGCCGAGCGCCTCCTGCCGCTCGACCTGCGGGCTGGGCGCCGGCATGCCGAACTGCTGCCGCAGCATCTGGCTCCACGGGTCCAGGGCGGCGACGCGCCGGATGACCTTCGTGCTCTTGATCGTGACGACCGCGCCCTTGACGCGATCGACGAGCGGCGCGACCGAGAACGAATCCGTGCCCGAGGCAGGCGGTGCCACCGCGTTCGCGGCCGTCGACGTCACGACGACGACGGTCGCGAACGCCAGGGCTGCTCGACTAGCCGCGGTAAACGACAATCCCGCGCGTCGGATCATAGGGCGTGAGCGCCACCGTGACCTTGTCGCCCAAGACGACGCGGATGCGGTGCTTGCGGAGCTTGCCGCCGAGGTGCGCGAGGACCTGGTGTTGGTTCTCGAGCTCGATGCGGAAATTCCCGGCGGGCAGGACTTCGACGACGCGTCCTTGAAACTCGATATGCTCTTCGCGACCCATCAGCGGGCCAGACCCTACTCGCTCGCAGAGGCTCGGTCAATGTCCACGGGAATGCGCTACATCGACGATCCGGAGTCGCTCATCGGCGGGAACGCCGTGACCCTGCTGCGGCATGGGCGCGAAGCCTTCCCCGCGTGGCTGTCCGCGATCGACGAGGCGAAGACGCGCATCTCGCTCGAGATGTACATCTTCAGCGACGACAAGATCGGACGGCGCTTCGCCGACGCGTTGCTGCGCGCCGCCAAGCGCGGGGTCACGGTGCGGCTGCTCTGGGACTACGTCGGCTCGCGCCTCACGCCCGAGTCGTTCTTTCGGCGCTTGCGCGACGGCGGCGTCCACACGATCGCGTACCACCGCATTCGGTTTTGGCGGCCGCGCTTCTGGCAGCTGTGGCGGCGCGATCACCGCAAGATCCTCGTGTGCGACGGGCGCGTCGCCTTCGTGGGCGGCCTCAACATCTCCGACGAATGGCTCGACGCGAGCGAGGGCGGCGGCGGCTGGCACGACGCCGCCGTGGGCATCGAGGGTCCAGCCGTCGCGGCCATCGAGGGGTTGTTCCTCGCGACGTGGAACCGGCGCGCGCGCAAGCGGGCGCGCCTCGTGCCCGAGGGCGTCGGCAAGCTGCCGCCCGCGGGCGACACGCGCCTCGCCGTCGTCGCCAACGCCGAGCTGCGCGAGCGCTTCGCGATCCGGCGCGCCGGCTTGTCGGCGGCGCGCGACGCCGACCGGCGCATCTACCTCGCGAACCCGTACTTCGTGCCCGACAAGGGCATCGTGCACGCGCTGCAGGCGGCGGCGCGCCGCGGGATCGACGTGCGCTTGCTGCTGCCGCGCGTGACGGACGCGCGCATCCTCGACCTCGCGTCGCGCAATGTGTTCGAGCCGCTCTTGCGCGCGGGCGTGCGCATCTGGCGCAGCACCGCCTTCATTCACACGAAGATGCTCGTCGTCGACGGGAGCTTCGTCTCGCTCGGCAGCTACAACCTCGACCACCGGTCGCTGCGCTACAACCTCGAGGTCGTCGTCAACATGCTCGACGAGCGCTTCAACGGGGCGGCGGTCGGCCTCTTCGATGAAGAGATGAGCGCGTGCGCCGAGCTGTCGCTCGCCGACTTCCAGCGCCGCTCGTGGTTCGACCGCGTCTTGGAGAAGCTGGCCTACGCTCTTCGGCGCTGGCTTTGAGGACGTGTCGCTACTTGCGCTTCGCGGGTCGGCGGCCCGCGGCCGGCTTCGGCGCGGCCTTCGCCGGCTTGGCGACGGGCGCCGCCTTGGCGACGGCGGCCTTGGCTGGCGCGGCGGCCTTGCCGCCTTCGCGTTTGCGCATCCACACGCCGACGACGTTGCCGTCGGGATCGGCGACCAGCGCGACCTCGCCACCGCCCGCGAACGCCATCGACCGCACGACGATCTTGCCGCCGGCTCGCTCGACTTTCTCCAGCGTCTTGGCGAGATCGTCGACGGCGACATAGGGGATCGGCCCCGGGCTCTGCACCATGTCGGCGCGCACCCAGCCGCCGCTCGGGCCGTCGTCGCCGTCGAACTTCATGTACGTCGCCGTGGCGTTCTGCTGCGTCTGCCAGCCGAAGAGCTGCCCGTAGAACTCGGTCGTGCGCCCGAAGTCGGCGCTCGGAAGCTCGATGTGGACGATGGGAGCGGGCATGCGCACCGACGGTATCACCGGAGCGTCGCCAGCACGAGACCGACGAGCTCGGCGACCTCGATCGCGGCGCCGTAGACGTCACCCGTGAGGCCGCCCAAGCGCCAGCGCAGCCACCACGCGAGCGCCATCGCCGCCGCGAGCGCGCCCGCCGCGGGGATCAGGAAGCGCAGGCCGAGCAGGCCGACGGCGATCGCCGCGAGCGCCGTCGCCGTCAGGACCTGCGGCAGGCGCGCCTCGCCGTGAAACGCGCGCCCGAGGCCTTCTTCGCGCGCGTACGGGTGCAACACGATCGCCGGCGTGACCGCCCAGCGCGCGAGCGCGGGGAACAACAAGAGCGCGAGCAGATCGTGCAGCTCGACGGCGCGCGCGACGGCGAAGACCTTGGCGATGAGGAGCAGGCACAGCGCCGCGGCGCCGTGCGCGCCGATGCGGCTGTCGCGCATGATCTCGAGCATGCGGCGGCGATCGCCGCGGCCGCCGCCGAGCGCGTCGAACACGTCGGCGAGGCCGTCGAGGTGCAGCCCGCCCGTGAGCGCCGCGAGCAGCGCCACGAGCACGACGGCCGTCATGTGCGCCGGCAGCGCGTCGCCCAGCAGCGACGCGAGGCCCGTGAGCACGAGCCCGAGCACGAGCCCGACCAACGGGAAGTAGGCGACCGAGCGCCCGAGATCTTCGTCGCGCAGCGTGCCGCCCCCGACGGGCAGACGCGTGAGGAACGCGAACGCGGCGAGGACGGGCGTCAGCACGCGCCCCCGAGTGCCCCAACGGCGGCTGGTCGGCGCGCCTTCGCCGCGGTGACCAGCGGGGGCAAGGGGGGACGCAGAGGCGTCTGACGACCTCGGCAAAGAGAGCGGACGCTCATGACGCCGGCGGTCCCCCCTACTTGGTAGGTTCGTGCTGCATGTCGAGGAAGAGGATGCCGGCGTCGGGCGGTGGTCGATACGGCTTCTCGACGGCGGCGCCCGACTCGATGCCGGTCGAGCCGCCCGTCGCTTCGGCGCCCGTCGCGCCACCGGTGGCGGCGACTGGTCCCTGATCCTTCTTCGACGCCGTCGCGGGCGCGGCGTGCTCGTGGTGGTGCGCCGCCGGCGGCGTCGGCGCGGGCGCGTTCGGCGCGGCGGCGTCCGCCTTCGACAGCACGCCGCGCACGACGTAGCTGGTCCCGGCGCGCAGGCCGATCTCGCCGCGCCACGAGCCGACCTCGGGCGGCCCCGTCATCTCGACGACGTGCGTGCCCTGCGGCAGCGTCGAGATCGAGAACGGCGTGCGCGCGGGCGTGCCGTCGATGAGCCACGGCGCGCCGTCGATCGTGACGAGCGCGCCCGGCGGATCGCTCACGAGCTCGACAGGTGTCGCGTCCGAAAGCGGCAGCGTGAGGGTCACGCGCGCGACGATGCCCGACGGCAGCGTGAAGACGCGGCTGCGCGACTCGTAGCCCGTGCGCCGCGCGACGACGGTGTACAGCCCCGCGACGGCGTCGAGAATGAGCGGCGAGCGATCGGCCAGCTTCTTGCCGTCGACGAACACCTCGGCGTCGTCGGGCGAGGTGAAGATCTCGATGCGGCCCGGCGGCTCGACCGGCTTGTGCCGCAGATACGCCGCCGCGCTGAACAACGCGACGATGAGCGCGCCGAGCGCGATCTGCCGCCCGGGCCGCCGCGGCTTCTCGGTCGCGGGGAAGATGATGCGCTCGGGCTGCCCGCGCGTCGTCGCCGCCGGGCCGATCGTGCGCACGGGCGCCGTCATGCGCCGCACCTGCTTGACGGCCTCGATGGCCTCGGCGACCTCGCGCATCGACTGGAAGCGATCCTCGCGCCGCTTCGCGAGCGCGCGCATGACGACGGCCTGCGCGCCCGTGGGGATGTCGAGGTCGGGCTTGCGCGAGCGCGGGGGCTCGACCGGCTGGCGCATGTGCATGATGAGCACCTGCTGGATCGTCGCCGCCGTGAACGGCACCGTGCCCGTGAGCACGTGGTACATGAGGCAGCCGAAGGCGTAGACGTCGTCGCGCGGATCGGGCGGCAGCGCGCGCGCCTGCTCGGGCGGCATGTACTCGGGCGTGCCGCAGATGCCCTGCGGGCCGATGTTGCCGCCGACGTTGGCGATGCCGAAGTCGACGACCTTCACGAACTCGATCCAGTCGCCCTCGGCGTTCTGGCGGTTCACGACGAGGACGTTCTCCGGCTTGACGTCGCGGTGGACGACGCCCTGCCCGTGCGCGGCCTCGAGCGCGGCGCAAATCTGAAGAAGGATGGGCTTCGCGCGCGGCCACGGCATGGGCCCGTCGTGGTCGATGAGCCCGAGCAGCGACGAGCCCTTGAGGTACTCCATCGCCAAGAAGACCTGACCCTCGGGCGAGCGGCCGCTGTAGAAGATGTCGATCACGTTGTCGTGATGGATCTCCGAGGCGATCTTCGCTTCTTGGAGGAACCGCCCGACGGCGTTCTGGTTGTCGGCGAGGTCGGGCAGCAGGACCTTGAGGACGATCTGCGAGCCGACGCCCGAGTGCTCCGCGAGGTAGACAGCCGCCATCGCGCCTTCGCCCAGCTTCCGAAGGATCTTGTAACGGTTGGACAGAACCTTCCCGACGAGGGGATCGGTCAGCGCATCTGGGACCGCGTCGGCCATCGCAGCCGGCGGCAGAATAACACGAGCGTTTCCGACGGGGCGCGGCGCGTTGTCGCGATCTCGCGACTACTCGGGTGTGCGCTCGATGCCGACAGGGCCAGGTCGCAGGCGCAGGATGACGCCCATGACGGCGACGTAGAGCTCGTCGGCGTCGCGCGCGAGGCGCTGGTGCGCGCGTCCGGCGACGTCGCGGAACACGCGGCCGAGGGGCGTCTCGGGCACGAGGCCGAGGCCCACCTCGTTGGTGACGACGACGACGGGGGCGCGGCGGCGCGCGATCGCGGCCGCGAGCTCCTCGACGCGCGTCTCGACCTCGGAGGCGGGCGCGCCGCCGACGAGCAGGTTCGAGAGCCACAGCGTGAGGCAGTCGACGACGACGACGGCGGCGGGCCCGGCTCGGTCGATCGCTGCGGCCAGCTCGCGCGGCGCCTCGACCGTCTCGAACCGCGCGAGGCGCGCGCGCTCGTCGCGGTGGAGCGCGATGCGCGCCCGCATCTCGTCGTCGAAGGGTTCGGCCGTCGCGACGAAGATCCGCGCGCCCTCGCCCGCGAGCGCCAGCCCGCGCGCGAGCGCGAAGCGGCTCTTGCCCGAGCGCGCGCCGCCGCCGACGAGCGCGAACACGGGGCCGCTCATGCTCGTTGCCCGCCCAGCTTGCGCAGGTTCGGCACGACGACGAGCACGGGCACGCGGGCCGCGCGGATGAGCCGCTCGTTCTCGTACCCGAAGAACAGGCGGTGCTGGATGGCGCGGTTCTCGGCGCCGAGGACGACGAGGTCGTAGGAGCCCCGTTCGAGCAGCTCGGCGATCGCGCTCGAGCTGGGATCGTAGGCGAGGTGCAGGATGCTGGGCTTGAGCGACGACGCGCGGAACACGACGGAGATGCGCTCGAGCTCCTCGGCGCTCGTCGTGCGGCCCTCGGCCGGGACGTGCAGGCCCGAGACGTCGCGGTACGCCGCCACCTGGGGCCGCCGCTCGGTGAGCACGGCCAGCGACAGATCGGCGCCCGCGCCCTCGGCGTAGCGCAGCGCCAGCTCGACGGCGACGCGCGAAGCGACGCTGCCGTCGACGGGCACGAGCAGGTTCTTGTAGTGGGTCGCGCCCTTCCCCGCCGGCGCCTTCATGATCGCGACGTGGCACGGCGCCTCGCCGACGATCTCTTCGACGACGGGGCCGCCCACCGACGGCCCGTCGCCCGAGCCCATGACGATGAGGTCATAGCCCCGGCGGGCCTCGCCGTGAATGGCGCTCGCGACGCTGGGGCCCGCCACCTGCCCCAGCTCGGGCGGCCTGCCGTTCGCGAGCGCGCGGAACGCCGCCATTTGCTCGGTGACGTTGCCGGGCGGGCGCGGCGCGAAGCGATGGCGCAGGCGCCCCCACCACGACCCACGCGCCTCGACGTGGAGCACCTTGACGGGCGCGTCGCTCGCGCGCGCGACGCCGAAGGCGATGGGCGCGACCGAGGCCGCGTTGCCGCCGCCGCTCGTCGCGAGCAGGAGCCGCACGCGCTGGGGATCGAACGCGCCGCGCGACTCGGCGGCCAGGATGCGCCTGGCCTCGTCCTCGGTCATGCGCACGCCGGGCAGCGTGAGCCGCAGCCCCAGCGGCGCGAGGAACGACGTCACGAGCGCGACCATGACGATCATCGCGAACATCGCCGGCGTGAGGATGCCGAGCGAAAGGCCGATCGTCGCGACGACGATCTCCATGGCGCCGCGCGCGTTCATGGCGACGGCGATCGAGGCGGCCTCCCAGAAGCGCAGCCCGCCCCAGGAGGCGCCGAGGCCCGCGCCCACGAGCTTGCCGACGCAGGCGACGAGCAGAACGAGCCCGAGCATCGCGCCGCCGCCGCCGCTCACGAGCGTCCACAGGTTTACCTTGATGCCCACGAGGCCGAGGAAGATCGGCGCGAACACGCCGAACGTCACCGACTCGAGGCGCGCGACGGTCTCGCGGCGCAGGCGCGGCACTTGGTGAAGCACGACGCCCGCGACGAACGCGCCGAACACGGGGTGAACGCCGACGGCCTCGGTGACAGCCGCGCCCAGGAAGGTCACGACGAGCACGAGCACGAGATCCGAGTCGGGCATGCGGAAACGCTCGGACGTCACGCGCACGAGCACGCGCAAGATCGGGTACACGACGAACGCCATCCCGACGACGAACGCCAGCAACAGGCCGACGGTCGTCGCCAGCTCGTGCAGGTGAAACGCGCCGTGCTTCGCCGCGCCCGCGATGAGCGACAGGATGAGCCACCCCACCGTGTCGTCGACGACGCCGGCCGATAAGATGACGACGCCGATGTTGCGCTTCGTGAGGTCGAGGTCGACGAGGATCTTCGCGATGACCGGCATTGCCGAGATCGACATCGCCGTCGCGAGGAACAGGCTGAACAAGATGCGACCGTTCGGATCGGCGAGGAACTGATCCGGCATGATCCAGCCGAGCCCGTAGCCGAGCCCGAACGGCAACACCATCCCCATCATCGACGCGATGAGGGCCGCGCGCCCGAGGTTGCGCAGCAGGCGCACGTCGGTCTCGAGCCCCGTGAGCAGCAAGAGCAGCGTCATGCCCATCGCCGAGAAAGCGTCGAGCAGATGAAAGCTCTCGTTCGTCGGCGGGAAGATCGCCGCGAAGCCGCCCGGGAACCAGTGGCCGAAGACCGACGGCCCGAGCGCGATGCCCGCCGCGAGCTCACCGACGACGGCGGGAAGGCCGAGCCGCTTCGCGAGCTCGGCCCCCAGCCGCGCCGCCGCGATCAGCAGCGCGAGCTGGACGAGCAGCAGAAAGACGGCGTGCCCCGCGAGCGGCTTGATCACCTCCGTCATCGGACGGCGGCGACCCTAGCACGCTCAGCGGGACGGACCCCTTATTGCGGGCAGCTCACCGACGTGAACGCACCGAGGATCGGGTTCGCGTCGGCGGGCGGGTTCGAGACGCCGGTGAGGCACATGCCGGTCGGGACCGACACGGGCTGCGCGACCTTGTCGCTCGAGATCGTGAGCGAGCCGGCGTCGATCTCGAGGCCGCCCGTGAACGAGCCGCTGCCGGGGACGACCTCGACCTTGGCCGTGCCGCCGCCGTTCTCGAGGTCGACGCTGTACGTCTGATCGAGCAGGTACGACGGCGGCTGGTCGTCGACCGCGTAGTCGTTCGCGATGTTCTTGAAGTGCGTGCCGACCGTCAGCGCGAAGCGCGGCGTGATCTCGAAGTGCGGCTCGTTGGCCGAGTCGACCGTGATGCGCAGGTCGAAGCGGTTCATGTCGTGCGGGTTGAGGCCCAGGTCGAAGATGCTCTGGCCGCGCACCGAGATCGACGTCGCGCCGATGCCGATGCCCTTCGACACGAGCTCCTGCACGCCCTCCGTGAACGTCGTCGTGCCCGTGATCCCGCCGAGCGCGACGTGCAGGTCGCGGTTGGCGACGCCCGTGCCCTGCGGGTCCCACGTCGTGAGCACGTCGAGCGCGCCCTCGTCGACGGTGACCTTCGCCGTCTTGGCGACGCCGTCGGCCTCGAGCGACCACAGCGGATCGCTGACGGCGAGCTTCACCTCGGTGCCGAGCGTTCCGTCGGCTTGCTTCTCGGCGACGTCGATCGCGCCGATGACGGCGGCCGAGAACGTGACGTGCTTCTCGCCTTCTTTCTCGAGCGAGACGCGCATCGCGCCCGCGAGCTTCTCGAACTGCGTCGAGCCCATGGGGCCGCCGTCGCCCAGCGTCTGGTCGGCGTAGTTCGACGCCGCGTAGGCCTTCGCGAAGTCGACCTCGACCGCGATGGCGTTCGAATGAATGATGAAGGTGATCAGCTCGAGCTTGTCGGGGCCGAGCTGAATCGTGAGGCGCACGCCGTCGCCGTCGGCGCGCATGGCGATGCGCACGGGCATCTTCGTGAGCTGATCGACGCAGCTCTGATCGAGCGTCTGGACCGCGTCGGGAAGATCGTCGGCCTTCGGGAGCGAGCGGCACGTCGGATCACCTTTGAGCAGGTACACGACCTCGTCGGCCGTCTTCGATTCGACGTTGGCGTCGGCCAGCAAGCGATCGCGGATGAAGACCTTGAGGTCGTCGGCCGTGTCGTCGAACTGCTCCTCCGTCGTCGACAGCGTCGGCATGCCGGCCGCCGCCTGCGCCATCGCCGTCGTGCTCATCGCGCTCATCGCGGCCGGCATCGACACGGGCATCATCCCCGCCAGACCGTGGTTGGCGTTGACGAGGCCGTCCATGATTTTGTGCAGCCCCGAGTCATCCGACTGCGTGAACGCGACGCCGCCGCCGCTCTGGTGGACGATCTCGCGCGCGTTGAGCGCGGCCTGAGCCGCGAGCGTGGCGGGATCGATCGGCTGACTGTTGCAGGCGAGCATCACGAGCGGGAACGCGGCGACGCACGCGCGCAACGAAAATGACGACACTGAGCGCATAAGAGAGCCTCCTTTGAGAAAACCACGGATGGTTGGGTTCGACATCGAGTGCGTCCCCGGCCGTTGCAATCGCCGTGACAACGAGATCGACCAGTTCATTGGTTGCTTCGTGGGTTCGGCCGCCGACAGCTTTCGCGAAATCGGCATCGGGTGTGGAAAACCTGACTGCGACACCGCGCCGCATGCGTACCCGCTCCCACACGGACCCCATGCTAGCCTCGGCGCGCCATGACCGAACCCGCTCCGGCCGCCGCCTCCTCCAACCCCCTTCCCAATCCGCTTCGTCAGGGCCTCTCGGAGGAGCGCATCCCCGAGCCGGCGACGATGGTGATCTTCGGCGCGTCGGGCGACCTCACGAAGCGCAAGCTCGTACCCGCGCTCTACAGCCTCGCGCGCGATCGCCTGCTGCCGGCGCGCTTCGCCGTCGTCGGCTACGCGCGCAAGCCGCTGGGCGACGACGCCTTCCGCGCCGACATGCGCAAGGGCTGCGACGAGTTCGCGCGCCGCCGTCCCGTCGACGAGGGCCTGTGGAACACCTTCGCGCAGCAGCTCTTCTTCCAGGAAGGCGACTACGACAAGCCCGAGGCGTACGCCGCTTTGAAGAAGCGCCTCGAGGAAATCGAGGCGGCGCACGGCCTGCCCGGCAACCGCGTCTTCTACTTGTCGATCCCGCCGTCGTCGTTCGCGACCGTCGTGCGCAACCTCGGCGCAGCGGGCCTCACGACCGAGGACAACGCCGGCCCGGGCGGCAAGCCCACGAAGTTCGCGCGCGTCATCATCGAGAAGCCGTTCGGCACCGACCTCGCGACGGCGCAGCAGCTCAACCGCGACATCCACCAGACGCTGACCGAGCGGCAGATCTACCGCATCGATCACTACCTCGGAAAAGAGACCGTCCAGAACCTGCTCGTGTTCCGGTTCGCCAACGGCATCTTCGAGCCGGTGTGGAACAACCGCTTCGTCGACCACGTGCAGATCACGGGCGCCGAGACGGTGGGCGTCGAGGGCCGCGGCGGCTACTTCGAACAGGCTGGCATCCTGCGCGACATGGTCCAAAACCACCTCATGCAGGTGGTGAGCCTCACGGCGATGGAGCCGCCCATCGCGCTCGACGCCGACGCGATCCGCGACGAGAAGCTCAAGGTGCTCAAGGCGCTGCGCACGATCCCGACGGCCGAGATGGACGCGCACGTCGTGCGCGCGCAGTACGGCGCCGGCTCGATCTCCGGCAAGCCCGTGCCCGGCTACCGGGAAGAGCAAGGCGTGAGCCGCAGCTCGCAGACCGAGACCTACGTCGCCATGAAGTTCTTCATCGACTCGTGGCGCTGGGCGGGCGTGCCGTTCTACCTGCGCTCGGCGAAGCGCATGCCCAAGCGGGTCACCGAGATCGCCATCCACTTCAAAGAGGCGCCGCACCTCTTGTTCGGGCGCACGGGCGAAGGCATTCGCCCCAACGTGCTCGCGATCCGCATCCAGCCCGACGAGGGCATCGCGCTCAACTTCGGGTCGAAGCTGCCGGGACCGGCGATGCAGGTCGCGCCCGTGAGCATGGAGTTCCGCTACGGCTCTTCGTTCGGCGTCGAGCCGCCCGAGGCCTACGAGCGCCTCATCCTCGACTGCATGCTGGGCGACGGGACGTTGTTCACGCGCGCCGACGAGGTCGAGGCGAGCTGGACATGGATCTCGCGCATCCACAAGCACTGGGCGCAGCAGGCGGCCGAGGGCAAGGTGCAGGTCGCGACCTACGCCGCCGGCAGCTGGGGCCCCGAGCCGGCCGAGCGCCTCATCACGGCCGATCGCCGCGCCTGGAGGCGCCCGTAGCCATGGCCGACGCGCCCGCCGCGACGCCGGCCGCCGCCGAAGCCTTCACGCGCGGCGAGCCGATCTCCGTCGAGGTCGACCGCATCGAGGGCGCGCTCGCCGGCCTCTGGAAAGAGGCGAGCCGCGACGCGGGAGGCGCCGTCGCGCGCGCGGCGCTGTGGAACATCGTCGTCGCGACGCGCGCCGCGGATCTCGAGCGCACGAAGAGGACCGTCGACGAGCTCGCGCCGCTGGTCCCGGCGCGGGTGCTCGTGCTCGTCGAGGACCCGACCGCCGAAAAGACCGACGAGGCCGCCGCGCGCGTGCAGGCGTCGATCGAGAGCAACGTCGTCGCCCGCAGCGGCGGCGCGCGCGTCGTCTACTCCGAGGAGATCACTCTGCGCGGAGGCGTCGCGGGCGACCAGCACTTCGGCGGGCTCGTGCGCGCGCTGCAGGTGCCCGGCCTGCCGACGGCGACGCTGTGGCTGGATCCGACGATGCCCGAGGCGTTGCTGCGCCGGCAGCTGCGGCCCGCGACCGATCGCCTCGTGCTCGACACGGGCCGCTGCACGCGCCCGCGTCAGCTGCTCGAGATCGATCGCTGCGCCGACCTCGCGCGCGGCGCGATCCCCGTCGCCGATCTCGGGTGGCTTCGCCTCGCGAGCTTCCGGCTGCTGTTCGCGGGCCTCTTCGATCCGCCCGTGGGCGGCGGTCCGCTCGGCGGCGCGCGCCGCGTGAAGATCGAGCACAAGCCGGGCGCCGAGGTGAGCGCGCTCCTGCTCGCGGCGTGGCTCGCGTCGGCGCTCGATTGGCTGTTTGCCTCCGCCGAGCCCGCGGCGCCCGGCGCGCCGGCCCTGTTTCGTTTCGACCGCGCCAAGGACGGCGCCGCCGCCGGTTCGGTGGAGATCACGCTGACGCCGTCGGAGGGCGCCTGCGGCACGAGCGGCATCGTCGCCATCGAGCTCGCGACGGCCGACGCCTCGGGCGCCGAGAGCGCCTACAGCGTGCGGCGCGCCGAGCAGAACCTCGCGACCATCAGCGTGCCCATCGCGCCGCCGCGGTCGATGAAGCTCGACTCGCGCACGGACGCCGAGCTCGTGCTGTCGGCCCTCGGTCCGGCGGGCGCCGACCCGCTGTTCCGGCGGGCGCTCACCCTCGCCGCCCGCCTCGCGACCTTCGCCTCCGCCGGAACGTGACGAGGACGCGGCGGGTGGGCTAAGGTGCCTTCCTCGTGACGTCGTCTCCCGAGACCCCGCCGCCGGCGGGCCCGCAGCTGCCCGAGCTCGTCGTCGCCGCCGACCTCGAGGCGCTCGCGCGCGTCGCCGCCGACCGCGTGCGTGTGCTGGCCGCGGCGGCCATCGCGGCGCGCGGGCGCTTCCGCATCGCGCTCGCGGGCGGGTCGACGCCGCGCGCGCTCTACGCGCACCTCGCGTCGGCCCACGACGTCGACTGGGCGCGCACCGACGTGTTCTTCGGCGACGAGCGCTGCGTGCCGCCCGACGACGCGCAGTCGAACTTCCGCATGGCGCGCGAGACGTTGCTGACGCCCGCGGGCGTGCCGCCCGAGAACGTGCACCGCCTGCGTGGCGAGGACGCCGATCTCGACCGCGCCGCGCGCGACTACGAAGCGGCGCTCGGTCCGGCGCGCCTCGACCTCGCGCTGCTCGGCATGGGTGGCGACGGCCACACGGCGTCGTTGTTCCCGGGGACGGCGGCCCTCGACGAAGGCCGCCGGCTGTGTGTGGCCAATGAGGTTCCTCAGCTCAAGACCCGCCGGCTCACGCTGACGTACCCGGCGCTGCTGGGCGCGCACGACGTGTTGTTCCTCGTCGCGGGCGCCGACAAGGCGGCGACGTTGCGCGACGTGCTGAACGCGCCCCTCGACGAGAGGCGCTGGCCGAGCCAGCCCGTGCTTCGCCGCTTCACGCCCCGCCCCACCTTGTTGTTTTGCGACCGCGCCGCCGCGCGCGACCTGTTCCCGAAAGAGGTTCCATGATCGTTTTGGCCGGCGACATCGGCGGTACCAACGCCCGTTTCGCGCTCTTCGAGATCGACAAGCCGACGGCGGGCGAGGCCTCGAAGTTCAAGCCCGTCTTCGAGCAGACGTACCCGTCGAAGTCGAAGTCTTCGCTCGACGAGATCGCCGAGGGCTTCTTGAAGGAGGCCGAGCGCGAGACGAAGGGCCGCGTCGGCAAAAGCCAGGGCCAGGGCCAGGGCATCGACGGCGTGTGCCTCGGCATCGCCGGCCCCATCGAGAACAACCGCTGCAAGGCGACCAACCTCCCTTGGGTCGTCGACGGGTCGGCGCTCGCGATGCGGCTCGGGATCGGGCGCGTCACGCTCGTCAACGACTTCAGCGCCGCCGCGCTCGGCGTCACCGCCGTCGCCCCGACCGATCTCGCGTCGCTCGGCGGCGGGCCGCCCGTGCCGCGCGGTCCCATCGCCGTGCTCGGCGCCGGCACGGGCCTGGGCGAGGCGTTCTTGCTTTGGTCGGAGCCCGCGGGCCGGTACCAGGTCGTCGCCTCCGAGGGCGGTCACGCCGACTTCGCGCCGCGCACGCCGCTCGAGGCGGGCCTGCTGCAGTTCCTGGCGCACAAGTACGGCCGCGTCTCGTGCGAGCGCGTCCTGTCGGGCAACGGGCTCGTCGACATCTTCTCGTTCCTGTCGCAGGAGCCGGCGTGCCGCCCGCTCATCCGCCCCGAGACGGCCGCCGTGCTCGCGGCGTCGGGTGGGGCGCAGGCCGCCGAGATCTCCACGCGCGGCCTCGCCGGCACCGATCCGATTTGCGAGATGTCGCTCGCCCTGTTCTCGTCGGTGCTGGGCGCCGTCGCCGGCAACCTGGGGCTGCAGGTCCTGGCGACCGGCGGCGTCTTCGTCGCGGGTGGGATAGCGCCTCGCATCCTCGCGTACCTACAGAAAGGTGGGTTTCGCGAGGCCTTCGATCGCAAGGGGCGCCTGCACACGCTGGTCGAGCGCCTGCCCGCCTTCGTCGTGACCCACGCACAGCCCGGGCTGCTGGGCGCCGCGACGATCGCCGCCGCTGCGTGAGCGCGCCGCCGCTGGCTGAGCGGACAGGCGCGCCTGCCCCAAATGCAACGCGGCAGACACAAACTCGGCGACTTGTAGTCAAGGAACCTGGCCCACCGGTCGATGGGACACCCGTGGGAAACGGGCCGCTGAGCGCGCGGGCTGCGCTCGCCGTAGCCGATGGACCGGCGCGGCTCGACGCGGAGTCTGGCGGCGGGCGTGCCGATCGCGATCACTTCGGTCGCATGGTCGGCCACTCGACCGCGATGCAGGCCGTGTTCGACGTGCTCGGCAAGGCGTCGGCGAGCGACGCGACGATCTTGCTCGAGGGCGAGACGGGCACGGGCAAGGAGATCTCGGCCGAGGCGATCCACCGCGGCAGCCCGCGGCGCGACAAGCCGTTCCTCGTCGTCGACTGCGGCGCGATGCCGCCGCAGCTGCTCGAGAGCGAGCTCTTCGGCCACGAGCGCGGCGCCTTCACGGGCGCGGTCTCGACCCGTACGGGCGTCTTCGAAGCCGCCAACGGCGGCACGGTGTTCTTGGACGAAATCGGCGAGCTGTCGATCGATCTCCAGCCGAAGCTGCTGCGCGTGCTCGAGCGACGTGAAGTTCGGCGCGTCGGCACGAACAACCACGTGCCCGTCAACGTGCGCCTCATCGCCGCGACCAACCGCTCGCTGCGCGAGCAGGTCGCCGCGCACAAGTTCCGGTCGGACCTCTACTACCGCTTGGCCGTCGTCGAGGTGAAGCTGCCGCCGCTGCGCGACCGCCTCCCCGACCTGCCCTTGCTCGTCGAGCACATCGTGCGCAACCTCGGCAACGTCGACGAGCAGACGATGTCCGTCGTGCGCGCGCCCGAGTTCCAGGCGGCCCTCGGCCGCCACAACTGGCCGGGCAACATCCGCGAGCTGCGCAACTACCTCGAGCGCTGCGTGGCCCTGCGCGACTTCGCGGCGCCGCAGCTGCAGGACGCCGTCCCGTCGGCCGCGAGCCCCGAGAGCGCCGTCAACATCGGCCAGCCGCTGCGCGAGGCGCGCGAGGGATGGGTCAGCGCCTTCGAGAAGCGCTACCTCGAAGAGCTGCTGCGGGTGCACGAGAACCGCGTGAGCGCCGCCGCGCGCGCCGCGGGCGTCGACCGCATCTACTTCTACCGCCTGCTGTGGAAGCACGGCCTTCGCACCCGCGAGCCGTCGATGCGCGACGCGGAAGACGCGAGCCCATAAACATCGCCACGGCCCGCGAGAGAGAGAAATCTCGACGATGTCGGCGGTTCCTTTAAAGTCGGACGAGCTCATGGAGAGCGGTCCCGACGCGCCGTCAGCCGATTCGCGTAGCGGCGGCGCCCCGTTCGTCGAGCGGCGTCGCGAGCTCACGTTCCGCGCCATCCTGTTCGGCTGCGTCGCCGGCAGCCTGCTGTCGGCGGGCAACATCTACATGGGGCTCAAGACGGGCTTCATCGACGGCGGCAGCATCACGGCCGCGCTCGTGGGCTTCGCGTTCTTCGCGATGGTCAAGCGCCTGTCGCCGCGCACGTTCGGCGCGCGCGAGAACAACATCGCGCAGACGACGGCGTCGTCGGCGGCCGTCATGGGCTTCGCGATCGGCCTATCGTCGTCGATGCCGGCGCTCGACATGATGGGGCACGCGTTCCCGGGCTGGGCGCTCGCGCTGTGGGGCATCGCCCTCGGCGTGCTGGGCATCTTCGTCGCGAGCACGCTGCGCGAGAAGCTCGTGCGCACCGAGAAGCTGCCCTTCCCCACGGGCGCCGCGACGGCCGAGGTCATCGAGACCATCGGCGCGGCGCGCAAGACGGCCATGCGCCGCGCGCTCGTGCTCATCGGCACGGCGGCCTTCGCGGCGGCCTTCACCTGGTTCCGCGACGGGCGCCCGGCGGTCATCCCGCAGGGCTGGATGGTGAGCGCCGTCGTCGCGGGCGTGACGCTGTCGAGCATCACCGTCGGCATCAGCTGGAGCCCGCTCATGGTCTCGACGGGCATGCTCATGGGCGAGCGTGCCGCGTTCAGCATGCTGGGCGGCGCGATCCTCGGGTGGGTCATCCTCGCGCCGCAGATCATCCACGCGGGCCTCATTCCGAGCGCGAGCTTCTCCGACTGCAACAGCTGGCTCATCTGGCCGGGCGTCGGCATGTTGCTGGGCGGCAGCCTCGTGCCGCTCGCGCTCGACTGGCGCGTCGTCGTCCGCTCGTTCGGCGATCTGGGCGGCTTCGTCTCGAGCGCGAAGGCGACGGGGAGCGCGGCGCCCGTGACGGTCAAGGGCGCCAAGACGATGCTCATCGGCGCGATCGGCCTCATGTTCGCGCTCGGCATCGGCGTCTTCCACATCGGCTTCGTCGCGACGCTCATCGGCCTCGTGGGCGCCGTCGTGCTCGCGAACGCCTGCGGCCGCACGGCCGGCGAGACCGACTACGCGCCCACGGGCGCCTTCGGCACGATCACGCAGCTCACGCTCGCCGGCAGCGGCGTCGTGAGCTCGGTCGTCGCGGGCTCGGTCGTCGCGGGCGCCTCGGCGCAGGCATCGCAGACCTTGTGGGCGTTCAAGGCCGGCGATCGCCTCGGCGCCTCGCCGCGCGCGCAGCTCACGGCCCAGCTCATCGGCGCCGTCGTCGGCAGCGTCGCGTCGGTGCCGACCTACTTCGTGCTCGTGAAGGCCTACGGCATCGCGACCGAGACGCTGCCGGCGCCTTCGGCCCTTTCGTGGCGCGCGACGGCCGAGGCCATCCAGCACGGCATCGGCGCGCTGCCGAAGTACTCGGCCTTCGCGGGCGTGCTGAGCTTCTTCGTGGGGATCGCCTTCGCGGTCTTGGCGCGCACGCGCTTCGCGAAGTTCATTCCCTCGGCGGCGGCGATGGGCGTCTCGATGATCATGCCGTTTTCGCTGTCGGCGGCGGGGTGCCTCGGCGGGCTCGTGCTGCTCGTTGCGAAAAAGGTGCGTCCCAACAGCGACGCTCAGCTCATGTCGATCGCCGCGGGGAGCATCGCCGGCGAGTCGATCATGGGCGTCATCATCGCCGCGCTGATCTCCCTGAAGATTCTCGGGCCGTAGCCGGTCGACGCTCACTCTCTTCGGTCGCGGGGCGTGGGGGACGGGGGCGCCGCCGGACCTCGCGAGTTGTCGCGGCCCTAGGGGCCGCTCAACGGCGCCGGCCGGCCTTCGGGGCCGGCGGCTAAGCTCGGCCCGGCGGCGCCCCCGTCCCCCACGCTTTGGGGCTCCCTGCGTTCGCTCGACGAACCCCACGATCCGACCCGGATCCGATGTGGATCGCTCCTGTTCTCGAGCGAACGCAGGGAGCCCCAAGGGCGCGGGGGCTGGGACGCGCTTGGGCCGAGCTTAGGCGCCGCCCCCGAAGGGCGGCCGGCGCCGTTGAGCGGCCCCTAGGGCCGCGACAACTCGCGAGGTCCAAGCGCGTACCAGCCCCCGCGCCCCGCGACCGAAGAGAGTGAGTCAGGCTTTGGCGGAGGCGGTCAGGTGGAGGCCGGCGACGTTTTCCTGGGGGGCCCAGCTGGCGATCGAGAGGATCTCGCCGCCGACGATCTCTTTGCCGCCGGGGGCTTCGGCCGAGTCCTTGATCGAGGCGGCGTCGACGTGCATCGAGACGTTGACGTGGACGCCGGCGTTCAGGGTCGAGCGGCTCGCGAGGTCGTCGACGAGGGTCGTCGCGAGCGCCGTGAGCTGCTCGCGCTCGGCGGTCGACTCCTTGGGATCGTCGGACAGGACGCGCGCGCCGATGAGCGCGCTGCCCGTCTGCAGCGGCAGCGTGAGGCCGGCGCCGCGGAAGGCCTGCTCGGCCGTGTCGAGGATCATCGACGTGTCGTCGAGGACCTCGTCGCTCTCGGCGTCGGCGTCGGCGGCGATGCGGATCTCGACGTAGATCGCCGCCGCCTTGGCCGCCGTGTCGGCCGCTGCCTTCTTGACGCCGATGGCGTCGCGGACGGCGTCGATGAACGCCTTGGCGCTCGGGAAGCGGCGGTCGGCCGTCTTCTCCATGCAGCGCAGACAGACGGCGTCGAGCGCGGGCGGGATCGAGGCGAGCTGGCTCGGGCGCGGCGGCGGCGCCTCGAGGTGCTGGCGCTCGATGTCCGTCATCGTCTCGGCGCGGAACGGGTACTGCCCCGTGAGCAGGTGGTACAGCACGACGCCGAGCGCGTAGATGTCCGTGCGCGGGTCGACGGCGTCGCCGCGGATCTGCTCGGGCGCCATCGTGTACGACGTGCCGAGGCGCGTGCCCACGACGGTGAGGCCCGCGTCGGCGGCGTCGGGGTGCATGAGCTTGGCGATGCCGAAGTCGAGCAGCTTGATGACCTGCTTGCCCTCGCGCTGCATGACGAGGATGTTGCTCGCCTTGAGGTCGCGGTGGACGATGCCGAGGTCGTGCGCCGCCTGCAGCGCCGAGCACACCGGCTCCATGATGTCGAAGACCTCGGTGGGCGTGAAGCGCCCGCGCTCGGTGAGCAGCGACCGCAGGTCGGTGCCCTCGAGCAGCTCCATGACGTAGAACGGCCGCCCGTCGGGCAGCTCGCCGAACTCGTAGATGTCGACGATGTTCGGGTGCTTGATCATGTTGACGGCGAGCGCCTCGCGAAGGAAGCGCGCCACCATCTGCGGCGACGCCGCGAGCTCGCGGCGCAAGACCTTGACGGCCGCCTTGCGTCCGAGCAGGCGGTGCTGCGCCTCGTAGACGGTTCCGCCGCCGCCGGAGGCGAGCTCCTTCTTCAGGACGTACGCGCCCGCGACCGTTCCCGCCTTGAGGGCGTCCGGGTCGACCGCTTGGGCCATGGCGCCCGCCGCTTGGCCGGGGCCGAGGGCGCGCGTCTTGTCGTCGTCGTCTTTAGAGGCCAACAGGGGGACCTTTCCGTTGCCTACCGCGAGGGGTTGGGGGTGCGAAAGTCTCTTCCGCTCTCGCAACATCGACCGTGGAGTGGCAAACATTGAGTCATGATTGATTCGCATTGTCACCTGGACTTCGCCGAGTCCGAGGTCGAGCGCGCCGCGATCCTGACGCGCGCACGCGCCGCCGGTGTAAGCACTTTCGTGTGCATCGGCTCGGGTGAAGACACGAGCTCCGCGCGGCGCGCCGTCGCGATCGCCGCCGCCGAGCCCGACGTCTACGCAGCCGTGGGCGTGCACCCGCACGACGTCGCGCGCATGACCGAGGCTGACTGGACCGAGCTCGACAGGCTCGCGCGCGCGCCGCGCGTCGTCGGCGTCGGCGAGACGGGGCTCGACTATCACTACGACCGCTCGCCGCGCGACGCCCAGCGCGAGGCCTACGCGCGCTTCGTCGCGCTCGCGCGCGCCGTGAAGCGCCCCGTGATCTCGCACGTGCGCGACGCGCACGACGACGCGCTCGACGTGCTGGCGGCGTCGGGCGCGGCCGAGGTCGGTGGCGTCATCCACTGCTTCACGGGCGGCGTCGCCGAGGCGCGGCGCTACGTCGACCTCGGGCACCACCTCAGCTTCTCGGGGATCCTCACCTTCAAGAACGCGCAGCCCATTCGCGAGGCGGCGGCGTTCGCGCCTCTCGACCGCATCCTCATCGAGACCGACGCGCCCTTCCTCGCGCCCATCCCGCACCGGGGCAAGAAGAACGAGCCGGCGTTCATGGCCGAGACGCTGCGCGTGCTGGCCGAGCTGCGCGGCGCCGACGTCGCGGCCATCGAGGCGGCGACGGCCGAAAACACGCGGCGGTTGTTCGGTCTGGCTTGAATCGGCCTGACGCTCGATTGACCTCGGCGCGCGCGGTCGGCCATACTCGCGGTTCGTCCTCGTGAGCACCTCGGCGCCCGTTCGCGTTCGTCTGCGCTACCCCGATCTCGACACCTTCGTCGAGCGGTTCGCGGCCAACGTCACCCGCGGCGGCGTCTTCATCGCGAGCCGCGCGCCGCGCGCCGTGGGCGAGACCTTCGCCTTCGAGATCCAGATCGCGACGGGCCACGTCGCGCTCGCGGGCGAAGGCAAGGTCATCTGGGTCAAGGAGTACGACCCGACGCAGCCGAACAAGCCGCACGGCATGGGCGTGCAGTTCGGCGCGCTCGCGCCGGCGTCGCGCGACGTGCTCGCGCGCATGTTGAAGGTGAAGGCGGCGCAGCCGGCCACGATGGGCCGCACGGTGAGCCGCGCCTACGCGACGCTGGGCGCCGAGAGCGCCGCCGCGCGCGCCGTCGGGAGGCCCGTCGACCCGAACGTCGACCTCGCGGCCGAGATGGGGTTCGACGACGCGCAGCTGCGGCGGGCGCTCGATCGCGCTTGGGGCCCGGGCGGGCGACCGACCGAGGACGATCTGCAGCTGCTGCTCCGCGCCGAGCCCGCCGAGAAGCCGACGCTCGCGCAGGCGCTCAACGACTTGCCACGCCTGCTGGGCGCGCGGCGGCGACCCACGGGCGCGTTCCGCCCGCTGGAAGCCGTCGAGTCCGGGCCGCTCGCGGTGAACGGCGAGGCGGTCGCCGTGCCCGAGAACGGCGTCTCGACGCACGCGCGTTCTGAAGACTGAGCGTCAGCGCTCGAGGCAGGCGCGGATCTGCGCGCCGACGGGGCCGTCGAGCGGCGGCGTGACGCCGCCGAGCAGGCCGACGACGCGGCCCGTGGGGTCGCAGAGCCCGGCGACGGCCGCGGGGCCGAGGTCGGCGAGCGCGCCGCCGGCGACGTCGCAGTAGCGCAAGAGCACGCCGCCGCGCGCGCGGAGCGCGTCGACGTCGAGCGTGCTCGCCTCGAACCGGAACGCGGGCGCCTCGTGGAGCTTCACGATGCGGCCCGCGGGGATCGCCCACGTGAGCGGCGTCGAGCGGCCCTCGACGCGCACATGTGTCGCGGCTGCGATCGGCCCTTCGACGATTCGCCCCGGCAGCATCCCCGCGGCGCACAGGTGACGGACGCCGTCGCCGACGCCCAGGACAGAGCTGCCGCTCTCGACCGCGAGGCGCAACACACGCACGACGGGCTCGGCGAGCGCCGCGCCCAAGCCCGGGGGCACGACGATGACGTCGCCCTCGGGCAGCGCGCTCGGGTTCAACGTGGGCGCGCGAAGGACGTCGATGCGGACGGCCACGTCGACGTCCCCTGCCCTCGCCCGCGGGATCAGATCCCGAGGTTGCGCTTGATACGCGCGAGCGGTTCGGCGGTGTCCGGCACGAACGGGCGGCCCGTGATGAGCTCGCACACCTGGATGTAGCGGCGCGCCGCCTCGATGCGCACCTCGTCGGAGAGCTTGGGCGGCGGGCCGTCGCCCTTGTAGCCGCCCTCGGCCAGCGTGCGGCGCACGTACTCTTTGTCGAGGCCGCGCGGCTCGTCGCCGCGATCGAAGCGAGCCTGATAATCGTCGGCGTACCAGTAGCGCGACGAGTCCGGCGTGTGGATCTCGTCGATGAAGCACAGCGAGCCGTCGGGCTTGCGGCCGATCTCGTACTTCGTGTCGACGAGGATGAGGCCGCGCTTGGCCGCCTCGGCCTGGCCGAACGCGAACAGCTTGGCGCACATCTCGGCGGCGGCGTCGAAGTCGGCGGCCGACAGCGCGCCCATCTCGAGGATCTCGGCGCGCGAGACGCTCTTGTCGTGGTCGCCCTTCTCGGCCTTCGTCGACGGCGTCAGCAGCGCCTTCGGCAGCTTCTGGTTCTTCTTCATGCCCTCGGGCAGCTCGTGGCCGCAGAAGGTGCGCGCGCCGTTCTTATAGTGCGTCCAGATCGACGTCGACGTCACGCCCGTGATGTAGGCGCGCATGATCATCTCGACGGGCAAGAGCTTGCACTCGGTGGCGACCATGACCGTCGGGTCGGGCACCGAGATGACGTGGTTCGGGACGAGGCCCTTCGTGATGTCGAACCAGTACGCCGCCATCTGGTTGAGCACCTGGCCCTTGAACGGGATCGTGCCGAGCACGACGTCGAAGGCGCTCAGGCGGTCGCTGACGATCAGCGTGCGCTTGCCGTCCTTCGTGTAGCAGTCGCGGACCTTGCCCTCGTACTTCTCGCCGAGCTGCGGGAAGTCGGTGGCGTCGAGCGTCTTGGCGAGCTGCGCGCGGAGGACGGATTCGTCGATTGCTGATGCCATGGTGGTCTCCTAGTCGGCGAGCGCGCGATCGATGATCGCGCCCGTGTGGCGAAGGTGGTGCGCGAGGTCGAACGCTTCGTCGATCTCGGCGGGCGTGAGCTTGGCGGACAAATCGGGATCGGCGGCGAGGTTCGCGCGGAAGGTGCCCTCTCCGGCCACGGCCTTGAGCGCGTTGCGCTGCACGAGCTCGTAGGCGGCCTGGCGCGCCATGCCCTTGCGCACGAGCGTCAGCATGACGGCTTCGCTGAAGAACAGCCCGCCCGTGAGCTCGAGGTTCTTCTTCATGCGGTCGACGTTGACGACGAGCCCGTCGACGAGGCCGGCCGCTCGACGAACCATGAAGTCCGCGAGGCCCGTGGCGTCGGGCCCGATGACCCGTTCGACCGACGAGTGCGAGATGTCGCGCTCGTGCCAGAGCGCGACGTTCTCCATCGACGCGTCGGCGTAGCTGCGCAGCAGGCGCGCGATGCCGCCCAGGTTCTCCGACAGGATCGGGTTCTTCTTGTGCGGCATCGCCGACGAGCCCTTTTGGCCTTTGCCGAACGCCTCGGTCGCCTCGCCGACCTCGGTGCGCTGCCAGTGGCGCACGGTGACGGCGATGCGCTCGACGGCCGTGCCGAGGCGCGCGAGCGCCTGGAACAGCGCCGCGTGGCGATCGCGCGAGACGATCTGCGTGGGGACGACCTCGGGCTGAAGGCCGAGCGAGGCCAGCGCGGCCGCCTCGATCTTCGGATCGAGGTTGGCGTAGGTGCCGACGGCGCCGGCGATCTTGCCGACGGCGACCTCGGCGCGCGCGGCGACGAGCGCCTTCTTCGCGCGGCCGACCTCGGCGTAGAAGCCGGCGAACACGAGGCCCGCCGTGATGGGCTCGGCGTGGATGCCGTGCGAGCGGCCGATGGCTGGAGTTGCCCGGTGCTCGAGCGCGCGGCGCTTGCACGCGGCGCGCAGCAGGTCGACGCCCGCGAGGATCTGGTCCGTCGCGGCCACGAGCTGCAGCGCGAAGGCGGCGTCGAGCACGTCCGACGAGGTCATGCCCAGGTGCAGCCAGCGCGCCGGCTCGCCCGCGAGCTCCTCGACGTGCGTGAGGAACGCGATGACGTCGTGGCGCGTGCGCTCTTCGTGCTCGAGGATGCGCGCGGGATCCAACTTGCCGGCGGCCTTGGCCCGCACGGCGGCGGCGGTCCCGGCGGGCACGCGGCCCGCGGCCTCCATCGCCTCGCACGCGGCCAGCTCGATGCGCAGCCAGGTGTCGAAGCGGAACTGATCAGACCAGAGGGCGGCGAGCTCGGGGCGCGTGTAGCGGGCGATCATCGGGAAGGCGCGGTTCTAACGAAATCGCGCCTGCGATTCAAGGTACCAACACGAGCGAGCCGGTCGTCTTGCGCGCCTCGAGGTCGCGGTGTGCCGCGCCCGCCTCGCGCAGCGCGTAGCTGCCCCCGATGTCGACCTTGACCTCGCCTGACGCGACGACGTCGAAGAGCGCGAGCGACGCCTCGACGAGCTCGTCGCGCGTCGCGACGTAGGCCACGAGCGCGGGGCGCGTCAGGTACAGCGAGCGTGGACCGCCGAGGACGAGCGGCGAGAACGGCGGCACGACGCCCGAGGCGTTGCCGAAGCTCACGAGCAGGCCACGCGGCGCGAGGCAGTCGAGCGAGATCTGGAAGGTGTCCTTGCCCACCGAGTCGAAGACGACGGGCACGCCGTGTCCGTTGGTGAGGTCCTTGACACGCGCGACGACCTCGTTCGGCGTGAGGGCCTTGTAGTCGACGACGTGCTCGCAGCCGCGGCTCTTCGCGAGCGCGACTTTTTCGGGCCCACCTGCCGTGCCGATGACGTGCAATCCCAGGCTGCGCGCCCACTGGCAGGCGAGGCTGCCCACGCCGCCCGCGGCCGCGTGCCAGAGGATCGTGTCGCCCGCCTTCACGTGCGCGCATCGGCGCAGCAGGTACTCGGCCGTGAGGCCCTTGAGCATGATGGCCGCGGCCGTGCGGTCGTCGATCGTGGGCGGCAGCGGCACGAGGCGCTCAGCCGGCGCGAGTCGCAGCTCGGCGTACGAGCCCTGGAGCGCGGCGTAGCCGACGCGGTCGCCCTTCTTCACGACGTGGACGCCCTCGCCCACCGCCTCGACGACGCCCGCGCCTTCCTGGCCGAGGACGAACGGCGTCGGCAGCTTGTAGACGCCGGAGCGGTGGTAGACGTCGAGGAAGTTGACGCCGATCGCGGTGTGCCGCAGCAGCGCTTCGCCAGGGCCCGGCTTGGGTGTGGGAACGTCCTCCCACGACATCGCCTCGAGACCCCCGACTTCGTGAATGACCATCGCCTTCGGCATTGGCCGAAGTTTTACTTCACACGCCGAGCAAGTGCCGCGTCGATCTGACGGGGGCCGGCTCGCTGCCGCTCGCGCCCCCCGGTCCCCCTCGCTCCGCGCGGCGAAGCCGCGCTGCGCTCGCGTGCAACAGCGAAGGTCTGAGGCGTTACACGCCGAGCAAGTGTCGCAGGTGCTTCACGAGGGCGGTCGCGCCCTTCGCGCTGCCCGGGACGACGAAGATCGTGTCGTCGCCGGCGAGCGTGCCGAGGACGTCGGGCAGGCGCGCGTCGTCGAGGGCGCGCGCGACCGTCGAGGCGGCGCTGGCCTTCGTGCGCACGACCACCATGAGGCCGTTGGTCTCGACCGACTCGGCGAGGCGGCGCACGGGCTCGATGGGCAGGCCGCCGTCATCGTCCTCCATGACGTAGCGCGGGCCGGCCGGGCCCGTGCCGCGGCGGACGCCGAGCGCGGCGAGATCGCGCGACAGCGTCGCCTGGGCCGCGCGGATGCCGCGGCCGCGCAAGCGACGCTGCAGCTCGTCCTGACTCGGCACGGCGCCGCTCGCGAGGATCTCGCGAATGGCGTCGCGGCGGGACGCCGTCGACGACGCCGCCGCCCGGACCGGGGCGCGCCTCATCACGTCACCAGCGTGCCGACGCCGCGGTCGGTGAAGAGCTCGGCGACGATGCTGTGCGGGGCGCGGCCGTCGACGATGTGCACGGCTTTGACGCCGTTTTGCAGGGCACCCAAGATCGCCTGGGCCTTGACGTGCATGCCACCCTTTATGACGCCGGCTTTGCCCATCATCGCTTCGAGATCGGCGGCGTGGATCTGCGAGATGAGGTTGCCCTCGCCGTCGAGGATGCCGGCGACGTCGGTCAGGAAGATGAGGCGCTCGGCGCCGCACGCGCCCGCGATCTCGCCGGCGGCGACGTCGGCGTTGATGTTGTACGACGCGCCGTCGCGGCCGAAGCCCACGGGCGAGATCACCGGGATGTAGCCGCGCTCGAGGAACATGTCGAGCAGCTCGGCGTTGACCGACTCGATCTCGCCGACGAAGCCGAGGTCGGGCTTGCCGGGCGCGGGCTGCAGCTTCGTCGCCGTGAGCAGCCGGCCGTCCTTGCCCGACAGGCCGATGGCGTTGCCGCCCAGCGTGTTGATGAGGCCGACAATCTCCGTGTTGATCTTGCCGGTGAGCACCATCTCGACGACGCGCACCTCTTCGAGGCCCGTGATGCGCTGGCCGTCGGCGAACTCGGACTTGCGGCCCAGCTTCTCGAGCGTCTTCGTGATCTCGGGGCCGCCGCCGTGGACGATCACGGGGCGCAGACCCGCCGACTGCAGCAGCACGACTTCCTCGGCGAAGCTGCGTTTGAGCTCGGGATCGATCATGGCGGCGCCGCCGTACTTGATGACGCAGCGTTTGCCCGCGAACTTGCGGATGTAGCTGAGCGCCTCGACGATCAAGGGGCGGTTCACGCCGCTCGGGCCGCGCTTGAGCAGCTCGGCGCCGGGGAGCGGATCGGACGACGGGCCGCTGTAGTACTCGGCGTTGATGCGCACGTACTCGTAGGTGAGGTCGCAGCCGAGCGCGCGCGCCTTCTGCGTGCCCTTGCCGAGATCGAGGCGCGCGTGAATCTCCGCCTGGCGCATGCGCGCGTTGAGACCTTCTTTGTCGAAGGCGATCGGGCCGCCGCCCTCGTAGACGCGAACGCCCTGGATGTCGAGCGTCACGCCCGACGGATCGAGCGCGAAGCCGCGCGCGCCGATGCGCGCGCCCATGGCGGCGAGGATGCGGCCCCACGACGGGTCGCCGCCGAACACGCCCGACTTCACGAGGCTGCCGCCCGCGACGGCGCGCGCGAGGTCGCGCGCCATCTCGCGGTCCGGGACGCCCTCGACATCGACGACGAGCAGCTTCGAGGCGCCCTCGCCGTCGGCGGCGATCGCGCGCGCGAGGTCGGCGAGCAGCTCGGTGAGCGCGGCGCGGAACGCCTCGTACGGCGCGCTGCCGGCCTCGAGCGCGGGCGCGCCCGATTGGCCGTTGGCGAGCGCGATCACCGTGTCGTTCGTCGACATGTCGCCGTCGACGGTGATCGTGTTGAACGTCTCGTCGGTCGCGGCCAGAAGCGCGCTCTGCAGCGCGGCCGGCGCGATCGCGGCGTCGGTCGTCACGAAGCAGAGCATCGTCGCCATCTGCGGGTGGATCATCCCCGAGCCCTTGGCGATGGCCGCGAGGCGCACGGGCTTGCCGCCGACCTCGAGCTCGCGGAAGCCGAGCTTCGTGCGCAGGTCGGTCGTGCGGATGGCCTCGGCGGCGGCGGCGACGTCGTCACCGAGCGCGGCGACGAGCGCGGGCACGGCGGCGCGCATGACGTCGACGGGCAGGCGCGAGCCGATCGCGCCCGTCGACGACGTCAGCACGTCGTCGGACGAGGCGCCGAGGGCGTCGGCGAAGGCCTTGGCGACGGCGCGCTCGTCGGCGGCGCCGGCCGGGCCCGTCATGGCGTTGGCGTTGCCGCTGTTGGCGACGACGACGCGCGGCCCGAGCGCGGGCAGCCGCTGCGCGCCCCACGTCACGGGCGCGGCGCACATCTTGTTGACGGTGAAGACGCCCGCGGCCGCGCACGGCACGTCGGAGACGATGAGGGCCATGTCCGTCTTCTTCGACGTCGGTTTGATGCCGGCGCGCACGGCGCCGAAGCGGAAGCCTTTGGGGGGCGAGAAACTCTTGGCGGTGCTCATGGAGCGCTCCCGGGAAGGCCGTCGAGGCCGGTGGTCTCGGCGAGGCCGAGCATGAGGTTGGCGTTCTGCACGGCCTGACCGGCCGCGCCCTTGACGAGGTTGTCGATGGCGGCGAAGGCGATGGCGACGCCGCGCTCGGGATCGGCGTCGGCGCCGAGCAGGGCGCGGTTCGTCCCGACCACCGGGTGCAGGCGCACGGCCGCGGGTGCCGTCGCGCGCAGGAACGGCTTGCCCTCTACGAAGGCGGCGATCGCGGCGGCGGCGTCGGCGCCCGTCTTGCCGGCGCGCAGGCGGCCGTAGACCGTCGCGAGGATCCCGCGGCGCACGGGCAGGAGGTGCGACGTGAACGTCACCTTGCCCGCGTCGTGGCCGCCGAGGCCGAGCGCGCGCTCGATCTCGGGCGTGTGCTGGTGCTTGAGGATGCGGTAGGCGTGGAAGTCGCCGTCGACCTCCGAGAACGAGAAGTCCTCGCTCGCCTTCTTGCCGGCGCCCGTCGTGCCGCTCTTGGCGTCGATGACGAGGCCCGCGGGCTCGATGACGCCGCCGCGCAGGAGCGCGAGCGCCGCGAGCGTGGCCGCCGTCGCGAAGCAGCCCGGGTTCGAGACGAGCTGCGCGTCGCGAATCGCGCCCGACGACCCGCATTCAGGCATCGAGTACACGGCCTTCGCGAGCAGCGCCGGCTGCTTGTGCTCGAAGCCGTACCACTTCGGGTAGAGCTCGGCGGCCAGACGGAACGCGCCCGACAGATCGACGACGCGGCACCCGGCGTCGAGCGCGCGGGGCGCGAGGTCGATCGACACTTCGGCGGGCGTGCACAAGAACACGACGTCGAGGCCCTTGAACGCGCCCTCGGCGTCGGCCTGCTTCGTGACCTTCACCGCCGCCGCCGCGCCGGCGACGGGAAGGTGATCGCCCAGGGCGGCGCCCGCCCACTTGTCGCTCACGGCGGCGACGAGCGGCAGGTTCGGGTGCGCGGCGACGAGACGCGCCGTCTCCATCCCCGAGTACCCCGAGACGCCGACGATGCCCACGCGAAAGGTCTTATTCATTTCGTGAATAGTTATTCACGAGCGCCGGCGGTGCGCAAGCGACAAGTTCACGCCGGCCCGGCTACTTCCCCGTGTGCCCGAAGCCGCCGCTGCCGCGCGCCGTCTCGTCGAGGCTTGCGGCCTCCTCGAGCTCGGCGATGACGACGGGCGCGATCACGAGCTGCGCGATGCGATCCCCCGGCGCGATCGTCACGGGATCTTCGCCCAGGTTCACGAGGAGCACCTGCACCTCGCCGCGATAGTCGCTGTCAATCGTGCCGGGCGCGTTCGTGAGCGTCACGCCGTGCTTGCGCGCGAGCCCCGACCGCGGCCTCACCTGCCCCTCGAACCCCGCCGGAATCGCAAACGCGAGCCCCGTCGGCACCGCGACGCGCCCCCCCGGCGCGAGCGAGATCGCCTCGTCGGCCGCACTCGCAAGATCGAGCCCGGCTGCGCCAGTCGTCATATATCGCGGCGCGATCGCGCTCGGCCGCACTCGTTGAAAACGAACTCTTACGGACATCCAGCCCACTCTATACGCCAGAGCGAGCGCAGCGAGCGCGTTTGTCGACGGGAGGCTCGGCTTCGCCGAGCCGGTCCCCAACAAAAAAGGGGGGTCACGTAGGGGGGACGAAGTCCCCCCTACGGCGAGCGTTAGCTCGCGGCTGCGCGGAAGTTGTGGACGACGTCGGGCGTCTTTCCGAGAACTTCCTTGCGCGACAGGCGGATCTTGCCCGTGGCGCGGTCGATGCCGATGACCTTGACCAGCATCTCGTCGCCTTCCTTGCAGATGTCCTGCACGGTCGCGACGCGTTTGCTGTCGAGCTCGCTGATGTGGACGAGGCCGTCGGTGCCCGGGAGGATCTCGACGAACGCGCCGAAGTCGGCGAGACGCTTGACGACGCCCATGTAGTACTCGCCCACCTCGGGCTCCGTCGTGAGGCCCTTGATGATGTCGATGGCCTTCTTGACGGCGATGCCGTCGGGCGACGCGATGTGGACCGTGCCGTCGTCCTCGACCTCGATGGCGACGCCCGTCTGCGCCGTGATGCCGCGGATCGTCTTGCCGCCGGGGCCGATGATCTCGCGGATTTGGTCGGGCTTCACGCGCAGCGTGTGGATGCGCGGTGCGAACGGCGACATCTCGGGGCGCGGGGCCGCGAGCGCCTCGGACATCTTGCCGAGGATGTGGAAGCGGCCGTCCTTCGCCTGGCGAAGCGCCGTGTCGAGGATCTCGCGCGTGAGGCCGTCGATCTTGATGTCCATCTGCACTGCCGTGACGCCGGTCTTCGTGCCGCAGATCTTGAAGTCCATGTCGCCGAGGTGGTCCTCGTCGCCGAGGATGTCCGACAGGACGGCGATGCGATCGCCTTCCTTGATGAGGCCCATGGCGATGCCGGCGACGGGCGTCTTGATCGGGATGCCGGCGTCCATGAGCGACAGCGTGCCGCCGCACACCGAGGCCATCGACGACGAGCCGTTCGACTCGAGGATCTCCGAGACGATGCGGACGACGTAGGGGAAGTCCTTCTCCGGCGGCAGGATCTTCGCGAGCGCGCGCTCGGCGAGGTGGCCGTGGCCCGTCTCGCGGCGGCTCGCGCCACGCAGCGGCTTCGTCTCACCCGTCGAGAACGGCGGGAAGTTGTAGTGCAGCAGGAAGCGCTTCTCGACGTCGCCCGTGATGCCCTCGATGTGCTGCGTGTCCTGGCTCGTGCCGAGCGTCACCGTGACGAGCGCCTGCGTCTCGCCGCGCGTGAACAGCGACGAGCCGTGCGGGCGCGGCAGCACGCCGACCTCGCACGTGATCTGGCGGATGTCGGCCGTGCCGCGGCCGTCGATGCGGCGCTGCGTGTCGAGCACGAGCTCGCGCAGGTGCTTCTTCTTGGCCGACTCGTAGGCCTCTTTGATCTCGCCCGAGCGCTCGGGGAACTCGCCCGCGAGGGCCTCGACCGTCTGCGCGCCCGCGGCGTCGAGCGCGCCGTAGCGCTCGTGCTTGTCGCGGATCGCCATGGCGGCCGAGATCTTCTGGCCGGCGACGTCCTTGACGCGCGCGACGATGGCCGGATCCTTCTGCGGCGGCGTGAACTCGCGCTTCGCCTTGCCGACGGCGGCGCGCAGCTTCTCTTGCAGGTCGAGCAGCGCCTGCGACTCCTTGTGCGCGAACATGAGCGCGTCGACGATGACGTCTTCGCTCACCTCGTCGCACGAGCCCTCGACCATGACGATGGCGTCGCGGTTGGCGGCGACGACGAGATCGAGGTCGGCTTCCGCGCGCTGCGAGAACGTCGGGTTGACGACGAACTGCCCGTCACTCTTCCGGCGCGCGACGCGCACGCCGGCGTACGGGCCCGCCCACGGGATGTCGCTGATGTGCAGCGCGCACGAGGCGCCGACCATCGCGAGCACGTCCGAGCAGTTCTCGCGGTCGCTCGAGACGACCATGGCGATGACCTGCGTGTCGAAGCGCCAGCCCTTGGGGAACAGCGGGCGCGACGGGCGATCGATGATGCGCGACGTGAGCACCTCGACCTCGGTCATGCGGCCCTCACGCTTGAAGTAGCCGCCGGGGATGCGGCCCGCGGCCGACGTCTTCTCGAGGTAGTCGACGGTGAGCGGCATGAAGTCCACGCCGGGGCGGACGCTGCCGGCGGCCACGGCCGTCACGAGGACCATCGTGTCGCCGTAGCGGACGACGACGGCGCCGTCGGCCTGCTTCGCCATGCGGCCGGTCTCGATCGTGAGCTCCTTGCCGCCGAAATTCACTCCTTCACGTACGAACATGCGATCTCCTTTGCGAGAGGAGGCGGCGGCGTCGATTCGTCCCTTTTCTCGGCCCTCGAGCGCGCGGACGCAGCTCGAGACGCGAGAGAAAGGATGAAGACCGGCACCGCTGCCGTTGACGCGCGCGATCCGCGCGGCCTGACCAACTCAGGCCGCGCCCGCGCGCGTCTTTTCAGGGATGCGCTGGCTCCGCTACTTGCGGATGCCGAGCGACTGAATGACGGTGCGGTAACGGTCGAGGTTCTTCGACTTCAGGTAGTCGAGGAGGCGGCGGCGCTTGCCGACCAGCATGAGGAGACCACGGCGCGAGTGGTGATCCTTCACGTGAACCTTGAAGTGCTCCGTGAGGTAGGTGATGCGCTCGGAGAGCAGCGCGATCTGGACCTCGGGCGAGCCGGTGTCACCTTCTTTGCGGGCGAACTTCGAAACGACGGTGCTCTTGCGTTCTGCGGCGAGGGGCATTGATGAGCCTTCTTCCTTGCGGTTCTTGTGTCTCGTTTTTTGAGGGGTCGAAATTTCCCAGATTCGCCTCTGGGTGTCAATGAATTCGCGCCGTTTGCGGGCCACTCGCGACGCCGAACACGCGCAGCGTCCTGACGGTGCCGTCGGGCCGGGGCGTGGCCACGGCCAGCAGCCTGCCGTCGGGCCGCAGGACGCAGACGCGCGCGGCGTTGGAGGCCTCGGCATCGGGCGCGCCCTCGAGGGCCGTCCAGGGCAGGCGTTTGCCCTGTTCGAGGGTGCGCTCACCCGCCGAGTCGACGGCGCCGCGCGGGAGGTGGCCCAGGGCGTCCTCGGGGCGCACGAGGGGCAGCGGCGCGCCCTCGGCGGCGGCGGTCAGGAAGGCGTCGAGCGGCTGCGCCTCGGCGAGCGCGAACGGCCCCGAGCGCGTGCGGCGCAGCGCCGTGACGTGGGCGCCGACGCCCAGGGCGCGCCCGAGGTCGAAGGCGAGCGAGCGCACGTACGTTCCCTTCGAGCAACGCATGCGCAGCGCGACCGCCTCGGGTCCGCCCCACGCGACGAGCTCGAGCTCGAAGATCGTCACGGCGCGCGGCGCGATCTCGACCGCCTCGCCCGCGCGCGCGTAGTCGTAGAGCGGACGGCCGTCACGCTTGAGCGCCGAGTAGACCGGTGGGCGCTGCTCGATCGCACCTGTGAACGCGGGCAGCGCGGCGCGCAGCTGCGCCTCGGTCACCGCGGCGGCGTCGGCGGTCGCCGTGACAGCGCCGGCGGCGTCGTAGCTGTCGGTCTCGACGCCGAGGCGGATCGTGAAATCGTAGGCCTTGTCGGCGTCGAGCAGGAACGGCGCGAGCTTCGTCGCCTCGCCGAGGCAGATCGGCAGCACGCCCGAGGCGAGCGGATCGAGCGTGCCGCCGTGGCCGACGCGGCGAACGCGCGTCGCGCGGCGAACGCGGCGGACGATGTCGAACGACGTCGGGCCAGGCGGCTTGTCGAGCACGAGCACGCCGTCGAGAACGGGCGCGTCGCTCATTCGGCGGCGTCGTCGTCGGGCTCGGACGACGGCGCGGTCGCCGACGACCCGGGCGCCCCGAGCTCGTGCAGGATCGACTCGACGCGCGTCGCGCGCTCGAAGACGCGGTCCACCTCGAACGTCACGGCGGGCGAGACCTTCGTGCGCAAGCGCCGCGAGATCGCCTGGCGGAAGTAGCCGCTCGCGTGGTCGAGGCCGGCCCGCACGCGGTCGAGCTGCGCCTCGTCGAGGCCGTGCACGGTGAACATCGCGCGCGCGTGGCGCAGGTCGCCCGAGACACGCACGTGCGTCACCGTGATGAGGCCCACCCCGCGCACGCGCGGGTCTTTGATCTCGTCGCGCGCCAGCACCTCGCCCAGGACCGCCCTCACCTCGCCCGCGACCCGCTCTGTTCGTTGCGTCGACACTCGTCGTTCCTTACTTGGGCTCCCAGTGCTTGTACGGCGGCTCGCCCGCCTTCAGCGGATCGCCGTCGCTGAAGGTTTGGATCTCGCGCTCGACGTCGAGCACCTCGGCCTTGGCGCGCACGATGTCGAGCGCGGCGTCGAGCACCGACGAGACGTGCCGCGCGTCGTTGCCGACGACCGCGAGGCCGAGCACGGCCCGCTGGTACACGTCCTGATCCCCGACCTCGGCGATGGCGACGTCGAACTTCTGCAACACCAGATCCTTCACGCGGCGAACGACCGTCCGCTTGTCCTTCAAAGACAGGCTGCCCGCGACAAAAAGAGTGACGCGGGCAATTCCGACGACCATCGACCTCCGGTCGGCCTACTTGCCGGTCGGATTCTCCAGCGTCGCGGCGACGGTCTCCATCTCGAACGACTCGATGATGTCGCCCTCGCGGAGATCGTTGTAGCCCTCGATCGAGACGCCGCACTCGTAGCCCTGCGCGACCTCGCTCGCGTCCTCTTTGAAGCGACGGAGCGACCCGACCTTGCCCGTGTAGATGACGACCGAGTCACGGATGAGCCGCAGCTGCGACTTGCGCGTGATCTTGCCTTCGACGACGAACGAGCCGGCGATCGTGCCCGCCTTCGGGATGTTGAAGATCTGGCGAACCTCGACCTTGCCGAGCATCTTCTCGCGTGAGATCGGCGCGAGCATGCCGACCATGGCCTTCTTGACGTCGTCGATGGCGTCGTAGATGACCTGGTAGAGCTTGATGTCGACGCCTTCTTGCTCGGCCAATTGCTGGGCCTTACCGGCGGGGCGCACGTTGAAGCCGATGATGATGGCCGCCGACGCCTTCGCGAGGCTGACGTCCGACTCGGTGATGCCGCCGACGCCCGACGAGATCACGTTGACGCCGACGGCGTCGGTCGAGAGCTTCGTGAGCGCGTTGGCGATGGCCTCGATCGAGCCCTGCACGTCGGCCTTGAGGACGACCTTGACCTCTTTGACGTCGCCCGACTTGATCTTGTCGAGGATGTTCTCGAGCGAGACGCGGTTGCCTGAGCTCGCCAGCTCCTTCTTGCGGCGCTGCTCGTGGCGGTGCTCGACGAGCGCCTTGGCCGACTTCTCGTCCTCGACGATGTTGAACACCTCGCCGGCGTCGGGGACGCCGTCGAGACCCAGGACCTCGACCGGCGTCGAGGGGCCGGCCTCGGTGACCGTCTGACCCTTGTCGCCGAGCATCGCGCGGATCTTGCCCGAGTACTCACCCGCGACGAGCAGGTCGCCCACCTTGAGCGTGCCGTCCTCGACGAGGATCGTCGAGACCGGGCCGCGCGCGCGATCGAGGCGCGCCTCGACGACGTGGCCCTTGCCGGCCTTGTTCGGGTTGGCGCGCAGCTCGAGCACCTCGGCCTGCAGCGCGAGCATCTCGAGCAGCTTGTCGATGCCCTCTTTCGTCTTCGCCGAGACGGGCACGAAGATCGTGTCGCCGCCCCACTCTTCCGAGACGAGGCCGTGCTCCGACAGCTTGTTGCGGATGGCGTCGACGTTGGCGCCCGGCTTGTCGATCTTGTTGATCGCCACGACGATCGGCACCTGGGCCTCCTTCGCGTGGTTGATCGCCTCGATCGTCTGCGGCATGGGGCCGTCGTCGGCGGCGACGACGAGGACGACGATGTCCGTCATCTGCGCGCCGCGCGCGCGCATGGCCGTGAAGGCCTCGTGGCCCGGGGTATCGAGGAACACGACGTCGCCACGCTCGCTCGACACCTTGTAGGCGCCGATGTGCTGCGTGATGCCGCCGGCCTCGCCCGCGGCGACGTTCGCCTTGCGGATGGCGTCGAGCAGCGACGTCTTGCCGTGGTCGACGTGGCCCATGATCGTGACGACGGGCGCGCGCGGGACGAGGTCCTCGGGGTTGTCGGCGACCTCGCCGCTCGTGAGGATCTCCTGCTCGTTGAACGCCGTCGACTCGACCTGGTAGCCGAACTCGGTCGCGATGAGCGTCGCCGTGTCGAGGTCGACGTCCTGGTTGATGTTGACGCCCATCATGCCGAGCGCCCACAGCTTCTTGATGATCTCCTTGCCCTTGACCGCCATCTTCTGGGCGAGGTCGGAGACGGCGATCGTGTCGCCCATGCGGATGACGCGCTTGTGCTCGGCCGGCGTCGTGATCTGCGTCTGCTTGAGCTTCTTGCCGGCCGCGGCCACCTTCTTGCGCGGCGGGCCGCCGTAGCGCTGCGTGCCGCCGGGGCCGCCGCCACCCGCGGGCGCGGGACGACCGAAGCGATCGCGCCCCGCTGGTGGGCGCGTGACGAGACCGGCGCGGCCGAGCGCGCGTTGCTCGGCGTCGCGGTCGCGGATCTCGATGCGAGGCGTGCCGGGCGCGTCGCCCTGCCCGCGGTTCGTGATGCCGGGCAGGTGAATGAACGCGCCGGTCGCCGCCGAGCCCGTGACGACGGGCTGCGGGATCGTGCGGATCGTGGGACCGGGCGCGGCCGCCGGGGCCGGCGCGGCGGCGACGGGCGCCG
>DASZRT010000044.1:0-47303 GCA_035549075.1 Polyangia bacterium | reverse complement strand
GCCCTTCGGGGGCGGCGGCTAAGCTCGGCCCAAGCGCGTCCCAGCCCCCGCGACCTTTGGGGCTCCCTGCGTTCGCTCGGGAACAGGAGCGATCCAATCGGATCCAGGTCAGATCGCAGGGTTCATCGAGCGAACGTAGGGAGCCCCAAAGCGTGGGGGACGGGGGCGCCGACGGGCCGAGCTTAGCCGCCGGCCCCGAAGGCCGGCCGGCGCCGTTGAGCGGCCCCTAGGGCCGCGACAACTCGCGAGGCCCGGCGGCGCCCCCGTCCCCCACGCCCCGCGACCGAAGGGAGTGAGCGAGTTACTGGTGCTCGGCGATATCGGACTTTGCGGGCGACGCGATCAAAGACGCGATTGTAGCAATCGCGAGGATGCCGCCGACGACGCCTAAAGACGCGACGTCTGAGATCGAGAAGTAGTCGGCGATGATCATTTTGACGCCGACGAAGGCGAGGATGCCGGCGAGCGCGGGCTTGAGGTAGTGGAGGCGGCGCATGATGTTGGCGACGAGGAAGCAGAGCGCGCGCAGGCCGAAGACGGCGAAGATGTTCGACGTGTAGACGATGAACACGTCGCGCGTGATGCCGAACACCGCGGGGATCGAGTCGACGGCGAAGACCACGTCCGACGCCTCGATGACGACGAGGACCATGAGCAGCGGCGTCGCGTAGCGGAGCCCATCGCGCTTCACGAAGAAGTGGGCGTCCACGTAGTCGGGCGTCACGCGGAACAGCTTGCGGAACACCCCCAGGACGGGGTTGCGCTCGGGGTGTGGGTCGTCGTCGCCTCCGAAGACGAGGCGCACCGCCGTCAGCACGAGGATCGCGCCGAAGGCGTACATGACCCAGTGGAACGTCGCGAGCAGCTCGGCGCCGACGGCGATGAACGCGCCGCGCGTGAGGAGCGCGCCCAGGATGCCCCAGAACAGCACGCGGTGCTGCAGCTGCGGCGGAACGGCGAAGTACGAGAACGCCGCGAGGAAGACGAACAGGTTGTCGACCGAGAGCGCCTTCTCGATGAGCCAGGCCTGGAAGAACTCCAGCGCCCGATCCCCGCCGTAGCGCGCGAAGACGAAGCCGTTGAAGGCGAGCGAGATCGAGATCCACATGAGCGACCACAGGGCCGCCTCGCGCGTCGTGGGCGTGTGCGGCCTGCGGTTGAACACGCCGAGGTCGAGCGCGAGCATCACGACGACCACCGTCGCGAAGACGATCCAGCCCACGGGGCCGGCGACGCTCGCGAGGGCCGTGGTCACGGCGAGTTCGGCTCGGCCGGCGCGCCTTCGGGTCGCGTCACCTTGATGTGGTAGACGGGCGCGCTGTCGGCGCGAGACGAAGGCGCGGCGCGCCGCGGGCTGATCTTGTCGAAGAGACTGCCGAACGTGCTTCCGCCCGAGCTCCGCAGGAACAGCACGACGCCGAGCGCGACCAGCAGCAGAACGACGCGCCGAACGGTGTTCTTCGGGAAGTACGCCCAATAGGACCGCTCGCCCGGCTCGGGCGGAGGCGGCGGCGCCTTCGTGTAGCGAATGAGGGGCATCGCGCGGGTGGAGTCTACCTCTGGAACAGCTCGCGCACCTTCAAGCGCGCGCGGCGCGTGCCGCGGAAGGTGTCGAGCTCGGCGGTCGCGAGCAGGTCGACGCGCGAGCCGCTGCCGGGGTCGCGGTCGGCCATGCCGAAGGCGATCGCCTCGCCCACGGTCGCGTCGTCGCCCAGCGTGAGCTGCAGGTGTCCCTGCCCCACGGTTCGCGTCGCGTGCGTCGTGAGGCCGCGCAGCCCGAAGATCGGCTCGGCGTTGGCGGCGCCGAACGGCTGCAGGCGCGCGAGCTCCTCGGCGAACGAGACGTCGAGATCGCCGAGCGACACGAAGGCGTCGACGCGCACGGCGGGCGCCGCGCGCGTTTGCGCCTGGTCGGCGACGGCGCCTACGAAGGCGCGGCGAAAGGCCTCGAGCGCGGGCGCGGCGACGCTCATGCCCGCGGCGGCGGCGTGCCCGCCGAATCTGTCGAGGTGCGCCGCGCAGGTTGCGAGCGCCTTGAACAGATCGAAGCCGGGCACGGTGCGCGCCGAGCCGCGGCCCTCGGTCGCCCCTTTGCGAAAGCCGACGACGACGGCGGGACGCGCGTAACGGTCGACGAGGCGCGCGGCGATGATGCCGACGATGCCTGGGTGCCAGCCCTCGGCGCCCACGACGATCGCGGCCTCGTGCTCTTGCTCGGCGGCGGCGGCGGCGGCCTCGGCCCACACGATCTCCTGGATGCGCTGGCGCTCCGTGTTGCGATCCTGGAGCTCGGCGGCGAGGCGGGCCGCCGTCTTCGCGTCGGGCGCGAGCAGCAGATCGAGCGAGAGCTGCGCCTCGCCCAGACGGCCCGCGGCGTTGAGGCGCGGCGCGAGGCGGAAGCTGACGTCGTGGGCCGTGAGCGGACGGCCGGAGGCCTCGTCGATCTCGGCGACGGCCGCGAGCGCGCCGATCGCGGGGCGCTTGCGCGTCGTGAGCACGCGCAGGCCCTGCGCGACGAGGATGCGGTTCTCGTCGACGAGCGGGACGACGTCGGCGATCGTGCCGAGCGCGACGAGGTCGAGCAGATCGCGCGGGTCGAAGGCGGCAGCCGCGGCGCTCGTGTCGCGCAGCCGCGTGCGCAGCGCCGCCGCGAGATAGAACGCGACGCCGCACGACGCGAGGCCCTTGAACGGGAACGCGTCGTCGGCCCGGCGCGGGTTGATGAGCGCGAACGCGGGCGAAGCGCCCTCGGGGATCTGGTGGTGGTCGATGACGATCGCGTCGAGGCCCGCGGCGCGCGCGGCGCGGAGCGCGTCGTGATCGCTCGTGCCGAGGTCGCCCGTGACGAGCACCGTGCAGCCGTCGGCGGCGAAGCGCGCGACGTCGGCCTCGCCGAGACCGTAGCCGGCGTCGCGGCTCGCGCAGCGCGGGACGACCGTGGCGCCGAGCGCGCGGAACGTCGTCGTCAGCACGGCCGCCGTCGTGACGCCGTCGACGTCGTAGTCGCCGAACACGCCGATCGTCTCGCCCGCCCCGAGCGCCGCGATCAGCCGATCGAGCGCCTTCTCGAGATCCGCCATCCCCGTGGGCGGCCGCAGGTCGCCGAGTTTTGGCGCGAGGAACCGGGTGGCGCGCTCGGCGTCTTGAAAGCCCCGCCCAACCAGCAACCGCGCCGTGAGCGGCCGGACCTTCAACTGATCTGCGAGCGCAGAAGCGATCCGTTCGTCGACATCGATCGCCTCCCAGGATGCCGCGTGCATCAGCGTCGAGACACTATCAGCGCCAGAGCGAGCTTGCGAGCGCGTCCAAGAACACGGAGGCCCGGCTTTGCCGGGCCGGGCCCAACGCAAACGGGGTGGGCCCGCGGGAGCTCATCATTCGTCACATCTCGCCGGAGGACTCGTCTTCGGGTGAGGGCGGGGTGCATCCCGCGGAACGGGTCCTGTCAGCTCGGCGATCCCTTCCCACCGTCCTCCGGCGAGATGTGACGAATGATGAGGCGGGAGGGGCGCAGCCCCTTCCGCGCGCGTCTAAGGTTCTTCAGTCTGGAGGTCACCCGTCTTGCGGCGGGACGTCGCCTTCGCGGGCGTGCGACGCTGGCTCTCGACGAACTTGTCGTTGAGCCAGATGAGGATCGGGCTCGCGATGAAGATCGACGAGTAGGTGCCGACGACGACGCCGACGTTCATGGCGAACGCGAAGTCGCGGATGACGCCGACGCCGAACACGTTCATGGCCAGCGTCACGAAGAAGACCGTCGCGCTCGTGAGGATCGTACGGGACAGGGTTTCATTGATCGACTGGTTCACGACGCGATCGAACTTTCGGTCTTTGAAGCGCGCGGCGTTCTCGCGAATGCGGTCGAAGACGACGATCGTGTCGTTCATCGAGTAGCCGATGATCGTGAGCACGGCGGCCACGGTCGTGAGCGAGAACTCTTTGTAGGTCACGGCGAACGCGCCGATGACGAGCACGGCGTCGTGCAAGAGCGCGACGACGGTGCCGGGGCCGTACCGGAAGTCGAACCGGAAGGCGATGTACACCATGATGAGGAGAATCGCGAAGAGCAGCGAGCGCGCGGCGTCGTACTGCAGCTGCTTGCCGGCCTTGGCGCCGACCGACTCGACCTGCGGGATCGCGGCCACGGTGCCGGCGCCGAGGCGCTCGTCGATGGCGCGGCGGATCTCGGTGTCGAGGCCCACGAGCGTGACCTCGTAGGTGTGCTCGTCGGCGCGGCCGAACGGCTGCACCTGGTTCGTGTTGACGCCGATCGACTTGATCGACGTGCTCAGCGTCGACGGGTCGACGGCCTTGTCGTAGCGCAGGTAGATCTTGTCGCCGCCCTCGGACCACTCGAAGTGCTTGAGCTCGGCGTCGCCCACCTTCGCGAGCGCGCCCTGCAGCTGCTTCGCCTGCTGCTCCGAGACGGCCGAGACGGCGCCGACGCGGATCATGAAGTTCCAGGGCTTCTTGCCCGAGGGGTCGTCGTACTTCACGACGTCGGCGTCGTGGAGCTGGATGTCGGCGAGCGCCTTGCGCACGTCGCCGGCGTCGACGGCCTTCGAGAACTCGACGACGATCTCGCTGCCGCCCCGGAAGTCGACGCCCCAGTTCAGCAGGTGCCCGCGGCTCTTGAAGACGAAGGCGTTGAGCGGAAGCATGACGATCGTCAGCAGCACGAGGAAGATCGACGATCCGATCCAGTACTTCTGACGCCCGATGAACTCGAGGTTCGCGCCCGGGTGAATGAGCTCGAAGAACTTCTGATTGGGGTTCTGCGCCGCCATGACGTCTCCGTGATCCTTAAATCGACAGGGTCGCGCGCGCGGCGCCCCGGCGTCCGACGAGGGCGTCGAACATCCAGTGCGACAGCCAGTACGAGGTGAAGAGGTTGGTCACGATGCCGACGAGCAGCGTGACGGCGAAGCCGCGGATGGGCCCCGAGCCGTACGAGTACAGGACGACGCCCGCGACGAAGTTCGTGACGTGCGCGTCGAAGACCGTCCAGAACGCGCGCGAGAAGCCGTTGTCGACCGCGGCGCGCACCGACTTGCCCATGCGCAGCTCTTCTCGAATGCGCTCGTAGATGATGATGTTGGCGTCGACGGCCATGCCGATCGTCAGCACGAGGCCGGCGATACCCGGCAGCGTGAGCGACGCCTCGAAGGCCGCGAGGATCGCGACCATGAACAGCATGTTGAGCACCATGGCGAGGTCGGCGAGCAAGCCGGCCAGGCGGTAGTAGATCATCATGAAGAGCACGACGGCGATCGCGCCGATGTACATCGAGAACTTGGCCTTCTCGATCGAGTCGGCGCCCATCGTCGGGCCGACCTGCGTCTCGAACGTCTTGCGCAGCGGCGCCGGCAGCGCGCCCGAGCGGAGGACGCCCACGAGGTCCTTGGCCTCGTTCTGCAGCGCGAACGGATCGCCGAAGCCGCCCAGCGTGATGCGGCCGCGCGCGCCGATGCGACCTTCGATCACGGGCGCGCTGTTGATCTTGTCGTCGAGGACGATGGCCAGCTTGCGGCCGATGTTGTCGCCCGTGAGGCGCTCGTTGATGGCGCCGCCCTGGCGGTCCATCTCGTACGAGATCTCGGGGCGGCCCGTTTGCTGGTCCCAGGTCTGGTCGGCGTTCGTGAGGTACTCGCCCGTGAGCTGGACGCGGCGGTGCAGGTAGTACGTGCGCCACTTCTTGTCGGGCGTGACCTCGCCGGCGTCGTTGCGCTGCTGCAGCTCCTCGTAGCCGATCTCGTGGTCCGACGGGATCGCCTTGTCGGGCGGCAGCGACGCGATGAACTTCTCGAGCGCGTCGCGGGTCTTCGCCTGCAGGTACGTGTCTTCGTGCTGCTTGCCCGAGTCCTTCTCCTGCCAGAAGTCGACCTTGACCTCGATGCCCGAGTCCGGCTGGACCAGCGGCGCGAGCGTCTTCGACATGTAGTCCGAGCCGTCGTCGACGATCTTGAACTCGAGCTGCGCCGTCTTGCCGATGATCGACTTGATGTGCTCGAAGTCCGAGTCCTTGAGGCCGGGCAGCTCGACGATGATGTCGGTGCCCTTCTTGATGATCGTCGCCTCGGCGAGGCCGAACTTGTCGACGCGCGTGCGGATCGTCTCGATGGCCTGGCGAAGCGCGTAGTCGCGCACCTCCTCGACCTGATCGGGGTCGAGGCGCAGGCGGACGACGCCCGACGTCGTGTCGCGCGTGACGACGTCGAGCTCCTTGCGGCGATCGCGCAGGAGCGCGTCGTCGAGCTTGGCGGCGTCAGAAGCCGGCTTGAACGTGAACGTGATGTCGTCGCGGCCCTCGCGGTTGACGACGAGGTCGGTCACGCCCTTGTCCTTGCGCAGCTTGTCCTCGATGTCCGAGGCGATGCGGTCGACCTTGCTCGCGACGGCCTTGTCGATGTTGACCTCGTAGACGAGGTGCAGGCCGCCCTGGAGGTCGAGGCCGAGCTGGATCTTCTTCGTGAAGTGCTTCTTGATGAAGGCGGGCTGACGGTCGTCCTTGACGACCGTCGGGACCAGATAGAGCCCCGCGAGCACGGTCAGGAAACCGTAGAGGGCCGCCTTCCACCACCAGGTGCGTTCCATCGCAAATATCTCGCTCGGTTGCGGAGTTTGAAGCTTAGGAAGCTTTGGTCTCGGTCTTGGCGGACGCGGGGGCGTAGCGCCCCGTGACGGACGCGCGCGTGACGCGGATCCGGACGCCCTCTTGGACCTGCAGCGTGAACTCGGTGTCGGTCACGCCGCTGATCCGGCCGATGAGGCCGCCGTTGGTGACGACGTCGTCACCCTTCTTGAGCTCCGACAGCATCTGCTGGAGCTCCTTGGCCTTCTTCGACTGCGGGCGCAGCACGAGGAAGTAGAAGATGCCGAAGAAGATCAGCAGCAGCGGCAGCTGACTCGTGAGGAATGACTGCGAACCACCGGCGGCGGGCGCAGCTTGCGCGAACGTATCGAGGAGAGAGTTCAAGAATCGGGCCTCCCAGCCGCGACGCTCATAGCAGGAAGGGGATCGAGGGTCAAGATGGCCTCTCCACGGGACGGTGCGCCTGCGCTATCATCCGCGCCCCGCCATGGCCTACGGACAACTGAAATCGACCAAGCTTTGCGCCGACGGGCGATACGACGACGCGCTCACGGCGGTGATCGGCGAGCTCGCGTCCGACCCCGACGAGCCGGAGGCCTGGTTCAACCGCGGCCAGGCGCTCGCGGGCCTCGACCGGTTCGCCGAGGCCGCCGCGGCCTACGAGCACGCGCTCGACATGGACGCGAGCGCGAGCGCCGTCGACCCCGAGGCCATCGACGACGAGCTGTTCTTCGTGCTGCGCCGCCAGGCCGAGAACCTGGCCGCCGATCGCGAGGCCGCCTTCGAGGTTTTGCGCCGCTACTTGGTGGTCCTGCCCGAGGGGCGCCACGTCGACGACGTCCCGAAGTGGATCGACAAGCTCTCCGGCAAGGAGAAGCTCTGGGTCCGCGAGCAGGCTTGAAGCTTCATACTTCGTCGTCGGCGAACGCGACGACGTCGCGGATGTCGCGCGCGCCGAGGACGAGCATGACGAGGCGATCGAGGCCGAGCGCGACGCCGGCCGCATCACCGATGTTCGGCAGCGCGGCCAGCAGGCGCTCGTCGAGGGCGTAGACCTGCTTGCCGAGGCGCGCCCGTTCGGCCGACTCGGCCTCGAAGCGCGCCCGCTGCTCGCCGGCGTCGGTGAGCTCGCCGAAGGCGTTGGCGAGCTCGAGGCCGTTGGCGTAGAGCTCGAAGCGTTCGACGAGGCGCGGGTCGTCGCTCTTGCAGCGCGCGAGCGCGCCCAGCGGCGCGGGCCAATCGAAGACGAACGTGGGCCGCCCGCGCCCCAGCTGCGGCTCGACGCGATCGAGCCACAGCTGGAAGAACACGTCGTCCCAGCTGCGATCGGCCGCGACGGAGACGCCCGCGGCGCGCGCCTTGTCCGCCAGGTCCGCGCCGCTCTCGTCGCCCGCGAGCTCGACGCCCGCGTGACGCTTCACGACCTCGCGCACGGTCGTGCGCTCGAACGGCGGCGACAGATCGAGGTCAGGCGCCGCCACACCCGCGGCCTTCGCGGCGATGCGCACCAGCTCCTCGCAGTCGTCGGCGATCGTCGCGAGCGGCGCGCGCGAGCGGTACCACTCGGCCATGAGGAACTCGGGCTGGTGGTGCGGCCCGACCTCGCCGGCGCGCCACGCCTTGCCGAATTGGACGATGCGCGCGTAGCCCGCGCCCAGCAGGCGCTTCATGTGGTACTCGGGCGACGTCACGAGCCAGCGCCCGCCGTCGGTCCCGATCGCGTCGAGGTGAATCTCCTGCCCCGGCGCGCGCACGCGCGCCGGCGTCTCGACCTCGAGGAACCCCTCCCCTTCGAACCACGCGCGCGCCGCCCGCAGCACACGCGCGCGCGCCTCGAGCGCGCCACGCCGCCCGGCCAGGCGCGCCCGTTCTTCCATAAAGGAACCGCCGTCGCGCGGACGCGACGGGGCGTCGGGCCCTTCACGCCCTGCCACCACCACCTCGCGAGCTTCGCTCGCGACCCCTAGGCCCGAGACAGACGCTCGAGGTACTCGCCCGTGCGCGTGTCGATCTTGACGACGTCGCCCACGTTGATGAACAGCGGCACGTTGATCTGCGCGCCGGTGCCGATCTTCGCGGGCTTCGAGGCGCCCGTCGACGTGTCGCCCTTGAAGCCGGGCTCGGTCTCGGTGATCGCCTGCTCGATGAAGTTCGGCAGCGTGACGCCGACGGCGCGGTCGTTGAAGAACAACACCTCGGTGTTGATGTTCTCCGGCATGAAGAGCGCGTCTTCGCCGATCGTCGCCGTCGGGATGTTGACCTGGTCGTACGTCGTCGTGTCCATGAAGACGAACGAGTCGGCTTCCTTGTAGAGGTACTGCATCGTCTTCACCTCGACGTTCGCGGGCTCGAGCTTGTCGCCCGAACGGAGGTTGCGCTCGATGACCCCGCCCGAGAGCAGGTTCTTCATCTTGGTGCGCGTGAAGGCGGCGCCTTTGCCCGGCTTGACGAACTGGAACTCGACGACCGTGTAAGGCGAGCCGTCGATCATGATCTTCAAGCCCTTGCGGATATCCGACGTGTCGTACATGACGGCGTGGGATCTAGCCTGGCGCCCCGCTGAACGTCAAGCTGCGGTGCGCGTCAAGGCTTCGAAGTGCCTTCGCGGCCATAGGAGTCCTGCAGGCGGACCACGTCGTCGAGCTCGGTCGTCGAGACCTCGAACACGTCGGTGTCCTCGAGCGCGATCATGCGGTGGCGCAGGCCGGGCGTGACGTGGAACGCCTCGCCGGGGCCCATGTCCGTGAACTGCGGCGCCTGGCCGTCGGCGTAGTGCTCGAAGCGCATGCGCCCCGTCCACACCATGACCGTCTCGTCTTTCTTCACGTGGTACTGCAGCGAGAGCTGTTCGCCCTTCTTGATGTGCAGCACCTTCCCGACGTAACGGTCGGTCACGGCCCAGATGAGCTCGTGCCCCCACGGCTTATCGACTCTTCGCATTTTTTCTGTGGCGGCTCAGGGACTCGAACCCCGGACCCGGCGCGTATGAAACGCCTGCTCTAACCAGCTGAGCTAAGCCGCCTCGTTCAACGCGCGCGATTTTGCTTAGCGGCGCGCAGGTGTCAAGCGCTACCAGCGTCGGCGAGGCGGCGGGATGTATTCCGCTTCGACGAAACGCGTGGGCCGCGGGCGGGCGAGCAGGCGTGCCAAGCCTGCCCCGGCGATGAACCCGCCCACGTGGGCCATCCAGGCGACGCCCGAGCCCATCGGCAGCAGGAACTGCCCGAGCAACCACAGGCCTAGGAAGATCCAGGCCCGCACCTGGACCACGGGCCACAAGAACGGGATCATGATGAGCGTCTCGACGCGCGCATGCGGGTACAGCATGACGTACGCGCCCAGCGCGCCCGCGATCGCGCCCGAGGCCCCGATCATGGGCGCCGTCGAATTGGGCAGCGTGAAGATCTGCGCGAGCGCGCCCACCGTGCCTACGGCGAAGTAGAAGACGATGTAGCGGAAGCTGCCGAGCGCGTCCTCGACGTTGTCGCCGAAGAGCCAGAGGAACCACATGTTTCCGATGAGGTGCATGAACCCGGCGTGCAGGAACATCGAGGTCCAGATCGTCGCCGGCCACGGCACGAGGTTCGCGGGCCGCAGATCGACGTGGTTGACGATCTCGTAAGGGATCGCGCCGGCGGCTTGGACCAGGTACTCCTGCTGCCGCGCGCCGCCGCCGATCTCGAACAAAAAGGCCACGACGTTGGCGACGACGAGCAGCGCGGTGACGACGGGGAAGCGCTCGCGAGGGTTGTGGTCGCGGATCGGAAGGAACACGCGCCGGGCAGCATGACACAAAAGCTCTGGCCCGCGCCGCGCGCGGCTTGACTGCACCCGGAGCCGCCCCTATAAGGCCCCTAGCAATGCGTCTTTACAGCGGGAAGATCCCTTCGGTCGGTGCGGAGATCGTCAAGGCTCTGGTCGAGGCGGGAGACATCGAGGTCGACGACAAGACCGAGGCCGAGATGGACGTCCAGGCGGTGCTCAAGGAGTACTTGAGGCTCGATCGCGAGATCACCGAGAAGGCGAAGGACATCCTGTCGAAGAAGAACCTGCCCTACGAGCAGTTCGGCAAGATCAAGCGCGCGCTCGCGGGCGAGAAGGCCTTCGGCCTCGGCGAGGACGCGCTCGAGTGGATGACGACGCAGATGCTCGAGTCTTTCATGCAGTCGCCCCACGTCGCCGAGATCTTCTCGGACGACGCGACGATGCGGAAGCGCATGGCCGAGGTGCTCAAGAAGAGCATGCAGGTCGACGACGAGCTCGACGAAGAGGTCCGCCGCCGCATCAAGAACCTCCAGGAAGGCACGTCCACCTGGGAGGTCGAGTACGGCAAGATGCTCGAGCAGATCAAGCGCAACCGCGGGCTTGATTCGTAGGGGGGACAGGTCCCCCCTACGGGACCCCCCTCTTCAGGTCGCGAGCCGGCTCGGCGAAGCCGAGCCTCCCGTTGCTTGGAACCGCTCGCTGCGCTCGCTCGAAGCTCGCGCAGCAAGCGAGGATTCTCCCTTCCGAGGGAGAGGGTCGGGGTGAGGGGCCGATCTGCTACGGCCGCGGGCGCTTCACAGGATCGACGCCGCTCGCTTGCGGCTTCGGCTCGAAACGCGGCCGATCCGGCACGGGGCGCGACGGGCCCGGCGGCCGCTGTTGTTGCTTTGGCGCGCTCGTGAGCAGGCGCGCGAGTTTTTCGATCGCCTTTGCCGTTTGCGCGAGGCGCGCGCCTTCGGCCTCGAGGCCCGGCGTCGAATAGATGCGGTTGCGGTCGTCGGCGACGACGTCGTCGAGCTGCGCCGAGCGCACGTCGGCGCCCATGATGGCGGCGTGCTTGGCGGCGACGACGGCCTTCGAGCCGAGCGTGAGCCGCACGCCCGCGACCGGACCGAGGACGCGCGCCGCGAGCACGGCGGCCAGGCCCACGAAGCCCATCGGCTTCTTCGCGCCCAGCAGCGCCTTCATCACGCGCGCGAGGTCGGGGTCGACGGCGCACAGCGCGCCCTTCTCGGCGTAGTCCGATAGCAGCGTCGCGACGCCGCGGCCCGACGGGACGAGCAGGCCCTCGAGCCGGTTCGGGTCGAGCGCCGACAGCGGCAACACGTCGCCGGGCGACAGGCGCGCCGACTCGACGCGCGCGTTCCGCGGCGTCGCGCCCGTCGCGAGCGCGAGCGCGGGCGGCGACGTGATGGCGTCGATCGCCGCGTCTTTCAGGTGGTCGACGATCTCGCGCTGCTCGGCGTCGGGCGCGGCGCACACGACCTTCGCGCCCGCGCGATCGAGCATGAGGAACGCCAGCATCGCCTCGGCGACGTCGCTGCCGTCGCGGTGGCCACAACCCGAGAGGACGACGCCAACCCGCTTCGCCATGCGCCGTGCTTTACCACGGCTGCGCCGGGAAAGCCCCCGCGCGGATGCACTCGCGCGCGCGCCGCGCGAGGCTCAAGTAATGCTCGAGGTTGTGCGCCGTCGCGAGGCGGAAGAACAGCAGCTCCTCGGCGCGGTACAGGTGCGACAGATAGGCGCGGCTGTAGGTCGAGCAGCACTCGCACGGGCAGCCCTCCTCGACGGGCGCCGGATCGTCGCGGTACTTCGCGTTCGAGATGTTGACGCGGCCGGCGCGCGTGAAGAGCTGGCCGTTGCGCGCGTTGCGCGTCGGCATCACGCAGTCGAACATGTCGATGCCCGCGCCGATCGACGTCCAGATGTCCTTCGGCGTGCCGACGCCCATCAAATAGCGCGGCCGACCCTCGGGCATCTCGGGCGCGACGGCGGCGATGACCTCGTACATGACGTCGGGCGCCTCGCCGACGCCCAAGCCGCCGAGCGCGAAGCCGTCGAACCCCATCGCGCCGATGTCGCCGAGGTGGCGGCGCCGCAGGTCGAGGTGCACGCCGCCCTGGACGATGCCGAAGCGCAGCTGGCCGGGCGCACGCTCGGTGGCGACGCAGCGGGCGGCCCACGCCGTCGTGCGCGTCATCGCGTCCTCGATCGCGGCGCGCGGCGCGTCCGACGGCGGGCAGTGATCGAAGGCCATGGCGACGTCGCTGCCGAGCAAACGCTGGATCTCCATCGCGCGCTCGGGCGTGAGGCGCTGCTCCGACCCGTCGAGGTGCGAGCGAAACGTGACGCCGTCATCGTCGATCTCGGCGCGGTCGCGCAGGCTGAACACCTGGTAGCCGCCCGAGTCGGTGAGGATCGCGCCCGGCCACGCCATGAACTTGTGAAGGCCGCCCAGCGCGGCGATGCGCTCGGCGCCGGGCCGGAGCGCCAGGTGGTACGTGTTGCCGAGGATGATGCGCGGGCCGAGGCGCGCGAGGTCGGCCGACGACAGCGCCTTCACCGTCGCCTGCGTGCCCACGGGCATGAACACGGGCGTCTCGACGGGCCCGTGCGCCGTCTCCAGCACACCGGCGCGCGCGCGGCCGGCGCGCGCCAACACTTGGAAGGCGCGGAACGCGCTCACGCGGCGCCTCGTTCCGGCTGAATGAACATCGCGTCGCCGTAGCTGTAGAAGCGGTAGCGCTTCTCGACGGCCTCGCGGTAGGTGGCGAGCACGCGCTCGCGCTCGCCGACGAACGCGCACACGAGCATGAGCAGCGTCGACTCGGGCAGGTGGAAGTTCGTGATGAGGCCGTCGACGGCGGCGAAGCGATCGCCCGGCAAGATGAAGAGGCGCGTCGCGCCCTCGCCCGCCTTCACCTGCCCGCCGCCCTCGCGCGCCGCCGCTTCGAGCGTGCGCACGACGGTCGTGCCCACGGCAATTACGGATCGGTGCTCGGCGCGCGCGCGCGCGATCGCCTCGGCCGTCGCCTCGGGGATCACGTAACGCTCTTCGTCCATCTCGTGCGCGCGCGGGTCGGTCGCCTTCACGGGGCGGAACGTCCCGGGGCCGACGTGCAGCGTGACGCGCGCGACCTCGTGACCCGCGGCGGCCAAGGCATCGAGCAGCCCCGGCGTGAAGTGCAGCCCCGCCGTCGGCGCGGCCACGGCGCCCGGCGCGTCGGCGTAGACGGTCTGGTAGCGCGCGCGATCGTCGACGTCGGGCGCGCCTCCGGCCTCGCGCCGCGCGGCCTCGATGTACGGCGGTAGCGGGACCTCGCCCACGGCTTCGAGGCGCGCGAGCAGTGGCCCCCCCTCCCCGCGCAGCCGCACCGTCACGTTCCCGTCGGCGCCGCGTTCGACCAGCGTCGCTCGGACCGTCTCGGGCCCGGTCCCGATCTCGAGGGTCGACCCGAGCGCGACGTTCCCCAAGCTCCGCCCCAACGCCTCCCAAGTCTCATCGAAGCCTGCCTCGAAGCCCGCGTCAGAAACCTGTTGCGCAGCACCTCCGGCGGCCACGGGGCGCGTCAGCAGCAGCTCGAAGCCTCCGCCGGTCGCCTTGCGCCCGCGGAGGCGCGCCGCCATCACGCGCGTGTCGTTGACGACCAGCAGCGAGCGCGGTGGCAGGAAGCGCCCAATGTCGCGAAAGTGCGCGTGCTCGTTCGGAGAGTCGCCGCGCCGCCGCATGACGAGCAGGCGCGATTCGTCACGCACCGCGGCCGGCGTGGCGGCGATTCGGTCGGGGGGCAAGTCGTAATGAAAATCAGCGGTACGCAAGTCTGTCGCAATCTGCTTTACAAATACTGGAATCTCTATAGTACAGTCTCCTTCACTTCCCCACATGACGATTCTCAAGGCACATTTCGCGACCGGAAGCGCCTTCCTGGACTGCTACCTCGCGGATCTGGGGAACGGCGGCATCTTCTTCCCGACGCGCAAGCCGCTCGCGCTCGGGGAGGCGGTGGTGATCTCGATTCGCCTCGGCAAGCGCCGCAGCCCGATGCTGCTGCGCGGCCTGGTGGCTTGGCGCCGCCCCGGCAAGCACAGCACGAAGACCAAGGCCGGCATCGGCATCGAGTTCCTGCCCACCGAGGCGCAGACGCGCGACTACCTGCTGTCGGTCGCCCGCGGCGACGCTTCCGAGCAGCTGGCGCGCCGCCATCAGCGGCTGCCCGTCGAGCTGCCCGTGACCTGGCAGGTGCCGGGCGCGCTGCGCGACAACAGCGGCACGCTGCTCGACATCGGTCGCGGCGGCGCGTTCGTGCGCACGGCGCAGCCGCTGCCCGACGACGCCGACGTCGTCCTCATGGTGTCGCCGCCGGGCGCTGAGATCGCGATGCCACTTTCGGCGCGCGTCTGCTGGCGCGGCGCCAACCAGACCGGCGGCGAGAACGGCTTCGGCGTCGAGTGGAAGGCGCGCGACGCCGGCGGCAACCGCCGGATCAAAGAGCTCGTGCGCCGCATCGAGGCCATGGGCGAGAGCGTCTACGGCCGCGCAATGGCCGCGGGCGCTCAACCGAGATCGAGCGCGTAGAGCGCGCCGCCGTTCGAGAGCACGTAGATCCGGCCGTTCTCGAGGTCGATCGTCGGCGCGCCGCAGATGCCGCGCCCCGGGTTGAACGTCTCGAACAGCGCGCCCGTGTCGCGGTCGACGACGAACAGGCCAGCGCGGCTGCCCGTGAAGACGAGGTAGTGGCCGAGAACGACAGGGGGCGTGAGATCCCCCGCCGCCGTGAGCCCCTGCCGCCAGAGCACGCGCCCGCTCTCGTCGATCGCGTGCAGCCCCTGGCGCGGCGCCGCGAAGTAGAGCTTGCCGTCCGACGGCGTGACCGTGCCGACGCCCTCGATGCCGAGGCGCCAGCGCACGACGCCGTCGCGCGGGTCGACGGCGTAGAGGCCGCCCGAGTAGGACGACGCCAGCACGATGGCGCCGTTGGCCGCGGGCGCGGGTGTCGAGTCGACGTCGACGAACTGGTCCGACGCCGCGGCGAGCGAGCGCGCCCACTGCAGGTCGCCCGTGACCGCCGACAGCGACACGAGGTAGCCGTCGGCGAAGCCCGTGAGCACGCGGTCGCCCAGGAGCCGCGGGCCGGCGTTGCCGTGGATCGTGAAGCCCTCGGGCGTCTCGCGCCCGTACTGCCAGCGCCACTTCCCCGTGCTCGCCTCGACGGCGTAGACCTGGTCCGACGCCGTCGAGAAGTACACGAGCTCGCGCGCGTCGAAGGCGGCGGCGCGCTCGACGGCGCCCTTGCCGCGGTAGCTCCACTTGATCGCGCCCTGCGCGGGGTCGAGGGCCGTGAAGGTGCCGTCGTCGGTGCCGACGTAGATCTGGTCGCGGGCGGCGTCGTAGCGCGCCTCGCTGTCGACGCCGCCGCTCACGGCGACGGCCCAGTCGACGTGCCCTTGCGCCGGGTCGATCGCGACGACGTTGCCGGCGCGCGAGCCGATGACGAGGCGACCGCGCGCCATGACGCCGGTCGCGCACTCTTCGGGCTCGGCCTCGAAGTAGCCGTGCTCGTGCAGCGTCGTGCGCCAGCGCTGGTGGACGATGCCTACGGGGTGCGCGGGGCGATCGGCGGGATCGTTCGAGCGGACGGTCGACGCGCACGCCGTCGCGAGCGCGCCGGCGGCCATCAGCGCCGCGAGGGCGCGGGCGGGCGTCACTTCAGCTCGAGCACGGCGAGGCGATTGGTGATGTCGTCCCGCAGCGAGGTCGTGGGGTTCTGGTCGAGCACCTCACGATAGATCTTCTTCGCGTCGTCCGCGTTGCCCCGCAGCTCGGAGATTCGCGCCTTGTGATAGAGCGCGCGGTCCTTGTAGAAGCCCGCGCCGCTCTTCTCGAACACGGCCGCGTCGTCGGTCAGCTTGGCGAAGGTCGCCGAGGCGGCCTCGAGGTCGCCCTTGGCCTCTTGCGCGTAGCCGAGGCCCTCGCGCGCGAGGAAGCGCAGGCGATCGTCGAGCTTGTCGGCGAGGATGGCCTCGTAGCTGGAGATCGCCTCTGGGGCGCGGCCGAGCGTGAGCAGCAGCGGGCCGCGCTCGAGGCGCGCCTGGTTGGCGAGCGGGCCGGGGCTGCCGGCGAGGAAGCCGTCGAGCTCCTTGAGCGTCGCCTCGGCGCGCTCCTTGTCGGTCTTGTAGTGCGGGACGCCGTCGTCGGCGGGCGGCGGCGTGTCGGCGCCGGGCGTGGGCGCGACGTCGGGCTTGAGGTCGGCGGTCGCGATGCGCTCGATGCGCGTGAGCGCCTCCGTGGCGCGCTCGGCGCGGCCCTCCGAGAGGTTCGAAAAAACGATCGACCCGACGACCGCCGTCGCCAGCGCCGTGGCGCCGATGATGAGCGCGCGGCGGCGCTCCTTGACGATCTCGCCGCCGCGCTGGGCCGCTTGGGTCCAGAAGCTGACGAACTCGTCGGGCTGCCTGAGCTCTTTCAGCTCTTTCTTCGAAATGCTCTTCGCCACCGGGTGGAGATAACAGAGCGTTTCGCCTGGGTCAATTGGCGGGGCGGTGCCGTATAGTCGGCCCGTGCGCTCGCGGGTCGCGGTCGGCATCCTCGCGGTCCTCCTGGGATCGTGCGGCGTCGCACGGGCAGCGGGCGAAGACGAGTTTCAGCTGTCGCTGCGCTTGGGCGGCGCGAACGCCTCGGGGAACCCGGTCGCGCCGTGGGGGGCGGCCGCGGCGCTCGACGCCGAGTACGGCCTGGATGACGCGTGGTCGGCGCGCGCGTCGGTCGAGCTCTTGCGCCACCCCGTCGCCGCCGTGAAGAACGTCTCACCCGCGGGCACGCTCCAAGGGACAGCGGCGCTCGTGGGCGCAGCCTACTCGTTCGACGTGCTCCGGCTCGTCCCCTACGTCGCGGTCGGCGTGGGCGCCGTGTACTGGAGCGGCGTGGGCGCGCCGTCGCACACGTCGTTCGCCGTCGAGGGTGGCGTGGGTGGCGACTACCTGCTGACGCCGCGTTGGTCGTGCGGCGCGAGCGCGCAGTACGTGTTCTCGCCGGGCGACGCGATCCGCGACGCCATGAACCTGGGCGGCCCGCCCCTCTTCTTCTCGCTGACGGCGCGGCTCTCGCGCATTTTCTAGCGCGGCTCCTTCTAGCGCTGGCGGTTCTTGAGCTTGATGGCGCCTTCGCGCGCCGGATCTTCCTTCTGCTTGCGCGCGCGGAAGACGACGCGCACGGGCGTGCCCTCGAAGCCGTAGGCCTTGCGCAGCTGGTTCACGAGGAAGCGGCGGTACGACTGGCCGATGTCGGTCGGGTGGTTCGTGCTGATGACGAACGTCGGCGGGCGCACGCTGGGCTGGGTCGCGTAGAAGAGGCGCACGTGGCGGCCCATCGCGCCCGAGGGCGGCGGGTGCGTCGCGACGATCTGCTCGAACAGCTTGTTGAGCTGCCCTGTCGACACGCGGCGCGAGGCGGCCGTGAGCACCTTCGTGGCCTCGGTGGCGATCGCCGTCACGCCCGCGCCCGTCGCCGCCGACGTCACGAGCACGGGCGCGTAGCTCATGAACGTCAGCTGCTCGCGCGTCGTCTCGAGGCGCTTGTCGACGTCGGCGCGCGAGACGAGGTCCTTCTTGTTGAGGACGACGAGCGCGGCGCGGCCCGCCTCCTCGATGAGGCCGGCGAGGCGGCCGTCCTCGGCGGTCGCGCCCTCGCGCGCGTCGATGACGAGCGCGGCGACGTCGCAGCGCTCGAGCTGGTCGCGCGTCATCTTCGCAGCGACGTGCTCGGTGAGCGTCTCGATCGAGCGGCGGCGGCGCAGGCCGGCCGTGTCGACGAGGACGTACTCGCGGCCGCCGAATGAGAACGGCGTGTCGATCGGGTCGCGCGTCGTGCCGGGCGAGTCGTGCACGAGCACGCGCTCGGCGCCGAGCAGCCGATTCACGAGCGACGACTTGCCGACGTTGGGCTTGCCGATGAAGGCGAGGCGCAGCGGAACATCGGGGTCCAGCTCGGGCGCGTCGTCGCCGTCGTCCTCCTCGGATTCGTCGTCTTGTTCACTATCGGGGGATCGCCGGCGGGCAGGCGCCTTCGCGGCGCGTGCGTCCTCGCGGCGCTCGTGCGCGGCGTAGGCCTCTTTCGCGCGCTTGCCGAGCGCGTCGACGACGGCGTCGAGCAGGTCGCCGACGCCGCGGCTGTGCGCAGCGGAAATGAGGAACACCTGCGGGAACCCGAGCGTGAAGATCTCGGCGCCGCCGGCCTCGCGGCTCGCCGAGTCGACCTTGTTGCCGGCGACCAGCACGGTCTTGCCGGCGCGGCGCAGGACGCGCGCGACGTCGCCGTCGACGGACGTCACGCCCTCGGTGGCGTCGAGCACGAACACGACGACGTCGGCCTCCTCGACGGCGAGCAGAGTCTGCCGCCGCATCGCCTTGAGGATGCCCTCGGCCGACGGATCGAGGCCCCCCGTGTCGACGACGCGGAAGCGCGCGTTGCCCCACTCGGCGACGCCGTAGCGGCGATCGCGCGTCACGCCCGGCATGTCCTCGACGAGCGCGGGTCGCCCGCCGACGAGCCGGTTGAACAGCGACGACTTGCCGACGTTGGGGCGCCCGACGAGCGCGACGAGCGGCAGGCTCTTGTCGGCGCTCTCTTTCGCGCGCCGGCCGCTGTCGCGTTTCTGCGCGCGCGTCACGGCTGGTACCCCAGGCGGCCGAGGAGCGAGGGCGACGTCGTCCAATCGGGCGCGACCTTCACCTCGAGCTTGAGGTGCGCGGGCCGGCCCAGCAGCGCCGAGACCTCGGCGCGCGCCAGCGTGCCGACGTCGCGGATCATGGCGCCGCCCTTGCCGACGACGATCGCTTTTTGAGACTCGCGCTCGACGAGGATCGTCGCCTCGATGACGACGTCTTCCAGGCCGTCGGCGCGCTTGCGCTCTTCCCACGTCTCGATCTCGACGGCGACGGCGTAGGGGAGCTCTTGCCGCGTCTTGAGGAAGATCTGCTCGCGGATGAGCTCGGCGGCGAGGAACCTCTCGGTGCGATCGGTCAGCATGTCGGGGCCGTAGAGCGGCTCGCCCCGCGGCAGCAGCTTGCAGAGCTCGACGACGAGCGGCTGCAGGTTCTTGTTCTTGAGGCCCGACACGGGAACGAGCGCGCGGAACGACGCCGTCTGCTCCCAGTCGGCGAGCAGCGGCAGCAGCGCGCCCTTGTCCTTCACCTTGTCGACCTTGTTGACGGCGAGGACGGTTGGCTTCTTGGCGGCGACGAGGTTGCGGAGGATCTCGCGCTCTTCGTTACCGGGCCGGCGCTCGGTGGCGTCGACGACGAGGAGCGCGGCGTCGACCTCGTCGATCGTGCCGAGGGCTTCCTGCACCATGAAGCGGTTGAGCGCCTTCTTCGAGCCGTGGACGCCGGGCGTGTCGACGAAGACGATCTGGCCGGCGTCTCCGTTCCACACGCCGACGATGCGGTTGCGCGTCGTCTGCGGCTTGGGCGTCACGATGGCGAGCTTCTCGCCGACGAGCGTGTTGAGGAGCGTGGACTTGCCGACGTTGGGACGGCCCAAAATGGCGACGGTGCCGGCAACGGTGCCAGCGACGGTGTTCGCCGCCTCGTCGGCGGGCGCGGGGGACTTCATGCGGGCCTTCTTATAGCTCAGTTGTCGTGATATCCCGAGATATGCGCGCGCGAACGACGGCCTCGCGGCTCGCCGCGCTCGTGGCGGTGCTTTGCGGCGGCGCGGCGCGCGGGGCGGATGCCGTCCCCACGGCCGATGGTGGGCTCGACGTGCGCGCGGGCGGCGCCGTCGTGGCGCACGTGCCGCTGTCGACGCCGGCGCTGCGCCGCGGCCCCGCGGCGGTGCGCGAGGTCGAGGTCGACGGCCACCGGTTGATCGAGGTGCGCGTGCCGAACCGCGGCTCGGCGCGCGTCGAGGCGTGGGTCGGCGAGGTGGGCGGCCGCGTCGTGTGGTCGGGCTTCGTGGGGCCGCGCGACGCCGACGGCGAGACGGGGCTCGCGCTCGACGTGACGGCGGACGGCGTCGTCGAGTCGCAGACGGCGGCCGTCGTCTCGCGCTGCGACGGCGCGCCGGCGCGGCTCTTCCCGCGTGCGTACGACTTCGACGCGGGACAATTTCGCCCCGTCGTGTCGCCGTTGCCGCCGGCCGCGGGCGCGACGCTGACGGCGCGGCGCGGGGACCCGGCGATGCCGGCGGGGCGTCCGGTGGCGCCGTTTTCGTTCACCGCGGCGTCGACCACGCGCGCCGCGGGGACGGATGCGCGCGCGCTGGCGGCGCCCACGGCGGTCGACGACGGCGATCCCGCGACGTCGTGGGCCGAGGGACTCGGCGGCGACGGGCGTGGCGAGTGGCTCACGGCGCGCGCGGGCGCGGGCGGGCTCGCTGTGCGCGGGCTGCGCTTCATCCCGGGCGACGCCGCGAGCGCCGCGACGTTTCGCGCGCGCAACCGCGTGCGGCGCATCCAGCTCGCGCTCGGACCGCGCGCCGACCAGCGCTTCGACGTCGTCGTGCCGGAAGACCCGGCCGCCGACGCCGCGAAGTTTCGCGAGCCGTACTGGGTCGCCCTGCCCCGCCCCGTCGTCGCCTCGTGCGCGACCGTGATCCTCACCGAGGTCACGCCGGGCACGGAGGCGTCGCCGCCGAAGTCGTTCGGGACGACGGCGATCGCCGAGCTGACGATCTTCACGGACCTCGACGGGCCCGACGCCGCCGCGCGCTTGGTCGGCGAGATCGCCCACGCCCCTGATTGCGCGACGCGCGTGCCGGCGCTCGTGGCGTTGGGCGCGGCCGCGGAGCCGTCGCTGGTGAAGGCGATCGGCGCGGCGACGCCGGGCGCGCCGCGCGAGTGCCTCGTCGACGCGCTCGCACGGATCGATTCTTTGGCGCGTGGCGAAGGCGCGGCGGGCGCGTTCGTGTCGGCGCTCTCGGGCGCGAGCGAAAAAGAGGAGCGCGTCGCGGCGGCGGCGCTGCGCGCGAGCCCGACGCCACCGGTCGCCGCGCTCGCGGCGACGCTCGGCGCGGCGAACGGGCCGGTCGCCGATCGGGTGCGCGCGGCGCGCGTGCTGGGACAGCTCGGAACCAACGACGCGGCGGCGGCGTTGCTCGCGGCCGTGGGCGCGGGGTCGGCCGAGATGCGGCAGGCCGTGCTCGCGGCGCTGGCCGAGTCGCCGCGGCTGGCGGCCGCGCCGATCTTCGCGGCGATCGGGGCGACGTCCGACGCGGAGCCCGGGCGCGAGGCGGACCTCGCTCGCCTGCTGCCGGCGGTCGTGCGGCGCGATTCGGCGGCGGCGCCGCGCGCGCTCGAGGTGCTGCGCGCGGACGTCGCGCCGGGACGCCCCTTCGAGGTTCGTGCGCGCGCCACCGTCGCGCTCGCGGGCCTCGGCGAGGCTGGCCTCGTCATGTTGATCGACGTTGCACGACACGCCGATGAGCCGGTGCTGCGCCACCTCGCCGCGCGCGAGCTCGGCGGCCTCGCGGGCACCGGGAGCGACGCGGCCGCACAGGCGCTGCGCGCGGCGCTCGCCGACGGCGATCCGCGCGTGCGCGAGACGGCGGCCGACGCGCTCGCTCGACGTCGCGACGCGGGCGCGGCGGCGGAGCTCGCCGCGGGCGCGAAGCAGGAGCCGTGGCCATTCGTGCGGCGCGCCGAGGTCGAAGCGCTCGGCGCGATTTGTCCCGCGGATGCGGGCGATCTGTTCGTGCGCGCGCTCGAGCGCGACGTCGACGAGGTCAAACGCGCGGCGCTGCTCGGTCTCGCGCGCTGTCGAGATGCCCGCGCGCGTGAGGCGCTGATTCACACGGTCGGACGTCGCAACGAATCGGCGTCTCTGCGCTCGCTCGCGGCTTCGCTGCTCGGCGAGACGGGCGATCGCGCCGTCGCGGCGCCGCTCGCGGCGGCGCTCGACCGCCAAGTGTCGGAGTCGGAGGAAGACCTCTCGATCGAAGGCGTCGCGACGTCGACGCTGCGGGCGCTCGTGCGGCTCGGCGGACCCGACGCCACGCGCGCCGCCGTGAATCTCGCGACGGACACGCGCCACCCGTTCCGGCGCACGGCCGTCGAGGCGTTGGGGCAGCTTTGCGATCCGGGCGCGGGCGCGGCGACGTTGCGCGCCATCGAGGCGGGCTCGGACGCGTCGCTCGCGACGGCGGCGCAATCCGCGTCGCGCCGCTGCTCCGTACGCTAGCCTGGCTCGGTGCCGGCGCCGACGCCCGACGCGGTCCACGCCTCGTGAAACCCGCGCACGCGTGGGTACGGCGCGAGGTCGACCACGTTTCGGAAGATCATCCAGTCGAGGCCGCACCCGAGCGAGAGCGCGCTCGCCGTGAGCGGCCGCGCGAACGGAGGCAGCGCGGCATCGATCGCCGCGAGCGACGTCGCGACGCGATCGCGCTGGCGCGTGACGTAGCCCTGGTCGGGCAGCTCGTCGCGCAACAGATAGAAGCGGTTGATCGCGGCGTCGAGCGCGCCTTCGACGACCACGAGGCGCGCGCGATCGTCCCAATCGTCGGGCGCGATTGAGAACCCCGCGGCGACGATCGCGGGTCGGTGATGCGTCCACAGCCACGCCGCGATCAAGCCCGAATCGGGCAACACGCGCGTCCCGCCCTCTCCCGCTTCGGTGCCTTCGAGCTCGACCACGGGCACCTTGCCGACGGGCGCGAGCCGCATGAGCGCGCCCGCGCCTTCGTCCGTGCGCGTGTCGACGAACGTCGCCTCGACGCCCGCCGCGCGCAGCAGGATGCGGATCTTGCGCGTGTACGGCGACGTGGTCGTGCCGAAGAGCTTCAAACTCAGTTCCGCGGCAGCTGCTCGAGCGCGGCCTTGAGAAGCTCGTTCTTGGGGTCGGTTTCGAGGCCGCGCTCGAACATGTTGCGCGCCTTCGGGATCTCCTTCGCCGTGACGTGCATGCGGCCGAGCATCAGGTAGACCTCGGCCTTCGACACGCCCGTCGCCGCCTCATCGAAGCTCTGCAGCAGCAGCGAGCGGTAGAACTTGCGCGCGCCGTCGTAGTCGCCGCGCTCGAACGCGAGTCGCCCCAGCGAGGCGAGCGTCAGCGGGTGCGCCGGGTCCAGCTTGTACGCGGCGTTGAAGTGCTCGCCCGCCGCGACGAGGTCCCCGTCGGCGACGGCGATCGCGCCGAGCCGCTGGTACCAGGCCGACGCCTCCTTCCCGCGCCGCGCCTTCGTGAGCTGTTCGATGAGGTCGCGCGCGATCGCGAGCGCCTCCTTCGTGCGGCCCGCGGCGATGAGCGCGTCGGCGAGATCGCCGCGGCCCTCGATCTCCGTGGGCGACATCGACACGAGCTTTTCGAGCACGGGCACGGCCTGCGACGAGCGCCGCTGCCGCTTGTAGAGCGACGCGATCTCGGCGAGCACCTTGCGCTGCTCGTCCTGCGAGATCGTGCCAGCCGTCGCGTCGAGCCGCATTTGCAAGAGCTGCACGAGCCGCTCGTCGTCCTTCGACGCGCGCGCCGCCGCCTCGAGCGCCTCGAGCGTCGGCACGTGATCGGGCGCGGCGTCGAGCGCGCGCAACAAGAGCGCGTCGATCTCGTCGGCCGAGCCGTCTTGCGCCTTCAGGATCTGCGCGTTGCGGAAGTGGATCTCGGCCAGCTCCTTGCCGCCCGTCGCCGTCGCGGCGGCGCGTTCGAGCGCGGCGCGCGCCTCGTCCCAGCGCTCGGCGCCCTCGTGGATGCGCGCCATCGACAGCAGCGCCGCCGCGTTCGTCGGCGCGACCTCGAGCACCTTCTCGAGCGCCTCGACGGCGCTCTCGGGCGACGAGAGCTGCTGCTCCCAGACGTCGGCGACGGCGACGCGCAGCGCGAGCTCGCTCGGCTTGCGGCCCGCGGCGGCCTCGACGTCGGCGTGCTTCGCGAGCACGTCGACCAGGTCGTACCAGCGCTCGCCCACGCGCAGCAGGCGCTCCAATTCGAGGTAGGCGATCGAGCTGCTGGCGTCGACGTCGAGCACCTGGCGCAGGTAGCCCGCCGCCTGATCGACGTCGGACAGCCGCGTCTCGGCGTTCTTCGCGAGCTTGATGAGCACGGGGATCTGCGCCGCGCCCGACGTCGCGCCGAGGCGTCGCTGCAAGACCTCCTGCAACGCCGACCAATCCTCGCGCCGCTCCTCGATCGTCTCGAGCGCGCCGAGCGCGGTGGCGTCGTCGGGCGCGCCTTCGAGCGCCTCGCGGTACGCCGTCGCCGCGCCGTCGACGTCAGCGAGCGGGCCGAGCCGCAGCGCGCCCACGCGCAGCCACAGCGCCGTGCGCTCCTTGGGATCCTCGCTGAAGCGCGCGCGCTCGGCCAGCGCGTCGGCCAGCTCGACGTGCTTGCCCGCGGCCTCGTAGAGGCGCGCCAGCTGCCCCAGCGCGTCGGCGTCGCCCTCCTCGGCCTCGCGCAGCTTCTGCCACGCCGCGATCGCCGCCGCGACGTCGCCGCGCTGCTCGTGCAGCTTCGCCGCCTCGCCCAGGCGCCGCTTGCGCGCCTGCGGATCCAGCTCGACGGCGCCGCGCCGCTCGAGGATCGCCGCCAGGTGCCCCGCGCCCTGCGGGCCCACGCCGCGGTAGAGCGCTTCGAGCGCCGACAACGCCTCGATGTTCTCGTCGTCGGCTTCGAGCACGCGCGAGTAGAGCCGCTCGGCCGCCGCGAGATCGGCGGGCGGGACCTCGTAGAGGCGCGCCGCGCGCAGCGCGAGCTCCTTCGCGGCGTCGGGATCGGCCGCGTCGAGCACGGCCTCGATCTTCTGCGCCGCGGCCGCCGACAGCTTGGCGCCGCCCGCGAGCCGTTCCAGATCGTCGACGGCGCCCCCCGGCACGGGCTCGGCTTCGAGCGCGCGGCCGAGGGCCTCGATCGCGCGGCGCGCGTCGTTGAGCTTCGTCTCGCAGATCTCGGCGACGCGGCGGAGCCAGTGCGCGCGCTCGGCGCGGTCGTCGTGCAGCCCGACGCGCACCTCGGCGAGCGCCAGCAGCTCCTCCCAGTCGCCGCGCGCCTCGGCCATCGGTTCGAGAACTTCCAGCGCGCCCTCGCGCGTGGACTCGCGGTCGAGCAGCTCGTGGAGCGCGTTGCGCGCCGTCGCCTGCGCCGGGTTGCGTTCGAGCGCGTCGCGGTAGGCGCTCAAAGCGCCGTCGGCGTCGTCGAGCGCGCGCAGCCGCGTCTCGCCGAGCGCCGCGAGGAACTCGGCCTGCGCCGTCGGATCGACGGCCACCTCGGCCTCGCGCGCGAGCACCTCGGCGAGATCGGCGTGCGCGTCCTGCGCGCGCAGCACGCGTTCGAGCGACGCGAGCACGGGCGCCTCGTCGCCCGGCAGGTTCAGCGCCTGGCGCAGGTGCTCGGCGGCGCGCGCCTGGTCGCCGAGCCGCGTCTCTTGCAGCTCGGCGAGGCGCAGCGCCAGCTCGCGCTGCAGGCCGGCGTCGAACGTCGCCTCCATGCGCTCGGCGTAGACGGTCGCGAGGCCCGCCCAGTCACCCGTCGTGGCGGCGAGCCGTTCGAGCGCCGCGCGCGGCGCGCTCTCGGTCGCGTCCTCGGTGAGCGCGCGCGCCCACGCCTCGAAGGCGCGCTTCGTGTCGCGGCGCTCGGTCTCCTCGATGCGCGCGATCTCCGACAGCGTCGCCATGCGCGCGGCCGGCGCGTCCTCGGCGGCGAGGCGCAGCTCGAGCAGCTCGACGAGCGCGGGCCACGCGCGCGCGGCGCGCAGCACGGGCTCGATGGCCGCGACGGCGGGCATGCGGTAGTCGGTGCCGCGCGCGATCGTCCACAGCGCCTCGGCGGCGCCGATCTGCCCCGGCGTCGCCGCGAGGATCGCCTGGTAGCGCTTGATGGCCGCCTCGACGTCGAGCAGCGACGTCTCGAGCAGCTTGGCGGCGCGCAGCGCGAGCTCGTCGCGCGCCGCGGGTGTCTTGGCGGCGACGGTGCGCGCGTCGAGGACCTCGAGCAGGTCGGCGTGCCGCTCGTCGCGCGTGAAGATCGCGTCGAGGCGCGCGAGCGCGTCGGCGGCCAGCGCGTCGCTGCCGTCCTCGTCGACGACGGCGCGCAGGTGGCCGATCGCGAGGTCGGCCTCGCCCAGCGACTCGTCGTAGAGCTTGGCGAGCTCGAGCCGCGCCATGCGTCGCTGCGACGGCACTTCGAGCAGCGCCAAACGCCGCTCGCCGATCTCCGAGAGATCGCGGTGCGCGCCCGAGGCCGCGTGCAGGCGGCCGAGCGCTTCGAGCGCCTCCATGTCGTTGGCGTCGATGTCGAGGACCGTCTCCCACGCGCGCTGCGCCTGCTCGGGCTGGCGGAGCGCGTCCTCGTGGAGCACGGCGATGCGCTTGGCGATCGTCTTCTTCTCGCCGCCGTCGAGCGTGATCTCGAGGTGCTTGTCGAGCACGTCGACGAGGTCGGCGGGCCGCGCCGCCTGCGACAGCAAGCGTTCGAGCGAGAGGAACGCCTCGAGATCGTCGGGACGGGCGCCGAGCGCCGAGCGCCAGGCCTCGATCGCCTGGCCGACGTCGCCCAGGTTCTCCTCGAGCATGCGGGCCGACACGCCCCACAGCTGCGCTTGCAGGTCGGGATCGATGGCCTCTACGGCGCCCTTTTGCAGCGTCGCGACCAGCGGTCCGTACTGGCGCGCCGACACGGCGAGCGCCTCCATCTCGCCCAGCGTCTCGGCCGAGCTGACGTCGACGAGCCAGGCGCGGCTGCGGGCGTCGAACGCGAGGTCGAGGCGCCCGAGGCGCTGATAGATCTCGGCCATCTCGCGCAGGATCCCGACGCGCTGGTCGCGATCTTCGACGGTCTCGAGCTGCGCTTCGAGCGCGCCCACGAGCTTGCCCCAGTCGCCCGCCGTTCGATAAACCGGCTCGAGCACGACGGCGACGCGGTGGCGATGATCGGGATCGGCGGCGACGCGTTCGAGCGCGGCGACGGCGTCGCGGTGGCGCGGCGAGCGCGCGACGATCTCGGCGTAGCGCTCGACGCCGCCCGCGACGTCGCCGACCTTTTGTTCGAGCACCTGCGCGAGGCGGAAGGTCACGGCGTCTCGCTCAGCGGGATCCGTCACGCGGCCCAGCACGGCGGCCAGGTGATCGCCCAGGTCGTACCAGAGCTCCTCGGCGCCCAGGAGTCGTTCCAGCTCGGCGTCGGTGCTGCGGTCGGTGGGATCGAGCTCGATGGCCTCGTTGAGCGTGCCGATGGCGCGGCTGCGGTTCTCGAGCTTCTCCTCGTCGAGCTTCGCGCTCCTTCTGAGGAGCTTGAGCTTGGCCGCCGGCTCCATCGCGCGCCCCGCCTGCTCGTCGACGAGCTCGCGCAGGTCGAGCCAAGCCTCCCAGCGTTCGAGCGCGCCCTCGTACAGCGCGACGACGGCCTTGTCCTCGGGCATCGCCTCGTACAGACGCCGGTAGTGCTTGCGCGCCTCGTCGCGATCGCCGACGCGCAGGTCGTAGATCTCGGCGGCGCGGCGCACGACCTCGAGCACGGCCGGCTCGTCGGACAGCTCGTTGAGCGCGAAGTCGGCGAAGATCGCGCCCACCTCGGGCCAGCGGTTCAAGCGATCGGCGAGGCGCAGCAGCGGCTCGGCGCTCGACCGTTCCCTCGGCGCCTCGTCGAAGACCTTGCCGTACCACTTGAGCGCGTTCTCATAGTCCTCGAGCTGCTCTTCGTAGAGGCGCGCGATGCGCTTCGTCCACGCGACGCGCTCGGCGGGATCGTCGACCTGCAGCAGGCGGATCTCGCCTATCCTGATGAGCTGCTTCCAGTCGGCGCGGCCCGCGTAGACGGGCTCGAGCAGCTCGGCGGCGGCGCTCTGCACGCCGACGTCGTCGAGCATGCCTTCGAGCATCGTGATGGCGCCGGGGTGGTCGGGATCGCCCTGCAGGACGACGCGCAGGTGGCCGAGCGCCGCCTCGTGATCGGACTGGCGATCGTTCTCGATCTGCGCGAGGCGGAAGCGGATGCCGACGAGGTCGCGCTCGGGCAGGCCGCCGCGGTCGATCATGTCGGCGAGGAAGCGCGACAGGTCGGCCCAGCGCTCGGTCTGCGTGTAGAGGCGGTCGAGGGCCTCGCGCGACTCGCGATCCTTCGGCGCCAGCTCGATCACGCGCTCGTGCGCGGCGATGGCCTCTTCGAGGCGGTGGAGGGGCAGCTCGGCGAGCTGGCCCAGCTGGGCGCGGAAGCGCTGCTCGGCGTTGGCGTCGACGCGCACATCGCGCGCGATGTCGGCGCGGCGGCCGAGGATCTCGACGAGCGCCGCGACGTCGTTCGACTCGCGGTAGAGGCGATCGAGCGCGGCGAGCGCGGCCTCGTCCTCGGGCAGGCGGTCGAGCACGCGGCGGTAGTAGTCAGCGGCCGTCGCGTTGTCACCGGCCTTGCGGGCGGCGTCGGCGATGGTCCGATCGAGGCGGAGCTTGACCTCCTCGTCGAGGACGTCGGGGCCGATCTCTCGGTAGAACGTGCCGACCTCGGCGACGCGGGCCGCGCCCGCGAGGCGCTCGTAGGCGTCGAGCAGGCTCGGCAGCTCGGGCTCCGACAGCGCGCCGCGCACGGCGAGCGCCGTCGTGCGGAACGCGGCCTCGGGATCGCGCAGCTTGGTCTCTTGCAGCTGCGCGAGGCGGATCAGCGGCTCGAGGCGCGCGCGGCCGTCGTCTTCGGCGTCGACGTAGACCTGGACGACGGCGGCCAGCTCGGCGTGGCGGCCGGCCTGCTCGTAGACCGGTTCGAGGGCGTGCGCCGCCGCGAGGCGCAGGTTGGCGTCGACGGCGGGTTGCAGGAAGCGTTCGAGCGCGGCCATCGCCGTGGCGTCGCCCGGCGCGGCCGCGAGCACCTCGCGCCATTTTTCGAGCGCGCCCGCGGGATCGCCCAGCGGACCTTCGAGCAGCGCCGCCAGCTGGCGCAGCAGCTCGGCGCGCGCGGCCGGCGTCTTGGCGAGCGCGAGGCGCCGCTCGAGGATCTCCAGGCGATCCTGGTGGCGGTTCTGCTGCTCGTAGAGGCGCGCCAGCGTCTCGAGCGCGCTCGCGTCCTCGGGGTTCTCGTCGAGGATCGAGACGCAGGCCGCGATGGCCTCGTCGACGTTGCCGACGTCGTTCTCCAGCAGGCCGGCGACGCGGCGCCACAGCTCTTGGCGCGCGGCCGGGTCCTGGGCGAGGTCGATGCGCTTGCGCAGCATCTCCACGCGCTGCGCATGCTGCGCGCCCGCCTCGAAGATGGTTTCGAGGCCGGCGATCGCCGTCTGATCCTGCGGGTCGATTTCGAGGATCGAGCGCAGCGTCTTGACGGCGGCCTGCGGATCGCCGAGCGACTTCTCTTCGAGGCCGGCGATGCGGAAAAGGATCGCCTTGCGGTCGGCGTCGGCGTCGGCCCAGCCGGCTTGCAGGCGCAGGATCTTCACGAGCGCGGCGACGTCGCCGGTCTCGGTGTAGAGCGCTTCGAGGGCGGCGGCCGCGGGGCGCGCCGTCTCGAGGTTCTCGACGTCGAGGTTGAGCACCTGGCTCCACGCCTCGATCGCGGCGCGTCGGTTGTTGAGGCGCGTCGCCTGCAGCTTGGCGGCGCGGCCCAGCAGATCGGCGCGGCCGCTGATGTCGCTGGGCTCGCGCTTGGCGGCCAGCTGCGTGTAGACCTCGACCAGCTCGGAGAAGCGTTCGAGCGACGTCGCGAGGCGCTCGATCTCGACGAGCGCGTCGGGGTGCGCGGGATCGGCGTCGAGCACCTGGCGCCAGGTCGCGAGCGCCGCGGGCCGCGCCTGCAGCTTGTTCTCTTGCAGGTCGGCGATGCGCGCGAGCAGCGCGCCCGCCTCGGCCGACGACGCGCCCTCGGCGGCGAGACCTTCGCGGCGAACTTCCAGCACGGCGACGAGACGCGCCCACGCCCCACCCGCCTCGTACAGCGGCTCGAGCACGCGCGCGACGCGCTGGCGGTGCTCCGTGCCGGTCAACAAACGTTCGAGCAGCCGCCGCGCGCCCTCGTGGCTCGGCGCCTTGCGGACGATGTCCTCGAGGAGATCGAGCGCGCCCTCGACGTCGCCGAAGCGAGACGCGCGTAAGTCAGCCCGGCGGAACTCGAGCTCGGACACCTCGGCGGGCGTCGCGAACGCGACGCGCGTGCCGAGCAGCTCCTCGAGATCTCGCCAGCGCTCGGCGGCGGCGTAGTGGCGGTCGAGCGCGCGGTGGGCGCGCATGTCGGCCGGGTCGAGCTCGAGCATCTTCTCGTAGGTCGCGACGGCGTGCGCGGCGTCGGCGAGCGGGCCTTCGTCGAGCTCGGCCGTCTGCGCGAGGAGATCGAGGCGCTCGCGCGGGTCGAGCGACGCTGTCTGGCGCGCCTCGAACAGCGCGCGCAGGTTGGCCCAGCGCTGGCCCTCGCGGTACAGGCGCGACAGCGCCTTGAACGCGCCGTCGTTGAGCGGCTCGACGGCAAGGATGTCCGCGTACGCCTTCTCGGCGTCGGCCTTGCCGGCATCACCGGCGCGGCGCTCTTGCAGCTCGGCGACGGTGACGAGCAGGTCGCGGCGCAGGATGGCGTCGTCGGTCGCCGAGGCGAGCGCCCGCGTCTTCTCGACGAGCTCGCCCGTCTTTTGCGCGCCGACGGCGAAGGCGACGAGCTGCGCGCGGTTCGCGGCGTCCGACGGATCGAGCTCGAACAGCGCGAGACCCGTGCGGTAAGCCGCTCCCATGTCGTTGAGCGGGCCGGCGTAGAGCGCGCGCAGCTTTTCGAGGCGCTCGACGCGCTCGCCGCGCGTGTCGGCGGCGGTCAGCAGCGCCTCGTGCGCGCCCGCGAGCTTGGCGGCGTCGCCCGTGCGCTCGTAGTGCGGCAGCGACAGCGCCGCGATCTCGGCGAACGCGTCGTTGGCGCGGCCCGAGGCCAGCAAGCGCTCGAGGCCGGCGACGGCGGCGGCGCTCTGCGGGTTCGCCTGCAGCACCTCGCGGTAGGACGCGAGCGTGCCCTCGGGATCGTCGAGCCGCGTCTCTTGCAGCTGGCCGATGCGCAGCAAGAGATCCTCGGGCGAGCCCTGTCGCACGGCCAGCTCGCGGCGCAGCGCCTCGACGAGGCCGGCCCAATCCTGGCGCGCCTCGCTGACGCGCTGGAGCGCCTTGAGCGCCTTGTCGTTGGCGGGCTCGGCCTCGACGATCGCCTCGTACGTCGCCGCGGCGGCCGCCGGATCGCCGACGCGCTCTTCTTCGAGCTGCGCGATGCGGAACAGCTGCTTGACGCGCTCGCCGATGTCGGGCGCGCGATCGGCGCGCGCGCGCAGCAGCTTGGCGAGATCGGGCCACGCCTTCGTCTGCGTGAGGATCTGTTCGAGCGCGCCGTCGGCCTCGTCGTCGTGGCCGACCTCGGCGACGATGCGCTCGGCGAAGGCGCGCGCCTCGACCGGCTTGTAGAGCTTCGCGAGGTTGATGCGCAGCGTGTGCCGCAGCAGCCAGAGGCGCTCCTCGGCGTCGGTCGTCGCGTCGGCGCGCTTGGCGTACAGGCCCGCGAGCGCGCCCCACTCGTCGGCCTCGCCCGCGAGGCGTTCGAGGTCGGCGCGGACGGCGTCGTTCTTGGGCGCGGCCTCGAAGGCGCGCGCCGCCCACTGGAAGGCGAGGCTCTTCGAGCCGAGGCGCTGCTCGCAGATCGCGCGCGCCTCGGCGAGCAGCTCCAAACGCTCGCTCGGCCCGACCGTCTCGCCCGCCGCCGACGAGCCGAGGAGGATCTCGTAGGTCGCGAGCAGGCGCGGCCACTTCTGCGCCTGTCGGTACAGCGGCACGAGGGCGAGCGCCGCCTTGCGGTTCTGCGGGTCTGTCGTGAGGATGCGCTCGTAGGCCTTGAGCGCGCGCTCGGGCTGGTTGAGCTTCTCGGTCGACAGCGCCGCGACGCGCTCCAAGAGCCGCGTCCTCGCGGCAACGTCGGCCGTGCGATCGGCGAGCGACGTCAGCTGATCGCACAGGTCCGTGAAGGCGCCCTGCTCGACGTACATCGCCTCGAGCGACGCGATGTCGCCCGACTGCGCGTAGATCTCGCGCAGCGCGCGCGCGGCGCGGGCGTTCTGCGGCTGCAGCTGCTGGATGCGGCGGAAGACGTCGATGGCGCCGTCGGTCGCGCCCAGCTTTTCATAGAGGATGACGCCGCGGCGTTCGAGCAGCGACAGCTCGACGGCGGCATTCCCTTGGCCCTCGACGTTCTGGCGCTGCCGCTCGAGGATCTCGACGAGCGCGGGCCAACGACGCTCGCGTTCGTACAGCGTCGCGAGGCCGCCGAGGGCGTCGGGGTCGCGCGGCGCGAGCGCGAGCACCTGGTTCCACAGGTTGATGGCCTCGCGCACGTCGTTGAGGCGCTCGCCCGCGACGCGCGCCATCTCGACCAAACGCGGGCGGCGCGCTTCACCTTGGAGCAGCGGCAGCTCGCGCCGGTAGACGTCGAGCAGCGGGCGCCACTGGCGGCCCTTGGCGTAGAGATCCTTGAGGCGCGCGCTCGTCTCGGCGTCGCTGGGATCCGCCTCGAGGATCTTCTCGAGGCTGGCGACGGCGTTCGCGTGCTTGCCGAGCTTGTCGGCCCACAGGCCGGCGATGCGCCGGTGCAGCGCGAGCCGCTGCGCCGGGTCGGTCGCGACCTCGGCCTGCTTGCCGAGCACCTGAATGAGATCGTTCCAGCGGCCCTGCGCCTCGTAGCGCGCCGAAAGCGCCGCCAGCGCGTCGGGGTGGTCGGGCTTGAGCGCGAGGACGCTCAAGTAGGTGTTGACCACCATGACGTCGAGGTTGAGGTGGTCGCGGTAGATCGCGACGATGTCGAGCAGGCGCGCGACCTTGTCGTCGACGTTCGTCGCCGGCAGCGCGTCGGCCTCGTCCTTGAGGATCTCGAGCAGCGCGTTCCACTTCTCCGTCTTGGCGTAGAGGCGCTTGAGCGCGGCGACGCCCTCGGGCAGGCGCGGCCGCAGGCGCAGCAGGCCCTTCCAGATCTCGATGGCCTTCTCGGCGCTCTGGGGCCGCGCCTCGGCGGCGCGGGCCATCTCGGCGCCCATCTCGACGCGGCGGTCGACGTCGGTCTCGCTCTTCTGCGCCTGCGCGATGATCTGCAGCAGCTGCGCCTGGTCGCCCTTGGCGCCGAGGTAGCCCCGGTAGAACTCGACCATGTCGCGGTTCGACGGCTCGAGCTTGCGGATGCGACGGAAGATCGCCTCGGCGGCGTCGGTCTGTTCGAGCTTCGTCGCCAGCAGGTTGGCGAGCTCGGTCTGCAGCGCGATGTCTTGCTCGCCGCGCTTGGTGCGCACGGCGGCCTCGAGCACCTTGGCGAGGTCCGCCCAGGCGCCTTGCTGGGTGAGCGCGTCGCGCACGGGGCGCAGCGCGCGCGGCTCGTTCGGCGTCGCGTCGAGCGCGCGGCGGAAGTGCGCGAGCGCCTCGGCGCTCTTGCCGATCTTCGCCGACGTCTCGCCCGCGAGCACCTCGGCGAGGGCGCGCTCTTCGCGCGTGGGTGCGGCGTCGGCGCGCTGGGCGTAGAGCGCGAGCAGCTCGTCGTAGCGCGAGCCGTCGCGCAGCAGGCGCTCGAGGTGCCCGCTCGACTTGCGGTTGAGCGGGTCGAGCTCGAGGCTCTTGCGCAGGTTCGCCTCGCCCTCGCCCGCCGCGGCCGCGCCGCCGTACTTGAGGACGAGCTCGGCGACCGAGACGTAGAGGCTGGCGGCGAGCCCCTTGTCTTTGTCGACGGCCGCGTCGGCCTGCTGCTGGTAGCGCTTCGAGATCGGCGACCAGTTGCCCTTGAGCAGCGACATCTGCGCCGCCGCTTCCTTCGAAGGCCCGTGCGCCGGGCTGGCCGCGAGCGCCTCCTGCACCGCGGCGAAGCCGGCGTCGCCGCGCAGGAGGTCGTCGCTCAGCAGGCGGCCCTTCTCGTGCAGCAGGTCGGCGCGGCGCGTGGCATCCGAGATCCACGGCAGCTCGAGGTCGATGAGCCGCAGCGTGAGCTCGAAGGCGCCGCGCTCGCGATGCCAGCGGCGCGCGTCGCCGAGCGCGTTCGACAGCGCGGCGACGTCGAGGTCGGCGGTGCCGCCGGCGGCGCTCGCGGCGGCCAGCGTCTCCAGCGCCCGCGCGTCGTCCGGATCCAGTTGGAGGGTCGCGAGGGCGGTCGAGACGTCTGTATTCATGAGGGATCCGGGTCTCGGATGCGGGTGCCTCACGGGCCCCGAGGCATTCGACTATAGACCTTCGGGTTTCGGGGGTTCAATCGCGAAGATCCCGTCGAGAGAGTCACGGCAGGCGCGAGTTTCGTGTTGAATACTTGCCGCCGTGCCGACCGCCCCTGCGATCCCCACCCCTCACACGCTGCGCGACCGCCTCCGTCCCGAGCTGCCCCGCCTCGCGGCCGGCGTCGTCGCCCTCGTCGCGACCAACGCCCTCGCCCTCAGCATCCCGCGCCTGCTGAAGAACGCCATCGACGTTTTGCGCGGCGCCGACGTGTCGGCGCGCGACGTCGTCGTGCGCGACGCGATCCTCATCGCCGTGTTCGCGGTCCTCCAGGGTGTCATCCGCACGGCCTCGCGCGTGTACATCTTCAACGCGGGCCGCAACATCGAGTACACGGTCCGCCGCGATCTCTTCGCGCACCTCCTGCGCCACGACGCCGCCTTCTTCCGGCGCCACGCCACGGGCGACGTCATGTCGCGCCTCACCAACGACCTCGGCGCCGTGCGCATGGTGTTCGGCCCGGGCCTGCTCAACCTCTTCAACACGACGATCATCTACATCGGGACGATGTGGCAGCTGATCGCGCTGTCGCCGCGGCTCACGCTGTATGCGCTGCTGCCCTACCCCGTGCTGCTCGTGTGCGCGCGCCTCTCGGGCCGCGTGATGTACCGCGCGAGCCGCGACATCCAAGACCAGCTGGGCAAGATGTCGACGTCGATCCAAGAGGATCTGGCGGGCATGTCGGTCGTGAAGCTGTACGCGCTCGAAGAGCAGCGCCATCGGCGCTTCCGCATCCTCAACGACGACTACCTCGAGAAGACGCTGCGCCTCGTGCGCGGGCGCGGCGCGCTCGGGCCGCTGTTCGCGATGCTCGGCGGCGCGGGCACGCTCATCGTCTTGTGGGCGGGCGGGCGCGACGTCATCGCGGGGCGCATGACGATCGGCGCGCTCGTCGCGTTCAACGCCTACGTCGTTCAGCTGTCGTGGCCCACGATCGCGCTCGGGTGGATCATCGGCATCTGGCAGCGCGGCATCGCCGGCTGGGCGCGCGTGCGCGAGATGCTGGAGATGGTTCCGACGATCCGCGATCTGCCGGGCGTCGTCGCGCCGGCTGCCCCGCTGAAGCCCGAGATCGAGGTGCGCGATCTGCGCATCGCCATCGGCGAGCGCGCGCTGCTCGACGGCGTGTCGTTCACGGTGCCCGCCGGGACGACGCTGGCGATCGTGGGGCGCACGGGCTCGGGCAAGACGACGCTCGTCGACGCGCTCGTGCGGCTGCAGGACGTCGCTCCCGGCACGGTGCGCGTGGGCGGCCACGACGCGACGGCGCTGCCGCTCGGGACGCTGCGCGCGCTGTTCGGCTACGCGCCGCAGGACGCGTTCCTGTTCTCGGCGACGGTGGCCGAGAACATCGGCTTCGGCGCCGGCTACACCAGCGCGCAGGACGGCGCGGCCGCGGCCGAGCGCGCGCGCATCGTGCGCGCCGCCGAGGCGGCCGGCCTCGCGCCCGACATCACCGTGCTGCCCGACGGCTACGACACGCTGGTCGGCGAGCGCGGCATCACCCTGTCGGGCGGCCAGCGCCAGCGCGTCGCCCTCGCGCGCGCGCTGGCCGCCGACCCGCAGATCCTCATCCTCGACGACTCGCTGTCGTCGGTCGACGCGCAGACCGAGCGTGAGATCCTCACGCGCCTGCGGCCCATCCTGAGAGAGCGGACGTCGATCGTCGTCTCGCACCGCGTGGCGGCCGTCAAAGAGGCCGACCAGATCCTCGTGCTCGACGCCGGCCGCGTCGCCGAGCGCGGCACGCACGGCGAGCTCCTCGCCGCGGGCGGGCTGTACGCGTCGCTGTACCAGGAGCAGTTCGCGGCGGAGTCGCTCGGAGAGGAGGCCGCGTGAGTCAGGCGAACGGCCGAGTCGAGCGCAGCGCGGCTTCGCCGCGCGGAGCGAGCGCCGGGGGGCGCGGGGACCCTCCCAGGGTCCCCGATGAGGCAACCGGGAAGGCGCTCGACGGGGCGCTGCTCAAGCGGATCTTCTCGTACACCTGGCCCTATCGCGGCGGGCTCGCGATCGCCGTGCTGCTGCTGCCGGCGGCGGCCGCGCTCGAGCTCGCGCAGCCTTACCTGCTGAAGACGGCCATCGACGAGCACATCACCGTCCACAGGCTGGCCGGCCTCGATCGCCTCGGCGTCCTCTACCTGCTCGCGCTGCTCGGCCAGACGGCCACGGGGTTCGCGCAGACCTACCTCACGCAGCTCATCGGCCAGAAGGCCATGAACGACCTGCGCGTCGAGGTGCACGGGCACGTCCTCGCGCTCACGGCCGCGTTCTTCGATCGCACGCCGTTAGGCCGCCTCATGACGCGCCTCACGAGCGACGTCGAGGCGCTCACCGAGATGTTCGCCTCGGGCCTCGTGAGCCTCGTGGGCGACGTCGTGCGCCTCGGGTTCATCCTCGTCGTGATCTTTCGGCTCGACTGGAAGCTCGCGCTGTTCTCGATGGCGTCGGCGCCCGTGCTGTACGCGATCGCCGCCAGCTTCCGTGGCTGGGTGCGCGACGCCTTCCGCGAGATCCGCGGCAAGCTCGCGCGCCTCAACGCCTTCCTGCAAGAGCACCTGTCGGGCATCAAGGTCGTGCAGGTGTTCGCGCAAGAGGCGCGCGTCGCGCGCGAGTTCGACGTCATCAACGTCGAGTACCGCCGCGCCAACGCGCGCGCGATCTTCGCCGACGCGTCGATCTACTCGATCGTCGAGGCCGTGGGCTCTATCGCCGTCGCGGCGCTGCTGTGGCACGGCGGCCGTCGCATCGCGGGCGGAACGCTCACCTTCGGCATCCTCGTGGCCTTCATCGAGTACTTGAACAAGTTCTTCGCGCCCATCCGCGATCTCTCGACGAAGTACACGGTCATGCAGCAGGCCATGGCGGCGGCCGAGCGCGTGTTCGGGCTGCTCGACACCGTCGAGCCCGACGCGCCTCGGCTCCCTTCGGGCGAGGCGCCCGAAGTCAGAGCGAACGCGCCGCTCATCGAGCTGGACCACGTGACGTTCGGCTACCGCGTCGATCGGCCCGTGCTGTCGGATGTGTCGCTGCGCATCGGCGCGGGCGAGACGGTGGCGTTCGTGGGCGCGACGGGCGCGGGCAAGTCGACCGTCATCAAGCTGCTGCCGCGCCTCTACGACGTCACGTCGGGCACGATTCGCATCGACGGCGTCGACACGCGCGCCCTCGACCGGCGCGCGCTGCGGCGGCGCCTCGTCGTCGTGAGCCAGGACGTGTTCATGTTCGCCGGCACGCTGCGCGACAACATCGGCCTCGGCGAGGCCTCGCTCACCGACGCGCAGCTGCTCGAGGCGGCGCGCCGCGTGGGCGCCGACCGCGTCATCACGGCGCGCCCCGAAGGGCTCGACACGCCCGTCACCGAGCGCGGCGCGAACTTCTCGGCGGGCGAGCGCCAGCTGGTCGCCTTCGCGCGCGCGCTGGCCCGCGACCCCGAGATCCTCGTGCTCGACGAGGCGACGGCCAGCGTCGACCCCGAGACCGAGCGGACGATCGAGCGCGGCATCGGCGAGCTCATGCGCGGCCGCACGTCGATCGTCATCGCCCACCGCCTTTCGACCATCAAGCGCGCCTCGCGCATCCTCGTCGTCCACAAGGGCCGCGTCGAAGAGGAAGGCACGCACGAGGAGCTCCTCGCGCGCGGCGGCCACTACGCGCTCCTCTACCGCCTGCAAATGACAGGTCACGCCAAGCCGGCCGCCGCGATTTCCGCAGGGAACGGGCTCCCCGCCGCCGGGTGACGTACAATGGGCGACCCCGGTTGGGGCGCCAATGCCGTCCTTTCGTGAGATCCGCCAGACTCGGCTCGACGCCGAGGTGGGCACGCTGCGCAAGCACGGCGAGCTCGCCTTCGCGCTCGTGTACCCGAGCCCATACGCCGTCGGCATGTCGTCGCTCGGCTACCAGACGGTCTACCGCGAGCTGAACGCCCTCCCCGACGTCGCCGCCGAGCGCGCCTTCCTGCCCGACGACGTGAAGGCCGCCCGGCTCGCGCGCGAGCCGCTGTGCACCTACGAATCGGCGCGCCCCGTGGGCGACTTCCCCGTGATCGCGTTCTCGCTCGCCTACGAGCTCGAGCTGGCCGGCGTGTGCGACTGCCTCGATCTCGCGGGCGTCCCCGCATTCGCCGACGACCGGCGCGAAGGCCGCGCCTACCCGCTGGTCGTCATCGGCGGCCCGCTCACGTTCTCGAACCCCGTGCCCGCGGGCCCGTACGCCGACGTCATCCTCATGGGCGAGGCCGAGATGCTGTTGCCGATCCTCATCGACGCCATCCGAGGCGCGGACGATCGCGACGCGCTCTTGGCCGACCTCGCGGCGCGCCCCGGCTTCTACGTGCCCACGCGCCACGGCGAAGCGATGCCGCCCATCGCGAAGACGCCCGACGAGCGGCTGCCCGCGCACTCGCAGATCCGCACGCCGCACACCGAGCTGCGCGACATGTTCCTCATCGAGCCCGAGCGCGGCTGCCACCGCGGCTGCACCTACTGCGTGATGCGCCGGTCGACGAACGGCGGCATGCGCCTCGTCTCGCCCGACAAGGTCAAGAGCCTCATCCCCGACGAGGCGCGCCGCGTGGGCCTCGTGGGCGCGGCCGTGACCGACCACCCCGGCCTGCCCGAGATCCTGCGCCACGTCGTCGACACGGGCCGCGAGGTCGGCATCTCGAGCCTGCGCGCCGATCGCCTCGACGACGAGATCGTCGGCCTGCTCAAGCGCGGCGGCTACGAGACGCTCACGACGGCCTCGGACGGCTCGTCCGAGCGCATGCGCGACGTCATCCAGCGCAAGACGAAGGAGCGGCACCTGCTGCGCGCCGCCCAGCTGTGCCGCGACCATGGTCTGCGACAGTTGAAGCTTTACATGATGGTTGGGCTGCCAGGCGAGACCGACGCCGACCTCGACGAGCTGGGTCGCTTCGGCCTCGAGCTGGCCGCGGTCGCGCCACGCGTCGCCTTCGGGATCGCCCCCTTCGTCGCCAAGCGCAACACGCCGCTCGATCAGTCGGCGTTCGAGGACATCGACGTCATCGACGCGCGCCTCGCGCGCTTACGCGCCGCCCTGCGGGGGCGCGTCGAGCTGCGGCCCACGTCGCCGAAGTGGGCGTGGATCGAGTACCGCCTCGCCCAGGGCGGCTTCGCCGCGGGGCGCGCCGCCGCGGTGGCCGCGCGCGCGGGCGGTCGCTTCGCCGATTGGAAGAGGGCGCTCGCCGACGTGCCCGAGCCGCTCGTGCGCGCCGCCGAGCCCCCTGCGCCTCGCCGCCTCGCCGTCGCGACGTAGCCGCGCGCTAGTTCGCGCAGTCGAAGAGCAGGTTGAGCGAGAGGCAGCCGGGGATGTTGTTGAACGACGCCCCACCCGCCTTGAGCATCGCCGGCGAGATCGCCATCGACTTGTTGTCGATCGAGCAGATGAGCTGGCCCGAGCAGCCGCCCAAGCCGCAGCCGTCGTCGTCGCCCACCCAGATGCGCCAGCTCGTGTTGCCCGAGGTCAGGGCATCGGCCGTGATGAACTTGTTCATCGGTGTGATGATCTGATTCCACGTGGCCGAGAACACGTCCTTGACGGTGTCGGTCGTGCCCGCGTCGTCGAGCGAGGTCGCCTTCGCGGGCTGCTCGAACTGGCAGAAGAGATCCGGGTCGGGGCCGCCGATCTGGCCCGACTTCGCGTCCCAGTTGCCTCCGCCCGGGGGCGACATCGGCACCGAGGCCGAATAGGCGACGACGGTCCAGTTCGAGCTGGGATCGATCTGGCACGAGCCGGCGCTGCACAGCTCGCAGCTGCCGCACGTCTTGCAGGCGACGCCGTTCAGCCCACAGGCCGATTCGTTGCGCGCGCGGTTGCACTTGTTGTCCTGGCAGCAGCCGTCGGAGCAGTTCGACGGCCCGCACGTCGGAGGAGGCGGCGGCGTCGTCGTGCCGCCCGTGCCACCAGAGGGGCCTCCGCCGCCACCGCCCGTGGTGCCGCCCGTCGGCGTAATGCCGCCGGTGCCGGGCGAGCCGCCCGTGGCCGTGGCGCCGCCCGTTCCTCCGGTCGCCGTCGAGCCACCCGTGGCGGTGACGCCGCCCGTGCCCGTCGTTCCGCCCGTCGCGACGACGCCGCCGGTGCCTCCGGTCGCCGTCGAGCCGCCCGAGCCCGTCGTGCCGCCGCTGTCGACGGGCGAGCCGCCGAGGCCGTCGCCGCCCGTGCCGACGCCGGCGCCCGTTCCACCCGTCGACGTCGTGTCGCCGCCCGTGCCGCTCACGCTGTCGCCGCCCGTGCCGCCGGTGCTCGAGCCGGTGTCGCCACCGAAGTTCGGTGGGCCGCCCTCGGGCATGGGCGCGCTGCCGTCGCGTTGGAGGCGCGGCTGGCTCGTGCCGAGTCCCGTCTCGTCGACTTTGCAGCCGCCCGCCACGAAGACGAGCGCGCCGAGGGTCAACGCGTGAAGAGCACTCAAGCGAACGAGCACGAATTTCATATTATCCGCATTTCTATGAGAACAACCGGGCGAACGCCAGCGCACCAACCACCGCGCCGGCGCGCGCAACGATCGCCCATGAGGTTCGTCCCGTCAGCGCTCTCGTGAGTGCCCCGACGGCGTGACAAACAATCAAAATTCCTACTGGGTAGGGTCCGGTCGTACCCAATGCGACGGCGGCGAGCGTCACGGTGACGTAAGCGGCCAGCGCGCGGCTGGCGCGGGGGCTTCCTGAAACCAGCATCACGTCTTCTAGGCCACGCTGAACGATCGCTCGGAAGACGAGCTCGTCAGACAACAGCGCGACGATCAGGACGAGCGCAACGAGCCGATCGGTGAGCATGGCGTTCGCGCCCGGCCATCCGAGCGCCCGGCAGCCGGCGGCGCCGGCGAGCGCGGCGCCGACGACGACGAAAGGCGTCGCGCGGGGCGCGGGCACGGAGAGGCTTCGTCGTCGGGCGACGTAGAGAGCGGCCACGAGACCGACCGGAACGCGGGCCACGAGCTCGGCCGCGGGCGTGACCTGCTCACCGAGGGAACGAAGGAGCTCCGCACCCATGCCGGCGGCGTTGAGCCCGATTCCGAGCGCGATCATGAACGCCGCGCCCGCGCCCAGCGTGAGCCGCCGGGCCCGCACGGCGTCGGCGTCGAGGCAAACGGCGGCGCGCGCGACGCCGCCCTGCCAGTAGGCCGCGATCGCGAAGGCGTAGAGGGCGAGCCCGCGCGCGCGCGCCGCGAGGTCGCCGGCGAGGACGACGTTGTAGAGAAAGCCGACGAACAGGAACGTGTAGATCGTCGCGGGGCCGATCGCGGGGCGGCTCTCGTCGGAGAGGTCGGCGGCGCCGGCGGCGAGCGCGACGGCGAGCCACGACATGCCGACGGCGCCGACGACGACGGCGAGCGCGGCGCCCAGCCAGCTCACGAGCTCGACGTGCGGCAGCCCGAGCGACAGCACACCGAACACGAGCAGCGCCGTCCCGCCGACGATGATCGACCACGCCTTCGCCTTGGCCGCGAGCAGCTGCCCGACCGACACGGGCACGGTGCGCAGGATCCAGAACGCGCGGCGCTCGGCCTGCATGTGCGCGAGCGGGCCGATGGTCGCCATGTAGAGGGTGATCGAGAACGCGAGGTGCGAGACGCGGTCGAGGTTCGCCGTCGACCACGACCACCCGGCGGCGCCGAACAGCTGCACGCCGACGACGATGATCGGCATCGAGATGAGCGCGACCAGCTGCGAGCGATCGCGCGTGATGAGCGCGAGGTCCTTCGTCGCCGCCGTGAGCGGGCGCGCGTTGGTGCCGCGCCGGCGGGGTTTGACGGCGGCGTCGGTCCAGGTCGCGCCCGCCTCTTCCCAGCCGCTCATGCCGGCGCGGCGCGCGACGACGACGGCGAAGGCCATGGTGGCGAACGCGCCCACGGCGAGGACGACGAGCGCGCCGAACGCGCCCGCGACCTGCCCGCGCGCGAGCGCGCCCAGCGGACCCACGATGACGGCGCCCGGCGAGAAGCCGATCGCGCCGACGAAAGGTTGCAGCGCGGCCGCGAGCGTCGCGGGCGCGCGCAGCGTGCGCAGGCCCGTCATCCACGTGAGCGCGAGCGCCAGCGCCGCGAGCAGCCGCAAGATCGTCCAGGCGCTCCGCCGGCGCGCGCGCGGGACGAACCTGACGACGGCGATCTGCGTCGCCTGCGCGAGCGCCGAGATGCCGAGCTGCACGAACAGCGACACGGCGGCGGCGAGCGCGATCGCGCCCGCCGGCAGCCGCCACGCCCACACGCCTCCCAGCAGGATTGGCAGCAGGAAGAGCGCGCCCACGGGATCGGTCGCCGCGTCCGTTAGGCAGCGCGCGACGACGAGCGTCGGCAGCGCCACGGGGCGCGACAGCAAGAACTCGTTCTCGGGCGAGCCCGCGAGGACGGCCTCGGTGCTCGCCGCCTTGGCGGTGAAGCTGCCGAAGGCGATCGACATCGCGACGACGGCCAGCGCCGCGATCTGGCCCCTGACGTCCGTGTGCTCGCACAGCTGCGCGAAGGCGTTCGCGAACATGCCGACGTAGGCCGCCGCCGTGAACAGACCCACGAACACCACCAGCGTCGGGAAGCGCCCGCCCGTGCGCGCGCGCAGCCCGTTGCGCAGGAACCGCAGGCGGTAGCGGATCATGAGCCCGGCGAGGCGCGTCGCCGGCAGGCCGCCCTCGCTCAACAACGGCGCCGCGGCGGGCGCGGCCGCGACCATCCCGGTCATGACTCGACGGCGCCTTCGGTGACCCTCAGGAAGAGATCTTCGAGCGACGTCTCGGACGAGGCGGCGAAGCGCGCGCGCAGGTCGGCGGGCGCGCCGAGGGCCTGCAACGTGCCGTCGCGGATGATGGCGACGCGGTGGCAGAGCTTTTCGGCGGCGTCGAGCAGGTGCGTCGACAAGAAGATCGTCCTGCCCTGCCCCGCCAGCTCGGCGATCGTCGCCCGCATCTCGCGCGCGCCCTTGGGATCGAGGCCGTTCGTCGGCTCGTCCATGATGAGGACCTTGGGCTCGTGGATGAGGGCCATCGCGAGCGCGAGGCGCTTCTTCATGCCGAGCGAGTACGTGACCGAGTAGGCCTCGGTCGCGGCGCCGAGGCCGAGCCGCTCGCCGAGGCCGCCCGCGCGCCGGCGCGCTTCGTCGCGCGAGAACCCGTGCAGGCCGGCGACCAGCTCGAGGATCTCGCGGCCCGAGAGGTACGGGTACAGGAACGGTTCGTCGGGGAGGTAGCCGACGTCGCGCTTGAGGGCGACGGCGTCGACGTGGCAGTCACGCCCGAGGATCGACGCCGTGCCCGACGTGGGCCGCAAGAGGCCCATCAAGAGGCGAATCGTCGTCGTCTTGCCCGAGCCGTTGGGGCCGAGAAAGCCGACGACCTCGCCGGCCTCGATGCTCAGCGAGAGCGCGTTCACGGCGGTCTTCTCGCCGAAGACCTTCGTGAGGGCGCGCGTCTCGATCACGGTGCCGGCGCCGCGGCCCCCGGGCCGGTCACACCACGCCGAATGGCGTCGAGGCGCATCGGATCGATCGTGGCCGCGTCGGCCGCCGCCAGCTCGCCGGCCTCGTTGGCCCACAGCGCGAGACGCGCGAAGTCGGCGCCGACGCTGACGCTGGCGTCGTCGCCGAAGAGCGCGCGCACGACCTCGACGGGGCGCGCGCTGCCTTCGTGGCTCACGCCGACGCTGAAGCAGACGGCCTCGCCGTCGCGCCAGTCGAGCCGCGCGCGCGCGCCGGCGTCGTCGAGGCGCGCGAACGTCGCGAGCGAGCGGCGCACGTCGATGATGCGCGCGAGGCCTTTGTCGGACTCGCGGCGCACGGACAGCGGTGAATCGCCGGCGAAGCGCGCGACGGCGGCGGCGACGTCGTCCGAGCTGATCTCGAGCGGCAAGCGCGCCGCGAACTCGGCGCGCGAGATGACGCGGCCGAGCGCGCGATCGTTGTTGCCGAGCTTGGCGGCCTCGAGGATCTCGACGCCCGGGAGCGACACGGGGCGCAGGCGCGCCAGCAGCTCGTCGGCGTCGAGGTCGTCGGTGAGTGACACGTCGAGCAGCTCGCCGAGCGACGGGATGCCGAGCCCGAGCGCGGGCCCGAACGTCAGCTCGGGCTTGGGGTGAAAGCCCACCGAGTAGAACAGCTCGAGCCCGGCGCGCCGGAAGATGCGCGGCAGGTGGCGCACGAGATCGAGGTGCCCGAGGTACGCCGCGCGTCCCAGCTTCGCGTAGCGCAGCCGGTAGCGGTGCGCCTCACCTTGGACGATCGTCGTCTTCGGCTGGGGCTTCGAGCGCGGGTTCTTGGGCTCGCCCTCCCCCGCTTCGACCACCGCACGGGGCGCGGGCGGTGGCGGAGGCGTCCAAGCGTTCATGCGCCGCAGGTAATAGAGGCGCTCCGCCTTCATGCCTTCGAGGTCGCAGGCGACGCCGCAGTCGTAGCAAACGAGCTTCTTCGCCGCGAGGGCCTCGGCATCGGCGACGTTGTTCGGGTGCAAGAGCCGCTTGTGGATCTTCCCGCACGGCGGCGACAGGCGATCCTTGAGCGCCTTGCGGTACTCCTGCTTGAGGAACTCGGGGTCGAGCGCGATGTCGATGTGGTCCCACGGCACGCGCGCCGTCACGGGGATCGTGCCCAGGTAGCGGTCGACCTCGATGCCCGTTTCGGCGATCGCGCGCTCCCACAGCTCCATCTGAAACGCCTCTTCCCAGCCGTCGAAGCGGCAGCCGAGGCGGAACGCGCGCTCGAGCAGGTCGGCCGCGCGCCTATCGCCGCGCGAGAAGATGCCCTCGATGTGCGACGGGCGGTTCGCGTGCATCTTGAGGTCGACGCGCAGCCGCTTGGCCGTGTCGGCGAGCAGCGCCTGCTTGCGCTCGGTCTCGGCCTCGGTGTCCATCGCGCACCACTGGAACGGCGTGTGCGGCTTCGGCACGTGCGTCGACACCGACGCCGTCACCTGCGCGGCGCGGTTCTGCTCGCGTCCGATCTTCTGCACGCGCGACGCCGTCTCGACGATGCCGCTGACGTCGACGTCTTCTTCCGTCGGCAAGCCGATCATGAAGTACAGCTTCATGCGCGAGAACCCGCGTGAGAACACGCGCCGTGCCGACTCGGAGATGTCCTCCTCGGTGACGTTCTTCGTGATGACGTCACGCATGCGCTGCGTGCCGGCCTCGGGCGCGAACGTCAGGCCGCCCGCGCGCACCGTCGCCATCTCGCCGAGCAGGTCCTCATTGAGGCCGTAGGCGCGCAGCGACGACACCGAGAGCGAGACCTTCTCTTCGCGCAGCTTGGCCATGGCCGCCTTCACGAGCGGCGTCACGCACGAGTAGTCGGCCGTCGACAGCGACGTCAGCGCCGTCTCGTCGTAGCCGCCCTTCTTGACGCCGCCCACGAGCGCGTCGATGACGGCCACCGGATCGCGCTCGCGCACGGGCCGGTAGATCATGCCGGCCTGACAGAAGCGGCAGCCCTCGGTGCAGCCGCGCGCGACCTCGACGGCCATGCGATCGAAGATCGCCTCTGCATAAGGCAGCGGCGAGTCGTCGGGGAACGGGAAGCGGTTGATGTCGTCGACCCACACGCGCTTCGGCCGCGCCGGCACGCGCGCGTCGGTGGGCGCGCCCACGACGACGAAGCCCGCCTCGGCGTCGACGGTCGTCGTGTAGAGCTCGGGCACGTACAGCGGGTACTTCGCCGCGAGCGTGACGAGGCGTTCGCGACGAGGCACGCCCGCGCGCCGCAGCTCGGCGGCCTCGAGCACGAGCGGCGGCAGGTGCTCCTCGGCCTCGCCGATGAAGAACGCGTCGATGAACGGCGCGAGCGGCTCGGGGTGCGTCGCCGTCGGGCCGCCCGCGATGATGAACGGAGCGTCGTCGCCGCGATCGGCCGCGCGCAGCGGCAGCCCCGACAGGTCGATCAAGTTGAGGACGTTCGTGTACGTCAGCTCGTACTGCAGCGAGAAGCCGATGACGTCGAAGTCGCGCAGCGGCGCCGCGCTCTCGAGCGTGAGCACGGGCAGCCCGCGCGCGCGCAGCTCGGCCTCGCAGTCGAGCCAAGGCGCGAACGTCCGCTCGCACGCGATGCCGTCGGATTTGTTGAGCACCGAGTACAAGATCTTCGTCCCGAGGTGAGACATCCCGATCTCGTACACGTCGGGAAACGCGAGGCAGACACGCGCACGCACCGAAGCCGCGTCCTTGCGCACTTCCTGGTACTCGCCCCCCACGTAGCGCGCAGGCTTTTCCACCTTCGCCAAGAAGTCTGAATAAGGGTGTTTCATGGGGAGCCCGACACTCTACGGCATCAGAGCGAGCACCGCGAGCGAGTCCCAGTACCGGAAGGCTCGGCTTCGCCGAGCCGGCCTCAACTCAAACGGGGTGGGTCCGCGGGAGGGGCGAAGCTCCTTCCGCGCTCACTCGTTGCCTTGGAAGACGTATGAGAACTCGGTGCCGTACTCTTCGTAGCTTTGCGGGAAGACCCAGCGCTGGACCATTTCCTTGATGCAGGGCTCGAGCTGGCGGAACGAGGACGGGCCGTCGACGTTCACGTGCTTCACGCGGCCCGAGATGCCGATCGAGAGGCCGACGACGATCTTGCCGTGCGTGAGGTTGCTGTCGCGCAGGAGCGCGCGCTGGTAGCAGGTCTTGATGCCGAGCTTGTTGTTGTTGATGACGCGCGAGATGTCGCTCTGGCTGGGCGGCGGACGGTTCGCGATCGACGACGAGATGTTGGGGACGCCGCGGCCGCCCGTCTCGCGGAAGCGCGAGGCGTCGCCGTTGCCGCCGGCGGCGGCCGCGTTCGCCGCGACCGTCGACGTCGGCG
>DASZRT010000043.1:0-105483 GCA_035549075.1 Polyangia bacterium | reverse complement strand
GGCGCGCGGTCCCGCGCCGGCGCGCGACATCTCCGCGCGCGATCGCCGCACCGAGCGCCTCGCGATCCTCGACGCCGCGTGGAAGACCGTGCGCGACAAGCACTACGACAAGACGCTGGGCGGCCTCGACTGGAACGCCGTGCGCGCGCGCTACGAGCCGCTCGCGTTGGGCGCGCCGTCCGAGGCGGCCTTCTACCGTGTGCTCAACCAGATGATCGGCGAGGTCGGCCAGTCGCACATGACGATCACCGGCCCCGGCGCCGACGACGAAGACGACATCGAAGAGCTCGCCGATCCCGGCGAGACCGCGATCGCCGGGAGCACCCCGGCGGCTGCGCCCGTTCCCGGCGCCATCGGCGATCCCGGCCTCACCGTGCGCGTGATCGAAGGCCGCCCGACGATCTCCGACGTGCGGCACGGCTCGGCCGCCGAGCGCGCGGGCCTGCAGCCGGGCTTCATCGTCACGGCCATCGCGGGCCGCGAGCTCAAGGTGACGACGGACTCGGCGCGCGCCCTCCGCCCCGTCGAGGAGCGCTTCGCCGTGCGCCGCCTCGCGATGCGCCGGCTGCTCGGCGCCGCGGGCACGCGTGTCTCGGTGAACTACCTCGACAACGCCGACAAGCCCGGCCACGTCGTGCTCGTGCGCGACCTGCCGTCGGTGCCGCCCGTGCGCATCGGTCACCTGCCGCCGCTGTACCCCGAGGTGCACGTGCGCCAGCGCGGCGACGTCGCCATCATCTCGTTCAACGTCTTCCTCGTCGAGCCCGTGCTCGGCGAGATCAAGAAGGCCATCGACGGGCTGCACGCGCGTGGCGCGAAGGCGCTCATCCTCGACTTGCGCGGCAATCCGGGCGGCCAGGCGGCGATCGCGATCCCGATCGCCGCGCGCCTCGTCGACGCGCCGCTGACGCTGGGCACGATCCAGTTTCGTGATTTCATGCAGACGCTGGTCGCGCGGCCCGAGCCGGGCGTGACGCCGTTCCTGGGGCCCGTCGCGATCCTCACCGACGAGTCGACGGCGTCGGCGTCGGAGCTGCTCGCGGCCGGGCTGCAAGAGGCGAAGCGCGCCATCGTCGTGGGCGACGCGACGCTGGGCGCGGCGCTGCCGTCGGTGATCGCGTCGCTGCCGAACGGCGCCGTCATGCAGTACGTCGTCGCCGACTTCAAGACCCCGAAGGGCGTCATGCTCGAAGGCCGCGGCGTTCAGCCCGACAAACGCATCATCGAGACGCGCGCGGGCCTGCGCACGGGGCACGATCCCGTCCTTGACGCCGCCCTCGTCGCCGTCAGAGCATCGCGGGCTCGATGAAGACGCGCGCACTTTTCGGGATCTCCGTCGGGGTTCTTGCGTTCGCGGGCGCGGCGCTCGCGTCGCCGACGAAGACGATCCCCGACGGTCCGGCCACGGGCGGCGCGCGCCCCGCGGCGGCGATCCTCGCCGACGTCGTCGCGGCCATGGGCGGTGAAGCGGCTTGGAACGCGCACACGTCGATGTCGGAGAAGATCGAGCTGTCGATCGCCGGCCTCGGCATGAACGGCACGGGCCAGCGCATCTCGACCAAGGACGACAAGGCGCTGCTCACGACGACGCTGCCGGGCATCGGCACGACGCGCGAGGGCTCGAACGGCAAGGTCGTGTGGTCGGAGGATCCCATCAACGGCGCGCGCGTGCTCGCGGGCGCCGAGGCCGAGGCCGCGCGTCTCGAGTCGATGTGGGCGCCCGAGCTGCGCTTCGACAAGCTGTTCACGAAGATCGAATCGACGACCGAGACCGGCGCCGGCGGCGTCGCGCTCGAGTGCCTCGTGCTGACGCCGCACGAGGGCACGCCGCTCACGAACTGCTACGACGCGAAGACGCACCTGCAGGTCGTCCAGCGCGGCTCGCACCCGACGCCCCAGGGCGACACGCCCTTCACATCGACGGTGAAGGACTGGCGCGACGTGCAGGGCCTCAAGATGCCGTTCGCCGTCGAGACGCAGACGGGGCCCATCACCTTCACGCTCAAGATCACCGAGCTCGAGCTCGACGTGCCCGTCGAGGACGCGAAGGTGTTCGAGCCGCCTGCGGGGGCGCTCGCCGGCAAGGCCAAAGGCGCGAAGGCGAAGAAGCCCGCGAAGGCGAAGGCCGCGCCCAAGGCGAAGGCCAAGTAAGCCCCGAGGAGGCGCGCGTGTCGTCGAAGGTGATCCTCTGCCGCTGCGAGGACGTCACGCTCGCCGACGTCGAGCGCGCCGTCGCCGCCGGTTACGCCGATCTCGAAGAGGTGAAGCGCTACACCGGCTTCGGCACCGGGCCGTGCCAAGGCAAAGAGTGCCTCCGCGAGATCGCGCTCGCGATCGCCGCGGCCGCGAAGCGCGCGCCCGTCGAGATCGCGCCCTTCACGTCGCGCCCGCCGCTCGTGCCGACCGAGCTGAGCCTTCTTGCCGGCCTGGCGGGGCTCGCGGGCCGCGCGCCACGCGGGCGCTGACGATGGCACGCGCGTCGCTGCCCGCCGAAGCCGAGGTCGCGATCGTCGGCGCGGGCGTGATGGGCCTCGCGCTCGCCCACAACCTTGCGAGCCTCGGCCAGAGGCGCGTCGTCGTGCTCGACGGCGGCTACCTCGCGTCCGGCGCGTCGGGCCGCAACGGCGGCGGCGTCCGCCAGCAGTGGTCGACCGAGATGAACATCCGCCTCATGCAGGAGTCGGTCGCGCTGTGCGCGGGCTTCGCGCAGGAGATGGGCATCAACGTGTGGATGCGCCAGGGCGGCTACCTCTTCCTGGCGCGCACGGCCGCGGCGCGCGCCCGCATGGAGAAGAACGTCGCGCTGCAGAACAGCTGCGACGTCGCCACGCGCCTCATCACGCCCGACGACGCCCGCGAGATCGTCCCCGAGCTCGAGGTCGAGGGCTTCGAGGCCGCCTGCTACAACCCGACCGACGGCATCGTGTTCCCGTGGCCGTTCTTGTGGGGCTACGCGCGCGCCGCCGAGAAGCGCGGCGTCGCCATCCACACGGGCACGCCCGTGACGGCGATCGATCGCGACGCGCGCGGGTTCACGCTGCGCACGCCCAAAGGTGAAGTCAAAGCGGCGCGCGTCGTGTGCGCCGCGGGCGCGTGGTCGCCAGGCGTCGCGCGGCTCGCGGGCGTCGCCCTGCCCGATTGGCCGCAGCGCCACGAGATCTTGTCGACCGAAGCCTTGAAGCCTTTCTTGAAGCCCATGGTCTCCGTGCTGGAGACGGGCTTGTACTTCTCGCAGTCGTTGCGCGGCGAGATCGTCGGCGGCATCTCGATGCCGGAGCCGCCGCACGACGCGGCCCACGCGCCTTTCATCGAGCTCGGCTCGCGCCTCGCGTTCCTGCAAGAGATGGCGCGCGCCATCACCGAGGTCATGCCGATCCTCGGGCACGTCAAGGTCGTGCGGCAATGGGCCGGCCCCTACGACATGAGCCCCGACGGCAACCCGATCGTAGGCGAGGCGCCAGACGCGCCCGGCTTCTTCGTGTGCTGCGGCTTCGAGGGACACGGCTTCATGATGGCGCCCGTCGTCGCGCGCCACTACGCGCTCCACCTGTGCGGCAAATCGACGCACCCCTTCTTCGAAGCGTGGAGCGCGAAGCGATTTGGTGACCCCGGGTCGGGCGGCGAGCGCGAGACGATGACGATCGGTTGAGGTCGTGTCATGCTCGCGCCGTGATGGAGCGGCGGCGTTGGCGCGGGATCGTCGGCGCGAGCTTCATGCTCGCGTTCGTCGCGTGCAAAGGATCGAGCGCGACGCCGGGCGACGGCGGCGACGCTTCCGCCGGCGGCGATGCTTCGCCGAGCGACGCCGCGGCCGAGGCCGGTGATGCCGGTGGCTCGGGTGGAAGCGGCGGGGGTGGCGGCGGCGCGGGCGGCGCGCGCGCCCCGGGCACGGGCGGCACGGCCGATGCGCAGTATGCGGCGTGCGTGACGTACTTCCGCGCCGAGTGCAACCGGCGCAACGTCTGCGCCGGACTCGCCGAGGTCGCCGATCCTTGCCCGACGGTGACCGACGGTTGCCCCGGCGCCGAGTTCGCTCCGGGCACGCCGCGCACCGTCGAGTCGCTGCTCGCGTGCGCCGAAGACTGGAAGACGTTCCCGTGCGCCGACGTCGCCGCCGTGAAGTTCCCCGCATGCTCGGGCGTCGCGGGCACCCTGCCCGACGGCTCGCCGTGCACGGCGAGCATCCAGTGCCGAGGCACCGTTTGCGTGAATGCCAATGACAGCTCGCACCCGGGGTGCGGCACATGCCAGACGCGGCTCGCGTCCGGCGCCCCGTGCTCGGCCGACAGCACCTGCCCCTACGACGAGATGTGCAACGGCGTATGCACGACGAGAGCGATCCCGCCCTACGTCGGCCAAAGCTGCGGCCCCGACGTCTCGTGCGGCACCGCCCTCGTTTGCACGGCGGGCGCCGCCGGGATGACCTGTCAGCTTCCGGCGCTGCCCAAGGTCGGCGCGTCGTGCGCGACGACGCTCGCGTGCGACGGCGCGGTCTGCTCGCCCGCGAAGACGTGCGTCGCGTTTCCGACGATGGGCATGCCTTGCCAAGCGACGGTGCAGGTCGGCGGCTTGCTGTGCGCGACGCCGCTCGTGTGCGATCGCAACGCGCCCGCAGGCCCCACGTGCATCGCGCCGCCGGGCCCCGGCACGGCCTGCACGCCGATCCCGGGCGGCACCGCCACGCAGCTCAATTGCGCCGAGGGCCTCGTCTGCGGCTGCGCGGGTCTCTCGTGCTCCGTCGGAACATGCCGCCGCCGCCGTCAGCTCGGCGACACGTGCACCGACGCCAACGATCTGTGCGTACCCGGCACGCTCTGCGCGTCGGGAGTGTGCGTCGCGAGCGGCCAGGACCTCATGACGCTCTACTGCGGCGGCTGAGCTACGCCGTCGGCTTCACGAGGCGCGAGTAGATGAGCTGGCCGAGGCTGTCGACCATCATCTTTTCGACGACGCGCTCGAGATCGCGTCGCTGATCGGCGCTGTCGTAGACGAAGCGGATGCCCATGCCGGGCTCGTGGCCGGGCGCGGCCTGCGGCGGCAGCGGCTCGCCTTCTTTCACGATCCAGCGCACCTCGCCTCGGAGCGCGAGCGGCTCCGTCTGGTTCGGCACGGCGAGCTTGAACAAGAAGACGGTGCCGATGCCGAGGGGCCGCTCCGTCTTGATGAAGGTGCCACCCTTGGAGATGTTCTTCGTGTAATCGTAGAAGAACGTGTTGAGCCGCTTGTACTCGACCTTGAGCTCGATCGGCGCGCGCGCCTCGCGGCGGCGCTCGTTCTCGTCGGTCATGCCTTGGGCCATACAGCGCGCCTCCGGTGAAGTTCGATGGTAGGCCCCGCCGACAGAGGCGTCAACGAAAGCCCTCGCCGAAACCTGGCGCGCGCCACGCAAAGGTTCGGAAAGCGGTGGCTCGTGTGGGTGGCTGCGCTCGCCGCACTGACATTGGCGCTGGATTTCGCACCGCTGTTCGACGTGCTCGGGTACGACTTCTCGTTCGTCGTCGGGATGGTGGCGGCGTTCGCGTCGGTCGACGTCGGTCACGGCGTGGTCGCAAGAGACAGGGAACGTCGGCGCTCGCGCGGCGACGCGCTCGACGCCCGCGGGCTCGCGCGCCTCGTGGGCGTCGCCGTCGCGGCGGCGCTCGCGACGCTCGTGCTGCCGCTGCTGCTGTCGCTCGCGAACGCCGCGCGCGTGCGCAACTGCACCCTCACCGACGGCTTCGCGTTCTTCGCGCTGCTGCCCGTTTCGACCGCGATCTTCGCGGCGCCCGCGGGCGTGCTCGCGGGCGTGCTCGCGCCGCGCCGCGGGCGCGCGCTCGCGTGGGCGCTGCCGGTAATCTCGCTCGCGTGGGCCGCGTGGCGCCTCTGGGCCGAGCCGGCCGTGTTCGCCTTCGATCCGTTCGGCGGTTTCTTTCCGGGGCCCATCTACGACGAGGCGCTGCGCCCTCCGGCGCGGCTCGCGTGGTTTCGCCTCGTGAACCTCGTGTGGATCGGCGCGGCCGTGGCCGTCGCGCTGGCCGCCGTCGGGCGCGGGCGCGATCCGCGACGCTGGCGGCGCCCTGCCCTCCTCGCTGCGCTGCCCGTCGTCGCGGCGGCGGCCGCGCTCTTCGCGGCGCGCGGCGATCTCGGCTTCGCGATCGATCGCGACGATCTGCGGCGCGCGCTCGACCGCACGTTCACCACCGAGCACTTCGTCGTTCACTACGCGTCGGGCGCGCCGAAGTCGCCCGCCGATCTCGCGCTCGAGACCGAGGACTTCGAGTTCCGCTACGCGCAGCTCACCGAGACGCTGGGCGCGACGCCCGCCGGCCCCGTGACCGTGTGGGAGTTCCCCAACGCCGACGTGAAGAAGGTGCTCGTGGGCGCGGGCCACACGCTGTACGCCAAGCCCTGGACGCGCGAGATCTTCCTGCAGGGCGAGCGCTTCCCGTCGACGCGCCTGCGGCACGAGCTCGCGCACGTCTTCGCGGGCGCGTTCGGTGATCCGATCATGGGCGTCGCGTTCGCGTGGCGCTGGAAAGGGCCGCTGCCGATCCCGACGCTGGCGATGGGCCTCGTCGAGGGGCTCGCCGAGGCGGCCGACACGAGCGATCCCGACGGCGCGGCGACGATCCACCAAGAGGCCGCCGCCATGATCGCCGACGGCAACGCGCCGCCGCTGGCCGACGTCGTGGGCGCGGGCTTCACGGCGCAGTCGGGCGCGCGCGCCTACACGATGGCCGGCTCGTTCACGGCGTTCCTGCTCGAGACGCGCGGGCCCGAGCGGCTGCGGGCGCTCTATCACTCGGCGGGCGACTTCTCGCGCGTGTACCGCGTGCCGCTCGCGACGCTCGAAGGCGAGTGGCGCGCGTTCCTCGCGCAGCAGCCGCTCGACAAAGACGATCGCGCGCGCGCCGCCGAACGCTTTCGACGCCCCGCGATCTTCAAGAAGGTGTGCGCGCGCGATCTCGCGGCGCGCTTGGGCGAGGCGCGTGGGCTCGAGCGCGTCGCGCCGCGCGAAGCGGTGCGCCTGCTCGAGGGCGCGTGCGCCGACGATCCGCACGAGCCGACGTTCCGTCTCGAGCTCGCGCAGGCGCTCGCGTTCGCGGGCGAACGGCGCGCCTCGCTCGAGAAGCTCGGGCGCTTCGCCGCCGACGAAGACGTCACGCAGCCGCTGCACGCGCAGGCGGCGAGCCTCGCCGCCGAGATCCAGTTCCACGCCCACGACTGGGCCAACGCCGCCGCCGAAGAGAAGCGCGCGCTCGCGCTCGCGACCGAGGACGGCGACCGGCGGCTCGCGATGGCGAAGCTGCGCGCGCTCGAGACGCCGCTCGGCCGCGACACGCTCGGCCGCGCGCTCTTCGGCGACGAGCTCGGCGGCGCCGGCGCCGATCCTGTCTTGATGTTTCACCTACTGGGCGAGTTCGCGCGCTTGTTCCCGACCGATCGCCTCGGGCCTTACCTCGTCGGGCGCCAGTTGCTCGGGCGCGATCCGTCGCTCGCGCTGCCCTACTTGAGCCGCGCCTGCGACGACGTCGGGACCGACCCGGGCGCGCTGCCCCCGCTGTTCGCGCGCGAGTGCGGCCGCATGATCGGCGAGGCCGCGTATCGTTTGGGTGACTTCGCGCGCGCGCGCGGCGCTTACGGCCGCCTGGCCGCCGAAGCCGACACCGAGGCCGATCGCTTGCGCGCGCTCGACATGCAGGCGCGTGTCCTGTGGGCCTCGGCGCGGCGTCGCGGGCCCGTGGGCGCCGACGCCCGCCCCTGATTCGCCCCTAGCGGTCGTGGCCGAAGGCCGCGAGGAGTGGCAGGGCGGGCTGTCGTCCGCGTATGTGCGCATTCGCTCGCGAGATGCGCACTAGACGCGCGCGGCGAGGGAACGCACAATGCCCTCGATGGCAAGAGCTCGCGGCTTGGCTTTCCGCGCGACGAGCCTGGGCGTCGGCGCGGTCCTCTTATTTTTCGCATCGACGGCGCGCGCGCAGACGGCGCCCGCGGGAGATCCGCCCGTGGCCGCCCCCGCGGTTCCAACGGCGCCGCCGCCTCCCCCACCCGCCGATCAGACGGGCCTCGAGGCCGGCGACACCGCGCCGCCGGGAGCGCCGGCGGTCGTCACGCCGCTCGCGCCCGCGACGCCGCCGACGACGGTCGTCGCGCCGGGCACCGCCCTCGCGCCGCCGCCGCCCCCGCCGCGCCCGCAACCGTTCTATCAACGCTCGTGGTTCTGGGGCGTCGTCGGCGTCGCGCTCGTGACCGTCGCGATCGTCGGCATCCTTTCGCTCCAGCCGGTCGACCCCGCTCAGCCCAACACGCGCCTCGGAGACATGCGTGCGTTTTAGCGACAAGAAAGCTCGCCTGCACTTTGGCGCGATCGTCGGCGCGGCGTTGTTTGTGGCCGCGCTCGGCGCCTGCGCCAAGCCGAAGTCGTATCTGTGGCTCACGCTGGAGTCGGGCACGCCCATCGGCGGCATCACGAACGTCGTCGTCGACGTCACGCAGGGCGCGTACACGAAGACGCTGACGTACCCGGCGCCCGTCGTCACGATCGAGGATATGTACCCGACGGACTTGTCGGTGAGCTTCTCGGGCGGGCAATCGGGCACGGTCGAGATCAAGGTGACGCTGCTCGATCAATACGGCTGCACGATCGGGCAGAGCGACGTCACGACGGGCGTCATCAAGGAAGGCAACGTCGCCAAGATCAACGTCGCGATCCAGGCGCAGAGCGGCTGCTTGAAGAACGACGGCGCCGCGGGCCCCGACGGCGAGACCTTCCCGGGCTGCGATCCGGTCACGCCCCAGTGCGCGGCCGGCAAGACGTGCCAGGTCAACTGCGAGAAAGACATCGGCGAGTGCACGGAAGGCGGCGCGGGTGGCCCCGGCTCGCCGTGCAGCTCGAACGCCGACTGCGCGCCGGGCTCACAGTGCTTCGACTACGCGGGCACGGGCTGCAACGTCAAGCTGTGCCTGCGCTTCTGCGACGGCGACAACCGCTGTTCGTCCACCGCCGCCGATGGCGGCGTGACGTCCCCGGACGGCGGCGCGGCGACGGGCGTCGCGGCCGTCGGCACGAAGAGCCTGTGCCTCGGGCCCGTTCAGTGCGGGGACACGCTCACGAGCTACCACACGTGCACGTTCGCCTGCGATCCACGCCAGCCCGCGGCGGCGGCCGGCACGACGGGCTGCCCGACGGGGCTGTCGTGCCTCATCGTCGGCGACCTCGACCAGGTCGACTGCGCGTGCGCCGAGAAGACGCGCACGGGCAAGGACGGCGACATGTGCAACGGCAGCGCGCAGTGCGCGCCCGGCTACATCTGCAACTTGATGAGCGGCGTCCGCGCCTGCCGCGCCGTCTGCCACTGCAACGCCGCCAACGGCCTGTGCACGGCCGTCAACGACTGCGCCAACGGCAAGACCTGCAACGCCCTCACGAACGACACGACCTTCGGCGTGTGTCTTTAGATCTGGGACCCTGAGAGGGTCCCAGACCCCCGGGTGCCTCCTGCGCCGAGCAAAGCTCGGCTGCGTCGGGGTCGCGGCAGGTCGCCACGAGTGAGGGCTCGGCTGCGTCGGGGTTGCGGTGTTTCCTCGGCCGCGCCCCCCTCCCGTCGAGCGTGATACTGTGAGGTCGGGACGTTCGCATGGGCGAGTCGACCTCGAAGGGCTTGGGCCCCGATCCGGGCGAAGCGCTGCCGCGCGCCTTCGGCAACTTCGCGTTGTTGCAGTCGATCGCGCGTGGCGCGCGCGGCGAGGTGTTCGCGGCGTTGCGTCCCGTCGAGATCGAGCGCTTCTGCGCGCTCAAGGTGCTGTCCGAGGAGATCACGCGCACGCCGCCGTTCGTGACCGCGCTGCGCGGCGAGGCGATGCGGCTCGTGCGTCGCATCCACGGCAACCTCGTGCAGCTCTACGACGTCGGGCTCGTCGAGCAACGCCTGTTCTTCGTGAGCGAGCTGGTCGAAGGCGCCGACCTCGCGGCCGTGCAGGCCGAGCTCGCGGCACGCGGGCGGCCCTTCCCCGTCGATCTCGCCGTGTTCGTCGCCATGGAGGTGGCGGCGGCGCTGAGCGAGCTGCGCCGCCTCGCCGCGCGCTCCGGTGACGCCGACCCGTTGCCCGGCGGACTGTCGCCGCGCGCCGTGCTGCTGTCGATCGACGGCGAGGTCAAGCTGCTCCACTACGGCGCCGCGATGGCGCAGATGCCGGTGCGCGAGGCGTTCCAGCCGCCGCCGGTCGTTGGATCGTTCGCGGCGGCGCCCGGCGCGACCGACGCCTACCTCTTGGGCGCGCTGCTGCGCTCGCTGCTCAAGGGCGCGTCGGCGGTTCCGCCGGCGCTCACGACGCTCGTCGAGCGCGCGCTGTCATCGAGCCCCGCGCAGCGTCCCGGCGGCGCCGACGAGCTGCGCACGTCGCTCGCCGCGATCTTGCGCGGCCTCAGCGCGGCGGCCGCGCCCGCGGCGCTCGGCGAGCTCGTGCGCGGCCTCGCGCCGCCGTCGATGGTGACGCGCGCCGAGCTCGAGACGCTCGCGAAGGCGTGGGACCCGAAGCGCGGCGCCTCGCCGCCGACGTGGAAGGTCATCACGCTCACGCGGCTCGAGACGGGCGGCGGCTCGCGCGCACCCCGCGTCCCCGGGCCCGCCGTCGATCTCGGCGCGGGCCAGGTCATCCCGGGCACGCGCTACCGCATCCTCTCGAAGATCGGCGAAGGCGGCATGGGCACCGTCTATCTGTCGGAGCACGTCGACCTCGAGAAGAAGGTCGCGCTCAAGCTGCTGCGCGCCGACGTCGCGCGCGACGCCGAGACGCTGCAGCAGTTCCGGCAGGAGGCGCGCGCCGCCTCGAAGGTCGGCAGCGCGTACATCTGCGACGTCACCGACTTCGGCGAGCTGGCCGACGGCCGCGTGTTCTTCGTCATGGAGTACCTCGACGGCCAGTCGCTCGGCCGCGTGCTGCGCCAGGCGTCGCGCCTCGACGCGCGGCGCGCGATGCCGATCCTGCGCCAGATCGCCAAGGCGCTCGGCGCCGCGCACGAAAAAGGCATCGTCCACCTCGACGTCAAACCCGACAACGTCATGCTGCTCAAACAGGGCAAGCGCGAGGACGCCGTGAAGGTCGTCGACTTCGGGATCGCGGGCTTGCTCCACCAGGTGGGCCAGGAGGACGAGATCGCCGGCACGCCCGAGTACATCGCGCCCGAGCGCGCCTCGGGCCACGGCTACGATCACCGCAGCGACATCTACGCGCTCGGCGTCGTCGCCTACGAGATGCTGTGCGGGAACGTCCCCTTCCACGGCAAGAACCACGTGGCGACGCTCACGATGCAGGTGAAGGATCCGCCGCTGCCGCTCGATCGCCAGCCCGACGCGCGGCGCCTGCCGGTCGAGCTGGTCGGGCTCGTCATGAAGCTGCTCGCCAAGGATCCCGAGGCGCGGCCGCAGAGCATGGCCGAGGTCGAGGCGCTGCTGTGCGAGGCGCAGATCGCGTCGAAGCTCACGACGCCGTGGGACGACCTCGAGCTGCCGGCCGTCGACGACGAGTGGCGCGCGCGGCTCGAGCGGCGCATGCCGACGACGCGCGGGCCGCGGCGCGCGCTCATCGGCGGCGCGAGCGCCGTCGCCGCCGTGTCGCTCGCGCTCGCGATCTACTTCGGCTTCGTGCGCGCGCCCGACGTCGTCGTCAAAGAGGTGCGCGTCGAGCTCACGAAGACCGAGGAGGCGCCCGAGGTCGCGGCGGCGCTGCTCAAGGCCGATCAGGCCGCGCGGCGCGAGCGCTACGTGCGACCGCCCAGCGACTCGGCGCTGCACTACATCGAGGTCGCCGAGGGCGAGGCCAAGCGCGTGGGCCGGCCGTCGGCGGGCGCGCAGAGCTTGCGGCGCGCCTACGCGTCGGCGCTCACCGTCATCGGCAACGAGCTGGTGAAGGCCGACCTGCGTGACCTCGGCGTCACGAAGTACAAAGAGGCGCTGCTGTTCGTGCCGGACGATCCCGACCTCCAGGCGAAGGCCGAGATCTCGCCCGACGAGCAGCGGCGCGCGCGCGCGCGGCGCGAGGAGAAGCACGCGCAGGCGGCGCTCGCCGCGCCGGCGCCCGCGGCCAGCGACGACGCGAAGGACGCGGCGACGCAGATCTACCTGGCGGCGACGCACGGGCGCATCTCGGAGGCGAGGCTCGCGCTCAAGAGCCTCGCGAGCGCCGACCCGGGCGGCGCGCAGAGCGCGAGGCTCGCGGACGCCTTGCGCGCGCGCGCGGCCGCGTCGTGGAGCGCGGGCAAGCAAGACGACGCGCGCCCGCTCTACGGCCTCGTGAGCGACCTCGACGCGCACGACGCCGAGGCGCGCGAGCGCGCCAAAGTGGCGACGACGACAGCCGCGAGCACACCCGACGCGGGCGCACCGGCCGCCGCGACGAAGGGCAAGCGCGTCGCCGAAGAGACCGACGCGCCAGCGCCGCGCAATCCCGGCGTGTCGCGCGCCGCCTCCGACGCGGGCAACGCCGCGCTCGCGCGCGGCAAGCTCACCGACGCCGAGCAGGCCTTCACGCGCGCCGTGCGCGCCGACTCGCAGAACGCCGTCGCCGTCGGCGGCCTCGCCGAGGTCGCCTTCGAGCGCGCCCGCTACAGCGACGCCCTCGACTACGCCCGCCGCGCCTCGCGCCTCGCGCCGAGGAGCACGAAGTACCTCGTCGCGACGGGCGACGCTTATTTCAAGCTGCTCCGCTACGACGAAGCGCTCGCCGCGTACGGGAAGGCCGCGGCGCTCGCGCCGAAGGATGCCTCGATCAAGAGCCGCGTCGAACGGGTCAAGGCGAAGGTCGGGAAATAGCCGTCTGCTTAAAACCGCCCACTCACCCCTACGACCGCCGCGTGCTCCGCGCCTTCCGGCGCCCTCGCCGCCCCCAACCCACCCAAATACAACCACACGCCCCCCAGCGTCGCCGACGCCGCGCCCACACCCGCGAGCACCGCGCCCAGCACGCGCGTATTTCTGAGCCGCGGACACCTGCCGTGGTCGTCCTGCGCGGCGACGTCGCACGCGAGCTCTTGCCCGTCGACGTGCTCGGCCCACGCGCCGCCCGCGATCGCGGCCACGCCCACGCCCAACGCGAGCCACCCCATGGCGCGCAGCGGAAACTTCGACGGCTGCACGACGAGCTCCAAGTCCAGCGTCTCGTCGACGCCGTTGACCGCCGTGATCGTGCGTTCGAGCACGTCGTAGCCTTCGGCGGCGAGCTCGAGCTTGTGCACGCCCGCGGGGATCTCGCGGTCGATGGGCGCGGGACCGATCGCCTCGCCGTCGAGCGTGACGCGCGCGCGCGAAGGCTTGGCGCGGATGATGAAGCGCGCGGGCGTGTTGGCGAGCGCCTCGAGCCGGGCGCGCAGCGCCGACGCCGCGAGGCTCACCTTCTCGCTCGCCTCCTCGACGCCGCAGATCTCGCACCGCTCGCGGTTCGTGCCGATCGAGACGCCGCTGCGCCCGTTCACGAGCTCGAGCGTGACGTCGTAGGTCTTCTCGTGCTCGACCACCGAGGCATAGACGAGGAACGCGACGCCCAATGCCTGGGCCGCGCGCGCCGTGCAGCTGCCGCCCGCGCAGCTGTCGGCCGGCAACCCCGCCGCCGCGAGGCGCTCGCGCACCATGGCACCCGAGATCACCTCGAAGCGCACGGCCGTGAGCCCTTCGGCCAGCCGCTGCGCGAACAAGTCACGCGCGGCCTCGGGCACGCCGCCTTCGAACGCCAGCTTCACGACGGCGACGCGCTGCTTACCGCCCTCGCCTTCAGCGTGTGCGCTCCGCACGCTGCCCGACGCGATGGCCGCCGCCAGCACACCGACGAGGGCGGACGCCCGCGCGTGGGACATGACGCGATTGTACACCAGCTCGCGCGCGGCCCGGCCGAGATGGATCTGAAGGCGAATCTGTTACGATGAAGTCGTAACTTAGGTTCGGTTTCACCCGCTCGTTTTTGCTTGGAGGCTCGATGCCGCTGCGCCCGTCCGCGCCCCGCACCGCCGGCTTGGCCGTCGCGCTCGCGATCGCCGTCGGGCTCTCGTGCGATCGCGCGAACCCGTTCTACGACGGCCCGGCCGGTCAGGCGGGCGCGACGGGCGGCGCCGGCACGGGCGGCTCGGCGACGGGCGGCCAGCCCGGCACGGGAGGCTCGGCCACCGGTGGACAGTCCGGCGCGAGCGGCGGCGCGACGGGCATGGCCGGCGTCGACGGCGGCGGCTCGGACGCGAGCGGCCCCTGCGTCGACAACGACGGCGACGGCTTCGGCGTCGGCCCCGGCTGCGCGGGCCCCGACTGCGACGACGACGATCCCAACGTCGGCCGCGCGGCCGCGCGCACCTGCTACGAAGGCAAGGCCGGCACGAAAGACGTCGGCCCCTGCCACGGCGGCACGCAAACCTGCGCCGACGGCACGTGGGGCTCGTGCGTGGGCCAGGTGCTGCCCGCGCTCGGCGAGGCGTGCAACGGCATCGACGACGATTGCGACGGCACGCCCGACGACAACCTCGGCAAGGCGACGTGCGGCCTGGGCGCCTGCGCCGTCACCGTCGACGCCTGCGCCAACGGCGCGCCCGTCGTGTGCACGCCCGGCCCGCTCCAGAGCTTCAACGACGACTGCGACGGCAAGGACGACGACTGCGACGGCGCCGTCGACGAAGACTGCGCGACCGCCTGCGTTCACGTCGCCCCGACGGGCGACGATCAAAACGCGATCGGCACGATCTTCCGCCCCTTCCGCACGATCCAAGCCGCCATCACCTACGCGACCGGCTTCGGCCGCGCCAAGAACGTCTGCGTCGCGGGCGGCCCCACGTGCGGCGCCGACAACCCGAATGTGTACGCGCTCGGCGACGCCGGCACGCTCACGATGGCGAACGGCGTCTCCGTCTACGGCAACTACGAGACGCGCACGTGGACGCGCTGCGCGTTCGAGGGCGATCCCACGGGCACGCCCGTCCTCAACACCGTCATCCAGGCGCGCTCGGGCAAGGTCGTGCTGTTCCCCTCGACGGTGACGATCCCCACGATCCTCGACGGCGTGCGCGTGTCGCGGCCCAACGGCGGCGGCATGGGCCCGGGCGGCGGCGGCATGAGCAACGGCAACGCGACGCCGTCGATCGGCATCAGCGTCGAAGGCGCGAAGCAGGTGCTGATCTCGAACGTCGTCGTCGAGGACACGAGCGACGCCGCGACGACCTACGGCATCAGCCTCACGGGCGGCGCCGAGGCCACGATCACCCGCTCGGAGATCGGCGCGGGCGCCGGCGCCACCGAAGCGATCGGCATTCGTTCCGTGGCCTCGAAGCCGACGATCCGCGACAACTGCGACACCTTCGATCCGGTGACGGGCCGCTGCACCGAGACGTGCGACGCCGCGAGCATCGGCGTCCACGGCCGCTTCGCGCAATCGAACGGCGGCGACAGCGTCGCGATCGATCTCACCGATTCGCTCGCCGGTACCGTCGTCGAGCACAACTCGCTGTGCGGCGGCCAGGCGCCGACCGCCGCGGGCGTGCGCGTGTCGGGCGCGGCCAACGGCGTCGTCGTGCGCGGCAACTCGATCCTCGTCCAGGGCGCGACGGTGCAAGCGTCCGGCGTCGCGTTCGGGCCGTGCAGCGACGCCGCGCCCTGGATCGTCGGCAACGATCTCATCCAGGCCGACGGCGCCGGGATGGACGCGCGTGTGTTCGGCGTCGTCGCCAACGGCGCGTGCCACCCCGTCGTCGACGGCAACATCAAGATCCTGGGCGGCGGCCTCGGCCAACCCATCCTGTCGACGGGCGTCTCGTGCGGCGTCGCCGTCGGCGCGGCGAGCCGGTGCCTCGTCTCTGGCAACAAGCTCATCGAAGGTTCAGCCTCGGTGCACCCGATGATCGCGACGGCCGTCGACTGCTCCGGCGGCGGCTGCGCGCGCGTCTCGGGAAACCGCCTCCTCGGGGGCGGCGGCGCCACGGTGACGGCGCTGTCGATCGCGACGACCGACGCGTTCGTCGAGCGCAACGACGTCACGGGCGGCTGCGGCACGAAGTCGACCTTCGGCGTGGTCGCGAGCGACGCGGCGTCGCGCTTCGAGAACAACGTCGTGCGCGGCGCGGCCTGCGCGGGCCAGCAAGCGCCTTCGCCCGAGGTGAGCGCGCTGCGCGTGCGCGTCTCGACCCTGCGCGAGCTCGACGTCGAGTCGAACACGATCGACGCGGGCGGCGTCGGCATGTGCGCCGCGACCGCCGTCGACCTCGGCCCCGACGGCAGCGTGACGACCGCGGGCGCGCGCGGCGTCTTCCGCGACAACATCCTGCGCGCCGGCGCGTGCACGATCTCGCGCTACGACTTCGTCGAGGACGTCGCCAAGACCGGCCCGCGCGTCTTCTCGTACAACGACCTCGACCCGACGGGCATCACGGCGACGCAGCTCTACCTGCGCGGCGGCGCCGCCTCGGGCGTGCCCCTCGCCGTCGTCAACGGCCTCGCCGGCAACGGCAACATCAGCGCCGCCCCGCAGTTCGTGAGCGCCAGCGACTTCCACCTCGGCCCCCTGTCCCCCTGCGTGAACGCCGGCACCCCCAACGGCGCCCCCAAGACCGACTTCGACGGCAAGGCGCGCGACGCCATGCCCGACATCGGCGCCTACGAGCGCTGAATTTCTAGGTTAATAGAAGGCGCTTGAACTGAACGCGTGTTCAGTGTCAGTCTGGGCGGGTGTTGCGGGCGATCGAGCTCGTTCCTGAGCTTTCTTCTCAGCTGATCACGGCGCAGCGGCTCGAGGAGCTGCGGGGGTGCCGGAGCTCGGGCTTGTCCGCGCTCGACGAGGTGCTCGGCGGCGGGTGGCCGCGGGCGGCGCTGTCGGAGATCAGCGGGCGGCGCACGACGGGGCGCACGGCGGTCGTGCTCGCGGCGCTCGCGCGGGCGGCGCGCGCCGGTGAGGCGGTCGCGCTCGTCGACATGGGCGGCGCGCTCGATCCGCGCGCGGCGGCGGCGGCCGGGCTCGCCCTGCCCCGCCTCTTGTGGGTTCGCTGTGCGGTGGGTGAGGCGCTCAAGGCGGTCGACCTCGTCGTGAGCGCGGGCGGCTTCGACGTCGTCGCGCTCGATCTCGGCGACGAGCGCCCGCGCGTTCCGACTTCGGCGTGGATTCGCCTCAAGCACGGCGCCGAGCGCCAGGGCACGTCGGTCCTCGTCGCGACGCCGGCGCGCGCCGTGGGCGCCTTCGCCGCCGCCGCGATCGAGCTGTCGGCGCCGACGCCGCGCTTTCTCACCGACGCGGGACCGCCGCTCCTCGACGGCGCGCGCGTGAAGGTCACCTGCGTGCGCAGGCTCAATCGAAACCTCGAACGAGAGAGCGAGCGCAGCGTGGCTTCGCCACGCGGAGCGAGGGGGGACCGGGGGACCGCGAGCGGCAGCGAGCCGGCCCCCCGTCAAGAAGGAGGCGAGCTTTGCGCGTGGCTTGCGTTTGGGTGCCGCAGCTAGCGCTGCAGTCGGTGCTGCGCCGCGAGCCCGAGCTGCGCGGCTCGGCAGCGGCGTTGCTCATGAAAACGACGAGCGGCACGGCGAAGGGCCGGCCTCGCATCGTCGAAGTGTCGAACGAAGCGCGGCGCGCGGGCGTCGTGCCGGGGATGACGGGCGCGCAGGCGAGCGCGGCGTGCCCGGGCGTGCGGCTGCTCTCGGCGACGCCCGCCGACGTCGAGGCGGCCGAGGGCGCGCTGGCCGACGTCGGCTTCTCGTTCGCCCCACGTGTCGAGCGCGAGCCCGAGCACGTGTTCTTCGCCGTCGAGGATCTGGGGCGGCTGTACCCGCTGGGCGAAGCGGCGCTCGCGCAGACGATCCAGGCGCAGGCGGCGCGCGTCGGGCTCGAGGCGCGCGTCGCGATCGCCGACGGGAAAGCCGTCGCGCGCGTCGCCTCGCGGGCGCGCGAGCTCGCGGCGGTGCCCGCGGGCAGCGACGGTGCTCGCGCCTTCTTGGCGCCGCTGCCGGTGACGATGCTCACCGACGACGAAGAGCTGCGCGCGGCCTTCCGTCGCTGGGGCACGCGCACGGCGGGCCAGATCGCGGCGCTGCCGCTCGACGCCGCGGCGGTGCGCCTCGGCGCCGCGGGCGCGCGCGTGTGCCGGCTCGCGCGCGGGTTGCTCGGCGACGCCGACGAGCCGTTCCTGCCGGCGCTGCCGCAAGACGCGCTCGAAGAGGCCATCGATCTCGAGTACCGCGTCTACGAGATCGAGCCGCTCGCGTTCGTGCTGCGCGGGCTCGTCGATCGCGCGCTCGCGCGGCTCGCGGGGCGCGGGCTCGCGTGCGCGGGGCTCACGGTGCGGCTCTCGCTCGACCCGCGCGGCCTCGACGTGCGCGCCGTGCCCATCGCCGCGCCCACGCGCGACGCCGCGACGTTGATCCAGCTGCTGCGCCTCGATCTCGCGCGGCGGCCGCCCGACGCGCCTGTCATTGGAGCGCGCCTCGTCGCCCTGCCCGCGCGCGTGCGCGCGACGCAGCTGGATTTCCTGCGCGCCGCGGGGCCCGCGCCCGACAAGCTCGCGGCGACGATCGCGCGGCTCGCGGCGCTCGTCGGCCCCGAGAACGTCGGCGCGCCCGCCGTCGTCGACACCTGGCGCGAAGAGGCCGCCGCCGTCGCGCCGTTTTCGTTCTCGTCGAACGCGCCCCTGCCCGCGCCCGCGAATGACGGCGCAACGCTGACGATTCGTCGCTTGCGGCCGCCACAGGAGATCGAGGTTCTCGTTGATCTCCGTGGGCCCGTCGCGCTGCGCGGCCGCGACACCACAGCACGCGTCCTGATCGCTGCCGGTCCATACCGCGCGTCAGGTGAATGGTGGCGAGAAGAAAACTTTGCGCGCGCGTACTGGGACGTGCACGCGAGCGACGGAGCTGTGTACCGCCTTCATCAAGACGAGCGCGACGGCCGCTGGTTCCTCGACGGCTATTACGACTGAGCGCGCGCGATGGCTTCTGATTACGTCGAATTGCGGTGTCGTTCCGCGTTCAGCTTCCTCGACGGCGCGTCGGTGCCCGAGGAGATCGTCGCGGCCGCGGCCGCGGGCGGGCACGACACGCTCGCGCTCTCCGACGCGAACGGCGTCTACGGCGCGCCCCGCTTCTTCGGCGCCGCGCGCAAGGCGGGCCTGCGGCCCATCGTCGGCGCCGAGCTCGCGCTCGAGACGCCGTCGGCGAACGACACGGGCGCGTCGGCGATCTTGCTGCTCGTCGAGAGCCGGCGCGGCTACCAGAACCTCTGTCGGTTGTTCACGCGCGCGTGGGGCGGGCGGCGCAAGGAGCAAGGGCCCGTGGCGACGCACGCGCTGCTGGCCGAGCACGCCGAGGGGCTCATCGCGCTGGGCGGCGCCGCGCCGCGCGCCGACCTGCCGCAGCTCGTGCAGATCTTCGGGCGCGATCGCGTGTTCCTCGAGGCGCAGCGCCACATGGACGTCGACGAGGCGCGCCGCGTGCGCGCCGCCCTCGCCCAGGCGCGCATCGCCGGCGTCGGCGTCGTCGCGACCAACGACGTCCGCTACGCGACGCCCGCCCGCCGCGCGCTGCACGACGTGCTCACGTGCGCGCGCCACGGCGCCACCGTCGACGACATCGGCCGGCGTCTGCCGCAGAACGCCGAGCGCTGGCTCAAGCCGCCCGCCGACATGGCGCGCTTGTTCCGCGACCTGCCCGCGGCCGTGCGCGCGTCGCGCGCCATCGCCGAGCGCTGCCAGTTCACGCTCGCCGACCTCGGCTACACCTTCCCCACCTACCCCGTGCCCCCAGGGTCTGGCGAGACGCAGCAGAGCTACCTCGCGAAGCTGTCCGAGGCCGGCGTGTCACGCCTCTACGATCAAAGCGATCCTCTCGTGCCGAAGGTGCGCGCGCAGATGCGGCGCGAGCTCGCCATCATCGAGAGCCTCGACCTCGCCGGCTACTTCCTCGTCGTGTGGGACGTCGTCCAGTTCGCGCGCTCGCGCGGCATCCTGGTACAAGGCCGCGGCTCGGCGGCGAACTCGGCCATTTGCTTCTTGCTGGGCATCACGGCCGTCGATCCCGTGCGCGGCGACCTGCTGTTCGAACGCTTCTTGTCCGAGGAACGCGCGCGCAACGCGACGACGGCCGCCGACCGCATGCCCGACATCGACCTCGACCTGCCGTCGGGCGAGCGCCGCGAGCTGTGCATCCAGCACCTCTATCAAAAGTACGGCGCGCGCGGCGCCGCCATGACGGCCAACGTGATCTCCTACCGCCCGCGCATGGCCGTGCGCGACGCGGGCCGCGCGCTCGGTTTTTCAGAAGACCAGCTCGGCCGCATCACGAAGCACCTGCCGGGCTCGATCATGGAAGACGGCGCGCCGCTCGCGCGTTACCTCGACATCGCGGGGTTCCCCACGCGCGATCGGCGCACGCGGCTCCTGGGTGAGCTCGCGACGTCGCTGTGCGATCTGCCGCGCCACCTCGGCCAGCACTCGGGCGGCATGGTGCTCTCCGACGGGCGCCTCGACGAGGTCGTGCCGCTCGAGCCCGCGAGCATGCCTGGCCGCGTGATCGTCCAGTGGGACAAGGACGATTGCGCCGACATGGGCCTCGTCAAGGTCGACCTGCTGGGGCTCGGCATGATGGCCGTGCTCGAGGACGTCGTGCCCATGATTCGGCGCCACGAGGACGTCGAGATCGACTACGCGCGCCTGTCGTACGACGACCCGAAGGTCTACGAGATGCTGCGCGCCGCCGACACCGTCGGCACGTTCCAGGTCGAGTCGCGCGCGCAGATGGCGACGCTGCCGCGCATGAAGCCGACGCGCTTCTACGACATCGTCGTCGAGGTCGCGATCATTCGTCCCGGCCCCATCGTTGGCAAGATGCTGAACCCGTACCTGTTGCGGCGCGCGGGCGAGCAACCGATCACGTACCCGCACAAATCGCTCGAGCCGGTGCTGGAGCGAACGCTCGGCATCCCGCTGTTTCAAGAGCAGCTCATCAAGATGGCGATGGTCGCCGCCAATTTCTCGGGTGGCCAGGCCGACGAGCTCCGCCGCGCCATGGGCTTCAAGCGCTCCGAGCAGCGCATGAACGCCATCGAGAAGGACCTGCGCGCCGGCATGGAGAAGAACGGCATCCGGGGCGCGGCGCAGGACGAGATCGTCCACGGCATCAAGTCGTTCGCGCTCTACGGCTTCCCCGAGTCGCACGCGGCGTCGTTCGCGCGGCTCGCGTACTTCTCGGTCTACTTGAAGGCGCACCACCCGGCCGCGTTCCTCGCGTGCCTGCTCAACAACTGGCCCATGGGCTTCTATCACCCGGCCACGCTCGTGACCGACGCCGTCCGGCACGGCGTCGAGGTGCGCCCCATCGACGTCGCGCGATCGACGTGGCTGTGCGATCTCGAGAGCGTGAACGGTCAACCGGGCAAGGCGGTCCGCTTGGGGCTTCGCTACGCGAGCGGCTTCAAAGAACAGACGGCGAAGAAGATCGAAGCCGCGCGCGCCGAGCGCGCGTTCGCGTCGCTCGCCGACTTCGCCGCGCGCACGGGCGCGAGCCCCAACGAGCTCGCGCGTCTCGCCGACATCGGCGCCTTCGGCACGCTGGGCGGCACGCGCCGACAAGCGATGTGGCAGGTCGAGGCGCTCGGCCGCTCGGGCGCCCTGTTCGCGCGCGCCGAGGCGTCGAATGAAGGTTCGCCGCTCGACGAGATGACCGAGGCCGACGAGATGACCGCCGACTTCCGCGGCACGGGCCTGTCGACGGGCCCGCACCCCATGACCTTCGCGCGCGCCGAGCTCCGCCGCGCCGGCGTCCTCACGGCCGCCGACCTCGCGCGCGTCCCCGACGGCCGCCGCGCGCGCGTCGGCGGCGTCGTCATCGTCCGCCAGCACCCCGAGACCGCGAAGGGCTTCGTCTTCATCACCCTCGAGGACGAGACCGGCTTCTCCAACGCCATCGTCACGCCGCAAACCTTCGCGCGCGACCGCGAGGTCATCGTCGAGACCAACGCCCTCGTCATCGAGGGCGTCGTCCAGAACCAACGCGGCGTCATCGCCATCAAAGCCGACAAGTTCACCCCCATCGGCGGAAGGCCGTCGCTCGTCGACGTCTCACACGACTTTCACTGAGTCACTCGCGCCCAGGCCATTCGTCGAACCCGATGGCGCCGCCGGCGCGACGCCAGCCCACGCCCGCCAGCCAAGTTCGCGGCGCGGCCATGGGGCTCTCGTCGGGCAGGGGCCGCTGACGACGCCAGCCCGCGAACCAAGGCCCCGAGCTTCGCGGGTCGACGTCAGGCTTCGCGTGGAGATGCTTCCGAAAGTTCGAGAGCACGTAGACGAGCGCGCGCCGAACCTCCGTCGGCGTTCGGAGCAAGTGGCGGCGCACCGTCGGTCATCGGTCCACCCGAGCGCGCGGTTGCGTTCGTTGAGCGCCTACCCCCGCCTGGAAACTCTGCTCAATCAAGAGCCGCCACGTCCTCCGGGCGCCCCTCCCGGCCGAAAACTCTGCTCAATCAAGAACCTCGCACAGAGCTCGCGGCTCGAATCGTGTCGCTTCGTCTTGATTGAGCAGAGTTTTCTCTCCGGGACGCGGGCTCGCGAAACGGCGCGGGGCTCGTCGCGGCGGACGACGTGACGTCGCTCGGCCTCACCGCGCTTCAGGGGCGCGGCGGCTGTTCTTCGGTGGAGGTCCCGAACTTCTCGTCGAACGCCGCACGCACACGCTTCATCGTGGCGTCGAGAATCCGCACGAGATCCTCGGGGGGGACGTCGAGGGAGTGTGCGAGGGGCGTGACGTCGTTGGGGGTGATGACGTCTTGGGGGCGGTCTTGCAGCAACCGCAGGCGCATGACGACGCGGCGGAGAAAGGCGTAGTCGTCGGGGAGCGCCGCGGGCCAGCCGAGCGCGGCGAGGCGATCGAGGACGGGCGCGGGCTCGGTGGTGCGGACGGCGGGGTCAGTGGCGTGGGCGAGCTGGCCGAGGGCGACGAGAAACTCGACGTCCATCATGCCGCCGGGGTCGAAGCGGACGTGGCGCGAGCCTTTGGGCAGCGGGCCGCGGCCGCGCTCGCGCTCGATCTTGGCGCGCATGTCGCGCATCTCGGCGCGGAAGCGGGGCTCGTCGAAGGGGCGGTCGAAGGCGATCGCGGCGAGCTGGGCCTCGATCTCGGCGCGGCGCGCGGGCGGCTCGGTCGAGTGGACGACGCGCGCGCGCAGCAGCGCCACCCGCTCCCACGCGGCGGCCTCGCGCTCGTGGTAGCGCGCGAAGGCGCCCGTCGACGTCACGAGCAGGCCCTTGGCGCCCGACGGGCGCAGGCCGGTGTCGACGTGGTAGAGGCGGCCCTCTTCGAGCAGCGCCTCGAGCGCGCCGATCACGCGCTGGGACGCGCGGCCGAACCACTCTTGGTGGCCGATGCCCGTCGAGCTCTCGCCGTCTTCGCCGTACAAAAAGACGAGGTCGAGGTCGGAGCCGTAGCGCATCTCGCGCGCGCCGAAGCTGCCGAGCGCGAGCACGGTGAGGCCCGTGCGCGGGACGCCGAAGCGCTTCTCGACCGCGGGCGTGACGGCGTCGATCGCGGCCGATAGACACACCTCGGCGAGGAGCGAGAGCTGCGCGCTGATCTCGCCGGCGTCGAGCGTGCCCGCGACGTCGTGCAGGCCGAGGCGGAGGATCTGCTGCGCTTGGAAGCGCCGGATCGCGCGCAGGTCCGTCTCTTCGGCAACCGACTCGTCGGGCGGCGCGCCCAGCGCGGCGGCCTCTTCGGCGCTCGCCTCGGCGGCCACGCGGCGCTCTTCGGCGAGCGCGTCGCGCAGCTCGTCGACGGTCCGCGCGCGCGCGCCCAAACCAACGACCAGCGTCTCCCACACGTCGGGGTGGCGAATCAAAAGATCCGACAGGCGATCGCTCGTGCCGAACAGCGTGCCCAGCAACCGCAGCAGCCGCGGCTCGCCGCGGAGGAGCGCGAGCAACCCTGGCGAGCCGTTGAGCGCGAGGTCGCGGAAGTGCGCGAGCGCGCGGTTGGGATCGGGCGAGGCGGTCGCCTCAGTGACCAACGCCGCCGGCATGCGCGCGCGCGCGATCTCCAGCGCGTCGGCGGCGGCCTCGGCGTCGGCGAAGCCAGCCTCGGCGGCGAGGCGCTCGAGCGTCTCGCGCTCGAGCAGCGGGTTCAGGAGGCGCGCCGCCTCTTCGATCGGACCTGCGGGAGCGCTGGCGAAGGTCGCGGCGATCGCCGACACGGCGGCGCGCTCGCGCGCGATCGAGGCGTCGAAGGTCTCGAGATCAGCGAAGCCCACGCCGCGGCCAATCGCGGCGCGCGCTTCGTCGTCGGACGGCAAGCGGTGGCGCTGCGCGCCCGACTCGATCATCACGCGGTGCTCGAGCCGCCGCCAGAACCGGTACGCGTCGGACAGCGTGCGCGCCTCGCGGTCCGACAGGAAGCCCGCGGCCACGAGGCGCGCGAGCGCGCGCGGCGTGTTGCGGTCGCGGATGTCGCGGTTCTTGCCGCCGTGGAGCAGCTGCAGCGTCTGCACGACGAGCTCGACGTCGCGGATGCCGCCCGCGCCCAGCTTGACGTCGAAGCCCGTGTCGTCCGGCCCGTCGTGTCCGCCCGCGTCCGCCGGGTCGCGGAACTGCGCGCGCAGCGCGAGCACCTCATCGAGCATGCCGCGGTCGGCGTGGCGCGGGTACACGAAGCCGTCGAGCATCGCGAGCAGCTCGTCACCAAGCGAACGATCGCCCGCGCACGGGCGCGCGCGAATCCACGTCTGGCGCTCCCACGTGCGCCCGAACGTCTCGTAGTAGCGCTCGGCCGCCGCCAGCGAGTTGCACAGCGGGCCGTTGCGGCTCTCGGGGCGCAGGCGCAGATCGACGCGGAAGACGATGCCCTCCGCCGTGAGCTCCTCGAGCGCCGACGTGATCCGCCGCGACAGCTCGGAGTAGTACTTGTGCAGCGTCACGGCGCGATCGCCCTCGCCCGCGTGTCCGGCGTCGGTCGAGTAGAAGTAGATGACGTCGACGTCGGACGAGAAGTTGAGCTCTTCGCCGCCGAGCTTGCCCATTCCCATGACGACGAAGCGCGGCGCGATCTCACCCGTCTCGTCTTCGTCGCGATCGATGACGGGCGTGCCCAGCTCGCGGCGCAGCTCGCCGTCGGCGTAGCGGTAGGAAGCGTCGAGGCAGGCGTCGGCGAAGGCGGCCAGCTCGCGCGCGACCTCGGCCGTCGTCCCCCACCCCAGCTCGCGCGCGCCCATGCGCAGCACCTCGGCGCGGCGCACGAGGCGCAGGCGGCGCTTGAAGTCGGCGAAGCTCGTCGCGCCCGCCGTCCCTTCGTCGACGGCGCGCGCGATGAGCGCCGGCGGCTTGGGCGCGCGCAGCCAGGGATCGCGCTCGAGCGCGAGCAAGGCATCCGGACGCGCCGCCGTCTCGCCGAAGAGCAGCTCGGGCAAATGATCGCCGCTCGCGAGGATCGCCTCGAGCAGCGTGCGCACCTCGCCGCCCTCGGACGGCAGCCCGCCGCCGTGCTCGACGAACCGCGCGCGCCGCGCGTCGATCGCCGCCGGCGCGCCCATCACAAGTCCGCTTGCGCGACCGAGAACTTGTTGTTGGTGTCGTCGATGACCTTGAACGACGCCTGCGCGGGCACGGGCAGCATCTGCTGGACGTGCTGCTGCTGCCCGCGCTCGAACAGGAAGAACTGGCGGTGGCCGCCGTGGCGGCTCAACCACTCCTTGAACTTCTCGTCGGCGCCGTCGGCGTCGAAGACCGTGCGGTCCTCCATCGGCCCCTCGTAGATCTCGTTCTTCGTGTAGAAGGTCTCGCCGCGCCAGTACATCTGGTAGGCGACGAGGCGTTCTTCGGGCGACGAGCGGTGCTGGTAGTAGGTCGCGATCGGGCCCTTCTGCGACCAGTACGGCGCGACGTCGCGCATGTAGCCGTCGAGCAGGAAGTAGGTGAAGACGACCGCGGCGCCGCCGAGGCCCACGAGGCCGAGCTTGCGCGCGCGCTTCGACGCGAGCGCCGCCGTGAGCACCGTGAACGCGACGCCGTAGGCGATGAGCGTCCCCGTGAAGTCGAGCTTCTCGGGCCACGGCCGGCCGTGGGGGCTGTGCACGTAGTCGTACGAGAACAGCCACAAGAAGCGCTGGGCCGCGTTCTTCGCGGCGACGAGATCGACGGTGATGACGAGGAGCAACGGCAGGCCGACGAGCACCGTCGCCGCCGCGGCGCGCGTCGTCCCGCGACGCAAGAGATCATCCAAGTAGCAGCCGACGACGATCGCGAGCCCGGGGATGGCCGGCAGCACGTAGTGGTGGAACTTCGTCATCGACAGCGAGACGACGGCGTACGACGACACGAACCAGATCGCGCCGAGCCAGACGATCTCCTGGCGGCGGACCTCGTCCGGCGTGGCGGTGGCGCGGCCTCGCGCGCGCATGACGGCCCAGCCGAGCGCCGCGGGCGCGACGGCCACCCACGGCAGCATCCCGTAGCCGAGCTCGCGCAGGAAGTATTCGAACGAGCCGCGATCGCCGTGGCGGCCGATGACCATGCGCCGCCAGTGGTTGTCGCCGAACAGCTCGTTCCAGAACGGCAGCCCGTGGCGGATGAGCATGGCGTGGTGCCACGGAACGGCGACGACGGCGAGCGCGACGAGCGACACGAGCACGCCGTACAGCAGCTGCGCGCGCCGCAGCCGCCGCCAGTTCCAGGTGAACGCGAGGTAGGCGAGGAAGACGATGAGCGGCAGGCCGAGGCCCGCGAGCCCCTTGGCGAGCACGGCGAGGCCGCACAGGATCGCCGCCAGATAAAGGTAGAGCGGCGCCTTGTAGCGCGTGCGCGCCGCGAGGACCACGAACAGCGCGAAGCCGATGTAGTAGGGGATCATCGCGACGGCGCCGTACATCTTGATCGTGCGCTCGCCCCACGGGACCTCGACCTTGAGCTGGATCGAGTCGATCACGAGCTGCGGGATCACGCAGACGGCGAAGAGGATGAGCGTGCCGTAGAAGAGCCCGTGGTCGGGCCAGCTGCGCCAGCCCTTCCCTCGCCGCGGCAGCAGCTCGTCGCGGTCGTCGAAGAGCGCCAGCGCGCCCAGCGCGAGGGCCATCGCCATGGGCCCGACGAAGGCCATGTCGGTCATCGCCTGGCGCGCGACGAGGCTGTACATGGGCGCCGTCGCGAGCACGACGGCCGACAGCACGCCGGCGCGGCGGCTCACGAAGCGCGCCGCCACCAGGTAGACGGCGTAGATGCCGAGCACGCCCATGAGGCAGAACGGCGTGCGCACGGCCCACTCGGCGCGCGACGACAGCGCCATCTCGCCCGGCGCGCCGCCCGGCGAGCCGATGCCGGCCAGGTGCATGCCGAGGCTCATGATCCAGAACGACAGCACCGGCTTCGACCAGAACACGTCGACGTCGCGAGGCGAGCCCGGCCACCACAGGCTGATGTAGTCGCCCCGGAAGGTCATCTGGCGCGCGACCTCGGAGTAGTGCGTCTCCCACGGGTCCCACAGGCCGTACGTGCCGGCGAACGGGATGTAGAGCAGCAGCCCGAAGAGGATCACGCCGAGCGCCATCTGCCGCTCGGTGAAGCGGTCGAAGAAATCCGGACGAGGCGTGTCGCCGCCGTCGGCGCCTATGGCGCCGACGCTCGGGGACGGACCACCCTGCCTACCCGCCCCATCGCCTTCGGCGATGCCCCTCGTCACTTCGCGAGCACTTTCTGGATGTTCAACAGCTCGAGATCGATCTTCTTCGGCACGCCGACGACCTCTTCGAGCGGCGTCGTCGCCACCTCGCCGCGCAGGAAGCCGACGAGGGTTCCGCTCTCGCCGCGCGCGAGGGCCTCGGCGGCGCCGACCGCCAAACGCGTCGCCAGCAGGCGATCGAAGGCGCCGGGCTGGCCGCCGCGCTGAACGTGCCCCAGCGTCGTCACGCGCAGGTCGAAGCCGATGCGGCCGCGGTTCTGCTCGAAGTGTTTCGCGAGCGCGGCGGCGTTGTGCTTCGCGCCCTCGGCGACGACGACCAGCGCGTGCGCCTTGCCGCGGTGGTGCGCGCTCTCGATCTCGGCGGCGACGACGTCGGGATCGACGTCGGCCTCGGGGATGACGATCGTCTCGGCGCCGCCCGCGATGCCGGCCATGAGCGCGAGGTAGCCGCACTTGCGGCCCATGACCTCGAGCAAGAAGGCCCGCCGGTGCGACGACGCCGTCACGCGCAGGCGGTCGATCGCCTCGAGCGCGATGTTGAGCGCCGTGTCGACGCCGATCGTGATGTCCGAGCCCGTGAGGTCGTTGTCGATCGTCGACGCCACGCCGACGACGGGAAGGCCCATCTTCGACAGCGCGAGGGCGCCCGACTGCGAGCCGTTGCCGCCGATGACGACGAGGCCCTCGATGCCGCGGATCTGGAGGTTGCGGATGCCCTGCTCGCGCACCTCGGCGTCCTTGAACGTCTCGAGGCGCGCGCTGCCGAGGAAGGTGCCGCCACGGCCCAGGATGCCGCCGACCTCGCGCGCGCCGAGCGGCGCGATGAGGTCACCGCCCTCGACGAGCCCGGCGTATCCGTTGCGGACGCCGAACACCTCCCAGCCGAGGCCGATGCCCATGCGCACGACGCCGCGAATGGCAGCGTTCATGCCGGGCGCGTCGCCCCCGCTCGTGAGGACCGCGATCCGCTTCTTGGCCGTCATGAATTCGACGGGAACCTATAGCAGAACGCCCGATTCGGCTACCCTCGTCGGATGAGCGGTCCCAACGACGCCGGCGCCCCGGACGCCCCACCGGAAGAAGACGAAGACGAGGCGGAACCCGGTAAAAAGCGCCCGCCCGAGAAGAACTACATCACCCCCGCCGGCCACCGCCGCCTGACCGAAGAGTTCGACTTCCTTCGCAACAAGAAGCGCCCTGAGGTCGTGAGCGCGCTCGCCGACGCCGCCGCCGAGGGCGACCGCTCCGAGAACGCCGAGTACATCTACCGCAAGAAGCAGTTGCGCGAAATCGATCGCCGCCTGCGCTTCCTCGCCAAGCGCCTCGACGTCGCCGTCATCGTCGACCCGCGCGAGCAGAAGCGTCGCGACCGCGTCTTCTTCGGCGCCACCGTCACCGTCGAGGACGAGGACGGCGAGAGCGTCACGTATCGGATCGTCGGCGCCGACGAGACGGGCGCGGCGGGCGACATCTCGTGGCGCTCGCCCGTGGGGCGCGGCCTCATCGGCAAGGCGCTCGGCGACACCGTGACCGTGCTCGTGCAGGCTGGCACGCGCGAGCTCACGATCGCCGAGATCGATTACCTCTGACGTTCGTCGCCGCTTCGGCGCGCGCTTCGAGCGGCGCGAGCATCTTGCGCAGCAGCGCGTGCAGGCGGCGCTGCTCGGCGGCCGTGAGCTGGTCGGTCTGCGGCGACAGCGCGCGCTTGACGTCGGCGTACACGCGCTCGGCGAGCGTGTGGCCGTCGCGGCTCAGCGTGACGTCGACGGCGCGGCCATCGTCGTCGCTGGGCGCGCGCGCGATGAGGCCGCGGCGCTCGGCGCGGTCGACGAGCCCCGTCATCGTCGACCGCTCGAGACCGAGGTAAGCCGCGAGATCCGCCATGCGGGGCCGCCGGTCGCGCAAGATCGCGAGCACGCGCAGCTGCGTGAGCGACAGCTCGTGGTCGGCGCCGACCTTGCTGAGCTCGGCCATCGTCACGAAGGCCGACTGCGCGAGCGCGTCGACGAGGCGCGCCTGGCCCGCCGCGGGAGAGCCGGCCGCGCGTCGTGCCTTCGCCATGTTCCGAGACTAGCCAGAAAGCGGCGCTTGATCCAATTCGTATGACGAATCATATTTAGTTCGTATAACGAATCAGTTGGAGGTCTCATGAAAGCCGCCGTCGTCTCGTCCTTCGACTCACCGCCACGCTATGAGGACCATCCAGCGCCCGTCGCCACGGACGAGGACGAGATCGTCGTCGACGTCCTCGCGGCCGGCCTCCACCCGCGCGTGCGCTCGCAGGCCGACGGCTCGCACTACACGAGCACCGGCGAGCTGCCCTTCGTGCCCGGCGTCGACGGCGTCGGCCGCGGGCCCGACGGGCGGCTGCGCTACTTCGTGCTGCCCGACACGCGACTCGGCTCGTTCGCCGAGCAAACGGTCGTCGACGTCCGCCGCAGCGTCGCGCTCCCCGACGACGCCGACCCCGTCGCCGTCGCCGCCGCCATGAACCCCGCGATGTCGTCCTGGATCGCGCTGCGGCGCCGCATCGCCTTCGAGGCGGGCCAGCGCGTGCTCGTCCTCGGCGCGACGGGGAACGCGGGCCGCATGGCCGTCGAGGTCGCGCGCCGCCTCGGCGCGGCGCAGATCGTCGCCGCCGGCCGCGACCAGCGGCGCCTCGCCACTTTGTCCGCCGTTGGCACCACCGACGTGGTCTCGCTCGAAGACGCTCGCCGCCTCGGCGAGGCCGCCGCGCGCGTCGACGTCGTGCTCGACTACGTCTGGGGCGCGCCCGCCGCCGCCGCGCTCGTGGCCGTCGTCACCGGCCGCGCCGATCGCGGCCAGCCGCTGTCATGGATCCAGATCGGCTCGGTCGCGGGCCCCGACGCGCCCATCCCGTCGGCCGCGCTCCGCGCCGCGCGACTGCAAATCGTCGGCAGCGGCCAAGGCTCCGTCTCCACGCGCGACATCGTCGCCGAGCTCCCCGCCCTGGCTGCCGAGATCACCCGCGGCACCTTCACGATCGACGCCCGCCCCACCCCGCTCGCCGACGTCGAACGCGCGTGGTCGGCTCCGACGAGCCAGCGGATCGTCTTCACGCCCTGACGGCGCTCAGGGCGCGGCCGCGAAAAGCAGCGAGGACGTGCCTTTCGTGACCGTGAGCCCGTTCTCTTTGATCACGTACGTCACGGGCGAGCCGTCGAGCACTGCGAGGACCGCGTCCGACGTCCGCTGGAACGTCGCGTTCGCGCATGCGGCGCCGTCGTACGTCAGCCCGGAGAAGCGAATCGTCGTCGCGTCCGACGTGAAGGTCCCGGTCCCCGTCTGGCAGCTCGTCGCGATCGTGACCTTGCCGTCGGCGCCGAGCGTGAGCGCGACGGCCGCGCTGCCGGGCCCGAAGCTCACGCTCATGCCGTCGCTCATCCCGTTCCCTGTCCATGCCGTGCCGACGAGCGGGCGATCCGGGATCGCGATCTTTCGGTCGAGCAAGACCACGCTCGCGTCGGTCGTCGCCATCGTGAGGCGCGGCTCGTCGAGCGTCAGCGTCGGCTGCGCGCCGAGGAACGTCTCGAGCCATGCATCTTGAGCGGCGAGCGGCTCCGCGCAGCCGATGCCCGTGCTCCCGATGTTCGTCACGACGAGCGTCGCGCCGTCGAGCTCGAACGGCCCGCCGAGCGAGTTGCAGCCGGCGCTCGCGCCGAACCGATTGCCCTGGAACGAAACGTCCATCTTCGTCCCGGGGACGAACGTGACGCCCTCGCTCGACTCCGACACGAACGCGCGGCCCATCAACCGATCGCCCAGCGACGACCCGCCGCCGCACGCAACGCTCGCGACCGCGAGCGCACCCACGACCCCGACCTTCCGCATGTCGAGTATCTTACCCCTCGTACGGCGGCGCTGGCGTGCGCGTGAACGCGCTGTCGGCTTTCGTGCCGTCGGCGTCGACGTAGATGTGGTCGGCGACGACGGTGACGGCCCAGCGCTGGCGGAGCTCGTCGCGCGCCGCGAGCGCCCGCACGAACGCGCGGTCGATCATCCACACCGACAGATCGTCGAAGCCCGGCGGGCGCTTCTTGATGCCCGCGATCTGCGCCAGCAGACGATCGCGCGCGCCCTCGTCGTCGACGAGCACGTGCACGGTGACGCCGCGGTTGTGGGCGACGACGCGGCGGATCTCCTCGGCGTCGGCGGTGCCGACCGCGATCCAGATCTGCGCCTTCAGATCGAGCCCGATGACGGCCAAGTCGGGCACGTCGCGCCGCGGGGCCCCGTCGGCGAGGCGCAGGCCCTCGGCGTGGAAGAGGCACCAAGCGATCACGCGCAACATGACGTGCTCGGGCGACGTCTCGGGATCGCGCCCCACGATGATCTTCTCGACGACGTCGATGCCGCGATCGACGTGGGCGAGCGCGATGCGGAGCTGGAGCGGGCTCGGGGACGACATGGTGAACGCGCAGTTTGTGCCCCCGCCGGCCTACCGACGCAAGCGCGAACGTCATGAAGCCGTTTCCAAAATGTCAATGCGCGGCGCGGCCCCAGAGCCGATCGAAGTTGCAGGAACCGACCAGCCACGATATTGCACAAGATGATGCATATCCTCGTGAACACCGGCGGCGGCGACGCACCTGGCCTCAACGCCGTCATTCGCGCCGTGACGCTGTCCGCGCTTCGCCGCGGCTGGCGCGTCACGGGCATCAAGCGCGGCTACCACGGTCTGCTCGAGCCGTCGGGCACGGGCCTCGTCGATCTCACGCGCGATCGCGTGCGCGGCATCGCCCACCTCGGCGGCACGATCCTCGGCACCGTCAACAAAGGTCACCCGTTCGAGTTCCTCGTCACGCGCGACGGCAAGCAGGTGACGATGGACATCTCCGATCAGATCATGCAGCGCTTCCGCGACGTGAAGGGAGACGCGCTCATCGCCATCGGCGGCGACGGCGCGTTCCGCATCGCGAACCGCTTCATCGCGAAGGGCATGCCCATCGTCGGCGTGCCCAAGACGATCGACAACGACCTCTCGCACACGCAGGCGACCTTCGGCTTCGACACGGCCGTCACGGTCGCGACCGAGGCCATCGACCGCCTGCACAGCACGGCCGAGTCGCACGAGCGCATCATGGTCGTCGAGGTCATGGGCCGCTACGCCGGCTGGATCGCGATGCACGCCGGCGTCGCCGGCAACGCGCACGTCATCCTGCTCCCCGAGATCCCCTACGACGTCGAGAAGGTCGTCGCGCGCATCAAGCAGCGCTACGCCGGCGGCCGCCGCTACTGCGTCGTCGTCGTCGCCGAGGGCGCCATCCCGAAGGAAGGTCAGCTCAGCACGATCGGCGAGGAGCTCGGTCGCGAGGTGCGCATCGGCGGGTTGGCTGAGAAGGTCGGCCAGGAGCTGCAGAAGCGCACGGGCTTCGAGATGCGTTCGCTCGTCCTCGGCCACCTTCAGCGCGGCGGCAGCCCCACCCACCGCGACAGGCTCCTGGCGCTGCGCTTCGGCGCCGCGGCCGTGCGCATGGTCGAACAGGGTAAGTTCGGCCACATCGTCGCCTACCAGCCGCCGCACATGGTGCCCGTCAAGATCGAGGACGCGATCGCCGTCATGAAGACCGTGCCGCTCGACTCGGATACGGTGCAGACCGCACGCGACCTCGGCATCTGTCTCGGCGACTGAGCATCTGTGCGTGTATGCGCACGTAAGCGAAATTCGCGACGTAAGCCAAATTTCGACCGAGGGAAGAAGTAAAACCGCCGACGTTTCACCAGCGTGAAGAGGCGAGCGGACGCCGGTCCGGCGACGAGCGCATATTCCGAAATGGGAGTATCATCGCGCGGCGCGTGGTCGAGCTCCATGAGCACCCCGGAACAAGACTCTTCTCTTAACCGTCTGGACCCGCTTCCCGGGCGCGTGATTGCGGGAAATTTCCGCATCGAGCGACTCATCGGGCAAGGCGCGATGGGCAACGTCTACAAGGCGGAGCAGCTCTCGCTGGGCAAGGCCGTCGCCGTGAAGGTGCTGCACGCGCACTTGATGAGCGACGAGAAGCTCGTGGGCCGCTTCAAGCGCGAGGCGAAGAGCGCGTCGCGCCTCAACCACCCGAACTCGATCCAGATCATCGACTCGGGCCAGGACGCCGACGGCACGCTGTACATCGCGATGGAGCTGCTCGCGGGGCGCGACCTCGCGCAGGTCATCCGCGACGACTTCCCGCTGCCGCTGCCGCGCATCGTCCGCATCATGACGCAGGTGATGTCGGCGCTCGACGAGGCGCACGCCCAGGGCGTCATCCACCGCGATCTCAAGCCGAGCAACATCATGCTCATCGAGCGTCGCGGCGAGAAGGACTTCGTCAAGGTCTGCGACTTCGGCATCGCCAAGGCGTCGACGCCCGACGGGAAAGACTTCGACCGCGAGGCGATGCTCACGATCCAGGGCCTCGTGTGCGGCACGCCCGAGTACATGTCGCCCGAGCAGGCGCGCGCCGAGCCGCTCGACGGGCGCTCGGACTTGTACTCGGCGGCGATCATCCTCTATCAACTGGTCACGGGCGACATCCCTTTCAAGGCCGATTCGCCCATGGGCATCGTGAGCCGGCACCTGGCCGAGACCGCGATCCCCGCCAGCCGACGCCGCCCCGACCTGCCGATCCCGAAGGCGATCGACGAGGTCATCCAGCGCGGCATGTCCAAGCACCGCGACGATCGCTACCCGACGGCGCTCGCGTTTCGCGCGGCGCTCGAGGCCGTCGCCGGGGGCGTGTCGGGGCAGGTCACGCCCTTCCCGCCCGGCGTCCAGGCGGCGATCCCGACGGCGCCCGCGCTCGGCGCGATGACGCCGCCGCCGACGGCGGTCATCCCGCCGACGACGCCGGCCGAGCGCTTCGGCACGACGGCCGACCTGACGTCGAAGGGCCCGAAGAAGAAGGTGCCGGCGATCGCGCTCGTGGGCGGGCTCGTGCTCGTGGCCGGAGGCGCGGCGGCGTTCGTCGCGACACGCTCGGCGCGCGAGGCGGCTTCACCGTCGCCGGGCGTCGCTGTCGCCGCCCCTGCGTCGGTGATTCCGACGCCGCCGATCGCCGTGGCGCCCACGCCGCCGCCCGCTCCACCGCCCGCTCCCGAGCCCGTCGCCGCGGCCGAGCCGGCTCCCGCGGAAGCACCCGCGGCGCCTGAACCAGCTCCCACACAGCCGCCGATTCATCGCGGCCCCAGCGCGCGCGACAAGGGTCATCATCACAAGCCAGCGGCCGGCACGGAGCACGCGCCCTCGGTCTCCCCGGCTGCCACGCCCGATCCGCCCGCGGCGACGGCCGTGCGCGTGCCCGCGGCCGCCGCGTCGGTGACGCCGCCGCCCGACACGACGCCGCCCGCGGCGCGCGGTCCGCGCGAGGTGCTCGCCGAGGGCGAGAAGCTCCTCGGCCAGGGCCAGGTCAGCGAGGCGTGCGCGCGCGGCGAAGAGGCGAAGCGCCTCGGCGTCAAGCAGGCCGCGACCTACAAGTTCCTCGGCAAGTGCTACATGCGCGCCGGCCGCTCGGCCGACGCCAAAGAGAACTACCAGAAGTACCTCGACCTCTCTCCCACCGCCTCGGACGCTCCGTTCATCAAGAGCATGCTCAAGTGACCAATTGACGTCGCCCGCCCGTCGGACCCACCTCGCTCTTCGCCTGTCTCCTCGCCGCTTGTTCCGCCTCTCGCTCCTCGCCGCACTCGCGGTCGGCGCAGGCGCGTGCAAGGTGGATCAGAACGCGTTCGAGGATCGGATCTTCCATTGCGACACGACGTCGCCCGATCCGCTGTGCGGCACGGACGCCACCGGCCACGACCTGACGTGCTTCGCCGCGCGCCAGATCGGCGGCGTCGACTTCTGCGCGCCCGCCTGCAGTGACACGCCGATGTCGCTGCCCGAGGGTGAGTGCGTGCAGGGCGGCGCCCTGCTCTCGCGCTGCGCACCCAACGCCGACACGGCAGCCGCACCTGCGTGCGGTCGCGCCGACCTCGGCTGCTTGCGCACCGACGTGCTGACGCCCGACGAGGGCGTCTGCCTCACGATGAACCCCTGCACGACGAACACCGACTGCCGCGATCCCGTGCGGTCGACCTGCGGCGCGACGTTCTTGAAAGAGCTCTACACGCAGGCGCCCGACCTGAACTACGACCATCTCTATTGTCTGCAAGAGGGCTGCGACAAGAACCAGTCGTCGTGCTCGCCCGGCGAGACGTGCCTCAAGAAGGTCATTCCCGCGGCGGCGCACCCCATCGACATCTGCGTGCCCAACTGCGACTCGCAAGGCCGCTGCCCGCCGAACCACTTCTGCCTCTCGACGGTCTCGGGCCCAGCGAACCCGCCCGTGTGCATCCCCGGCCTGCTCGGCTTCGTCTGCCAGAACGACATCGATTGCCTCGTCGGCAAGTGCAAGAGCGACGGCGATCCTTCGCCGCTCACGCTGTGTACGGCCAGCTGTCAGCGCGACCAGGACTGCTCGAAGTTCGACAGCGTCCAAGGCCACTTCGTCTGCTCGACCGACGGCCGCTGCATCACGCCCGACGCCTACACAGGCACGTTGTGTAACAAAGACTCCGACTGCGGTGTTCGCGACAAGGGCACGGCCTGCCGCCTCTCGCCCGTCGACCCGACGGCGCCGACGACGTGCCTTCGCCCGTGCGATCCCACGAAGCTCGCCGAAGCGTGCCCGGCGCGCGGCGGCATCGGGCACACGTGCCTGCCGTTCCTCGACGCCGCGGATCATACGAAGGTCGCCTACTCGTGCTTCCCCGGCGATTTCGGCCTGCCGTGCTTCGACCATTCGAACTGCGCCGTGCCAGAGCTCCAGTGCGTGGGCGTGAATCTCACGGCCGCTGACGGGCCGCAGCCGGGCTTCTGCACGGTCGTCTGCTCGAAGGATTCTGACTGCACCGGCAACCGCTGGACGGGCGGCGACGGCTACTGCGGCGGCGGGGACTTCCCCTTCTGCATCCCTCTCGGCGCCGACGGGACCGAGTGCACGGACGCCAAGCAGTGCCAGTCGAAGACGTGCGGCCTGCCGCCTCAGTCGATGGCCGACGCCAAGAAGGTCTGCGGAGGGACCGGGACATGAGCAAGCGCTGGCCTCTTTCGATCCTCCTCGCGCTGGCTGCATTTGGCGCGCTCGCGCCGCGACCTGCGCGCGCGGGCGAGAAGCTCGCCGTGCTCGTCCTCGGCACCGAGGACAAGGACAACGAGCTCGGCGACAACATCACCGAGGTCATCATCGCCAACGTCGCCCGACGCGGCGGCACCGAGATCGCCGGCAAGGAAGAGCTGCGCGCGCGCCTCGGCGTCGAGAGCGACCAGCGCGCGCAGGCCTGCCTCGACGACATCGGGTGCCTGGGCCGCGCCGCCGTGTCGCTGGGTGTGCGCCGCATCGTCGCCGGCAGCATCGGCACGCGCGGCAAACAGTATTTGTTCAACCTCAACTTGAACAACGTCGAGACCGGCCGCATCGAGGCGCGGGTTTTTCGCCTCGTCGAAGGCGGGGTCGAGGATCTGCTGCGCGCCGTGCAAGAGGCGAGCGACGAGCTCTTCAAGCCGCACGTCGAGCCCGGCAAGATCCAGGTCGAGACCGAGCCCGCGGGCGCGCGCGTCTCGATCGACAACGCCTACCAGGGCATCACGCCCCTCATCTCGGGCACGCTGCTCGCAGGCAAGCACAACGTGCGCGTCGAGTCCGAGAACCGCTTCCCGTGGACGTCGAAGGTCGAGGTCCGGCCGGGGCAAGACCTGCAAATCAAGCTCAAGCCCGACAACTTGCCCTTGCGCCGTTCGTGGCCGCCCTACGTCGCCTACGGCACGGGCGCGTTCGCGATCGCGGCCGCGGCGACGGGCGGCTTCCTGGGCGTGCTCTCGCAGCTGCAGCCCACGGGCGCCACGCGCTACGACGCCCAGCAGGACTTCGACCAAAAGAAGAAGTTCGCCCTGGCCGCGAACGTCTCCTTCATCTCGGCCGGCGTCCTGGCCCTCGTCTCGACGACGTACTTCATCGTCTACAAAGACGACATCTTCGGCCGCCCCGAACGCTACGACGAGACGCCCTGACAGGCGCCGCGAATGCTTAGGTTCCGCTGTCGACCGTGCTGGTCGGCGGGGTCACGTTCGTGCAGGCGGCCTTGCCGGTCTTCGCGATCGTGACGGTCCCTTTGAGCATCGAGGGCGACGTGACCATGACGGGGGTCGTTCCCGTGCCGGTGATGCAGTTGGGGTCGAAGCCTTGGCCGGTGTACGTGTCGACCTGGAAGTTGATCGTCCCCGAGCTCGCGAAGGTCGAGAACTCGAAGGTGCCGGCGTCGAGCGCGTCGCCCGAGTTGGTCCGGTTGGGGCAGATGCCCTGCGGCAGCGAGAACTTGCCGGAGGCCGCGCCCGTGACGGTGACCTGACAGGTCGTCACGACCTGGGTCGAGGTGATGTCGTACATCGTCGGATCGAACACGACGTGGACGTCGACGTACTTGTATTCGCTGCAGCCGGCGCCGAGGCCCGCGAGCGCGGCCGTGATGAACAGATTCCTCATCTTCATCTTTAGCGTCCCTGCCCGAAGCAGCCGTCGTTCGCGCCCATGGGGCATGGCTGGACGTCGCCGCCGTTGATCTGGTGAAGGACGGCGCTGCCGCCCCAAATCGCGAGGACGGCGCCCACGACGACGGCGCCCGTGACCGCCCAGAACTCCCACTTCTTGTAGATCGGGTCGCCCTTCTCTTTGTCGCGCTGGAGCTGCGCCTTGCGTGCGTCGCGCGCGAGCGCGGCGTCGGCCGCTTGCTTGTCCTTCTCGGCCTGGAGCTCGGGGTAGTCCTTCTCGTCGGTGGCCTGCGGGACGTAGTTCGTCTTGTCGGCCGCGGGCTCGCCGCCCGTGGGAGAAGCTTCCGTTCCGGCGGCCGAATCGTCCGTCGCCGCCGGCGGCTTCTTGCGGAACACGACGTCGGCGTGCGCGACGCCGCTGACCATGACCGCTGCCGACACCACCAGAGCGCCCACCGAAACGGTCCCGCGCTTCCAGACCCGGGGTGAAGTCATGGGCGGCATATTACACAAGCCACATCAAGTTGGTAGCGGCCAGGTGACGGCCGTGCATCGACGGCCGCCCGCGTGCGCGGCGATTCTGGACGCGTGCGCGAGGCGATCTCATGATAGGGCGCCACCGACAATCGACGAGGAGACCGAGATGCCGCACGAACAGCCCAAAGCGCCCGCGTCCAAGCCATCGCCCGAAGAGATCGCCAAGCGCGCCTACGAGCTGTTCTTGCAGCGGGGATCGATCTCGGGGTACGAGCTCGAGGACTGGCTGCAGGCCGAGGCCGAGCTGACGGCCGAGACCGAGCCGCTGCCGAAGGGCCGCAAGAAGTAGCAACCCGCACGGAGGGAGCCATGGGTGGCGATCAGGCGAAGCTGACGGGGCCAGATCTCGGAGCCGGCGTCGAGGACGCGACGCTCGGCGCGACGCCGCTCTTGGGCCACGCCGCGGGCGAGGCCGTCATGCTCGTGCGACGCGGGGCCGACGTGCTCGCCGTCGGCGCGACGTGCACGCACTACAGCGGGCCGCTCGCCGAAGGTGCCGTCGACGGCGACACGATCCGCTGCCCGTGGCACCACGCCTGCTTCGATCTGCGCACGGGGACGGCGTTGCGGGGGCCCGCGCTCACGCCGATCGCCTGCTACTCGGTGGAGCGCGCGAACGGGCGCATTCGCGTCGGCGCACGCAAGCCCGAAGCGACTCCGTCAGCGCCAGCGGCCGCGCCGCGCACGATCGTCATCGTCGGCGCGGGCGCCGCGGGCGAGGCGGCGGCCGAGACGCTGCGGCGCGAAGGCTTCGCGGGCGACGTGCGCGTGTTCGGCGCCGACGCCGCGTTGCCCGTCGATCGGCCCAACCTGTCGAAGGACTTCCTCGCGGGCACCGCGCCCGCCGAGTGGCTGCCGCTGCGGCCCGAGTCGTTCTTCGCCGAGCAGCGGATCGAGCTTTCGCGCGGGGCGCGCGTCGAGAAGCTCTCGCTCGATCCGCGCCAGCTCACGCTCGCCGACGGACGCGTCGTCGAGTGGGACGCGTTGTTGCTGGCGACGGGCGCCGAGCCCGTGCGCCTCGATATGCCCGGCGCCGACCTGCCCCACGTCCGCACGCTGCGCACGCTCGCCGACTGCGAGGCGATCATCGCGCGCGCTACGTCCGCGAAGCGCGTGGTCGTCGTGGGCGCGAGCTTCATCGGGCTCGAGGCGGCGGCGTCGCTGCGCACGCGCGGGCTCGAGGTCGACGTCGTCGCGCCCGACGCCCTGCCCTTCGCCCGCACGCTCGGCCCCGAGCTGGGCGCGTTCCTGCGCGGCCTTCACGAAGAGCGCGGCGTGAAGTTCCACCTCGGCCAGACCGTCACGGCCGTCGACGCGCGCGCGGTGACGCTCTCGGGCGGAGGCACCCTGCCCGCCGATCTCGTCGTCGTGGGCATCGGCGTGCGGCCAAGGGCGGCGCTCGCCGAAGCGGCGGGCCTGGCGATCGATCGCGGCGTCGTCGTCGACGATCGCCTTCGCGCGAGCGCGCCCGGCGTGTTCGCCGCGGGCGACGTCGCGCGTTACCCCTACGCGCCGACGGGCGAGCGCGTGCGCATCGAGCACTGGGCCGTCGCGCAACGCATGGGCCGCGTCGCCGCGCTCAACATGATGGGCCGCGCGACGCCGTTTTCGTCGGCGCCGTTCTTCTGGACCTCGCACTACGACGCGCAGGTGAGCTACGTCGGCCACGCCGAGAGCTGGGACCACATCGACGTGCACGGCGACGTCGCCGCGCGCGACTGCACGGTCGCCTACCGCCGCGCGGGACAGACGCTGGCCGTGGCGACCATGGGGCGCGACGGCGTCAGCCTCGCCGCCGAGCTGGCGCTCGAGCACGGCGACAAAGCGACGCTCGACACGTTCGGCCGCACGCGCTGAGCGCGCCGCAGGTCACACCTCGGTCGGTCTTTGGGCGGTCGCGATCTTGCAGCGATTCCGCGGCCATCGTGGACGTTCACCAAACGAGCTTCATCGAGCTTGATCGGCGCGGCGACCGAGCCCATCAAGTCGACACAGTGAGTGGTCGAGGCATCACATGGTGATGCGCAAAGTTCTCAGGGCGATCGGCATCACGCCGCTCGGTCTCGGCGCGGTGGGCTTCGTGGTCGGGGCCTGTTCGTCGGTGAGCCCGACCGCGATGTCTTCGGGCGGCAACGGCGGCGAAGCGGCAGGTGGCCAAGGAGGCGCGCCGACCTCGGACGCCGGCACCTCGCCGGACGCCGCTCCCTTCGTGGCCGCCATGCCCGCGTCGTACGTCGCGAAGGTCAAGAACGTGTTGTTGGGACTCCCGCCGACGGACGCCGAGATCTCGATGGTCACGGCCGATCCGACGCAGATGAAGACGCTCGTCTCGTCGTGGATGAAGCAGCCCGAGTACGCGACGAAGATGAAGCGCTTCTTCGAGCTGGCGTTCCAGCAGACGCAGGTGACGGCCGTCGACTTCTCCGATCAGGCCTTCCCGAAGCAGATCGGCATCAACGGCACGACGACGCCGCTGCTCGTGCAGAACGCGCAGCAGAGCTTCGCGCTCACGATGATCGACCTGCTCGCGTCGGGCCGCCCGCTCAGCGACGCGACGACGACGACGAAGCTCATGATGACGACGGCGCTCAAGGAGCTGTACGCGTTCCTCGACGTGTGGCAGGTCGACGACGCCGGCACGGTCACCGACCTCTTCAAGAAGGCGCACCCCAAGCAAGACATCACCGTCTCGGCGGCCTCGGGGCCGATCCCGATCGCGCAGACGCTCGATGAGGCGAGCCCGAACTACATGCACTGGTATGACCCCGATGTCGCGACCAACGACATGAAGGTCGACGGCTGCGTGCAGGACCCGATCGTCTACGCGCCGAGCGCGATCGCGCTGCACTACCTGCTCTACGGCTCGCTCGACGGCCGGAAGAACCCGGTCGCTGGCAACCCGGCCTGCCCGCCGAGCGGCGGGACGGCCACGGCGCCGCAGCTCGACGCGACGAAGGACTTCAGCGACTGGACGCTCGTGACGATCCGGCCGCCCACGGGGCCCGAGGAGGTCACGCCGTTCTATGATCTCCCGGCGCTGCGCAAGGCGCAGGAGCTCGTCCTCACGACGCCGCGCGCGGGCTTCTTCAGCACGCCCGCGTTCTTCGCGAACTGGCAGACGAACATCAGCAACCAGATGCGCGTCACGATGAACCAGACGCTCATCGTCGCGCTCGGCGCGCAGGTCGACGGCACGAACCTCACGATCCCGACGACGACCCCAGGCCTCGACACGGCCCACTCGACGCAAGGCGCGTGCGTCGTCTGCCACGCCGAGCTCGACCCGCTCCGCTCGATCTTCGCCGCGACGTACTCGTGGAACTATCACGCGCAAGACGAGGCGGCGTTTGCGAATCAGAAGGGCCTCTTCGCCTTCGGCGGTGTCATCAAGCCGGTGACCAGCACGGCCGACCTCGGGACGATCCTCGCGGGGCACCCGCTGTTCGCCGAGGCGTGGGCGCAGAAGCTGTGCACCTACGCGAACTCGTCGCCGTGCGCGCACGAAGACCCCGAGTTCCAGCGTGTCGTCACCGCCTTTCAAAAAGGCGGCCTCATGTGGGACACGCTGGTCGTCGAGCTCATGTCGTCGCCGCTCGTGACCAACGCCGCGCCGACGGCGACGGCCGCCGCCAACGGCGAGGTCGTCGCCGTGTCGCGCCGCGATCACCTGTGCGCGGCGATCAACGCGCGTCTGGGCTTCGACGACGCGTGCGGCCTCGACGCCGTGAAGCGCAAGGGCGCGCAGGCGGCGATCTTTCAGATCGCGACCGGCCTGCCGTCCGACGGCTACGGCCGCGGCGCGACCATGCCCGTGCTTCCCAACGCGCCGACGCTCTTCTACCGCGCGGGCGTGGAGAACCTGTGCGAGATCGTCGCGGCGTCGGTCATCGACGTGCCGACGGCCAAGCAGCAAGCCGGCGTCACGCAGTGGTCGAGCGCGAAGCCCGACGCGGCGATCGCGGACTTCGTCGGCGTCGTCATGGGCCTCGCGGCGTCCGACCCGCGCGGGGCGCAGGCGACGACGCTGTTGAAGAGCCACTTCACCGACGCGATGGCTCAGGGCGCGACGGCGACGAACGCGCTCGAGTCGACCTTCGTCACCGCCTGCCTCGCCCCGTCGGCGGTCTCGATCGGGCTTTGAGGAGACACACGATGCTCACGCGACGCCAAGCCATCCTCTCGACCCTTTTCGGCACCGGTTACGTGGGCCTGCGCGCCCTCGCGACCGGCCTGCCGGCGTCCTTTCTGTTGAGCCCGCGCCGCGCGCTCGCCGCGACGCCGACGCCGACGTGCGGCGCTCAAGCCAAGGCGCAGTACTTCATCTTCAACACGCTCGGCTCGGGCGATCCGATCAACGCCAACGTCCCGGGCATGTACGACGACCCGAAGATCACTCACAGCGCCGACCCGACGATGGCGCCCACGCCGCTCGCGCTGCGCGGGCAGTCTTTCACGGCGGCCGCGCCGTGGGCGTCGCTGCCGCAGGCCGTCCTCGATCGCACGACGTTCTGGCACCTCATGACCGACACGCCCGTGCACCCGAAGGAGCCGGACGTCCTCAAGCTCATGGGCCGCACCTACGGCGGCGAGATGCTGCCGTCGCTGCTCGCGAAGAGCATGGCGCCCTGCCTCGGCACGATTCAACAGCAGCCGCTCACCGTCGGCGCGACGTCCCCGGCGGAAGGGCTCTCGTTCAACGGCGCGGCGCTGCCCATCATCCCGGCGCTCGCGCTCAAGGCGACGCTGACGAACCCGGCAGGGCCGCTCACGAACCTGCAGCCGCTGCGCGACAAGACGCTCAACCAGCTCTACGACCTCTACAAGAACGGGGCGACGCCCGCGCAGAAGACGTACATCGACTCGCTCGTGACCTCGCAGCAGCAGGTGCGCAACATCAACCAGTCGCTGCTCGACGCTCTGAGCTCGATCAAGGACAACACCGCCGACTCGCAGGTGCTGGCGGCCGTGACGTTGATTCAAATGAAGGTCACGCCGGTGATCTCCGTGCACATCCCGTTCGGCGGCGACAACCACCGCGACATCGGGCTCGCCGCCGAGACGACGCAGACGGTGGCCGGCGTCGCGACGATCGCGTCGCTCATGGATCAGCTCGCGAAGGCCGGCCTCGCCGATTCGGTGACGTTCGCGACCCTCAACGTCTTCGGCCGCACGCTGGGCCCCAGCAACACCGACGGACGCCAGCACAACCAGAACCACCAGGTCTCGGTCACGGTCGGCAAGCCCTTCGCGGGCGGCGTCGTCGGCGGCGTGGGGCCCGTCGACAAAGACTACGGCGCGCTCGCCATCGACTCGAAGACCGGCAAGGGCTCGGCGAGCGGGGACATCCAACCCCTCGACTCCCTCGCCTCCTACGGCCGCACGCTCCTGACCGCCGTGGGCGTCGACAACACGACCATCGACACGACCGTCATGGGCGGCAAAGTCATCTCCAGCGCCCTCTCTTCCGGCTGACCGAATCGGGCTCGCTCGCTGCCGCTCGCCTCGCGGTGCACGGCGAAACGGGCTCGCTTGCTTCGCAAGCATCGCGGCTCGTCTCCGGTCCCTGGGCTGGAGGTGTTTGGTGATGCGGTTGGGCCTCCCGGCTCGGGCGGGCCCGGTATGTCGCCAGCGGGTGTGAGGTCGAAGGGGCCCTGGAAGCTCGGCCCAACCGCATCCCCAAACCCCTCCGCCCTCGCTTTCTACGTCTCGCCTTCGAAGTTCAGATCGAGCGTTTCAATCGCACGCGGCGTTGCGCGTATTTGCGAGCCCTGCCTAGGTTCAGCGGCAGAACGTAGCGAGTGCAGAGCTGGAGGGGTCCGGGGACTGGGCCGCGCGGAGCTTCCAGGGCCCCTTCGACCTCACACCCGCTGGCGCCGTGCCGGGCCCGCCCGAGCCGCGGAGCGCGGACCAGTCCCCGAACCCCTCCAGCCCAACGACCGGAGTGATGCCGCGATGCTTGCGAAGCAAGCGAGCCCGTTACCTCGCGCATCGCAATGCGAGCGGCAGCGAGCGAGCCCGATCGCGTCAGGCCGCGGCGCCGCTGGCGGAACGCAAGGCGGTCAGGAGCTTCGTGATGCTTTGACGGGCGTCGCCGAAAAGCATCAGCGTGTTGTCGTTGTAGACGAGCGGGTTGTCGACGCCTGCATAGCCGGCGGCCATGCCGCGCTTGAGCATGACGACGCGCGCGGCCTTCCAGACTTGCAGCACCGGCATGCCGTAGATGGGGCTGCCGGGATCGTCCTCGGCCATCGGGTTCACGATGTCGTTCGCGCCGATGACCATGACCACGTCCGTCGACGGGAAGTCCTCGTTGATCTCGTCCATCTCCTTGACGATGTCGTACGAGACGTTGGCCTCGGCGAGCAGGACGTTCATGTGGCCCGGCAAGCGGCCCGCGACGGGGTGGATCGCGTAGCGCGTCTTGATGCCCTTCTCGATGAGCAGCGACGAGATCTCTTTGACGGGGTGCTGCGCCTGCGCGACGGCCATGCCGTAGCCGGGCACGATGATCACGCTGCGGGCCGCGAGCAGCAGCTCGGCGACCTGGTCGACGCTGGTCTCGGTGACCTTGCCCGTGGGCGCCGCCGGACCACCCGCGGCCGGCTTCGTCGCGCCCTCGGCGCCGAAGCCGCCGAGGATGACGTTGAAGATCGACCGGTTCATGGCCTTGCACATGATGTAGCTGAGGATCGCGCCCGAGCTGCCGACGAGCGCGCCCGTGATGATGAGCAGGTCGTTCGACAGCATGAAGCCCGCCGCCGCGGCCGCCCAGCCCGAGTAGCTGTTGAGCAGCGACACGACGACGGGCATGTCGCCGCCGCCGATCGCCATGACGAGGTGCACGCCCAGCAACAGCGCGAGCACCGTCATCGCCAGCAGCGCCGGCATCCCGCCGCCCGTCAAGCCGCCGCCGTCGCTGGGCCACGCCTCGGGCGCGCGGAAGAAGATCACGCCCAGCACGACGCACACGACGAGCGCGCCGAGGTTGAGCATGTGGCGCGCCGGCAGCAGCAGCGGCTTGCTGCTGACCTTGCCGCGCAGCTTGCCGAACGCGATGATCGAGCCGCTGAAGGTCACGGCGCCGACGAGCACGCCCACGAAGATCTCGATGAGGTGCGCGCCGCCCGCGTTCTCGATCTCGCCCGGCTGCAAATAAGTCGCGACGCCGACGAGCACGGCGGCCGCGCCCACGAAGCTGTGGAGCACGGCGACGAGCTCGGGCATGGCCGTCATGGCGACGCGCGACGCGAGCGTGCCGCCGACGACGCCGCCGACGATGAGCGCCGCCGCGAGCACGCCCAGGCCCGTGAAGCTCTCGGGCGCCGCGATCTCGCCGCCATGGACGCTCGGCAATGTCGGAATGACGAGCGCGACGGCCGTGCACAGCACGGCGAGGCCCATGCCGAGAACGCCGTAGCGGTTCCCGCGCTGCGCCGTCTCCTGCGTCGACAGGCCGCGCAAGCTGAGGATGAAGAGCAAGCTCGCGACGATGTACGCCAGCGACTGAATCGTTGCCGTCATCGGCGAAACATCTTGAGCATGCGCTGCGTGACGAGGAAGCCGCCCGCGACGTTGATCGAGGCGACGAGCACGGCGACGCCGCCGAGGATGAGAGCGACGGGATCCGCGCCGCGGCCGAGCAAGACGACCATGCCGCCGATGAGGATGATGCCGCTGATGGCGTTGGTGACGCTCATGAGCGGCGTGTGCAGCGCGGGCGTGACGTTCCAGACGACGTGCCAGCCGATGACGCACGCCAAGAGGAAGACCGTCAGGTGCTGCAGGAACTCGGGCGGCCCGAGGATGCCGGCGAGCGCGAGCAGCGCGACGACCACCGCCATGCCGACGCGCATGCCCGGGCTCGCCGTGTTCGTGGGCTGACCCACGGCGTGCACGGGTTTGGGCTGCTGCTTCTGCGGCGTCGCGGGGCCGCCCGCGCGCGGCGGCGGCGGCTTGGGCGGCGGCCACATGAGCTCGCCATCCTTGAGCACGAGCACGCCGCGGTGAACCTCGTCCTCGAGGTTGATCGCGAGCGCCGTCTGCCCCGCCGGCTCCTTCGGACAGACCTCTTTCAACAGGTTGAACGCGACCGTCGCGTACAGCTCGCTCGCGACGTGCGCCATGCGGCTCGGAAGGTCGGTGAGGCCGATGATCGTGACCCCGAACTTCTCGACGATCTTGTCCTTCTCGGTGAGCGCGCAGTTGCCGCCCTGCTCGGCCGCCATGTCGACGATGACCGAGCCGTGCTCCATGCTGACGACGGCGCCCGAGGTCACGAGCTGCGGCGCCGGCTTGCCGGGGATGAGCGCCGTCGAGATGATGATGTCGCTGCCCTTCGCGTGCTGCGCGATGAGCGCCTGCTCGGCGGCGAGGTACGCGTCGCTCATCTCCTTGGCGTAGCCGCCCTGCCCTTCACCGGCCTCCTCGAACTTGAACTCGACGAACTGCGCGCCGAGGCTCTCGACCTGCTCGCGCGCCGCCGCGCGCGTGTCGAACGCGCGCACCTGCGCGCCCAGCGCCTTGGCCGCCGCGATCGCCGCCAGGCCCGCGACGCCGGCGCCCAGCACGAACACCTGCGCCGGCTTCACGCGCCCGGCCGCCGTGACTTGCCCCGAGAAGAACCGGCCGAAGGCGTTCGCCGCCTCGATGACGGCGCGGTAACCGGCGATGTTCGCCATCGCCGACAGCGCGTCCATGCGCTGCGCGCGCGTGATGCGCGGGACGGCGTCCATCGCGAGCACGGTGACCTTGCGGGCCGCCATGCGCTCGATGAGCTCCTTGTTCTGCGCGGGCCAGAAGAAGCTCACGAGCGACGCGCCCGCCTTCATCAGATCCGACTCGTGCACCGTCGTCCCGGGCCGGAAGATCGGCTGCCGCACCTTGAGGACGACGTCGGCGTCGGACCAAACCTTGTCGCGTTGGTCGGCGGGGATGACGACCGCGCCCGCCGAGGTGTACGCGCCATCGGCGAAGTCCGAGGCGTCTCCGGCGCCCGCTTCGACCATCACTTCGAGGCCGAGCTTCAGCAGCTTCTGGACCGTGTCAGGCGTCGCGGCGACCCGACGTTCGTTCGGGTAGATCTCCTTCGGGATCCCGACCTTCATCGGCGATCAGCGTACACCGTTCGCGGCCCGCCTCGCTACGACGTCTCGTCGGGCCGAAAAACTCTTCTCTTGCTTCGAGCTACTCTTCGAGCGGCGGCTGCGGCCCCGGCACGATGCCCGCGATGTCGGGATCTTCGTCGGGAGGCAACCCGGCGGCGATGCGCTCTTCGCGCTCGCGCTGACGAACGTTGCGGCGCTCGACCTTCTCTTGCGCCTTCTTGAGCCTCGCCATTTCCTTTTGCCGCTTGGTGAGCTCTGGTCTCCGATTGTCCACGCGTCCTCCTGTCGCGGCGCCGCGCCGGCCGTACCACTTTGGCTGTAGGGGCCAGCCTTGTCGAGACGAAAAAAGCTCACATGTCGCATCACCGCGGCGGACGGCGCGCGTCGTGGAACCACGCGCGCACCTCGGCCATTCGAGCTTGCTGATCGGGTGGCGCGTGCCGCGTGCAGGTCGCGGCTTCGGGCGATCCCGGCGCGGCGCCCCAACGCGTTTCGACGCAGTCGTTGGGGTTGTAGGCGATCTCGAGCGACGTTTTCCGCGCGAGCAAGTCAGCGACCGTGAGCTTGAACGTCGACCCGTCGCTGCGCTTGTACTCGATGCCGCGCTCGCCGATGCGCTTGGCGTGCAGCGCCTCGAGCTCGGCGCGCGCGGCGGCGGGCTTGCGGCCACCGAGGTTGAAGAGCTCGGGGTGTTGCACGACGCGCGCGGGGAGCCCCAGCAGCACGTTCATCGCGATGATGAGGCGCATGTCGCGCGACGGCGTCGCGTAATCCTCCCACGGCCCCGTCGTCTCGAAGATCTTCGCGCCCTCGGGCATCGGCACGATCGGGTTGTTGTTCTCGCGCATGAACTTCTCGCCGTTGTCGACCGAACCGACGCGCACTTGAAGCTGCTCGACGAGCGCGTCGAGCGTCTCGCCGTAGGCGGTCACGGGATCGAGCCCCGCAGGGTTGATGAGGTGGCCCATGCGCGCGTAGAACGCATCGGTCGACAGCTTCGCTTGTTCGTCGGAGTACGGCGCATGCGCCGGATCCGCCGCGCCGCCGATCGCCTCGTTGGTGAGCGGCTCGAGCGCGGCGCCGTCGCTGTGAACGATCGGCCGAAACGACTTGAAGCCAGGGCCCGCGCTCTTCGTGTCGTTGGTGAAGAGGAACGTGCCCTCCCAAAAACGTTTGCGCCCCACGGACGTGTCGGGCTGCCCGTCGACGGCGAACAACAGGCCGCCGTGGTCGTGCGTCTGCTCGACCCACTTCACGATCATCATGACGTGCCCGTACGGATCGGCGTAGACCGTGCCCGGCCGCAGCGACGCACGGTCGAGCTTCACCGGGTAGTAGTCGGTGTGGCTGTCGTCGAGCGCCGTACGCGCGCTGCCCGACTGCACGCGGTTCGACATCTGGCGCAGGAACGCCTTCACGCGCGGCAAGATCGCGCTGCCCGCGCGCGCGTCGGGCGCGTCCTCGTTCGAGTAGAACGTCGTGCAGCGCGGGGGACGCGCGTCGGTACCGCGATCGCAGTCGCGAAAACCGAACGGCAGGCCCAGCTTCCACGAGAAGTACGCGCGTAGGAAGTACGGCAGATCGGCGCAGTCGGGCGTCGCGGGGATCGCGGCCTTGTTCTTGGGATCGTCCTCGGCGAGGCCGAGGTAGCCATAGAGCACGTTGCGCGCCGGATCGCGCAGCGCCTGGTGCAACGGGCGGAAATCGACCGAGCCGTCGACGGGCGCGTCGAACAGCCGCTCGATCCACGCCGAGTAGAAGTCTTCGGCGCGGCGATCCCAGGCGCGCGCCGACTCCCACACGACCTTCGCGGGCGGGGCCGCGGGGCGCGGCGCGTGGGCGACGACGTCGACCTCGCGGCACGCGACGACGCGCTCGCCGCGCGTCCACGTGACGCGCGCGCGGCCGGCGCGCGGCGACGCGACGTCGGCCGAGAGGCTCACGGGTGAAGTGCCTCGCCGCGTGACCGTCAGCGAAGCGCGCTTGCCGTCGGCGCCCGCGAACGAGAGCTCACCCGAGTCGCCCGACTTCGCGACGGCGAACACGTGCAGCGGCGCGCCGGCGATCGGCTGGCGCGGCGAAATCCATATCGTCGCGTCGGCGGCGTCGGCGCACGCGCCGCTCGAAGACGCCGGTACCGGCGCGTGCGTCTTCGAGCTCTTGGCCTCGGCGCGAATTGCGACGAACGAGACAAGGACGGCCGCGACGACGCTCGATCCGCGTTTCATCCGCCCAGAATAGGTCGCCTCGCGACGTCGTGCGCGATTCTAAGCGCGCTCGCGCGCGGGGCTCGTCACCTCGAGCGTGACGCGCGCGCCGCCCTCGGCGCGGTCGGCGATCGAAACGGACCCGCGGTGAGCGTCAGCGATGCGCCGCACGAGCACGAGGCCGAGGCCGAGCGAGCCCTCGGTGCGCTCGCGCTTCTCGCCCGCCGCCGGAAATCCCGGACCCGAATCCTCGACGTCGAACGCGACGACGCCCGGCCGCGGCGACCGCACGACGAGCCGCGTGACGCCGCCCGCGTGCCGGCGCGCGTTCTCGATCAAGTTCGCGAGGGCCCGCGAGAGCAACGTCGCATCGCCCTCGAACGACAGCGTCGCGCCCGGCGGCTGAACGGCCAGCACGCCCGGCTCGTCGACGCCCGCGCGTTCGAGCGCGCGGCGCGCGACGTCGGCGCCGTCGAGCGTGCGCACGCTCAGATCGGCGAAGTCGAGGCGCGCGCTCGCGAGCAGCTGCCCGACGAGGGCGTCGATCTCGACGACCTCGCGCTCGAGCTCGTCGAAGGTCTTTTCGTCGCCGCCGCGCGAGCGCCCGAGCTCGAGCAGCACGCGCATGCGCGCGAGCGGCGTGCGGATCTCGTGCGAGACGCCCGCGAGGAGCTCGCGCTGATCGCCGACCTGCTTCTCGATGCGCGCCGCCATGTCGTTGATGGCGGCCGCGAGGTACGACGCCTCGCCCATCTGCCAGTGCGGCAGCTTCGCGCGCGCCGAGAGCCGCCCCGCCCCGATCTCCTCCGTGACGCGCAGGAGCTCGATGAAGGGAAAGGCGACCTTCCGCGCGATCTTCCCCGAGATCAGCCACAGCACGCACGCCGCCGCGAACATCGCGAACAGCCGGTGCCCCGGCCCGTGGCCCACCATGCGGTGGACGAAGTTCGCCGTGACGATCGCGATGAAGATCGAGACGCCGAACCACATGAAGAGGCGTCGGTGCAGGTGCGCCGCGAGGAAGAAGCGCAGCCGCCCGCCCATGTGCCCGCCGGCCCACCAAGGGCCGTGACCGTGGCGCTGCATGTGCTCGATCCACCGCTGGCGCCGACGTTCGCGCTCCTCTCGACGGCGCTGGTGGCGCTCGTGCCAGCTCACTCGCTCGAGCTCCCGTCGCGCGCCATCACGTAGCCGACGCCGCGCACGGTCTTGATGAGCTTCGGCGAGCGCGGGTCGTCGCCCAGCTTGCGGCGAAGGTGCGAGACGTGGACGTCGACGGTCCGATCGCTCACGGTGACGTCGCCGCGGCCCGCTTCTTCGAGCAGCACTTCGCGCGGGACGACGCGGCCCGGCCGGCGCGCGAGCGCGACCAACAGATCGAACTCGATCGCCGTGAGATCCGCGGGCACGCCCGCGACGCGCACCTCGCGCGCCTGCAGGTCGACGCTGACGTTGCCGACGACGAGCGGCGGCTCACCCGAGGGCGCCGTGCGCCGAAGAACGGCGCGAAGCCGCGCCAGCAGCTCGCGCGGCGAGAACGGCTTCGGCACGTAGTCGTCGGCGCCGAGCTCGAGGCCCACCACGCGATCCGTCTCGTCGCCGCGCGCCGTGAGCATGATGAGCGGGATGCGGTTCTTCTCGCGAATGCGGCGGCACACCTCGAGCCCGTCCATGCCCGGCATCATGACGTCGAGCAGGACGGCGTCGAACACACCCCGCTCGAGCGTCGCGAGCCCCGTTCGGCCGTCGGCGGCGTGCTCGAGGTGCACGCCGTTTTCACCGAGGTAGCTCGCGAGCAGCTCGTAGAGCCGCCGATCGTCGTCGATGCAGAGCACGCGCAGCGCCACGGGCGCCGACTCTACCAGCTCGGCGCTCATCGGCCGGCCTCAGTGCCAGTGGCGGCGGCGGCTCCAGGGCGCCCACGCGCCCGGCCCGGCCTCGATGAGGTCGGCGAGGCGCGCGCGCTGCTTCTCGTCGAGCGCGTCGTGGATGCGCGCGCCCATGCCGACGAACGCCTTGCGCAGGTCCTCGATCGAGCGATCGTGGCGCGCGTAGAGCTCGCCGAGCAGCACCTCGTCGAACGCGCTCTTGCGGAACGCGGCCGCGACGTCGGCGCGCGTCTTCTTGCCCTCGCCGCGCAGCTTCGACGCGGCCTCGCGGAACTCGTCGGTCGCGTCGCGGATCACCTTCTCCTGCGCCGGCGTCGCCTCGAGGCGATCGGAGATCGCGCGGGCGATGAAGCCGTCACGGAACGGGTTGCCCCGCCACCGCGGGCCGCCCCAACCAGGACCGGCTTCGAAACCGCCACCGTCCTCATCGCCCCAAGGTCCGCCGCCGCCTTCGCCGTACCCCTGCATCATCCCGTAGCCGCCGCGGTGCCAGCCACCCCAGCGCCCGTGGTGTCCGCCCCACCCGCCGCAACGGCCGTAGCCGTAAAAGCCGTGGTGGTGGCGGTGAACGATTCGGCTCACCAGCATCAAACCGGCGGCCCCCAACAAAAAGCATCCGAGCATCGTTTTCTCCTGTTCGAACACCCGCGCGCCCGGCCGACGAGAACACCTCGTCGGCCGCGTGCGGGGGGCGGCCGCTGCCGCCCGAAGAAGACTGAGCGCCGCGTGTTAAGCCGCGGCGCCGCGCTCGGTGAAGAACTGTAAAACGAGCCGGGGACTTACTTCTTCTTGGCGTTCGCCGACGGCGGGATCGCGGGCGGCGGCACCGACTCCGTGGGCGGGGGCGCCTTCATGACGTCGAGGAGCTCGACGTCGAAGATCAGCGTCGCGCCGCCCGGGATCTGCGGGGGGCGGCCGCCGTCGCCGTACGCGACGTCCGACGGGCAGGTCAGCGTCGCCTTCTCGCCGACCTTCATGCGCGCGAGGCCCTCGGTCCAGCACTTGATGACGCCGTTGAGCGGGAAGACCGCCGGCTCGCCGCGCTTGATCGAGCTGTCGAACACCGTGCCGTCGGTGAGGCGGCCCTCGTAGTGGACCTTCACGCGGTCTGCCGCGTCCGGCTGCGCGCCCGTGCCCGGGCGCGTCGTCTTGATGACGAAGCCCGACGGCGCCTTGACCGCGCCCGGCTCTTTCTCGGCGGCGGCGACGACGTCCTTCGCCTTGGCCTTTTCCTCTTCGGCGCGGGCGTTGGCGCGTTTACGCGCGAGCGCGTCGACCTGCGGGCCGAACTTCTCGAGCTCGACGAGCGGCTTCTTCTTGAGGACGGCGTCCGAGAGACCGGCTTTGACGATGTCGAGCTCGGCCGGCGTGAGGTTGAACGTGCCGACGTTGCGGCCGAGCAGCAGGCCCAACGTGTAGAGCGTCTTGTCGTCGTCGGTCTTCAGGTCGGGCGCGGCACCGCCGCCGCCGCCCATCTTCGAGCAGCCCATCGAGAACGAGGCCAGAAGTCCAACGATCATCGCCAGGGCCAGGGAGGCGGCCCCGTTTCGGAGGTTTTTCATGGCCGCTTCGTAACACGGGGCGCGACGAATTCCTGACATTTCTGTCGGTCCCGATCGTTGATATCAGCGGGGCTGCGACTGTTTGTCGCGACCTTTTCGCGGCAATTCAGGCTTCTATATTGGTGAATCGTGGCACGATGGTTGCTGACACGTGGAGCCTCGGGAGGACCCATGACTCGACTCATGACTCGTTCGCTGCTCGCCGCCGTCGTCACCACCGCCGCGTGCGGAAATCCGCAGCCGTCGGTGTCGACCAACCCTCCCACCGACCCGGTGGTCGTCGATCAGCCGCCTTCGTGCAGCGGCGGCACGAACAACGTCGGCAGCGGTCCGACCGTGGGCGTCGCGCCGGCCGGCGTGCCGGCTGGCTTCGGCTCGGCGTTCTCCCCGCAGGTCGGCGTGACGCACACGGCGACGGACGCGCCGCCCGCCCTCAGCGGCGGCACGATGAAGGTCCTCAAAGACGGCCACACGGTCGTCGCGGCCGATCCCGATCGCGACCAGATCTACGTCGTCGATCTGACGAAGCGCCAGGTCACTGCGACCATTCCGCTGACCAAGGGTGACGAGCCCGGTCGTGTCGTCACCGACGCCGCCGGCCGCGCGCACGTCGCGCTCCGCCACGGCGGCGCGCTCGTGACGATCGATCCCGTCGCCGGCGCCGTCACGGCCCGCCGCGAGGTCTGCGCGGCGCCGCGCGGCCTCGCCTACGACGCGGCCCACGATCTCGTCCACGTCGCCTGCGCGGACGGCGAGCTCGTGAGCTTGCCGTCCGCGGGCGGCGATGCCACGCGCCGCCTGCAGCTCGATCGCGATCTGCGCGACGTCGTCGTCGACGGGCCGCGCCTCCAGGTCACGCGCTTCCGCTCGGCCGAGCTGCTCACGGTCGCCGACGACGGCACGGTCAGCGACCGCGTCGCGCCGCCACCGTTCTTTTCGCTCAACGTCCGCGGCGGCGCGCTCTACACGCCGTCGGTCGCGTGGCGCGCGCTCTCGATGCCCACGGGCGGCGTCGCGATCCTGCACCAGCGCGGCCTCAACGAAGAGGTCCAGCCGATCGCCGGCGGCTACGGCGGCTTCTCGCCCTGCGACGCGATCGTGCAGACAGCCGTCACCGTCGTCGCGCCGGGCCAGAGCCCGCAGACGGGCCCCGCGATGGCGGGCCTGGTGCTCTCGGTCGACATGGACATCTCGGCCGACGGCCAGAAGGTCGCCATGATCTCGGCGGGCAACGCCACCAACAGCGAGACGGCGGGCGGCACGCCGCGCCTGCCGCGCGTCTTCGTCACCGACATGAACGCGGCCACGGACGACGTCATCGGCTGCTCGAACGACGGCATGCACGGGCCCTGCCTCGCGACGGGCGTCTTCATGGGCGCCGCTTCCGGTGGCTCGACGGGCTTCGTCGGCGAGACAGGATTCGCCGGCCAGACCGGTGCTTCGGGCGGCGACACGGGGACGACGGAGACCGGCAGCGGCGGCGCGACGGGGACCGACAACATCCCTCCGTCTCCGCCTTCGACGACGATCATCCCGACGTCGTGCGATCCGACCGGAACCGGCACGACAAACGATCCGAACCCCGTCCCGCAGGTTGTCGGCGAGCCCATCGCCATCGCGTTCGCGGCCAACAACGCCGTCGTCGTGCAGTCGCGCGAGCCGGCCGTGCTGTCGTTCGCGGGCGGCCCGCCCATCACGCTGTCGACGACGAGCCGCTCCGACACGGGCCACTCGCTCTTCCATGCCAACGCGGGCGGCTTCATCGCCTGCGCCTCGTGCCACGCCGAGGGCAACGACGACGCGCGCGTGTGGCGCTTCACCTGCGAGGGCGAGCGGCGCACGCAGTCGATGCAGGTCGGCCTGCGCGGCACCGAGCCCTTCCACTGGGGCGGCGACGAGATGAACTTCCCGCAGCTCGTGAGCGACGTCTTCGTGGGCCGCATGTCGGGCCCGCAGCTCCAGCCCGATCAGGTCGACGCGACCCTGCACTGGATCGACGCGCAGCCGCGGCTCGCGCGCACGGCGCCGACGATGACGGACTCGGTGCTGCGCGGCCAGGCGCTGTTCAGCGATCCGAAGGGCGCGGCCTGCTCGACCTGCCACAACGGCCCCAGCCTCACCAACAACCAGACGGTCGACGTCGGCACGGGCGGGAAGTTCCAGGTGCCGTCGCTCGTCGGCATCGGCACGCGCGGGCCTTACATGCACAACGGCTGTGCGGCGACGCTCAAGGATCGGTTCGGCGCTTGTGGCGGCGGCGACAAGCACGGCCTCACCTCGAAGCTGAGCTCGACCCAAGTCGACGACCTCGTCGCCTACCTCAACACGTTGTAGAGTTGCGCCCGTTCGCCGCGGTCTCCCACGTCGGAGGGCCGCGGCGAGCTCCCGATGCCGCTCTGCCAAGTCTTCACGAACGTCGCCGTCCCGTCGCCCGCGCCGCGGGATGCCTTGCTCTCGGCGCTGTCACGCGCCGTCGCCCAACGCTTCGACAAACCGGAACGTTGGGTCATGACCTGCGTCGTGCCCGAGGTCGGCATGACCTTCGGCGGCGACCCGGCGCCCGCGGCCTTCGTCGTCGTGCGAAACATCGGGCAGATGAAACCCGAGGACACCGAGGCCCTGTCGCGCGACATCTGCGAGCGCCTCGAGGCCGCGATCGGCGTGCCGCGCGCCCGCGTCTACATCGACTTCGCCGACGCCGCCGACTACCTGTGGGGCTGGAACGGAAGCACGTTCGCGTAGTCGGAACGCGTCGTCGGACCGTGCATCGCGCGTGACCGCGATCAGCAGGGCGGCGCGCGCGGACGGGCTAGAACTTTCGCCAGGACCGCAACTCGTGATACGCACCAGCACTGGAGGATCTATGAAGGACCTGTCTCCCCTCTCGAAGATGATCCGGATTTTCACCGTCACGGCGGGCGTCGCGATGGCGCTCGCGGGCTGTGGCGGTGGCAGCGGGGGCGGTGAGACGGGGGGCACGGGGGGCGGCGGCGGTGGTGGTGGTGGCGCGGGCGGCAGCGGCTGCGACGCCAAGGCGCTCTTTCTCGCGCACGGCTGCCTGGGCGTCGGCTGTCACACCGCAAACAACCCGGCGGCGAACTTCGACATGACGACGGCTGGCTGGGAGACCAAGCTGGTCGGCACGGCGCCGACGCAGGTGCCGGCGAGCAGCAACGGGATCCCATCGGAGTGCGTCGACAAGGGCAAGGTCTTCCTCGTGAAGGGATCGAACCCCGCGACGGGCCTCTTCATGGAAAAGCTCAAGAACAACCCCTCGTGCGGCCTCCAGATGCCGTTCCTCCAGCCGGCGCTGTCGACGACGGACGTCGCCTGCATCCAGACGTGGGCCAACGGCCTCGTCGCCGCCGCTCAGTGACCTTCGCTGCGTGACCTTGCGGCGGCCATCGTTCTTTCATGGCCGCCGGTTCGTCTGATTCTCTGATCGAGCGTTCGCGCGCGGCGCTGGACTGGCCCGAGGTCCTGGCCGAGCTCGCGGCGCGCGCCCAATCGCCCGAGGGACGAGCTGCGTGCCTCGCGCTGCCGTCCTTCGACGACGCGGACGAGGCGCGCGCGCACATGGCCGCCGTCGACGAGCTCGCGTCGGTGCTCCGGCGCGGCGAGAACCTGCCTTCGCTCGCCGTGCCCGAGGTCGAGGGCATCCTCGCCGCCGCTGAAAAAGGCCTCGTGCTCGGGCCCGAGGATGTGCGGCCCATCGCCGATCTGTGCGGCGTCGCCGAGGGCGTGCGGCGCTTCTTCGACGATGGCGAAGAACGCGGCCGGGCTCCCCTGCCCGCGGCGTCGGCGCGCGCCGCGGACGTCGACGCGCACCCGATGCTCGCGCGCCTCTTGCGCGAGACCTTCGACGGCGCGGGCGAGATCCGCGACTCGGTGTCGCCGACGCTCGCGCGCCTGCGCCGCGAGCGCGCGCAGCTGGCCGACGGCGCGCGCGCGGCGATCGAGGACCTCATGCGCGGCGAGGAGCTCGCGCCGTTCCTGCAGGACCGCTACGTCACCGTGCGCGAGGACCGCTACGTGCTGCCGGTCAAGGCGAGCGCGAAGTCGATGGGCCTCGGCATCGTGCACGACACGTCGCGCACGGGCGAGACCGTCTACGTCGAGCCGATGGCGCTCGTCGCCGCCAACAACCGCATCAAGGTCGCCGAGCTCGAGATCCGCGGCGAATCACGGCGCATCCTCGAGGATCTCTCGGCGCGCGTCGCGACGGCCGCGTCGTCGCTGCGCGCCTCGGCCGAGGCGCTCGTCGCGCTCGACGTGCTCGCGGCGCAGGCGCGCCTCGGCGTCGCCTACGACGGCCGCCCCGTCGAGGTGCCCGACGCCGCCGAGATCGACCTGCGCCAGGTGCGCCACCCGCTGCTCGCGTTGCGCGCCGCGCGCGAGAAGTTTCGCCTCGTCGCCAACGACGTCGCGCTGGGAGTGGGGCGCGGCGCGCGCATCCTCGTCGTGAGCGGCCCGAACGCCGGCGGCAAGACCGTGCTGCTCAAGAGCACGGCGCTCGCGGCGCTGCTCGTGCGCGCCGGCATGCTCGTTCCCGCCGAGCCCGGCAGCCGCGTCGGCTTCTTCGCCGCCGTGCTCGCCGACATCGGCGACCAGCAATCGGTCATCGGCGATCTCTCGACGTTCTCGGGGCACCTCACGCACGTCGCCGAGATCCTGCGACACCGTCAGGCCGTGAACGGCCCGACGCTCGTGTTGCTCGACGAGCTCATGGCGGGCACGAACCCCGATCAAGGCGCGGCGCTCGCGCGCGCGACGGCCGAGGCGCTGGCCGAGGGCACGGGCGTCGCCGTGCTCACCACGCACTACGACAGCCTCAAGGCGCTGGCCGACGGCGACGCGCGCTTCGCGAACGCCGGCATGGAGTACGACCTCACGCACCTGCGGCCCACCTTTCGGTTGTCGGTGGGCACGCCGGGGCGCTCGTACGCCCTCGACATCGCGACGCGCATGGGGCTGCCGGCGGCGCTCATCGAGCGGGCGCGCGCGCTCGCGGGCGCGGCCAGCGTCGGCCTCGAGGCGGCGATCGCGACGCTCGAAGCGCGCGAGGCCGAGGTGGCCGAAGAGGCGCGCCGGCTCGGCGAGACGCGCGCGAGCCTCGCGGAGAGTGAAAACGTCCAGCGCGAGGCGGCCGCGGCGCTCGAACGCCGCGAGCGCGAGCTCAGCCGTCACTCGCGCGCCGCGATCGACGAATCGGTGCGCGAGGCGCGCGAGGCGATGCGCGCGATCGTGCGCGACGCGCAGCGCGCGGGCACACCTCAATCGGCCGACGAGGCGCGCGAGGCCGTCGAGCGCGTCGCGCGCGAGGCGCTGGGCCGCCTGCCCAGGGCGCCCGACAAGCCCGCGCCCGAGAAGCCGCCCGCGCTCGAGGTCGGCGCGCGCGTCTTCGTGCCGTCGCTCGGCGCCGAGGGCGTCGTGACGCGCGGCCTCGACACGCGCGGGCGCGTGCGCGTCTCCGTCGGCGCGCTCTCGCTCGAGGTCGCCGCCGACGAGCTGGGCAAAGGCGCGGCCGCCGCGAAGGCAAAGCGCGGCGGCGTGACGACGCCCGCGCTTCGCGGCAGCGGCCCCGACGAGCTGCAGATCGCGATCCAGACGCCGAACAACACCGTCGACGTGCGCGGCCAGCGCGCCGACGAAGGGTTGCGCCTCGTCGAGGCGTACCTCGATCGCGCCGCGCTCGACGGCAACTCGCCCCTCTTCGTGATCCATGGTCACGGCACGGGCGCGCTCCGCAAAGAGATCCGCGCCTACCTCGCGCGTTCGCCCTACGTCGCGCGCTGGGCCCCGGGCGAGCCGCGCCAAGGTGGCGACGGCGTCACCGTCGTCGAGCTCCGCTAAGCGCTTCGCAGCGTGATGACCGCGATCTCGGGCGGCACGAGCAAGCGGATCGGCAGGCCGGTCGTGCCGAGGCCGTTGTTCACGTAGAGCGTCGAGTTGCCCGTGCGGTAGACGCCGGTCGTAAAGGGCGTCACGAGGCGCGCGAGGTTCCAACGCCGCGTCGCGAACGGCACGCCGAGCTGGCCGCCGTGCGTGTGCCCCGACAGCGTGAGGTCGACGCCACGCTCGACGGCCTCGGGGAACAGCGCGGGATCGTGAGCGAGCAGCACGGTGGTCACGCCCTCGGGCCGCTCTTCGAGCGCGCGCGCGACGTCGTGCCGCCCCGTCCACGTGTCGTCGACGCCGGCGACGAAGAGGCGCGCGTCGCCGCGCGTGAGCGAGGCGCCACGGTTGCGAAGCACGGCGAGCCCCGCCTCGTCGAGCGCGTCGGCCATGACCTCGCCCTCGACGAAGTAGTCGTGGTTGCCCATGACGGCGAACACGCCGTCGCGTGCCGCGAGCGCGCCCAGCTCACGGGCGACGGTGCGGACGAAGGCCGGCCCGCTCGCGATGAGATCGCCGGTCACGGCGACGAGGTCCCCTTCGAGGCGGTTCGCGCGCTTCACCCAGCGGGCGACGCGGCGGCCGCTCGCGAACGGCCCGCAGTGCAGGTCGGACAGCTGCACGATGCGGTAGCCGTCGAACGCCGCCGGCAAGCCGGCGATCGTGACGTCGCGGCGCTTGATGCGCACGCGGTGCACGAACGCGCCGGTCGCGACGACGACGGAAGCGACGAGCGCGACGGCGACGGCCGTGTCGAGCGCCGCCCCCGCGACGAGCGTGGCCACGATGATCACTGGCGTCGCCACGGCGAACACGAGCGACCACGTCCACCACACGAAGAACGGCCACATCACGAGGTAGAGCCGCGCCGGGCTCGGATCGCCGAGCGCCGCGGGCGCCGCCAACACGCCCGACAGGAAGCCGCCCGTCAGCAGGAGCGCGATCGAGGCGCCGAGGACGGGGTGTCCCGTGAGCCGCCCGATCGCCCAAATGAGCGGCAGCTGCAGCGCCGCCCCGATGGCGATGATGCTGGCGATGAACCGGCGGCGCGCGCCGCCCGGACGGCCGTTTCCGTGCCTACGAGGGCGAGGACGTTCGAGGACGTCGGAGGCGATAGGTGGTTCGGCGGGCGACGGCTGGGGCTGCACGGCGGGGAGAATAGCCTAACGGGGCCGCATCGCCCGCGAACGCGCACGAGCGTGTCCCGTCAGGGACGTGTCAGCTCGACGCCCCGCGCGAGCGCGATGGCCCGGGTGCCGGGATGCGGTCAACGTAGAGCCGCAACCGCACGCGCCCCCGCCTCGTCTCGCGAGGCGGGGACGCGCGCCGAGCTTTCGCTCGGTCCCCTACGCCTGACGGCTCGATTCTTCGCGACCGCGCGTGCGGCCGTTTCGGCTCCCGCCCCCGCCGCCCTCGTCCTCGCCGCCCGTGTCGTCGTCCGACTCGCCACGTCCCCAGCGGCTCTCGGCGCCGCGACGACCAGCCTCGGCGTGCTGCTCGCGCGAGCCGCCGCGCGAGGAGCCGCCGCTGGCGCTGCGCGAGCTGCGGCGATCTTCGTCGTCTTCCGACGACGAAGATCCGCGCCCGCCGTGCGATGCGCGCCCGCCCTCGGACGCGATCTCGCGCTGCCGCTCCGGGTCCATGCCGGCGAAGCCGCGACCGCCGCCGCTGCCTTGGGACGCGCGCTCGCTGGCCCGTGCGGCGCTCTCGCCGTGCGAGCGGGCGCTGTCGGCGTGGAGGTCGGCCCGCTCGTGCTGGCCCGACGCCCGGTAGCGGGCCGCCTGCCCATGATGGTGCGCCGCGGACTCGTGGTGGAACGCTGCGCGCTCGTGGTGCGACGCCTGACCGCCGAGGCGTCCCGCTTCCGCGGCCTCCTCGGAGTCCCACTCGTGCGCGTTGCCGCTCTCGTGAGAGGCGTGTCCGCCTTTGCTCGCGATTCGCCGCTGCTCCTCCGGATCCATCGCCGCGAAGCCTCTTTGATTTGACTGTGCCATGGGGTTCTCCTCTCGTTCGTTGCTCGCGCGCGAGATCCGCGGCGACGATCGCAAGATGCGCCCGCCGATCGACGAGACAAGACGCGCTGCGGACGCGCACGCTCACGAGGCGATCCCTTGCGCGGCTTTGCAGGTCTTTGTGTAGAGGTCGCGAAAGAGATTTCGCGGATCGCCGATCTTCTTGGCGCGGTCGTAGCTGTCCTTGTTCCAGATGCGGCAGAAGTCGCGCTCGCGCCTTCGGCACCTGACGCGACGCCGCCTTCTTGCTCAAGCGACACGGGGCGTCCGTCCTGGTGGTCGGACAGCTGGCGCGCGACGCGCGCGACTTCTCTGCGTGGGGCTCGTGCATGGGTCCTCCGAGGCCGACGTGGGTCTCGGGAACCCCTTGCAACAGGGGACGCGGACCGTCGTTGCGCGACAGCCACCTCAGCGCTCGAGCGCGGCCACGATCGCGTCGAGCTCGCGCGCGCCCAGCTGGCCGGCGTAGCTGGGCATCGTCGGGCCGTAGCCCGCGACGAGGTCGGCCGCGGGCGCGACGATCGCGCGCCGCAGGTACGCGTCATCGGCCGTGACGGTGACGCCCGACGCGAGCCGCACGGACCGCCCCGCGAGCGGAAACAACGCCGGCGCCGTGCGCGCGTCACCGTGGCAACCCAAGCAGCCGAGCGCCAGCAAGCTCTCGTCGCCGTCGATCGGCGCGTCCTCCGGGCCGCCCGCCAGCGCACGGGCGTCGCGCGCGAGAAGGTCGAGCTCGCCGGGCTCCGTCACCGCGTAGCGCCCGCGCACCATGCCGTCGACGCCGACGAGCATGAAGCGATCGTCGTGCAGGCTCGGCGCGGCCTCCGCGGCCCGCAGCCCGCGCGCGACCCTCTCCACGCCGTCGCGGTCGAGGGCCAACAGGCGCCAGCGATCGGCGGACGTTGTCCACCGCGCGGCGTAGGCGCGCAGCACCTCGGGCGTGTCGTGCTCGGGATCGACCGAGAACGACACGAACCGGTAGGCGTCGCCGCGCAGACGTCGCTGCAGCGACACCATGCGCGCCGACAGCGTCGGACACACGCCCGTGCAGCTCGTGAAGATGAAGTCGACGACGAGCACGCGGCCGCGCAGCGTCTCGTTCGTCGTGAGCTGGCCGTCCTGATCGTGAGCGCGGAAGTCCACGAGCGTCGGCGTCGCGGCGTGGGGACGCGGCGCCGTCCGCTCTTCGAGCGGCAAGGACGGCCACATCTTGGTCAGCTCCGCGGCGACGTCCCTCGGTTCGTCATCGATGTCGCGGACCGCGCGCACCGTACCTCGTCGGTCGACGACCAGCACGGCGCGCGTCCAAGGCTCGCGCGCGTCGGGCGGGCTCGGCCGGCCAGCGGCGTCGTTCAAGGCGCGCAGCCAGAGCCCGTCGCCTTCCACGTCGGCCGCGAGGATGAGGCTGCCGTCGATCGGCGCGCGGCGCGCGCGGACGGCGCGCCAGTCGTCGCCCGGGCCCAGCCACAACTCCACGATCGGCGTCTCCGGCCCGACCGCCGCCCGGAGCGCGGCCAGCCGCCGGGCGCGCCGCTCGCTTGTGTCGTCACAAGTCTGTAAATCGAACGTCGCGACCCAACGATGCCCCACGAGGCTCTGCCGCGAGACGACGCCGCCGTCGACGCCGAAGAAGGAGAACACCGGACACGCGAACGGCACGGTGGCCGCGAAGGCCGCGCGACGGCGCGACGGATCGAGCCTCTGCCCGAGCGCGACGCCGGCCGCGATCGTCGCGCTCACGAGCGCGACGCCGACGAGCGCGCGCGTGATCCATGTCTTTCGTGTCTCGAAGTTCATCACACCCCAAACATTGACACCGCGAGCGGCGAACCCCATCTCCTGCTCGTTCGAAATTCCGCGCCGCGCGGACCGCCATGACGATCGCTCCTCTCTCATCTCCCCACGCGTTCCCCGTTGCCGACGGGGAACGCGACGCCGCGCTCGCCGCCCGGCTCGATCGCCTTTGGAGCGCGCCGCACACGTTGTTCGGCTGGTTCGGCACCGTCGATCACAAGCGCATCGGCGTCCGCTACCTCGTGACCGCCGTGGCGCTGCTGATCGTCGGCGGCCTCGAAGCGCTCCTCATGCGCCTGCAGCTCATCGGCCCCGAGCGACGGCTGCTGTCGCCCGAGGCCTACAACCAGCTGTTCACGATGCACGGCATGACGATGATCCTCTGGTACGCGGCGCCCGTGCTCTCGGGCTTCGGCAACTACCTCGTGCCGCTGCTCATGGGCTCGCGCGACATGGCGTTCCCGCGGTTGAACGCCTTCAGCTACTGGATGTACCTGTGCTCCGGGCTGCTGCTCTACGGCAGCGTGCTCTTCGGTCAGGCGCCCGACGCGGGCTGGTTCGCCTACGTGCCGCTCGCGGCGCGCCGCTACGACGCCGGCCTCAACATGGACTTCTACCCGGCGGCGATCCTCGCGCTCACGCTGTCGACGACGGCCGGCGCCATCAACTTCCTGGTGACGATCGCCAAGCACCGCGCGCCGGGCATGTCGCTCGGGCGCATGCCGCTCTTCCTCTACAGCACGGGCACGACCGCCGTGCTCTCGCTGCTCGCCCTGCCCGCGCTCACGGTGGCTTGCGTGTTCCTCGAGCTCGACCGCCGCTGGGGCACGCACTTCTTCACGCCCGACGGCGGCGGCGCGCCCCTCCTGTGGCAACACCTGTTTTGGTTCTTCGGGCACCCGTGGGTGTACATCGTGTTCCTGCCGGCGACGGGCATGGTGTCGATGCTGCTGCCCGTGTACGCGCGGCGGCCCATCGTCGGCTACAAGCTCGTCGCGGCGTCGACGGTGCTCACGGGGCTCGTCGGCCTCTCCGTGTGGGTGCACCACATGTTCGCCGTCGGCATGGGGGGCGCGGCCATGAGCTTCTTCAGCGCCGCCAGCATGACGATCTCGCTCTTCAGCACGATCCAGATCTCGTGCTGGGTCGCGACGCTGTGGAGCGGCAAGCCCGTGCGCACGACGTCGCTCTGGTTCGCGCTGGGCTTCATCGCGACGTTCGTCATCGGGGGGCTCTCGGGCGTCGTCACGGCGGTCATCCCGTTCGATTGGCAGGTGCACGACACCTACTTCGTCGTCGCGCACCTGCACTACGTGCTCATCGGCGCCAACGTCTTCCCCGTCTTCGCGGGGCTGTACCACTGGTGGCCGAAGCTCACGGGGCGCCTCGCCGACGAGGCCGCCGGCAAGCTCGGCTTCTGGATGATGTTCGTGGGCTTCAACCTCGGCTTCTTCCCCATGCACCTCTCGGGGCTGCTGGGCATGCGCCGCCGCGTCTACACCTACGGCGCGGACGAGGGCCTCGCGACGCTCAACTACATCTCGACGCTCGGCGCGCTTCTCCTCGCCGCCGGCACGCTCGTGACGATCGCGAACCTCGTGTGGTCCTGGCGGCGCGGTCGCTTCGCTGGGCCCGATCCCTGGGGCGCCGACACGCTCGAGTGGTCGATCCCCTCGCCGCCTCCGTCGTACGGGTTCGCGCGCATCCCCACGGTGACGTCGCGCCACCCACTGTGGGACGAGCATGACGAGTACGCCGACCCGCGCCGCGAGCGCGAGCTCGCCGAGGGACGGCTGACCCTCTCGACGTCGCCGATCGACGCCAAGCCTCGAGCCATCACGGCCGGCGAGCCCGAGAGCCTGGCGCCGCTCGCGCTCGCCGTCGCGATCACGGCGGTGTTCGCGGCGCTCGTGGGCAGCGGCGTCGTCGTCGCCTTGGCGCTCGTGGTCGTCGTCGCGGCGATCGCCGCGGCTTGGCTCTGGCCGCGGAGGGCCGCGTGAGTGCCGCGCCCGTCGAGGTCGGCCGAACGACCGAGCCACGCCTCGACACCCTGCCGCCGGAGGAGTCGCGCGGCACCTGGGGGATGTCGTTCGCGATCTTGACCGAGACGTTGCTCTTCGTCTCGCTGTTCTTCGCGTACTTCTACGTTCGCAGCCTGCGCGAGGATTGGCTGTCCCAGCCACCGCCCCACATCAGGCTGGCGCTCGTCCTCTTGGCCGTCCTGCTCGTCTCGAGCGGCACGCTCGAGCTCGCCAAGCACGCGCTCGCGCGCAGCCGCGCGTTCCTCGCGCGCTTTTGGCTCGCGCTCACCGTCGCGCTCGGCGGGGCCTTCGTCGTCGTGCAAGCCATGGAATACCGCCGTCGCTTGCGAGACATCCGGCCGACGACGAACGTCTACGGCTCGCTCTTCTACGCCGTCACGACCTTCCACGCCCTCCACGTCGTCGTCGGGCTGGCCATGCTGGTCTTCGTGCTGTTCCTGCCGCGGCTGCGCCCGGCGCGCGGGCCGCGACGGCCGCTCGAGAACGCCGCGCTCTACTGGCACTTCGTCGACGCCGTCTGGGTGGTCGTCGTCGCGCTGCTCTACGTGTTGCCGCAGCGAGGCCGCCCGTGAAGGCTGCGATGCTCGCGCTCGCGCTCGTGAGCTGCCGTGGTGGCCGCCAAGTCGGCGCGTTCACCGTCGCCACGGGCGGCGATCCGGCGCGCGGGCGGGCACTCGTCACCGAACGGCATTGCGGCGTCTGCCACGAGATCCCGAACGTCGTCGGCGCCGCGGGCGTCATCGGCCCGTCGCTCGCGGGCGTGGGCCGTCAGAGCTTCATCGCCGCCGGCTTGCCCAACACGCCCGAGAACCTCGAGCGCTGGCTGCGCGATCCCGTCGGCATCGATCACGACACGCCCATGCCGGCGCTCGCGCTCGACGGGCCGCAGGCGACCGACGTCGCGGCTTACCTCTACACGCTCACGGAGGATCGAAGATGACCATTTCGTCGGCGCGCGTTCTCGCGCTCGCGCTGCTGGCCGGCGGCTGCCGCAAGAGCGTCGCCGGCCCCATGCCGTCGGAGCGCGTCGGCTCGGTGTCGAACGTCGCCGGCTCGCGGCCCGGTCTGCGGCTCGTCGCGCCGCTGCCCAACGGGGACTGGCGCACGCCCAACGGCGACGCCGCCAGCACGCGCTTCAGCCCGCTCGCGCAGATCACGGTCGCGAACGCCGCCAACCTGCACGTCGTCACGACGGCGTCGACGGGCGTGCCGCACGGCCACGAAGGCAACCCGCTCGTCGTCGGCGACACGCTCTACATCGTGACGCCCTTCCCCAACAACCTCATCGCCGTCGATCTCCGCCAGCCGGGCGGCGCCATCAAGTTCGTCTACGAGCCGCACCCCGACCCGCGCGCGGCCGGCATCGCCTGCTGCGACGTCGTCAACCGCGGCGCCTCGTACGCCGACGGCAAGATCATCTACAACCTGCTCGACACGACGACGGTCGCCGTCGACGCGCAGACCGGCAAGGAGGTCTGGCGCACGCGCCTCGGCAACCTCGACATCGGCGAGACGGTGACGATGGCCGCCTTCGTCGTGAAGGACAAGGTCCTCGTCGGCTCTTCGGGCGGCGAGCTCGGCGTGCGCGGCTGGCTCGCGGCGCTCGATGTGAAGACCGGCAAGCAGGTCTGGCGCGCCTACCAGACGGGCCCCGACAAGGACGTCCTGATCGGCCCCGAGTTCCACGCCTTCTACAAGAAAGACCAAGGCAAAGACCTCGGTGTCACCTCGTGGGTCGGCGATCAATGGAAGCGCGGCGGCGGCAACATCTGGGGCTGGATCTCGTACGACCCCGAGCTCGACCTCGTCTACTACGGCACGGGCAACCCGGGCGTCTGGAACCCCGACCTGCGGCCCGGCGACAACAAGTGGTCGTGCGCCATCGTCGCGCGCCGCCCCGAGGACGGCCACGCCGTGTGGGCCAACCAAATCGTCCCGCATGATCACCACGACTACGACGAGATCATGGAGAACGTCCTCGTCGACATGGACTGGCGCGGGCAGAAGCTGCGCAAGCTGCTGCTGCATCCCGGGCGTAGCGGCTTCATGTACGTGCTCGACCGGCAGACGGGCGAGCTGCTTTCCGCCGAGAAGTTCGAGCCGTCGACGAACTGGGCGCGCGGCTACGACCTCACGACGGGCCTGCCGCTCGAAGACGAGAGCAAGCACACGGGCTCGAACCGCATCGTCGAGGACATCTGCCCTTCGTCGACCGGCGGCAAGGAGTTCATCCCCTCGGCGTTCTCGCCACGGACCGGCCTCCTCTATATCCCGGCGCACAACACCTGCATGAGCTACGAGGGCATCGCGGCGAACTACATCGCGGGCACGCCGTACCTCGGCGCCGACGTGCGCATGAAACCCGGCCCCGGCGGCTACCAAGGCGAGCTCGTCGCGTGGGATCCCGTCCGCGCGAAGAAGGTGTGGGGCCTGCGCGAGGCCAAGCTGCCGGTCTACAGCGGCGTGCTCGCGACGGCGGGCGATCTCGTCTTCTACGGCACGATGGACGGTCACTTCCGCGCCGTCGACGCGCGCACCGGCACGCAGCTCTACGACTTCCACGTCGGCTCGGGCGTCGTCGGCAACCCGATCACGTACCTCGGCCCCGACGGCAAGCAGGTCGTCGCGATCTACGCGGGCGTCGGCGGGTGGATGGGCGCCGTCGCCTTCTCCGACGTGTCGGCCGACGATCCCTACGCGGGCCTCGGCGTCGTCGGCGCGATGAAGGACATCAAGCAGGTCACCGGGCCCGGCGACACGCTGTACGTGTTCGGGCTCTGAAGTCGTGGAGGCGTCATGCGATCGATTCGAGCTCTCGCGGCGCTGCTCCTGACGATCGCGCCGCTCGCGGGTTGCTGGCGCCGCGCGGCCTCGGCGGCCGAGGGCGCGACGACGGTCGCGGTCGGCTATGGCGGCGACCGCACCGTCGTCAATCAACCGCTCGGTCCCGTACCCGGGCCCGGCGACATCACGCCCGTCGCGAACCCGCTGGGTGAGGACCGCGTCGTGCTCGAAGAGGGCCGCAAGCTCTTCGTGCAGTTCAACTGCGCCGGCTGCCACGGCGGACGCGCCGGCGGCGGCATGGGACCCAGCCTGCGCGACGCCGACTGGCGCTACGGCGGCACGCCCGATCGCATCTTCAACTCGATCGCCCAGGGACGCGGCCTGGGCATGCCCTCCTGGGGCGCGCGCCTGCCGCAAGACGAGATCTGGCAGATCACCGCCTACATCAGCTCGCTGCGCACGCCGAACGAGCCCGAGGCCCCGCGATGAACGGCGAATCCTCGTCGCTCGATCCCGGCGGTCCCGTCGCCCGCCAGCTCGCCGAGCTCGGGTGGCCGCTGCTCGTCGGCTTCACGATCGTCTCGGCCGCGATGCTGGGCTTGCTGGTCTGGCTCGTGCTGCGGCGGAGCGGCACCTTCGACGCACACGCCCCCGCCGCGCAGGAGCCGGGCGCGCCGGCGTGGCGGTGGGTGACGACGCTCGGCTTCGTGCTGCCCGGCGTGGCGTTCATCGCCTGCTTCGTCGCGACGATCGGCGTCCTGCGGTCGCTGCCCATGAGCCACGACGGCGAAGGCCGCGCCGAGATCCGCGTCGTCGGTCACCAGTGGTGGTGGGAGATCGAGTACCGAGGCGCCACGCCCTTCAAGACCGCCAACGAGCTGCACATCCCCGTCGGCCAAGCCGTCGACGTCGCGCTCGAGAGCGCCGACGTCATCCACTCCTTCTGGGTGCCGCGCCTGCACGGCAAGGTCGACCTGGTCCCCGGCCGCACGAATTACGTGCGGCTTCAGGCGAGCCGCCCGGGCACGTTCCAGGGCGCGTGCGCCGAATTCTGCGGTCTGCAGCACGCGAAGATGCGCTTCCGCGTCGTCGCCGAGGCGCCCCCCGACTACGCGCGCTGGCTGGCGCGGCAGGGCGCGCCCGCGCTCGTCGCCACGGACGAAGCGGCCGCGCGCGGCGAGAAGGTGTTCATGCGCGCCGCGTGCCCCATGTGTCACGCCGTCGGCGGCACGGGCGCCCAGGCCACCGTCGGCCCCGATCTCACCCACGTCGGCAGCCGCGCGACCATCGGCGCCGGCGCGCTGCCCAAGGACGTCGCGACGCTGCACGCGTGGGTCATGAACGCGCCTTCGCTCAAGCCGGGCACGCGCATGCCCGCCCTCACCCAACTGACCGGACCCGAGCTCCACGATCTCGTCGACTACCTGGAGGGACTCCAATGAACATACAAACGCCCCTCGCGCGCGCGGCCATTCTTCTCGGCGCCATCGGCGTCGCGCTCGTCGCGGGCGCGCTGACGCTCCGGCGTGCCCACGGCTCACCTGGTGAGACGCAACCGGGCGCGACGCCCGCGAAGAACGAATCGCCCGGGCAGCACCCCGGCACGAGCTGCAAAGATCTGCCCAACGCCGAAGCGCTCAAGCAACTGCTGCACAACGCAGCGAGCGCCGGCGAAGCGGGCGGCCTCGCCGGCGGGCGCGCCGAGTGGGCGGCGATCGTCGACCGCTCGGGCACGCTGTGCGCCGTCGCCGTCTCGACCGACGATCCCGCGGCGGCGTGGCCCGGCAGCCAAGCCGTCTCGAAGGCCAAGGCCTACACGGCCAATGCCTTCAGCACCGACACGGCGCCGCTGTCGACCGCGCGGCTCTACACGATGGCGCAACCCGGCCACTCTCTCTACGGCCTCGCCGCCGCGAACCCATTCAACCCCGCCTGCCTCGGCGACCCGCACCACGTGACGAGCGGACCGTCGATGTGCGGCGGCACGATCGTCTTCGGCGGCGGCGTGCCGCTGTACAAGGGACAGACGCGCGTCGGCGGCCTAGGCGCGAGCGGCGACACCGCCTGCGCCGATCATGAGATCGCCAAGCGCATGCGCGACGCCGCCGGGCTCGCGCCGCCCGGCGGCGGCCTCGCCGACGACATCTGGTACACGAAGACCGACGGCCCTTCGATCTTCGCGCACCCGCTGTGCAAGAACACCTGGCGCAACGGCAAGAAGATCGGTGAAGAGCCGCCCGCCAAGGGTTACTGAGCGCTCATCGAACCGGCGGCATTCTTGCGGCTCACGCCAAGCCCGATCAGCTCGAGGCGTGAGCGCCGAACGCGTCACCCGCACGACGCAATCGCGGCGAGGATCTCGGGCAGCGGCGCGGTCTTCGGGAGGCAGCTCGCCAACTGACGGGTCGCGATCAGCTCGCGACAGTCGCCGCCCGCCGTCAGCACGATCACGTGGTGCTTTGCCAGCAGCGGATCTTTCGCGCGCTCGTCGAGGAACACGCGGCCGTTCATGACCGGCATCATCAAGTCCAACAGCACGATCCATCGGGTCTCGTCGTGGCCGCGCAGCCAAGCCAAGCCCTCGTGTCCGTCCCGCGCCGACTCGACCGAGAACCCCTCGAAGCGGAGCGCGTCGACGAGCGTCTCGCGCAGATCATCGTCGTCGTCGACGACCAAGATGGAAGGCATGTCTTCGTCTCAGGCCGGTGGCATCTCGACCGGCCAATGTCCCGCGTCCGTGACCACGGGATCGGCCTCGGGCACGCGAAACCAGAAGCGGCTGCCCCGCCCGGGCGTGCTCTCGACGCCGACCGTCCCGCCGTGCGCCTCGACGATCTCGCGCACGATGAGCAACCCGAGGCCGGTCCCGGCGGCTTGGCCCTGCCCCGTCGGTCCGCGGCTGTAACGCTTGAACAACGTCGGCAAGGTCTCCGGCGGAATGCCCGGTCCGTCGTCCTCGACGCTGAGCTCGCACCAGCGCCCGACCGTCCGCGCCCGAAGCGCGATGACACCACCCTGCGGCGCGAACTTGATGGCATTCGTCAGCAAGTTCGTGAGCACCTGCCGCAGCCGGCCCTTGTCGCCGAGCGCGACGGTCGCGCCCGCCTTGGCGTCGATCTGCATCGTCTGGCGCGTACTCTCGATCACGGGCTTGAACTCGTCGACGACCTCGACCATGAGCTCGGCGAGATCGACGCGGGCGCGCGCCATCTTGTGGGCGGCGTCTTCCATGCGTGCGAAGTCGAGGAAGTCGTTGATGAGGGCGACGAGCCTCCGCATGTTGCCGTCCATCTTTCGGAGATCACCGATGAGCTCCGCCGACAGGACGCCTCGGTGCCCGCGCAAGATGAGATCCGTGCGCATCAACATCGCGCCCAGCGGCGAGCGCAGGTCGTGGGCGATGATCGAATAGAAGTCGAGCCGTCGCGCCTCCTTCTTGCGGCGCGAGGTCACGTCGCGCAGCGCGATCGTGAGGCTGGCGTCGTTCGAGCTCGGCAAGAGGCGCACCGTCGGCGAAAAGATCTGGTCGCCGATCTCAATGTCGGCCAGCGGCAGCGACGTCCGGGCCGCGTCGCCGAGCAAGTGAACCGAAAGGCCCGGCAAGACGTCGCGCAGAGGCCTCCCGGCGAGCGCGGCCGCGCTCTGCCCCAGCACGCGTTGCGCCTCGGCGTTCACGTACGAGATGCCATGGTCGCGATCGACGACGCTTATCAGGGGATCGGGCGCGTGCTCGAGGAGCTGAAGAACGCTGGCTTCCGCTTTCTGCGCGCGCTCGAGCAATCCGTTCCACCGTACGAGCGCGTCGACGCGGGCGCGCAACTCGGGATCCGCATACGGTTTGACGAGGTAGTCATTCGCGCCGGCGGCCAGGCCTTCGACGATGTCGTCGGTGCGCGTCTGCGTCGTGAGCAGCAGGATCGCGAGCTGCGGGCGCGCTGAGCTCCCCGATCGAAGGAAGCGGCACACCTCGATGCCCGAGACGCCGGGCATCACCCAATCGAGCACGAGCACGTCGGGCGCGGGGTGGCTCGCGAGGTGCTCGAGCATCGCCGACCCGTCGGCGAAGGCCTTCACGTCGTACGGCGCCTCGAGGACCTTGCGCGCGCGCTCGACGTCGAGCGGGCTGTCGTCGACGACCCACACGGAAGGTCGTGATTTCACCGCGCCCTGCACTCGCCGAAACGTAGGCAGCACGCCAAGGGGAGTCAAAGACATTCGCGAATCACGGCCGCGTATCTTGTAAAAGAGAGGGTGGGGACTTGACGCGCAAAAAGGCATCCTTAGGTTCCCTGACCGCTTTCCTTGGGAGACCCATGCCCGAAGCCTTGATCGTCGACGACAGCAAAGTGATGCGCGAGATGGAGATCGCGTGCCTGCGGGGCATCGAAGGCGTCGTCTTCACGCAGGCGGCCAGCGGTCTCGAGGCGCTCGAGCGGCTGTCACTCAAGGCCTTCGACTTCGTCGTGCTCGATCTCAACATGCCCGACATCAGCGGCTACGAGGTCATCGAGTTCATCCGCGGGCAAGACAAGCTCCGTGCGTTGCCCATCCTCGTCGTGACGACCCGCGGAGACGAAGGCTCGCGCGCGCGTGCCCTCGCGGCCGGCGCGACGCGCTTCATGACCAAGCCGTTCTCACCGGAAGCGCTCCTCGTCGAGGTCAAGTCGTTGACCAACGGCCGCCCCGAGACCACGACGTGAGCGACGGGTTCGAAGCCGCCGACTTCATCGCCGGGTTCACGGCGGAGGCCGAGGAGCATCTGTCGTCGGCGAACACGAACCTTCTGTCGATCGAAGACGCCGCGGGCAAGGGGCAATCGACGCCGCGCCAAGTGCGGGAGCTCTTTCGTTCGTTCCACACGATCAAAGGTCTCGCGGCGATGGTAGGCGTCGAGCCCATCGTCGACATCGCCCACGCCATGGAATCCGTGTTGCGCGAGGCCGACCGCGCCGCCGGCCGTCTGCCCGCGGGAGCGGTGAGCCTGCTGCTCACGGGCGTGAAGGCCGTCGAAAACCGGGTGCAGGCCCTCGCAAAGCGAAAGACCGTCGCGGCCGCGCCCGCGAAGCTCGTCGACGCGTTGAACGCCCTCCGGCAAGCGGGCGGCGAGCGCGGCGCGAGCGTCGACACGTCGCTGCCGGCCGACCTGTGGTCGAAGTTGAGCGCGGCCGAGCGCGCGCAGCTCACGCAGGGGTTGTCTGACGGTCGGCGCGCGCTCGTCGCGCAGTTCGTGCCGACGCCCGCGCGCGCGAGCGAGGGCGTCACGATCACGTCCGTGCGCGAGCGCGTCTCGATGCTCGCCGAGATCGTGAAGGTCGTGCCGCAGGCGATGCCGGCCAGCGACTCTTCGCCCGGCGGCCTCGCGTTCGCGCTCATCCTGCTGACGGACGAGTCCGACGCCGAGCTCGCGGTCGCCGCGGCCACGACGCCCGAGGCGCTCACCCCGGTCGCGTTGATTGCGCCCGTGACGAGCGTCGGGTTCGACGAGGAGCCGACCGACGTCGAAGTTCAACACCGAGGCGTCGTGCGCGTAGAGGTCACGCGGCTCGACGAAGCGCTCGAGCGGCTGTCGGCGCTCGTGGTGACCCAGTTTCGCCTACGTCGAACCACGGCCGACCTGCGTGCTGCCGGCGCCGACGTGCGCGCGCTCGCGCAGGTCATCGCCGAGAACGGGCGTCAGCTGCGCGATCTGCGCGCCTCGATCATGCGCGCGCGGATGGTGTCGGTCACGGAGTTGCTCGAACGCATCCCGCTCATCGTTCGAGGACTCACGCGCGCGATAGGGAAAGACGCGCGGCTCTCGATGACGACGGGGAAAGCCGAGCTCGACAAGGCGGTCGCCGAGCGGATCTTCCCCGCGATCGTCCACCTCATTCGCAACGCCGTCGACCACGCGCTGGAGACGCCGGCCCAGCGGCGCGCCGACGGCAAGCCCGAGATCGGGCTCGTCACCGTGACGTGCCACGAGCTGTCCGACAGCCAGCTCGAGCTGACCGTCACCGACGACGGGCGCGGCGTCGACGCCGTCGCCGTCGCGCGACGGGCGGGGGCCGCCGTCCCCACGACCGATGAAGGGCTGCTCGCGCTGCTGACGCGGCCGGGGCTTTCGACGAAGACCGAGGTCACGACGACGAGCGGCCGCGGCGTCGGCATGGACGTCGTCAAGCGCATCGCCGTCGACGAGCTGCGCGGCGAGCTGTCGATGAGGACCACGAAGGGCCAAGGGACGTCGTTCTCGCTGCGCATTCCGCTCAGCATCACGATCGTCGACGCGTTCTCGTTCGTTTGCGCTGGCGAAACGTTCGTCGTGCCCGTCGCCATGGTCGAGGAGATCCAGGAGATCGATCTCGCGCAGACGGTGCGCGGGCCCGACCGCCGGCGAACGCCGCGCGGCGAGCCCGACCGGCGGAAGGCCGCGCGCGCCACCGACATGATTCACCGGCGCGGCGAGACCGTCCCGGTGCTTCGCCTCGACGAGGTCCTCGGCCTCGTCGCGGGCGACGCGCAGAGCCGCAAGGCCATCATCGTCCGCCGCAACGGCGAGCCGTTCGCCTTTACCGTCGAGCGCATGCTGGGCCAGCAAGAGGTGGTCGTGCGGCCGCTCGAAGATCAGCTGGTTCGCGTCCACGGCGTGTCGGGGACCACCGACCTCGGCGACGGACGGCCCACGCTCGTCCTCGATCTCGCGGCGCTCGGCGGTCGGCTGCTCGCCGATTCGACGGGAGGTCCGTCATGAGCGAGCTTCACGTCCTCTGCAAGATCGCCGACGTCGAGTACGTTCTGCCGGCCTCCGACGTCGTGCAGATGGAGTCGTTTCAGGGCGCGACGAAGGTGCCAGGCGCCTCGGCGCAGGTCGCGGGACTCGTGCAAATCCGCGGCCGCGTCGTCCCCGTGCTCGACATGCGCACCGTCTTCGGCCTCGAGACCATCACGCCGACGCTCGACTCACGCGTCATCGTCATGAGGCGCGGCGAGCGCACGGTCGGCCTGCTCGTCGACAGCGCGCGCGAAGTCTTGAAGATCCCCGCGGGCGACTTTCAACCGCCGCCGCCCGTCGTCGCGCGGCAGACGGGCGGCCTCGTCAAGGCCGTCGCGCAAGCCGGCAAGCGGCTGCTCATGTTGATCGATTTCATGAAAGTCATAGACGAGGAGCGCGAGCATGCCGAGTAACAGCAGGAACGCCGGCCGCACGGGTGAATCGAACGGCAGCCGGCGCGTGAGCTTCGAAGGTGCGCTGACGAGCGCGTCGAGCGTGGCGAGCGCGCTCCGAGATTCGGCGACGCAGTCCTCGGCGATCGAAGAGGCGGCGGCCCGGCTCGCCGCGGGGGGCAACGAACAAGCCGCCGCCAGCGAGCAGGTCCGCGTCTCCATGGAGTCTCTCGCCGCGGGGGTCGAGCAGACATCGACGTCGGTGCAAAACCTCGCGCGATCACAGAACCACGCCGCGGGGACGGCCAAGGACCTCGAGCAAGCTCAAGAGACGCTGACGTCGGGCTTGCGCGAGGTCGCGTCGTCGGTGGCCGGCGTCAAGAAGGACGGTGAGGTGCTCGCGGCATCGGCCGAGGCGACGGCCGCGACGCTCGAAGAGACGGCGCGCTCGATCAAGGGCGTCGGCGCGAACGCCGAGGATCTGGCGGCTTCGGCCGAGGAGCTGCTCGCGGCCACGACCGAGAGCACGATGACCATCAAGGACATCGCCGAGCGCGGACAGACGACCGCCACGGCGATGGAGCAGATCGCGGCCACGGTGGGCGGGATGGCCAAAGGTGTCACGCGGCTCGCGACCGACGCCGAGGGCGTGGGCGCCCGCATCTCCGAGATGACGACGGCGCTCGCGGCGACGGCCGGCTCGGTCGAGCGCGTCGCGAAGGACGGCACCGAGATGGCGGCCGCCGCCGAAGAAACGTCGGCGACCGCCGAGCAGATGTCGCGCTCGGTGCGCAGCGTCGCCGAACAAGTCAAGGAGCTCGAGGGTGCGGCCGCCAGCACGTCGAGCACGTTGACCGAGCTCGCGGCCTCGGTCGAAGAGGTCGCCGCGACCGCCGAGAAGAACGCCGCCGTCATCGACGCGAACGCCGCGAGCATCGAGCAGCTCACGCGCTCGGCGCACGCGATGGCGCGCTCGGCCGAGCAAATCAACGGGCTCGCCGCCGGCAACGTCGCCGCGTCGGCGCAGGCCGAGACCGCGGCGCGTCGCATCGTCGAGCTCATCTCGACGACCCGCCGCACGGCCGACGAGGTCGGGGCGGCGACGCGCGAGGGCGGCGCCGTCGTGGGCCGCTCGATCGCCGGGCTCGGCGGCATCCGCCAGGCCATGCAGGAGTCGGCGTCAGTCATCAAGGAGATGGGCAAACGCTCGGAGGAGATCGGCGACATCGTCCAGACCATCAATCTGCTCGCCGATCGGACGAACTTGCTCTCGCTCAACGCCAGCATCGAAGCGGCGCGGGCCGGCGAGCACGGGCGCGGCTTCGCCGTCGTCGCCGAAGAGATCCGCGCGCTGTCCGACCGCGCCGCCGCGGCGAGCGCCGACATCGCCAAGATCGTGCGCGGGCTGCAGGGCACGGCGCGCGACGCCGTCACGGCCTCGAGCGATGGCCTCAAGGTCGCCGACGAGGGCGCGCGCCTCGCGGGCGACGCCGAGAAGGCCCTCGGCTCCATCCTCCAAGGCATCGACGTCATGAGCCGCGGCGTCGCCGACATCGAGCGCGCGAGCGGTGAACAGACGTTGGCCGTTCAAGCCCTCGCGCAGAGCACGACCCGCGTGAGCGACGAAGGCCGAGCCGTCGCCCGCGCCGCCTCCGAACAGGTGAACGCGAGCCAGAGCTTGAGCCAGGCCGCGACCGAAATGCGGCGGATGGCCAAGCAGACGAAGGACGCCACGGGCGAGCAAGCGCGCGCGATCCGCGCGAACGTCAAGACGACGACGCAGCTGGGCGCCAACATCCAGAAGGTTGGGCGCGCCGCCGACGAGCAGGCAACGGGCGCCGGACAGCTCGCCAAAGCCGGAGCGCGCATGCGCACGGTGGTGCAGCAGACGAGCACGGCGATGGCCGAGCAGACGCGCACGCTCACGGGGCTGACGACGCTCGCGACGGAGGTCGCGGCGTCGTCGCAGCGCATGGTCACGGGGTTGAGCGAGCAGGCCCGCGGGGCGGGCGAGATCACGACGGCGCTCGAGAGCGTCAAGAAGGACGCGACCCAGACCGCGAAGGCCATCACCGAGCAATCGCGCGCGATGGGACAGATGGAGGTCGCGACCCGCCAGGTCGCGAAGCTCGCGGCCGAGGTCACGAGGGCGACGAACGAACAAGGCAAGGCGCTCGAGGTCCTCGCGAGGTCGGGCGACGAGGTTCGTCGCATCGCCAAGCAGACGGCACGCGCCGTCACCGAGCAAGCTGACGCCCTCACCTCGCTCGCGGCGACGGCCACCAAGCAAAACGCCTCGGTCGGAACGATCGCGCGCATTGCCACCGAGCAGGCGACGGCCAGCGCGCAGATCTCGAAGGCCGTCGTCGAGATGCGCTCGAACGTCAAAGAGATCGTCTCCGCCGTCGCACAACACGCCAAGGGCGCGGTCGCGGCCGCCAAGGAGGTGGGCGCCGTCGCCGCGAGCCTCGGCAAGATCAAGAACGCCAACGCCCAGCAAACCGAGGCCATCGACAGCCTCACCGCCGATCTCGCGGCGCTGCGCGAGGCCCAGCACGCGTCGCCGCCGCCCATCGAGCCTGCATGAGCGTCGTCTCGAACCAACTCGCGTTCTCGCCCGAGGATCTCCGCCGCGTCGAAGAGATCGATCGGCTCGCGCGCGGCGGCGGCGTCGACCACCTCATCGGGATGTTGGACGACCCCAGCTGGGCCGTCCGCCGCGCCGTCGTCGCCGCCCTCGCCGCGAGCGGACCACGCGCCGTGGGGCTGCTCTGCGACGCGCTCGAGCATCGCCGCGACAGCGAGAGCCGCATCGCCGCCACCGTCGACGCCCTCTCGGCCTTCACCGGCGACGCCGACGCCGCGCTCGCCGCCATGGTCGAGCACGCCGAGATCCCGGTGCTGGCCGACATCGCGCAGATCCTCGGGCGTAGGCGCACGACCACCGCCGTCTCGACCGTGATCGCGCTGAGCCGACACGCCGACGACAACGTCGCCGCGGCGGCCATCGAGGCGCTCGGGCGCATCGGTGGTCGCGCCGCCGTCGATTCGCTCGTCGACGCCGTCCAGAGCGGGAACTTCTTCCGTGCGTTCCCCGCGATCGAGGTCTTGGGCCGCAGCGGCGATCCGCGCGCCGTCGCGCCGCTGACGGCGTTGCTCGACCAGCCCCAGTACGCGACCGAGGCGGCGCGGGCGCTGGGCCGAACCGGCGATCTCGCGGCCGTCGCGCCGCTCATGCGCCTCGTCGCCAAGGCGCCCGGCGCCGTCGTTCGGCTGGGCGCGGTCGCGCTCGCCGACTTGCACCAGCGCTACCTGGAGCGTGCGGGGAACGGCGATGCCGTCACTGGTCAGATCGCCGCCGGCTCGAGCGAAGGCGGCGTCGTCCGCCATCTGATGCTCGCGCTGGCGCAAGGAGATCCGGCCGAGCAGGCGGCGATCTGCTTCCTGCTCGGCGTGGCGCGCGCGCCGTCGGCGGCGTCTGCGCTCACGGCGCTGCTCGACGCGGCGCCGCCCGTGGCCGAGGCCGCGGCGACGGCGCTGCGCGAGCTCGGGCCCCAGGTCGAGGAGCAGATCCTGCAGGGCATCCGCGTCGGCGACAGCATCCACCGACGCGCGCTGCTGCCGTTCGTCTCGAGCGGCGCCGCGACCCGCGACGTCGTCGCTTGCCTGCGCGACGCCGATCCGGATGTGCGCGTCCTCGCCTGCGAGGCCCTCGGCCGCATGGGCGCCGTCGCGGCCGTGGGCGCGTTGTTTCCGCTCCTCTCCGATGCCGATCCGCGGGTCTCGTACGCCGCGGTCGCCGCCATCCAATCGTTGGGCAGCCGCGAGACCGAGCGCCTCACGATCGAGGCCGCCGGCTCGCCCGACGTCCGCGTCCGCCGCGCGGCCCTGCGCATCCTCGGCTACTTCGGCTCGCCGTTCGCGCTCGACGTCTTCCTCGCCGGGCTCCGCGACCCGGACGAACGCGTGCAGGAAGCCGCCGTGCAGGGCCTGCCGTTCATGGACGATCCGCGCGCCTTCGAAGCCTTGCTCGGGGCGGCACGTGACGGACCCGAGCGGACCCGCGGCGCGGCCATGCGCAGCTTGGGTCAATGCGCCGGCGACCTGCGCGCGAGCGCGTACCTGCTCAAGGGCCTCGGCGATCCCGACGCTTGGGTGCGCTATTACGCGTGCCAGGCGCTCGGCAAGATGGCGTTCGAGCCGGCGGCCGAGGCCATCATCCGGCTGTTGGCCGATCCCGCGGGGCAGGTGCGCGTCGCCGCCGTCGAAGCCTTGTCGTGCTTGCGCGGTGAGCTCGCGGCGCAGGCGCTGAACGCCGCGGCCACCGACGCCGACAGCGACATCCGGCGCGCGGCGCTCGTGGGGTTGGGCGTCGCGCAACGTTCGGACGCCCTCCCCCTCATCCTCGACGCCGCCCGTTCGCCCGACGCGGCGACGAGGCTCGTCGCGATCTCGGCGCTGGCCGGGTTCCGCTCGCTGTCGGTCCTGGGCGCGTTTCGGGCCGCCGCGTCCGACGCCGACGAGAGCGTGCGCACGGCCTCGATCGGCTTCCTCGCGGCGATGCCCGGCGGTCCCGCGACCCGCACGCTCATCAGCTTGCTCTCGACGGCGGCGGCCACCGAGCCCGTGTTGGCGGCGCTGTCGTTGCACGTGGAGGGCCGCATCGCCGGTCTCGTGCTCGGGCTCGAGGAGGCCGACGACGAAACGGCGCCCGCGTTGACCTCGGCACTCGCGCGCATGCGGCGGCCCGACGCCTCGGCCGCGTTGATCCAGGCGATGGGCATGCGCAACGTCGCGGCGCGGAAAGCGGCCGCGAGCGCCCTCGCCGCCCTGGCGAGCCGCGAGGCGATCGCCGCGCTCAAGACGGCCGCCGCGTCGGATCCAGAGGCCGAGGTGCGGCAGATCTGCTCTCTGCTGCTCGCGCGCTGAGCTCGTCGTGCCGCCGCTGCCGATGTCTCCGCAGGTCTTCTCGATCCTGAGCGCCCTCGTGGGCGAGCGGGCCGGCCTGCACTTCGACGCCAGCCAAGCGCCGATCTTCGGCGAGAAGGTCGGCGCGCGCGCGCTCGAGGCCGGGTTCGAGTCGCTGCTCGATTACTACTACTTCCTTCGCTACGACCCCGGTGGTTCGGTCGAGCTCGATCGCCTCGTCGAGGCGTTGGTCGTCGGCGAGACCTACCTGTTTCGCGAGCTCGCGCCTCTCGAGACGGCCGTCGCCGAGCTCATCGTTCCTCTCGTCGAGAGAGGCGCGCGGCCTCGCATCTGGTGCGCCGCCTGCGCCACGGGCGAGGAGCCGCACACGGTCGCGATGCTGCTCGCGGCGCGCGGCATCCTGCGCGACGTCGATCTCGTCGCGAGCGACATCAGCGAAGCGTCCCTCGCGCGCGCCCGCACCGGTCGCTTCAACCGCCGCTCGCTGCGCGCCGAGGCCCCCACGTTCGCGGCGGCCTGGCTGAGGGTCGAGGAGCGCGCGGTCGTCCTCGACGCCCATCTCACGAGCGCCGTCGACTGGCGCCGGATCAACCTCATGGACGACGGCGCCGTCGCCGCGCTCGGCACCTTCGATGTGATCCTGTGCCGCAACGTCCTCATCTACTTCGACGAGGAGACCACGCGTCGGGTCGTCGATCGCCTCGCGGCGAGGCTCAACGTCGATGGCGCGCTGTTCGTGGGCGTCTCGGAATCGTTGCTCCGCTTCGGCACGCCGCTGCGCTGCGAGGAGCAGAGCGGCGTCTTCCTATACAGGAAAGTGACATGACCGCGGCCCGGCGGCTCCGCGTGCTCGTCGTCGACGACTCGGCCTTCGCCCGGAAGGTGCTGCGCGAGACGCTGTCGGTGAGCGCCGACATCGAGGTCGTCGGCGTCGCCCGCGACGGGCTCGAGGCGCTCGAGAAGATCGCCGAGCTCGCGCCCGACGTCGTCACGCTCGACCTCATCATGCCGAACCTCGACGGCCTCGGCGTGTTGCGCGCCCTGCCCGCCGAAGGGGGCCCGCGCGTCGTCATCGTCAGCATCTCCGACGGCGACAGCGCGCTCGGCATCGAAGCGCTGCAGAACGGCGCCGTCGATCTCGTCCAGAAGCCGACGGCGCTCGCGACCGATCGTTTGTACGAGATGTCGAGCGAGCTCGTGGCGAAGGTCCTCTCCGCGGGTGCGTCCCATCGAAGGCTCGTCCCCCCTGCGCAGGCGCCCAAGCCTTTGCCGAGGATCGCCGGGCGGGTCGGCTTGATCGTCGTCGGGACGTCGACCGGCGGCCCGCAGGCCCTCACGCGGTTGCTCACGGCGTTGCCGGGCGACTTGCCCTGCCCCGTCGCCGTCGCGTTGCACATCCCCGCGGGCTACACCGATGCGCTCGCGAAGCGGCTCGACGATGCCTGCGCCTTGCGCGTGTTCGAGGCGTCCGAGGGCGCCGCGCTCACGGCCGGCAGCGTCGTGATCGCGCGCGGAGGCATCAACCTGCGGGTGCGCTCCGGCGCGCGCGGGCTCACGACCCATCTCGATCCCCTCCGGACGGCGTCGCCGTTTCTCCCGTCCGTCGACGTCCTCTTCGAGAGCGCCGCCGTCGCCCTCGGTCCGGCCGTCCTCGGCGTCGTGCTCACCGGCATGGGCAGCGACGGCGTCGAAGGCGCCCGCGCCATCCACCGCGCCCAGGGCCGCACGCTGACCGAGGCCGAGTCCTCGTGCGTCGTCTACGGCATGCCCAGAGCCGTCGTCGAAGCCGATCTCTCGGCGGGCAGCGCCACGATCGAAGACATGGCCGAGATGATCCTGCAGCGCTTGTGATCCGGGCGGCAAGGGCCGTGGACGCCGTCGGCGTGGGACCGCCCATTCTTGGGGCTCTGCCCTTGCACGGCTCGGGAGTCGGCCTAAGAGTACGGGGTAGTTCGGATGTCGAACGGCAGACACGAAGCGTCGGGCGCGCTCGCTTCCTCAGGGCTGATCGACGGCGTGCTCGGTGGTGGCGGCGACATGGGCCACCGGATGCGAACGACCGCGTGGACCGACACCCCGCTCGGGCCGGTCGACGGCTGGCCGCAGAGCTTGCGATCGGCGCTGAGCATCTGCCTCGGCTCCGGCTTCCCGATCGCCATCTATTGGGGCCCGGCGCTGGCGCTGCTCTACAACGACGCGTGGAGCCCCATCCCCGGCAGCAAGCACCCGTGGGCGCTCGGGCGCGAGGCGCGGGAGGTGTGGCCGGAGATCTGGGACACGATCGGCCCGATGTTCGAGCAGGTCATGACCAAGGGCGAGGCGACCTACTCCGAGGACGGCCTCCTGCCCATGCATCGTCATGGCTACGTCGAGGAGTGCTACTTCAACTTCACGTTCACGCCCATTCGCGGCGAAGGCGGCCGCGTCGAGGGCGTCTTCAACGCGGTCATCGAGACGACGTTTCGCGTGATCAGCGAGCGCCGCGCGCAGCTGCTGCGCGGCCTTTCCACGAGCATCGCCGGCGCCGAGTCGGCGGACGAGGCGTGCGCGCGCGCGGCGGCCACCCTGGGCGGGGGCGCGCGCGACGTCCCGTTCTGCGCGCTGTACTTGTGCGACCAGGACGGAGCCGCTCGGCTCGCCGGCCTCAGCGGCGTGCAGGCGGGATCGCCCGGCTTTCCGCGATCGATCGACGTCACGGCGGCCGGTTCGCTCTGGCCGCTCGCCGAGGCGCGCGCCTCGCGACGCGTGCAGGTGCAGGCGGACCTCGCCGAGCGCTTCGGCGTCGCGTTCCCGGGTGGTGCGTGGCCCGAGGCTGCCGACAGCGCGCTCGTCGCGCCCATGATCGTCGGCGACAAGGTCGGCGGGTTCCTCGTCCTGGGCGCGAACCCGCGGCGGGCCATCGACGACGAGTACCGAGGGTTCGCGGAGCGCGCGGCCTCGCTGGTCGCGGCCGTCGTCGCGAGCGCGAACGCGTTGGAGGTGGAGATCAAGCGCGCCGAGGCGCTGGCCGAGCTCAACCGCGCCAAGACCGACTTCTTCAGCAACGTCAGCCACGAGTTTCGGACGCCGCTCACGCTCATGATCGGGCCCACCGAGGACGCGTTGGCGTCGGAGGCCGGCACGCTCGGCGGCGCGGCGCTCGACACCGTCTACCGCAACGAGCTGCGCCTCCTGCGGCTCGTGAACGGGTTGCTCGACTTCTCGCGCATCGAAGCTGGGCGCGTGCAGCCGAACTTCCAAGCGACGGACCTCTCGAAGCTGACGACCGAGCTCGCGGGCATGTTCGAGTCGACGATCGCGCGCGCCGGGCTGAAGCTCGTGCTCCGCTGCGAGCCGCTGTCGACGCCCGTCTTCGTCGATCGCGAGATGTGGGAGAAGATCGTCCTCAACCTCCTGTCGAACGCCTTCAAGTTCACCTTCGAGGGTGAGATCGAGGTGGCGCTGCGGGCCGAGCGCGACGAGGTCGTCGTGTCGGTTCGCGACACCGGCATCGGCATCGCGTCCGAGGAGCTGCCGCGCTTGTTCGAGCGCTTCCACCGCGTCGAAGGCGCGCGAACACGCTCGCACGAAGGCTCGGGCATCGGCCTCGCCCTCGTGCACGACTTGGTGCGCACCCACGGCGGCGTCATCGGCGCAGAGAGCGCGCCGGGCCACGGGACCACGTTCACGATCAAGTTGCCGCTGGGCTCGAAGCACCTGCCGGGCGACCGGATCCGCGCGACGACCGACGCCGCCGGCACGCCGCGGCGCTCGGCCGCCTACATCGAGGAGGCGTCGCGGTGGCTGCCCGAGGCCCCGCCCTCGATCGTCGCGACGGTCGCGGGCGCGCCGCGCGACGACTCGAAGCGCATCGTCGTCGCCGACGACAACGCCGACATGCGCGACTACATCGTCGGGCTGCTGTCGCCACGCTGGACGGTCGTCGCCGTGCCCGACGGCGAAGCCGCGCTCGCCGCCGCGAAGGCCGGCGGCGTCGACCTCGTGCTGACCGACGTCATGATGCCGCGCCTCGACGGCTTCGGCCTCTTGGCCGCCCTCAAGGCCGACGCTGCCACGAGCGCCATCCCCGTCATCATCTTGTCCGCGCGCTCGGGCGACGAATCGCGCGTCGTGGGCCTCGGCGCCGGCGCCGACGACTACCTCGTCAAGCCGTTCTCGGCGCGCGAGCTCGTCGCGCGCGTCGGGACGCAGCTCCGGCTCGCGCAAGTTCGCGCCGAGCTCGTGACGGCGAAGGACCGCGCCGAGGCGGCGACGCGCACGAAGGACGAGTTCCTCGCCATGCTCGGTCACGAGCTACGCAACCCCCTGTCGCCGATCCACAACGCCGTCCAGCTCTTGCGCCTCCGCGGCGTCTCGGGACGCGAGCTCTCGATCATCGAGCGGCAGGTCTCGCACCTCGTGCGGCTCGTCGACGATCTCCTCGATGTGTCGCGCGTGACGCGCGGCAAGCTCGAGCTGCGGAAGGAGCTCGTCGAGGTGTCGGCCTTCGTCCTGCGGGGCGTCGAGCTCGCGTCTCCCATCATCGTCGAGCGGCGGCAGCGGCTCGATCTCGAGGTGCCCGTGCGAGGATTGGTGGTCGACGGCGACGCCGATCGGCTGGCGCAAGTCGTCTCGAACCTCCTCACGAACGCCTCGAAGTACAGCGATCCCGAGGCGTCGATCCGCATCATCGCCGAGCGCGTGGGCGCGAAGGTCCGCCTGCGCGTGCTCGATCGCGGCATCGGCCTCGCGCCCGAGATGGTCGCGGCGATCTTCGACAGCTTCGTCCAGCAACCGCAGGCGCTCGACCGATCGCGCGGCGGGCTGGGGCTCGGCCTCACGATCGTCCGCAGCTTGGTTCAGCTGCACGGCGGCACCGTCGAGGCGCGCAGCGAGGGAACGGGGCGAGGGAGCGAGTTCGTCGTCGAGCTGCCGCTCGCGCTCGGCCTCGTGGACGCTCCACCGTCGCGCGACGGCGCGAGCGCAACGGCGCCGCCTCCCGCGGCCCGCAAGGCCCGCGCCCGCAAGCGCATCCTCGTCGTCGACGACAACGAAGACGCCGCGTCGACGCTCGCGGAGTTCCTCGAGGACCTGGGCTGTGAGGTGCAGGTCGCGCACGACGGGCCCTCGGGCCTCGAACGGGCCCGGACCTTTCGGCCCGACATCGGTCTCCTCGACATTGGCTTGCCCCTGATGGACGGCTACGCGCTCGCGCGCGCGATCCGTGGTCTCGCCGAGATGCCCGAAGGCCTGCGGCTCGTCGCCATCACGGGCTACGGACAAGACAGCGATCGCTCGCGCTCGCTCGCTTCGGGCTTCGACAACCACATCGTCAAGCCGCTCGACCTCGCCTTCGTCACTCGCCTCGTCGAGGGCAACGGGCCAACCTGACCGTCCGTCGACGACCGCGCGCGAGGCGCATGGCCCCTCGACAAGCTCTCGGGCGAACCCAGATTTTGCGCACGAGCCGATGGCGCGCGGACTTTTCAAAGAATGGACCGTGCTACCGCACGGCCCGGTGATCGCCCTCGAAGAGAACCTGCGAACCGTCGTCGGCGAGATCTCGATGCCGCTCGGCACGTTCACCCGTCGCATGACGGTGGCGCGCCTCGTGGACGGGCGCCTCGTCGTGTTCAGCGCCATCGCCCTCGCGGAGGCCGAGATGCGGTCGCTCGAGGCGTGGGGACGGCCCGCCTTTCTGGTGGTCCCCAACGAGAGGCACCGCAAGGACCTCGCGATTTGGAAGGCGCGCTATCCCGACATTCGCGTCGTCGCGCCGCCCGGCGCCCGAACCAAGGTGGCCGAGGTCGCCGTCGTCGACGAGACCTCGCCCGACTTCGGCGATCCGTCGGTCCGATTCGTCGTCGTCGCAGGCACGAAAGACCGCGAGGCGGCGCTCGTCGTCACCAGCCCCGGCGGCACGACGGTCGTCGTGAACGAGGTCATTTGGAACGTCGCCGATCGCCCAGGTTTGGGCGGCCTGGCGTTTCACGCCATCGGGTTCACGGGCGACGGCCCGAGGATCCCCAAGATCACCGCCGCCCTTTCGATCAGCGACCGCCCCGCGTTCAAGTCCGACCTCGAACGCTGGGCCACGATCCCCGACCTGCGCCGAATCGTGGTCTCCCACGGCGACGTCATCGAACGCGATCCGGCGGCCGTCCTACGCGCCCTCGCGGCGTCGCTGTGAAGGGCGGCCACTACGGAACGCGGGGGACGCGTCCGCGCGCGTGCTCGGGCCGGCGGTCGCCAAGGGTGAGTCCGATGCGCGGGATCGTCGATCGGCTTCGAGCGCGGCGAATGGACGCCAACGGTGATCTCTTCGTGCTTCGACACCAGGTCGTCGATGTACAGCGCCAGCTCGTCTCCCTCATCGTCGGTACCTCCTTCGATCGAGCATTACCGATCGAGAGGACGACCAAAATTTCGCGTTGCTCGGCCGCTTGGGCAAAGGGCGGGCAAAACCTGGAAACGCCCTTCCCTGCGGATTCGAGTTCGCTTAGAAAACTCGATCGCTTAGCGCCGAAATTTCCTGTGACCCCATCGGGAATCGAACCCGAGTTTGCGCCGTGAGAGGGCGTCGTCCTAACCGCTAGACCATGGGGCCGCTATTCAGTTTTTCTGCAGTTCGGGGACAAGGATTCGAACCTTGATAGCCAGATCCAGAGTCTGGCGTCCTGCCGTTAGACGATCCCCGATCGCGTGTCCCGGGCGTGCCGGGGACGGTCTTATCTAACAGCGCAGACGGGGCTGTCAAGCCTATCGTATTTGCTCGCGATTCCGGTACAGTTCTCGCGATGGAGCTCTCCTTCTGGGCCGCCACCGACGTCGGGAGGAAACGCGAGGTCAACGAGGACAACTTCCTCGTCGACAAGAAGCTCTCGCTCTTCGCCGTGGCCGACGGGATGGGCGGGCACGCGTCGGGCGAGGTGGCCTCGCACCTGGCGGTGAACGAGCTCCGCAACTCGATCGACGCGAACAAGGACGTCATCGAGCGCTACAACCGAAACGACCCGGCGGTCCGCCCGCACGAGATCCTCACGGTGATGGAGCACGCCGTCCAGACGGCGGGCCAGACGATCTACCAGCAAGGGCAAAAAGACCCCGACAAGCGCGGCATGGGCACGACGACGTCGGCCCTGCTCATCGCGGGCGACCGCGGGTTCATCGCGCACGTCGGCGACAGCCGCATCTACATGCTGCGCGCGGGCCAGGTGGTGCAGCTCACCGAGGACCACTCGCTCATCAACGAGCTCATCCGCCGCGGCCGCATCACGCGCGAGAACCTCGACGACTCCCCCTACAAGGCCTACAAGAACGCGGTCACGCGCGCCGTCGGCGTCTACGAGACGGTCCAGGGCGACACGATCGACTTCGAGATCCTGCCGGGGGACAAGTTCCTGATCTGCTCGGACGGGCTGCACGCCTACCTCACCGAGGAGCAGATCCTCGAGTTCCTCAAGAGCGACGACATCGAAGGGCTGCCGCAGCGTCTGGTCGACCACGCCAACGCGGGCGGGGGCCACGACAACATCACGGCGGTCGTCGTGCGCGTCGACGGCGCGGTCGCGGCCGATCGCGCGGAAGAGCTCGCGCGCAAGGTCGAGGTCCTGCGGCGCATGCCGCTGTTCCGGCACCTCGTCTACAAGGAGATCCTGCGCGTCCTCAACGTCACGACGGTGCGCGAGTTCGCGCCAGGCGAAGAGATCATCCGCGAGGGCACGCCGGGGGACGAGATGTTCATCCTCCTGCGCGGCAAGATCCGGCTGCACAAGAACGAGGCGTTCATCACGCACCTCATGCCGGGCGCGCACATCGGCGAGATGGCGCTCGTCGATCGCCGACAGCCGCGCTCGGCGAGCGCGACGGCCGAAGAGCGCTCGCGGCTACTCGGCCTCAAGCGCAGCGACTTCTACGAGATCATCCGCAAGGAGCCGCAGCTGTCGGTGAAGCTGCTGTGGGCCTTCACGCAGGTGCTGGCCGATCGCCTGCGCAAGACGACGGAAGAGCTGTCGGGCGCGCGCCTCGAAGCGGGCGCGCAGGACATGACCGAAGACGCCTTGTTCGAAGAATAGGGGGGACCGCCCAGCGCCCTGTGCGCCACGCTCTCGCCGAGGGCCTCAGGGCGCCTCTGCGTCCCCCCTACCACCCGCTGTTCGTCGCGGCGAAGCCGCGCCGAACAGCCTATGCTCTGGACTCGTGACCTCGACGCGGAAAGAGACCGATTCGCTCGGGCCCGTCGACGTGCCGGCGGACGCGCTGTGGGGCGCGCAGACGCAGCGGGCGGTGGAAAACTTTCCCGTGAGCGGGTGGCGCCTGCCCCGCCCGCTCGTGCGCGCGCTCGGGCTCATCAAGCAGGCCGCCGCCGAGGTGAACCGCGACGCGGGCGCGCTCGAGCCGCGTCTCGCCGACGCGATCCTGACCGCCGCGCGCGAGGTCGCCGAGGGCGCGCACGACGATCAGTTCCCCGTCGACATCTTCCAGACCGGCTCGGGCACGTCGAGCCACATGAACGCCAACGAGGTCATCGCCAACCGCGCGAACGTCATCCTCGGCGAGCCGCCCGGCAAGAAGAAGCCCGTCCACCCGAACGATCACGTCAACAAAGGCCAGTCGTCGAACGACGTGTTCCCGACGGCGGTGCACGTCGCGGCGGCCGAGGCGGTCGAGCGCGACCTGCTGCCGGCGCTCGCGCAGCTCGAAGCGTCGTTGCAGGAGAAGGCGCGCGCGTTCGACCCGATCGTCAAGCTCGGGCGCACGCACTTGATGGACGCCGTGCCCGTGCGCCTCGGGCAAGAGTTCTCGGGCTACGCGCAGATGGTGACGAACGCCGTCCGCCGCGTGCGCGCGGCCACGGGCGCGCTGCACGAGCTGCCCCTCGGCGGCACGGCCGTCGGCACGGGCCTCGGCGCCGACCCGGCGTTCGCGCCCCAAGTCATCGAGCGCGTCGCGCGCGCCGTGGGTTTGCCGTTCCGCCAGGCGCCGAACCTGTTCGAGGCGCTCGCGGCACGCGACGCGCTCGTCGAGGCCTCGGGCGCGCTGCGCTCGGCCGCGGTGAGCCTCACGAAGATCGCCAACGACGTCCGCTGGCTGGGCTCGGGCCCGCGCGGCGCGCTCGGCGAGGTCCACCTGCCCGACCTGCAGCCCGGCAGCTCGATCATGCCCGGCAAGGTGAACCCCGTGATGGCCGAGATGATGGTCATGGTGTGCGCGCAGGTCGTGGGCCACGACGCGACGATCGCGTGGGCGGGTGCCGGCGGCAGCTTCGAGCTCAACGCCATGATCCCCGTCATCGCCCACGACTTCCTGTCGAGCGTCGCGCTGCTCGCGAACGCGGCGCGCTTGTTCGCCACCCGTTGTGTCGATGGCCTCGTCGCCGACGAGGCGCGCTGCCTGTCGTTCGTCGAGCTGTCGTCGGCGATGGTGACGGCGCTCGCCGGGCGCATCGGCTACGACGCCGCGGCCGCGCTCGCGCGTGAGGCGATCGCGACGGGCAAGACCGTGCGTGCGCTGTGCCTCGAGAAGGCCGTGCTGCCCGCCGACGAGCTGGGGCGCCTGCTCGACGCGAAGAAGATGACGGGCGCCTGAGCTGGTTGCCTGCTGCAGCCGGTTCGCGCGTCGACTCTCGGATTCGGTGCAGCGACGACGCCGTCAATGCACAGATTCCCGACCGTCTCGATCGACTCGCCACGCAGATTTTTCGTAGATTGACCCGCTGTTTTTTACCTGGAACCGCTTTCGAACGGTCGGACTTCATGGTATCCGACGACACTGGAGGGACCAATGACGCGCGTAGTTTCCGTCGGCCGCTCCAAGGGCCCCCTGCTCCTGATCGCCCTTGGTACGATTGCACTCGCTTCGACTTTGACCGGATGCCCCGGCTCGCTCGACACGAGCCAGTTCCCCGCCGGTGGCGGCGGCACGACCGGCGGCGGCGGGACCACGACGCCGACCGGCGGCACGACCGGAACCGGCGGCATGGCCGCGACGGGCGGCACGACCGGTGGCGGCGGCACCTTCACGCCGCCCACGTGCTTGGCGGCGGCCATCGCCAAGTACAACTGCGCGATGAGCGGCTGCCACGACTCGAAAGGCTCGTCCGCCAACTTCTCGATGACGGGCAACTGGATGTCGAACCTCGTTGGCGTCCAGCCCAAGGGCGGCGGGTCCACGTTCCAGTCCATGTGCATGGGCAAGGGCATCCCCTACGTCATCGCGAAGAGCGCCACGGGCGACGGTCTCTTCATCCAAAAGCTCCAGATGACGCCTCCCTGCGGTCTCTTCATGCCGTTCGCCGGCGCGGCGCCGCCGACGTCCGATGACGTTGCCTGCTTCAGGCAGTTCACCACGGCGCTCGCCGCCCAATAGCCGAAGCCGTCTCCCGAACCCCCGCTCGGAGCCTCTGACTCAATGAGAAGATCTGCCTCGTCCTCGTCACGAATCACGTTTGCAGTTCTCACGGTCTTCACCGTGGTCGCGTTGGGGTGGTCGGGGACGGCGGCGGCCGAGAAGAAGCGCGTCGGCGTGCCGCGCTTCGACGGGCCGCAGGAGAACGTCGTTCGCCGCGCGGTGCTCTCGGCGCTGGCGAACGACGGCTACGACGTCGTCGGGGTCAAGGACATCGACGGCTCGGCGCACGCGGCGGGCGTCGAGCTCGACTCGAACGACTCGTTCAAGACGGTCGCCCGCGATCTCGCGATCTCGGCGTTCGTCACGGGCGAGGTTGGCAAGAAGAAGGCAAAGATCACCATCCGCAACGGCGCCGACGGCTCGGTGATCGGCGAAGGCGCCTTCGCGGGAGCCAACGTCGGCAAGATGGCGAGCGACGTTCAGGAGAACTTCTCGCGCCGGCTCGGCTCGGCCGTCGAGCGCGGTCGCGCGCCCGCCGGCTCGAAGAAGCCGGCCGCGGCCCCCGCGCCCGCCGCCCAGTCGGAAGAGGTGCAGGCGCCCGCCAACGACAACGACAGCAAGCCTGCCGCCGCGAGCAGCGAGGCCGCCGCGAGCGGCGAGGCGCCCCCCGCCGCGTCTGACTCGTCGGCCGACGCGACCGCCACGAAGTCCGCCCCCGCGCCGACGGAGACCACGGGCGAGGTCGGTCCGCGCGCGCTCGACCTCCAGGTCGGCCTCGTCGGCTTCTCGCGCAGCCTGTCTTACAACCAGGACTACTACCGCGTCCTTCGCCAGTACAACCTCACGCTCGGCCCGGCCCTCGCGCTGAACCTCGTGGCGTACCCGGCCGCCTTCGTCACGGGTGAGCTCGCCGCCGCGTTCGGCGCCGAGCTCAACCTCGAGTACGCCGTGGGTGTGGCCTCGAACGTCAAGGGTGGCTCGATGCTCCTCGGCGGCACGACGGTGCCCGCGGACGGCGGCACCGTCGGCACGCAGGCCTACGACGTCAACGGCGGCCTGCGCGGGCGCCTCACGTTCGGCCAGAACGAGCTCGCTCTCCTCGCGGGCGGCGGCGAGCACGCCTTCAAGTTCAAGTCGACGGACACGATCGATCGCGGCGCCCTCGACATCCCCGACGTCATCTACCTCTACCTGCGCGTCGGCGCCGAGGGCCACTTCCAGCTCTCGCCCGGCCTGACCTTCACCATCTCGGCCGCCTACCGCGACGTTCTGAACCAAGGCGGCACGAAGCCGCTCCAGATCGCTTACGGCGCGCAGGCCCTGAACGACCACGGCTACTTCCCGTTCCTCAAGGTGGCTGGCATCGACGCGACGGCCACCATCGGCTACCAGGTCGCGCCTTCGATCGACCTGCGCATCGGCGTCGACATGAAGCGCTACTTCTTCACGATGAACTCGTCGAACGGCCAGTTCGTCGCGGGCCAGAGCACCGGCGACATCAACTACCCGGCCGGCTCGACGGATCCGTCGAAGGCGACGCCCGTCAACCAGGTCGCCGGCGGCGCCACCGACCAGTACTGGGGCATCACGATCGGCGCGGCTTACACCTTCGGCGGCGTCGCGCCGGGCGCGGCCCCGCCCTCGCAAGAAGAGACGCCCGCGCCGCGCAAGAAGAAGAAAAAGAAGAAGAAGGCCGACGACGAGGACGCGGGTGACGCGGGCGCGGCCTCGAGCGGCGGCGACAGCGGCGGGAATGCGGGCGGTGGGGACAAGAGCGAAGGCAACGACAAGGGCGCGTCCTCCGACGAGTGACGGCGGCGGCGCGGCGGCCTCGCCCCGCGCCATCATTCACCTCGACATGGACGCGTTCTACGCGTCCGTCGAGCAGCGCGACGATCCGAAGCTGCGCGGCCGGCCCGTCATCGTGGGCGGCCACGCTCAGCGCGGCGTCGTGCTCGCGGCCTCGTACGAGGTGCGGCCCTTCGGCGTGCGCAGCGCGATGCCCATGGCGCGCGCGCTGCGCCTCGCGCCCGACGCCGTCGTCGTGCCGCCGCGCATGCGCGCTTACGCCGACGCCAGCGAGCGCGTGTTCGACATCCTCGCGTCGGTGACCCCGCTGGTCGAAGGCTTGTCGCTCGACGAGGCGTTCCTCGACGTCACGGCGTCGACGCGGCTCTTCGGCGCGCCCGGCGAGATCGCCGCGCACCTTCGCAAGCGCATCGCCGACGAGCTCGCCCTCCCCGCCTCGGCCGGCATCGCCGACGCGAAGTTCGTGGCCAAGATCGCGTCGGACTTCGCGAAGCCCAACGGCCAGCACGAGGTGCCGCCCGGCACGAGCGCGGCGTTCCTGGCGCCGCTGCCGGTGAACCGAATGTGGGGCGTCGGCCCCAAGACCGAGAAGCACCTGAAGCTGCTCGGCATCGCGACCATCGGTGATCTCGCGCGCGAGGCGGCCATGCTCGAGCGCCGCCTCGGCCCGTCAGGGCTGCACTTCGCCGATCTCGCCCGCGGCTTGGATTCCCGTCCCGTCGTCCCCGATCGCGACGCCAAGAGCATCGGCGCCGAGGAGACCTTCGACGAGGACCTGCGCGGCGTCGCGGCGCTGCGCCCGCACTTGCACGCGCAAGCGCTGCGCGTTGCCCGCCGTCTTCGCCGCGCCGGCGTCCGTGCGCGTGGCGTCCAGCTCAAGCTCAAGCTGACCGACTTCAAGATCGTCACGCGCCAAGCGACGTTCGACGCCCCGACCGACGACGGCCAAACGCTGTTTCAGGTCGTCGCCGAGCTGTTGGAAAAGAACGCGCCCGCGATCGCGGTTCGCCTCACCGGCGTCTCGGTCCACGGCCTCGAGCCCGTCGACGCCGCGCAGCCTTCGCTGTTCGCGCCGCCCCCGAGCCCGCGCGACGCGCTCAACCGCACCCTCGACCGCATCACCTCGAAGTTCGGCACCGCCGCCGTCACCACCGCCGACATCACCGAACGCGGCGGCGAACAAGACGAGCGCGACACCCTCGACGACCGACGAGACCGCTCGTAAGCACGCTTTCGCGCAGTCGCACACGAATTCGCCGGACCAAATCGGTTGGCGTGCATCGATCAGTACGCCAACCCGGTGTCGCCGCGGTCGATGACCACACGAATGCCCGCGCAACGAATCGAAGGACCCTTCCGACCAGGGCAGCTCGTCAGCTTCTCCGGGTGTCCCTCATGGACGTAGCCACCGATCTGCCAACCCTTCTAGCGCCGACCATCGGTGCCTGGGAGGACCGGTACGGACTCTCCGCCTCCGAAACGCGACTTCTACTCAATGCGTGCCTCGGCGAAAGCCGAGACACACTTCCCGGAGTCCTGGGCTGCGCGCTGGAGACTATGCGAACCCATTGCCGGCATCTTCTGCAAAAGACAGGAGATGCTCGCTTGCTTGAAGCGGTCGGCCGCGTTCTACGCGAGGCTCTGTCACGCGTCTCACCCCCCGGGGTGATTGATGGCGCCTCCGATCATTGATAGCGCTCTCAACGACGACAATGAATCACCGCGCGTCGTTTAGTCCAACACTGGAGACCTTCATGAGCCGATCAATGAACGCACTTCTGGCGATAGTTACATCAGCGTTCGCTCTATCGAGCGCTGGTTGCAGCCTTTTCAAGGTTTGCTCCGATGGAAAAAGGTCCTCGGCGACGTCTGCCCCGGAACGACCACCGTGGCCTCGATGTGTCACGTCGTTCGCGACGACTGCCTCACCTTCAATGCGAGCAACGTCTGCGCGACCACTCAACATGTGGACTTCAAAGCGATCTCCTGCGGAAAGAACGCCGTAGACGCGTGTACCAACTTCTGCAAAAACGCCGGTCTGCCGACGATCCCGTATGCGAACTGCACGTCGACCCCGACAAGCGATGCCGTACCGACCGATCCGGCGTTTTGCAACCCGCAGACCTCACCAAGCAACTTTGACCTGACTTGTACGAACACGGGTCGAGAGTGTCAAAACGTGACCAGCGAAAATACGTGCGCTCAGCTCTCGTCGACAGTGACGAGCGGGACACGAACTCAGTGTTTGGAAGGCTCCTCGGGAGCTGGCATCGGCCTCTGCAACACCCTCCTTGACAGCGCACACCAGCCGCTCGTCGGCGGTCGCATAACGTCAGCTTCCTTCACGAGACACAGCGGTTCGTGCGCGACGACGTCGCCACTGACAGCGAACGACATGACGTACGGCATCCCGTCTGGGACCGCGGTTCCCATCACCGTCGCAGGACAGAACATTACGCCGACGACGGCAGGCGGCCATATAGTCGTCACGTACCGATGTGATCCAAACGGCGAGCTGTGTCGCCCGTACGCCATCAAGGATTTCTGGCTCGGGTTGAATTCGATCACGGTCAATGGCCTGTCGTTCAGCAACATCACATTTTCGAGCGCGGGCACGAATGGATTCCGCGCGGACAACACGCTCGATCCGACGGGCCCCGGCTTCCGGGTGTCAGCCTCCGTCGATGGCGTCGCTGGACCGATGACATTCGTCCAACCAACCGGCGCGGAAAAGTTTACGGGTGCGCTCCGTTCGGCCCCGTTCACTTTCAGCTCCTTGGTCGACGTTCCGATCCTCTACGGCAACAGTCCCCTAGGCGTCTCGAAGGCACACGTCTCGATGAACCTCTCGGGCACGTCGTACGGCGACTCGGGTAGCGCGGGCGGCGTCCAGATCAGCACTGGCACCACGACAGCCATCGGGAACTTCGTCGCCGACAAGGATGTGTCGGGCGGCGCCCAGAAGACGCGCACCAGTGTCATCGACCTCGCGGGCGCCATCAACCCAGCGCCCATGGAGGTCTACCAGAGCCAGCACTACGGCACTCCGTTCACGTACACGATTCCGGGCTTCACCGCAGGATCGAGCCACCTGGTCCGGCTGCACTTCGCCGAGACAAACCCGGTCAACAACGCCCCCAACAAGCGCAAGTTCAGCGTCATGGTCAACGGAATCACCCAAATTTCCAACTTGGATCTTTTTGCAACGGTCGGCATGAACCATGCCTACATCTGGGAGTGCACGCTCACGGCGAACAGCGCGGGCCAGTACGTGCTCTCGTTCAGCGCTAGCCTCGACGCGGCGACCGTGTCCGCCATCGAGATCCTGTAAGCTCGGACGAGCATGCCGGCGCCCTTCGCAGCGCCGGCACGCGCATTCGAGTCGCGTATATTGGGGCTTCGCCATTGATGAAGAGTGATCGCCTCCGGAGTGTTGCGCAGCTCGTGCAACTGCGATGATCCCACTCGAGCCCACGCGAGCGTTCTCGCCCTGGACGTTTAGCGTCCTGGTAGGCGTCCTGGCCGCGTTGCTAGGAGGTTGTGGCGACCTCCCCGACGGTCAACAGCTCGAGTCGCCGCACTTTCGTTACCATGCGCGCGCCGACGCCGTCCTGGATCCTGGGATCATGGAGCGGCTCGAACGTCACAGAACGGAGATCGACACCTTTTATGGCGTCGAGTCGGGTCCCATCGACTACTACCTCTATCGAGATCGAGACGACTTCACAGCGAGCTCGCCATGTCCCCCCTCTAGCGGTTGCACGAACGGGCGCTCGGTCTACGCGTACGCTCCCTTGTTCGAGCACGAGCTGGTCCACGCCTTGTTCGCGGATGCGGGTGAGCCGGCACTAGTCGTCCAGGAGGGGCTCGCACAGTACGCCGCCTGCATCCAGCCGGAGTTGGGCGGCGGCGGCGTCCCCGAGCAGTGGCCAGGAAACGTCGAGGGCCCAGACTACGCCTTCGGGGAATCACTCGTGTCGTGGATGCTGACCACCGGGGGCCCCACGCGCTTCGTGCGGTTCTACGGCGACTCGCTGACGACCCGCGACCCGGCGGTCTTCGCTCTACAGTTCGAGCGGTTCTGGGGACACCGACTGGCCGACGTGGCCGGCGAGCTTCAGGACGCGCGGTTCGCGGGCTCGTCTTGTCCTTGCACGGCCCCCGCACTTCCGGCGGACGGGTCGGCGGTGTCGTTCACCGCAAGGCAAGATTACCGAACCGTCGATGTCGCACAGGAAAGCCGCCTCGAGCTCAGAAATGGCGGAGGACAGCTCGTGTACCCTTACGCGTGCGCCAACGCGCTCGTCGACGGACCGTACTATCTGCCCGATCGACCGCCCTCGTCCGGATCTCTGACCGTGGCCCACGTCGGCGCCGGTCGATACGGTGTCATTGGATTTTCTGGGACGGTGTCCATCGGGCAGAAACAGACCGCGCAGTCCGACTGGTCGTGCGAGGCCGCCGCGGCCAATCCGATCGATGCTCGCGGCAGAGACGTCACCGCGTGGGCCACTGCGGACGTTGCGTCGGGTCAGACCTGGATGGCGCTTCGGCTCGAGGGGCCTCGAACGATCGACATGTTGACCGCCGAGACCGCCTACGAGGTGTGCCCGGCTTGCCCGACGCGCGCGGGTCCAACCGTCGGGTGCGTCGATTTCGCCTCTACTGCGACGTCGGACAACTACATCGTCACCCCGCCCGCATCCGGCATCGTGTTCGTTTCGGTCAGAATGAACCCCTCGTACTTCGACCCGTTGCCGCTGAGCGCGGGCGTCCGCCTCAGGGTGAGCCCGTGAGCGCGGTGTGCATTACACTGGCGACGACTCTCATCTTCGCAGGGCTGGCGACAAGAGCTGCGTCGGCAGAGTTGCCCACGGCGACCGGCGCGGGCTGGCGGGTCGAGCCGTCCGCTGGGGCTCTGGCCGATGCCGTCTTCGGAAACGCGGGAGCGCTCACGCAATGGGCGGCCGGCGCCCAGCTCGGCGCGACGGCACGGCGCGAGGGATCACCTTGGGGCCTGCGCCTTCGTCTCGACATCGAGCCGGTGACCGACGTCGGTCCGGGCGCTTCGCTCGCCCTCGCGAGCGCGCGCCTCGGCGTCGAGCGCGCGTGGGGGAGCCACCTCGTCGGCGCCGTCGACGCCGGCGGCGCCGCGAGGCGGCTCTCGATCTCGGACGAGCTCACGCACACGGCGATTGGCATCGAGGCGAGCGTGGAGCTCGGCTGGCGGTTCGTGGTCGCGCGCAGGTGCGTCGCGACGGTGGGCGTGCGCTATGCCGAGACCTGGTTCGTGAGCGACTTCTTCTTCTGGAAGCGCGCGGGCGCGCTTCTCTCAGTCGCGCTCACGCGCTGACGTCACCCGAAACGCGTGACCGAGAACGGCGCGAGGTCGATCGGGCTCGCGCCGGTTTCGACGAGCGCCGCGGTCGCTTCCGCGGTGACGGGCGCGAGCAGGATGCCGTTACGGTAATGGCCGGTCGCGAGGACGAGGCCGCGCACGGGGGTGAGGCCGAGGACGGGGAGATGGTCTTCGGTGTAGGGGCGGAAGTTCGACCAGCTCGACGTCACGGGGGCTTCGGCGAGCGCGGGGGACGAGGGCGCGCGCGAGGGTCAGGATTTGGGCGAGGCCGCCGACGGTGACCTCTTTGCGGAAGCCGGCCATCTCGACGGTGCTGCCGGCGATGACGGTGCCGTCGGGGCGCGGGACGAGGTAGCCGCGGCCGTGGACGCTCACGACGTGGCGGAAGATCGGTGGGCGCGTCTCGATCGAGACCAGCTGACCGCGCGCGGGGCGGATGACGTGCGACGACAGGCCGGCGCCTTCGACGAGGCCCGACCAGCTGCCGGCGGCGACGACGACGGCGCCCGCTTGGACGACCTCGCCGTCGAGCTCGACGCCGGTCGCGACGCCGCGCTCGACGACGACGCGGCGGACGTAGCGGCCTTGCAGAAAGCGCGCGCCGGCGAGCGCGGCGGCTTGCGAGAACGCGCGGGCGAGCTCGTGCGCGCTTTGAGTATATTGCACCCGGCGGAAATGAACCGAGGTGCCCGTTTCCCCGGAGCGCGATCCGTCATCTTGGCAGTCATTCTGGGAGGTGGTTGCTCCGGCTTGCCCGATGGCCAGGAGCTGACGTCTGCGCACTTCCGTTACCACGCTCGCGCAGACGTGGTACTCGACCCCGGGATCATGGACCGGCTCGAACGTCATCGAACGGAGATCGACGACTTCTATGGAATCGAGTCGGGCGTCATCGACTATTACCTGTTCCGCGATCATGACGATTTCATGGCGAGCTCGCCGTGCCCGAGCGCTGGCGCTTGCACGCTCGGGCGCTCGGTGTACGCGTACATTCCCTTCTTCGAGCACGAGCTGGTCCACGGCTTGTTCGCGGACGCTGGTGAACCCGCGCGGGTCGTCAGCGAGGGACTCGCCGAGCACGCCGCCTGTATCGCGCCGGAGATCGCATTCGGTGTCTCGCCCAACGAATGGCCGGCCGCTGTCGAGGGACCGGACTACGGATTCGGACAGGAGCTCGTGTCGTGGATGCTGGCCACGGGCGGCACGGCGCGGTTCGTTCACTTTTACGGCGAATCGCTGACCACCAGCGACCCGGCGATCTTCGCCCTGCAGTTCGAACGGTATTGGGGGCGTCGGCTCCCCGACGTGGCCATCGAACTTAAGGGCTCGCGCTTCGCAGGCTCGTCGTGCCCTTGCGCGGCCCCGTCGCTCCCACTGGACGGCTCGCCATCATCGTTCGTCGGCGAGCAAGACTACCGCACCGTCGATGTGCCGCAGGAGTCCCGCCTGCTGCTTACCAGCGGCGGCGGGCAGTTCGTGTTCCCGTCCGCGTGCAACAACGCGCTGATCGACGGCCCGGACCTACCGAACCTGCCGCAGTCGTCGCGCGGGTCTTTGACGGTGGCTCACGTCGGGCCGGGGCGATACGGCGTCACCGGGGAATCAGGGACGCTGTCCGTCGGTCAGAAGCAGACCGCGCAGTCCGTCTGGTCGTGCGAGGCGGCCGCGGCCGATCCCATTGACGCCCGCGGCGGTGACGTCACGGCGTGGGCCACGTCGGACGTCGCGAGGGGACAAACCTGGATGGCGCTGCGGATCGACGGGCCGCGAACGATCGACATGCTGAACGAAGAAACGGTCTACCGCGTGTGCCCAGCCTGCCCCACCCTCGCGGGACCGGCCGTCGAATGCGTCGATCTTCTGTCCGCAGTGACGTCGGACAACTATGTCGTCACCCCGCCCGCGTCGGGCATCGTGATGGTGTCGATCGGAGCTCAGGCTTTGGGCTCCGGTGTTTCTGCGCAGGACACGAGCGTGGGCATTCGCCTGAGGGCGACCCCATGAAGGGCGCGGCGCGCTGGCAAACCGTTTCCCTTTCTCTGGCCACGGCCGTCGTCTCCCTGGTGTCGGTCGCGCGCGAGGTGTCCGCGGAGCCGACCGCGGCGGCCGGTGCGCGTTGGCAGGCCGAGCCCTCCGTCGGAGTCGTGACCGACGTCATCCTCGGAGATGCGCGGGCGATCGCCCGTTGGACGGCCGGGGCGGAGCTCGCCGCGACCGCCCGGCGCGAGGGGTCACCGTGGGGTGGACACGTCGCTTTGGAGGCCGAGCCGGCGACCGACGTCGGACCAGGCGCGTCGCTCTCCCTCTGGAGCGCGCGCCTCGGCCTCGAACGTACGTGGGTGCGTCACATCGTCGCTGCCGTCGACGTCGGAGGCACCGCGCGGCGCCTCTCGATTGAAAACGAGGTGACGCACACGGCGATGGGCGCCGGGGCCACCCTGGAGCTCGGGTGGCGGCTCCTGGTCGCGCGGAGAGCCGTCGCGACGGTCGGCGCTCATTATTCTGTTACCCGATTTTCGAGCGACTACTTCTACTGGCAGCAGGCCGGCCTATCCCTCTCGCTCGGGCTCATTCGTTGATGCCGCCCTACCCGAACCGCGTCACCGAGAACGGCGCGAGGTCGATCGGGCTCGCGCCGGTTTCGACGAGCGCCGCGATCGCTTCGGCGGTCACGGGCGCGAGCAGGATGCCGTTGCGGTAGTGGCCGGTGGCGAGGACGAGGCCGTGGACGGGGGTGAGGCCCAAGAGCGGGAGGTGGTCTTCGGTGTAGGGGCGGAAGTTGGACCAGCTCGCGGTCACGGGGGCGTCGGCGAGCGCGGGGACGAGGGTTCTCGCGAGCGTCAGGATCTGGGCGAGGCCGCCGACGGTGACCTCTTTGCGGAAGCCGGCCATCTCGACGGTGCTGCCGGCGATGACGGTGCCGTCGGGGCGCGGGACGAGGTAGCCGCGGCCGTGGACGCTCACGACGTGGCGGAAGATCGGCGGGCGCGTCTCGATCGAGACCAGCTGGCCGCGCGCGGGCCGGATGACCTGGGACGACAGGCCGGTGCCTTCGACGAGGCCGGACCAGCTGCCGGCGGCGACGACGACGGCGCCCGCTTGGATGGCCTCGCCGTCGAGCTCGACGCCGGTCGCGACGCCGCGCTCGACGACGACGCGGCGGACGTAGCGGCCTTGCAGAAAGCGCGCGCCGGCGAGCGCGGCGGCTTGCGAGAACGCGCGGGCGAGCTCGCGCGCGCTGACCTGGCCATCGTCGGGGAAGCGGAGGGCGGCGCGCACGTCGGGGCCGAGGGCGGGCTCGACGACGTGCACCTGCTCGGCCGACAACGACTCGACGCGCAGGCCGCGCGCGGTCTGCCAGGCGCGACGCGCGGTGAGCTCGGCGGCGCCGGCGCCGTCGAGGGCGACGGCGAGCACGCCCGACTTCACGTAGCCGATGTCGATGCCGGTCGCGTCGCGCAGCTCGGCGGCGAGCGCGGGGTAGAGCGCGCGGCTGCGCAAGCCGAGGTCGAGCAGCGGGCCCGCGGCCTCGGCCTCCATCTGCGGGCCGAGGATGCCGGCGGCGGCGCTCGACGCCTCGGCGCCGGGAATGCCGCGCTCGATGACGGTGACGCCGATGCCGCGCAACGCGAGCCGCAGCGCGACTGCGCAGCCCATGACCCCACCCCCGATGACGACGACGTCGTTGCTCATGGTTCTCCTAGATCCCGTCCGTGGGCGCCGCCGTTCGTTGCAGCTTGCCCTCGAGCGACTTCGACACCCACACTTGGTTCTTTGCGTCGACGATGAGCGCCGCGCAATCGGGATAGCTCTCGACGAGCGCCAGGCCCTCCTTCGGGCCCAGGATGAACACGGCATCGTCGAGCGCATCGGCGAGGAACGCGTTGGGCGCGAAGATCGTCACCTCGCGCGACGCCGTCGCGGGATAGCCCGTGCGCGGGTCGATGATGTGGTGGTAGCGGCGGCCGGCGATGATGAACGAGCGCTCGTAGTCGCCGGCCGTCGAGAACGCGTGGTCCTCGATGGCCATGCGCGCGATGATGTCGCGCGGGCCGCCGCGCGGGTCGCGCACGCCCACCATCCAAGGGACGCTTCCCTTCGAGCCCGAGACGAAGAGATCGCCGCCCGCTTGCACCATGAAGTCGCGGAAGCCGTCGGCGCGCAGCACGGCGGCGCAGCGGTCGACGGCGTAGCCCTTGGCGATGCCGCCGAGGCTCATGCGCATGCCGGCGCGCCGCAGCTTCACCGTGTGCGCGCGGTGATCGACGACGACGTCGCGCCAGTTGATGAGCTTCTTGCGGCGCGCGATCTCCTCGGGCGGCGGCAGCTTGGGGTCGAGGTCCTCGTCGAACTTCCACAGGCCGTGCATCGCCGAGAAGGTGATGTCGAACACCCCCTGCGAGCGCTTCGACATCTCGAGCGACTTGTCGATGACCTCGATCGTCTCGTCGCCGACTTTGACGGCCGCTTTGCCGGCGGCGCGGTTGATGCGGATGATGTCGCCGGGCTCGCGATCGGGGCGCTCCCAGTCGGTCAGCAGGCGCTCGAGGCGATCGAGCTCGCGGCGCGCGTCGGCGAACGCGCGCTCGGCGCCGGCGTCGTCGGCGGTCCAGATCGTGAACGTCGCCTCGGTGCCCATGGCCTCGTAAGAGCGCGAGACGGCGTGCGGCGCGGCGTCGAGCGCGAACAGCGCGGCCAAGGCGCGGCTCGCGACGGAGACGGCGATCGTGACGGCTGCCATGAGTGGCGCCGAACATATCGTATCCGCGGGCCGGTGTTAGACTCGCCGCGATGATCACCGTCAACGGCCGCGTGCGCGCGACCGTCCGACTGAAGCACGACGACCTCGAAGGGATCGACGTCCCCTGCGTCGTCGAGAGCTCGTGGTCGTCGGCGCGCGCGTTCCCGCGCACGACGGGCAGCGGCGTCCCGTTCGAGATCGAGACGAGCGACGGCGACGTCTACGTCGTCGATCCGTTCGAGGCGTTGCTCGTGCTCGGCGTGCGCTGGCGTGACGCACGCGACGGCGCGCGCACCGAGGCGGCGTGGATCAGCCCGGGCGACAGCGTCGAGATCGAGGGCGACGTCCAACGTGGCCGCACGCACCCCACCCTGCGCGCGCGCCGCATCTCGACGGGCGGCGCCGCGCAGACTCATCGCGTGCCGCCGCGTTCGCTCGCGCGCGGGCTCGCCGAAAAGGTCGAAGAGAATGTCGAAGCCGGCGCGATCGACGAGGCGCCCGTCGCTACCGCACGGCCGCCGCGAGCGCGGCGCCGCGGGGGCCCTTAGCGACGAACGTCAGCGTGCGCGCGCCGTCGGCCTCGATCGCGATCGTGATCTCGAGGCGGTCGGCGGGCGCGGCGTCGGGAAAACGGTCGAGCCACTCGATGGCGACGGCGGCTCTGTCGAAGGCGTCGTCGAGGCCGAGCTCGGCCAATTCGGCGACGCGCTCGACGCGGTAGAGGTCGGCGTGCACGAGGCGCACGCGGCCGGGGTGCTCGTTGACGAGCGCGAAGGTCGGGCTCGCGACGTGGCGATCGCGCTCGACGCCCGCGCCGCGCGCCACGCCCTGCACGAACGTCGTCTTGCCTGCGCCCAGCGGACCGACGAGCGCGAGGACGTCGCCCACCTGCAGCGCGCCGCCGAGGCGCTCGCCGAGCGCCTGCAGCGCCTCGGCGGTCTCGGCGCGCGCCACGTGCGGGGACGACGCCACTAGAGCTTGATCTTCTCGAAATGGACGAGGTCGGCGAAGGCCTGGAAGCGCTCGCGGATCTGGCCGAGGTCGAGACGCTTGAAGCGATCGAGGCTGAAGTCCTCGACCGAGAACGACGCGACGACCGAGCCCATGATCATGGCCGTGCGGATCGTCTCGGGGCTCGTGTCGCCCTCGTGCGCGAGCCAGCCCATGAAGCCGCCGCCGAACGAGTCGCCCGCGCCCGTCGGATCGACGACGTCCTCGATCGGGAAGGCCGGCGCCGCGAAGACGCCGCCCTCGTGGAACAGCAACGCGCCCGCGTCGCCGCGCTTGATGACGACGGAGCTCGGGCCCATCTTGCGAATCGCGCGCGCGGCCGCCGGCAGGTTCGCCTCGCCCGACAGCTGGCGGGCCTCCTCGTCGTTGAGGAGCAGCATGTCGACGCGCTGGAGGAGCTTCAGCAGGTCGGGTCGCTTGGGGCCGCCGATCCAGAAGTTCATCGTGTCGCACGCCACGAACTTCGCCGTCTGCGCCTGCTCGAGCACCGACAGCTGCAGCACGGGATCGATGTTGGCGAGAAACACGTACTCGGAGCTGGTCCACGCCGCGGGCAGCTTCGGCTGAAAGTCCTGGAAGACGTTGAGCTGCGTGTCGAGCGTCGTGCGCGTCGAGAAGTCGGGGGCGTAGACGCCCGACCAGCGGAACGTCTTGCCGGGGACGCGCTCGAGACCCGCCAGGTCGACGTGGTGCGACTCGAGCAGCTTCGTGTGCTCTTCGGGGAAGTCGGTGCCGACGACGGCGGTGAGGCGCACGGGCGCGAGGAACGACGCCGCGACCGAGAAGTACGACGCCGCGCCGCCGAGCACCTCGGCCCGCTTGCCGACGCGCGTCTCGACGGTGTCGAGGCCCACCGAGCCGACGACGAGGAGCGACGACGCCTTCTTGCCACCCGATTGCGCTGCTGAGCTCATCTACAAGTACCTCCCGAAGAGCCCCCGCAGCCGCTCCCGCGCGGACGCGGGGATGGCCTCGGGGGCGGTCATGATGGCGTGCGCGGCAGCTTGTCCGCAGGCGCACGTGCGTGGTGTTTGAAGCGACGGAAGCACGCGGCGCACGACGTCGCGCGCGCGCGCGACGTTGGCCAGCAGCACGGCGACGACGGCGTCGGCCGTGACGGCCTCTTCTTCATCGTGCCAGCAGTCGAAGTCGGTCACGAGCGCGAGCGACGCGAAGCACAGCTCGGCCTCGCGGCAGAGCTTGGCCTCGGTGGCCGCCGTCATGCCGATCGTGTCGGCGCCCCACGCGCGGTGTAGGAGCGACTCGGCGCGCGTCGAGAACTGCGGGCCCTCCATGCAGACGTAGGTGCCGCCGCGGTGGAGGCGCTGCGCCGAGCCGCGCGGGGCCGCCGTCTCGCGCGCGGCGGCCGGCGCCTCGACGAAGCCCGTCGCGAGCGCGGCGTCCGCGACGGCGGCGACGAGATCGGCGCACACCGGCTGCCCGAACGCGACGTGGCCCGCGACGCCCTCGCCGAAGAACGTCGTCGCGCGGCGGTACGTCTTGTCGATGAACTGGTCGACGAGCACGACGTCGCCCGGCGTGAGCCCGGCCTTGAGCGAGCCGACGGCCGAGATCGACAGCACCCGCTCGGCGCCCAGCTGTTTGAGCGCGTGGACGTTCGCGCGGTAATTGATCTCCGACGGCAGGAGGCGGTGGCCGCGGCCGTGGCGGGGCAGGAAGAGCACCTCGGCTTCGACGTCTCCTAGGCGGCCCGCGACCACAGGCCCCGACGGTTCGCCGAACGGCGTCGACACGGCGTGCTCGCGGAGGCCTTCGAGCCCCGCGAGATCGTACAGCCCACTGCCGCCGAAGACCCCGAGTATCATGGAGAAGAGACGGATGTCTCTATCACCGAACGGCGGCGACGTCATCGAGTACCTCGTGGCCCACGGGGCCTACGAGGAGGCGGCGCGCCTGTGCGTCGAGCGCGGCGACGACGCGAGCCTGCGGCGGGCCATCGGGTTCCTCGAGCGCGTGTGGAAGTTCGGCGACGCGCTGCCGATCGCCGAGCGGCTCGGCGACGTCGCGCTCGCCGTGCGGCTCGCGCTGGACGCGCGGCTGCCCGCGCGCGCCAACGAGCTCGCCGCGGCCGTCGGCGACGTGGCGACGCTGCGGGCGGTCGCCGACGCCTTCGCGGCGCGCGGCCACGCCTTCGAAGCGGCGGGCG
>DASZRT010000042.1:0-79263 GCA_035549075.1 Polyangia bacterium | reverse complement strand
CCCCCCCCCCCCCCCCCCCCCCCCCCCCCCCCCCCCCCCCACGCTCAGACCCGCACGCCGACGGCGAGGCCTTCGCCGGTCGGGAGCACCGTGGCGCGGAAGCGGCCGCTGTCGGCGAGGATTTGGTGGAAGGCCTGCATGGCGGCGATCGAGGTCGCGCGCACGCCCGTCGGCTTGTCGGCCAGCTCGCCGAACAGGAAGACGTTGTCGGCGATGACGAGGCCGCCCGGGCGCAGGTTGTCGGCGGCCCAGTTGAGGTAGTCGGGGTAGCTGTCTTTGTCGGCGTCGATGAAGACGAGATCGAACGGGCCCTGCGGCGCGAGCTTCGGCAGCACGTCCATCGCCGATCCGAGGTGGATGCGCGCCTGGGTCATGTAGCCGGCGCGGCGGAAGCTCTCGCGCGCGACCTCGGCGTGGCGCGGGTCGACCTCGATCGTGTCGAGCACGCCGCCGATGCCCATGCCGCGCAGGAGTGACACGCCCGAGTAGCCGCCCAGCGTGCCGATCTCGACGGCCTTGCGCGCGCCCGCGACGGCGGCGAGCACCTCGAGGTGGCGCGCGTCGAGCGCGGCGACCTGGATGTCGGGCAGACCCTCGCGCGTGCAGCGCTCGCGGATCTCGCGCAGGACGTCGTCCTCGGGGGCGTAGGTCCGGCGCACGTAGCCGGCGAGGCGTTCGTCGTCGTTGCCGAATTGCTTGTTCACGCCTTGACCCTGCCGCGTCGCAGCCGCAGCGTCAACAGCGACTCCAGCAAGACGGCCACGAGCACGACGGCGCCCAGCGCGTGCCACAGCTCGAGGCGGCTCTTGGGCGCGGCGTCTCCGCCGGCAGCCGCGCGCGCATGATCGGGCCGGCGGTCGGCGGGCAGGGGCGCGGGGTCGGACTCGCCGGGGTCGAGGTCGACGACGAAGCGCTCTTCGGGGCGCTCCTCGACGGTGCCGTCGGCGCGCGAGGCGCGCACGCGGTAGAGGCCGGGCTCGTCGGTGCGATCGAAGGCGACGGCGCGGCGCGCGTGCGCCTCGGGCGAGCGGCCCTCCGAGGGGCGCGGCTCGGGCGTGAGCCACGTCGACTGGCCGTTCGGGCCTACGACCTCGACGCGGCGGTCGTCGCCGCCGAGGCCGATCTCGCGGCGCTGGCCCACGGTGAGCGAAGCCACCGACTCGGAGCCGGGCGCGCCCGCGAGGTACCGCGCCGACTCTTGCACGAGCGGCAGGAAGCCGGGACGAATGGGCAGGTCGGTCCACTCGCGATCGACGGTGGTCGTCAGCAAGAGCACGCGGCCGCGGCCGACCTCGGACGCGACGAGCGCGGGCGCGCCGCTCTCGAAGCGCAGCACGACCGAGCGGCCGGGCGCGTCGGGCACGGGCGCGAGCAGCATGAACTCCGAGAAGCGCGCCGACGCGAGGCCGTCGCTCTTCGCGGGGAAGCTCGCGAGCAGCGGGTGGCGGCGGTCGAGCGGCGCGAGGCGCTCGGCGGGGCGCGTGTCGACGGTCTCGCCCTCGGCGGGCGGCGCCGTGGGATCGCCCGAGGCCGACGCCGTGCGCTTGAGGCCGAGCGGCTGCGGCAAGATCGCGGCGAGGCGTGAATTCCAGGCGTCGGCGTCGACGCGATCGCCGACGGAGATGAACACGCCGCCGCCGTTCTCGACGTAACGGACCAGCGCCTGCGCGAGCTCGGGCGAGGGGCGCGCGACGTTGGCGAGGAAGACGGCGCCGTAGTCGGTCAGCGACGCAGGCGCGACCTCGTCGGGCAGCGCGCTCGTGATCGAGAAGCCGCCGCCGCCGGCGCGCAACGCCGCTTCGAGGAAGAACGCCTCGTCTTCGGTGCGCACCGTGCGCGGATCGCCGTCGACGATGAGCACGCGCAGCCCGCGCGAGACCTCGACGCGCGCGCGGCGGCGATCGTCGAGCGTGAACAGGTCGTGATCGATCTCGACCTCGGCGTCGTGTGCGCCGCCGCCGCCCGCGAGCGTGTGCAGGAAGCGCTTCTTGGCGCGGCCGTGCGCGGGCACGTCGACGAAGCCGCGCGCGACGTCGGCGCCGTCGAGGCGCAGCGTGAGGCCGAGCTTGGTCGCGGGCGCGTCGGAGAAGTTCGCGACCTCGGCGACGACGGCGACGCCCTCGGCGCCTTGCTCGGGCGCGGGCTCGGCTTCGAGGCCGACGACGGCGCGGTTCTCCCAGGGTGAGCCGACGTCGAGCAAGACGATCGCGGGGCCTCCGGTGTCGCCTTCGGACGTCACGCCGTCCCAGCCCGTCGCCTGAAGATCGGTGACGACGTAGACGACGCGCTCGCCGTGCGCGCCCGCCGTGAGGATCTGCGACGCGCGTCGCAGGGCCGCGGCGAAGTCGGCGCGGCGGGCCGAGCACGTGACGCCGTCGAGCGCCGCGAGCACGCGCGCGTGATCGCTCGCCGGCTCGGCCACGGGCGCGGCCGTGCCTTCGGACGCGAGCACGAGCGCGACGTCGGAGTCGGGCGCGAGGTGCTCGACGAGAGAGCGGGCGCGGCCGCGCGCCTTCGTGAACACGGGATCGCCGCCGGCGTGCTCGAGGCGGCGCAGGCTCGCCGAGTCGTCGAGCACGACGACGGCGCTCTGCGTGCGCCCCGCCGTCGCGGGGAGATCGGAGCGCACCTCGGTGAACGGCCGCGCGAAGATCAAAGGGAGCGCGGCCGCGACGAGCGTGCGCAGCGCGAGCAGCAGCAGCTCGCGCAGGCGCCGCCGCGCCGACACCTCGCGCTCGGCGCGCAGCAAGAGCTCCATCGCCGCGAAGGCGCGCGGGCGCGCGCGGCGCTTGCCGATGCGGTGGATGAACCACGGCGCGACGGCGGCGGCGAGGCCGAGGAGCAGCGAGGGCGCGAGGAAGTGCACGTCGTCAGCTCCGTCGCCCGCGCTCACGCTCACGGTTGAAGAGAAAGGCGCGCAGCACCTCCGAGGGCGGCGTCGACGTCGTCGCGAAGCGGTACTCGACGCGCGCCTCGAGGCACCGCTTGCGCCAGCGCTCGCGCAGCGCGAGCGACTCGCGCGCGAACGACGCCGCGAGGTCGCGCGGGTCGACGAGCAGCCGCCGCCCGTCGTCGGGCTCTACGCCCTCGAACTCGGTCAGGTCCTCGAGATCGTCGAGCGGCAGCTCGACCTCGTCGGGATCCAGCAAGTGAAAGAGCGTGACGTCGTGCCCGCGCGCGCGCAGCTGGCGCAGGCGGTTCGCGAGCTCATCGCCGCCGGCATCTGGCGCGTCGAGCAGATCGGTGAACAGCACGATGACGCTTCTGCGATCCGCCAGCTCGCCGACGTGGGCGAGGGCGCGCCCGGGCTGCGTGCGGCCCGCGGCGTACAGGCCGTCGAGCGCGACGAGCAGCTCGTGCAGGTGCCCGCCGCGCGTGCGTGGCGGAAGGTACTGGCGCGTGCGCTCGTCGAAGGCGAGCAAGCCCGCGGGATCGCCTTGCTGCGCGAGCAGGTAGCCGAGCGCCGCCGCGAGGTAGCTCGCGTAGGCGAGCTTCGAGACGCTCTTCTCATTTGATCCGCGGTAGCCCATCGACGCGCTCGCGTCGACGAGCAGGAACGTGCGCATCTCCGTCTCGTCCTCGAAGCGCTTGATGTAGTAGCGCTCGACGCGCGCGACGGCCTTCCAGTCCATGTGGCGCAGGTCGTCGCCGGGCGCGTACTCCTTGTGCTCGGCGAACTCGATCGAGGTGCCCGTGTGCGGGTTGTGGTGCATCCCCGCGAACGCGCCCTCGACGATGACGCGCGCGCGCAGCGACATCGTCGCGAGGCGCGCGAGGTCGTGCGGGTCGAGCAGCACGCCCGCGCGCGACTCGCTGACGGTCGACGTCGCGTCGCTCATGCGCGCGCTACGTCGGCTTGACGGCGTCGAGCAGCCCCGCGACGAGCGCGGGCGCCTTGAGGCCGTCGGCCTCGGCGTGGAAGTTCGGCAGCACGCGGTGGACGAGCACGGGCGTCGCGAGCGCCCGCACGTCGTCGGTCGACGCCGCGAAGCGCCCCGCGAGGATCGCGCGCGCCTTGGCCGCGAGGACGAGGTACTGCGACGCGCGCGGCCCCGCGCCCCAGGCGACGTATCGTTTGACCAGCTCGGGCGCCGTCGCGTCGCCGGGCCGGCTCGCGCGGCACAACGCCACCGCGTGCTGCACGACGTGCGGCGCCGCCGGCACGCGCAGCACGAGCTCCTGCAGCTGCACGATGCGCTCGGGAGACAGCACGCGCCTCAGCGTCGGCTGGTAGGCCGTCGTCATCTGGTTGACGATGCGGACCTCTTCGTCCTCCGTCGGGTAGCCGACGTCGATCTGGAACATGAAGCGATCGAGCTGCGCCTCGGGCAGCGGGTACGTGCCCTCTTGCTCGATCGGGTTCTGCGTCGCGAACACGAGGAACGGCGGCGGCAGCTCGTACGTCTGCCCGCCCGCCGACACGCGGTGCTCCTGCATCGATTGCAGCAGCGCGGCCTGCGTCTTCGGCGGCGTGCGGTTGATCTCGTCGGCGAGAATCACGTTCGCGAAGATCGGTCCGCGCACGAAGCGGAACACGCGGCGGCCCGTGGCGCGGTCCTCTTCGAGGACGTCCGTGCCCGTGATGTCGGACGGCATGAGGTCGGGCGTGAACTGGATGCGCCCGAACGACAGCGCCAGCACGTCCGACAGCGTCTGGATGAGCAGCGTCTTCGCGAGGCCCGGCACGCCGACGAACAGCCCGTGCCCGCGCGCGAACAGCGCGATGAGCAGCTGATCGACGACGGCCTCCTGGCCCACGATGCGCTTGCCGATCTCGGCGACGATCGCGCGGCGCGCCTCGGCCATCTCGCGCACGGCCGCGAGGTCGCGATCCGGGTCGCTCATGGGGCTCGCAGGCGCGGTCGACACCCGGCCAGAATGCCATGGGCCGCGCTGGCTTGCCATCGCGTCGCCACCGGCCGCAGGATGGGGGCATGACGCGCTCACGCTCGATTTGTGGAATCGTCGGCCTCGCGGCGGCCGCCTTCGTCGCCCTCGCCGTCGGTGCGCCGCGCGGGGCGTCGGCCGACGTGTGGGGCGCCTTCAAGGGCCGCGTCTTCGTGAGCGACGCCGAGTTCGGCAGCGGATTCCCCACCGACGCCGCCATGATCGCCGCCATCAAGAAGCAGTCGAAGACCGTCATCAAGGGCGACGGCGGCACGTGGACGCTGAACCTCGCCGTCTTTCTCAAAGAGGCGCCGGGGGCCGACAAGATCAACATCGTCTACTACGACGTCAGCAAGAAGCCGCGCGACCAGGTGAACTTCAGCGAGATCGACGTCAAGCCCGACCAGAAGATCGTCGAGCTCAACGGCATCGCGATCTCGAAGGACCTGGGCTTCGTCGCCGGCCATAAGTACGACGTCCTCGCGACGCGCCTCATCGGCGGCAAAGAGAAGGTCTACGCGAAGACGACGATCACGCTGAAGTGAGGCGCCCGTTCGCGGTCCTGGTTCTCGGCGCGGCGGCCTGCGCGCGCGTGGCGCGGCCCGGCGCGGTCGCGCCGTCGTCGGGCGGCGCGCGCTCGGTCGACAAAGGCGCGGCCGAGTCGCGCGCGGCGGCGCTCGTCGCGCGCATGACGCTCGACGAGAAGGTGAGCCAGCTCGTGAGCGACGCGCCCGCGATCCCGCGCCTGGGCGTGCCGGCTTACGACTGGTGGAACGAGGCGCTCCACGGCGTCGCGCGCTCTGGCCGCGCCACGGTGTTCCCGCAGGCCATCGCGCTCGCGGCGACGTTCGACGACGCGCTCGTGCGGCGCGTGGCCGAGGCGATCGCGCGAGAGGCGCGGGCCAAGCACGTGGCCGAGGCGCGCGGCGGCGCGTCGGGACGCTACGAGGGCCTGACGTTCTTCTCGCCCAACATCAACATCTTCCGCGACCCGCGCTGGGGCCGCGGGCAAGAGACGTACGGCGAAGACCCGTGGCTCACGTCGCGTATGGGCGTCGCGTTCATTCGCGGGCTGCAGGGCGAGGGCGGCGGCGGATTGGCCGCGGCGGCGACGGCCAAGCACTTCGCCGCGCACAGCGGGCCCGAGTCGCTGCGCCACGGCTTCGACGCGCGCGTGTCGGCGCACGACCTCGCCGACACGTACCTGCCGCAGTTCGAGGCCGCCGTGCGCGAGGGCCACGTCGCGGGCGTCATGCCCGCCTACAACCGCGTCAACGGCGAGCCGTGCGCGGCGAGCCCGACGTTGCTGACGCAGACGCTGCGGGGCGCGTGGGGCTTCGACGGCTACGTCGTCAGCGACTGCGGCGCCATCGGCGATCTCGTTCACGGCCACGGCGCGGCGCCCGACCTCGAGCACGCGGCGGCGCTCGCGCTCGCGGCGGGCACCGATCTCTCTTGCGGCAACGAGTTCCGCGCGCTGGCGAAGGCGCGCGCCGAGGGCCTCGTCACCGACGCGCAGATCGATCGCGCGGCGACGCGGTTGTTCGCGACGCGCGCGCGCCTCGGGCTGTTGGATCCGCCGAGCGCGGAGCCGCCGTCGTCGGTCGTCGATTCGCCCGAGCACCGCGCGCTCGCGCGTGAGGCGGCGCGCGAGGCGATCGTGCTGCTCGAGAACCGCGGCGGCGCGTTGCCGCTCGCGCCGTCGATTCGTCGCCTCGCCGTCGTCGGGCCGACGGCCGATGATCCCGACGTGCTGCTCGGCAACTACCACGGCGAGCCGTCGCACGCCGTGACGCCGCTCGAAGGCATTCGTGCCGCCGCGTCTGCTCGCGGCGTCACCGTCAGCTACGCGCGCGGCGCGCCGCTCTCGGGCCGCGGCGTCTCGAGCGCGCAGCTCGCCGAGGCGCTCACGGCCGCGAAGCGCAGCGACGCCGTCGTCGCCGTGCTGGGCCTCTCGCCACGCATCGAGGGCGAAGAAGGCGACGCCGCGCTCAACCCGAGCGGCGACCGCCTGGACCTCGCGCTGCCGCGCGGCCAGCAGCGCTTGCTCGAGGCGCTCGTCTCGACGGGGAAGCCCGTCGTCCTCGTGCTGACGGCGGGCAGCGCGCTCGCCGTGCCGTGGGCCGCGACGCACGTGCCCGCGATCGTCGCCGCTTGGTACCCAGGCGAAGAGGGCGGCAGCGCGCTCGCCGACGTCTTGTTCGGCGACGCGAGCCCCGCGGGCCGCCTGCCCGTGACCTTCTACCGCGCGGTCACCGATCTGCCGCGCTTCGACGACTACGCGATGCGGGGCCGCACCTACCGCTACTTCGAGCGCGCGCCGCTCTGGGCGTTCGGTCACGGCCTGTCGTACGCGACGTTCCGCTACACGAACCTCGTCGCGCCGGCGACACTGGCCGCGAACACGGACACGACGATCGGCGTCGACGTCGAGAACACGAGCGCGCGCGACGCCGACGAGGTCGTCGAGGTCTACGTCTCGCGCCCCGACGCCCCGGCGTACGCGCCGCGCCGCTGGCTCGCGGGCTTCGCGCGCGTGCGCCTCGCCGCGAACGAGCGCCGCGCGGTAAACGTCCCGGTCCCCGCGCGCGCCTTCTCGCTCGTCGACGACCACGGCGCGCGCGCGACACCCCCGGGGACGTTCCGCCTCGCCGTCGGCGGCGCGCAGCCCGACGCGGCGTGGTCGTACGCGGGGGCGCAGGCGGGGCTCACGGCCAACGTCACCGTCACGCCCGCCACTTCGTCACCGTGACCGTCGTGCCGGCGCCCAGCGTCGACGCGATCTCGAACTCGTCGACGAGCCTCCGGGCGCTGGGCAGGCCGAGGCCGAGCCCGTCTCCCGACGAGTAGCCGTCGCGCATGGCGCGCGCGACGTCGTCGATGCCCGGCCCTGCGTCGCGCGCGATGACGCTGACGCCGCGCCGCACGCCGTCCGTCGCCGTGCCGAAGAGCAGCGTCCCCGAGCCCGCGTGAACGACGATGTTGCGCCCGAGCTCGGTGACGGCCGTCGCGAGCGCCTCGATGGCGGCCGTCGAAAGCTTCTCGGCGGCGCCGAGCTGACGCACGAGCCGCCGCGCCACCACGAGGTCCGAGTCGTCGCGGACGTCGACGCGCGCGCGCACGTCGAGCGTCCCGCTCTTCACGAGCGGCCCGCCCGGTCGAGGGTGAAGTAGAACGTCGCGCCGCGGCCGACGGCGGCCTCGGCCCAGACGCGACCGTCGTGGCGCCGCACGACGCGCGCGACCGTCGCGAGGCCGATGCCCGTGCCGTCGAACTCGTCGCGCGTGTGCAGGCGCTGGAAGGCCCCGAAGAGCTTGTGGGCATAGGCCATGTCGAACCCCGCGCCGTTGTCGCGCACGAAGTACACGACCTCGCCGTCGCGCAGCTCGCGGCCGAAGGCGATCTCGGCCGCCGACCGCTTGGCGGTGAACTTCCAGGCGTTGCGCAACAGGTTCTCGAGGACGACGGCGAGCAGGCGCGCGTCGCCGCGGCCGCGCACGCCGCCCTCGACGCGCGTCTGGACGTCGCGCCCCGGCGCCTCGCCGCGCAGGCGGTCGAGGATCGACGTGGCGAGCGCGGAGAGGTCGACGTCCCCGCGCGCGAGGTCGGCGCGTGAGACGCGCGCGAGCCCGAGGAGGTCGTCGATGAGTCGGGCCATCCATTCGGCGGCCGCGCGCACGCGGCCGAGGTGTCCACGGCCCGCGTCGTCGAGCGCGGCCGCGTGATCCCGCGCGAGGATGCGGGTGAAGGCGTCGATGCTCCGCAAGGGCGCGCGCAGGTCGTGCGACACGGAGTAGCTGAAGGCCTCGAGCTCGCGGTTGACGTCCTCGAGCGCGACCTGTTGGCGGCGGAGCTCGTCGTTGGCCTGGCGGTAGCCGCGGAACGTCATCTCGAAGGGCGAGAGGAGCTCCTGGAAGAAGGCGGCGGCGTCGACGGCGCGTCGCGCGCGATCGTGGGCGGGTGCGCCCCAGACCAGATTCCGCAACGCCTCGCCGTGCGTCGTCGCGACGTCGAGCACGCCGAGGCCGTCGACGACGGCGCGTCGGCCCAGCTCGTACGCCGCGCTCAGCGCCGGCTCGTCGCGCGCGTCGAGGAACCGCTCGAGCGCCGCGCGGTAGCGCTGGTCGAGCTCTTCGCGCGCCGTCACGGACGACCTCCGTCGAGGCGCGCGACGACGACGTGCGCGTCGTCCGTGCCCTTGGCGAAGCGCGCGAGGATCGACTCGGCCAACTCCTGGGGCGGGAGCGCACGCGGCAAGCCGGTGGTGAAGCCCCCGCGGATGCCGTCGGTCGCGAGGACGAGCGTGTCGCCCGGCGCGAAGATCAGCGTCGTCGCGCGCAGCGGGGGGAGCTGACCGCCGACGACGCCGGGGCGCGCCGCGATGGCCTCGTCGCGGCGGTCCCCGCCGGGCGCGCGTAGGACGACGCCCTCGACGTTGCCGACGCCGACCCAGGTGAGGGATCCCGCGCTCGCGTCGATGGACGCGAGGCTCATGACCAGGCCGCGCGTGCGGCGCGTCGCCTCGTGGCAGCGCTCCACGATCGACGTGACGGGATCCGCGGCGCACGCTTCGAGCATGGGCACCGCCGCCTGGCAGGCGGCCGCCGCCTCGGGGCCGTGGCCGAGGCCGTCGAGGAGCGCGACGAGCGCGCCGCCTGGGAACGGCACGACGACGTGGAGATCGCCCGACGTCGCCTCGAGGCCGCGCCCGGCCCAGCCCCACGACAGGGGCGCGACGTCCTCCGCCGCGTCGATCATCGCGCCCACTTCTTCATCGTGACGGTCGTCCCCTTGCCGACGATCGACACGATCTCGAACTCGTCCATGACGCGCCTCGCCCCCGGCAGCCCCATGCCGAGGCTCTTCCCCGTCGAGTAGCCGTCGCGCATCGCGAGCTCGATGTCGGCGATGCCCGGGCCGTCGTCGGCCGCGACGACGACGATGCCGCGCCGGCCGTTCTCGTCGACGCGGGACAGGGTGATGCCGCCTCGGTGCGCGTAGCTCACGATGTTGCGCGCGATCTCCGAGATCGCGAGCGCGATGATCGTCTGCTCGGCGCTCGTGAAGCCGAGCGAGGCCGCGAGCTCGCGGCCCCGCTGGCGCGCCGAGACGATGTCCATGTCTCGCTCGATCGCGACGTAGCCCTCACCCGGCACGGGCGCGGCTCCGCTCCGCGGCGCGGACGTACGCGAGCCCCTCCTCGAGATCGAGCGCGGTGGCCACGCTCTCGAGGTGGAGGCCGAGCTCGACCATCGCGAACGCGACGTCGGGCTGGATGCCCACGACCACGGCCTCGGCGCCGCGCAGCTTCGCCGTGTACGCGATCGAGCGCAGCGTGCGCGTCGCGAACGAGTCGAGGACGTCGAGGGCGGTGACGTCGACGACCACGGCGCGGCTGCGGTGGCGTCCCACCTGCTCGGCGATCTCGTCGCGCAGCTCGACGAGGTCGCGATCGGTGAGCGCCGCCTGAATGCTCGCGATGAGGACGTCACCGTTCTTGAGGACGGGGATCGCCACGGCCTAGTCCAACGCCGGGGCCGCGGCCACCGGGCGCGCGCCGTCGCGCGCGACCATGCGGTAGCCGAGGATGTCCTCGGCCTCCTCGAGGCCGCCTTGGAGGTCGCCCACGGTGCGGAGCTTCGACAGCTCGATGCCGAGCGCGACGAGCGACTGCGCGACCTCGGGGCTGAGGCCGGTGACGATGACCTGCGTGCCCATGAGGCGCGCCGCCGTCACCGTCTGCAAGATGTGGTTCGCGACCTTCGAGTCGATCGTCGCGACGCCGGTGATGTCCATCACGACGACCTTGGCGCGGTTCGCGCGGATCGAGCGCAGCACGCTCTCGGTGATGAAGCGGGCGCGCTGCGTGTCGATGACGCCGATGATGGGGAGCAGCAGCAGCCGCTCGCGCACCTGCAGCACGGGCGTCGACAGCTCCCGGATCGACTCTTGTTGCTGGCGGATGAGGCGCTCGCGCTCGAACACGAGGACGTCGTTGACGACGCCGATGTCGAAGAAGGCGGCCTTCTTGAGCGACATGAAGCTCTCGAAGGCGTCGGTCGGCGAACCCTCGAAGCGCTTCATGATCGAGGTGCCCACGCTCCGCAGCAGCATGTGGAACGCGCCCAGGAAGACGCGCGGCTCGAGGCCCGCGCTCGCGAACACCGCCGCGTACTCGATGCGCTGCTCGATGTAACCCAAGTCGTAGACGCCCGACACGAGCGCGCGCAGGTGCTGCTTCTGGAGCTGCCGCGCCCTCTCGAGCAGGGCCTTGCTCGACAGCAGGCCGCGGGCCTCGTCGAGGTTGGCGAAGTGGTTGAAGAACGCCGCCGTGTGGCCCTCGGCGTCCTCGACGACGAGGTGCTTGACAGCGGCGATGCGCGTCAGGTCGTCGGGCTCGAGCGCGACGACCCGCTTTCGACGCTCGATCGCTCCCGAGTCGAGCCCCATCTCGTGCATGAGCGTCTGCGCGACGCTCGGCTGGTCTCTCTCCATCGGCAGATCCTCGCTGTCACATCCCCCCCAACGGATGTGCCAAGAACGGCAGCGCCGACATCGTCCTATCAGACTGTTGCCGTGTCAACGGTCCGGGTCGCGGCGGCCCGGATGGCAGGCAGGGTCGGTCAGTCTCCGTCTCCCTGGACGGCGAGCTCCCTGCAGAACTGACGCTCGCGCGCGACGACGTCGGCCGGCGCGCGCGTGCCCTGGCCGGCCGCCGCCGCCTTCTCGAACGCGTCGGCCAGCGTGCAGTGCGCCTCCGGATCGAACGGGTTGTTGCCGATGGCCTCGCGGGCCGCCGCGATCGCCTCGGGCAGCGCGCCCTTCGCGAGGTACGCCGAGCTCGCGATGACGAGCGGCCACGGCAGGTCCGGGTAGATCGCCTTGACGGGCTCGACGGCGGCCAGCGCGCGATCGGGCTCCCCCAGCTGCAGGTACGTGCGCCCGAGCTTCACGGGGAAGAGCCACGCCACGGCGCCCGCGTCGCCGCCGCGCTTGCCGGCCGCCGCCTTCGCGCCCTTTTCGTACTCGAGCACGGCGGCGCGCGGCCGCGCCCGCTTGAGCAGCATGTTGCCGAGGCGCAGGTAGCGGAACGGCGGCGCCATCTTCGCCGACGGCGACAGCGCCTCGTCCTCGCTCGGCTTGCGCTGCGACGCGATCGCGCCCGCCTTGCGGATGTGCGTCGTCGGCAGGTCGATCGCGGGGAAAGCCTGGTACTTCTGCGCCGCCATGAAGGCGCGCCATCCGCGCTCGAACTCGGGCCACGTCACGCCCGCCGCCGCCGCCACGGCCTCGCGCGCGTCGTCCCCGTCGGCCACGCGCGCGAGCGCGGCGCGCAGGCCCGCCATGCCCGCGACGGCGTGCAGGTGCGCGACGGCGTTCGCGACCTCGGCGAAGGCCAGCGTCGCGTCCTCGGCCGAAGGCAGCTTCGCCATCGACGGGTGCATCGCCTCGAACGAGATGAGCTTGCCCGTGCGCAGCGCCTTCGCCAGCAGCGTCTCCATCGCGGGCGGGATGCGGCCGCCCGCGGGCTCGCGCCAGCGCCGCTCGAGGAACTTCGCGAGGCCCTCCTGCAGCCACACGGGCGCGCGGTCGTGCGTGATCTGCGAGACCGCGTAGTGCACGAACTCGTGGTTGATCGTGTCGAGCCACGGGTAGCCGGTCGCGAGCGCGCGCGGCGACGTCACCATGAGGCGTCCCCACTTGCACAGCGCGATCGTCCCCGTGCGCGCGACCTCGGCCTCCGACAGCGACGACACGGCCGCGAGGTCGCTCGGGCTCTTGTAGAACTCGACGCGCACGGGCAACTCGCTCTCGAAGCCGAGATCCTCGTGCAGCGCGCGGTACGAGGCTTCGAGCGCGTCGCGCGCGTAGGGCAGGAGCACGGCGTCGACGGCGGGCGCGCGGATGATGAAGTGCCCCGAACGCTCTTCCTTGTGGCCGTCGACGGCGTCGCGCGCGGCGACGGCCAGCGTGTGGAGCTCGCGCGTGTTGATGGTGCCGGGCCCGTTGGCGCCGACCGACAGCGAGCGTTCGAGCTCGTGCACGGCGTCGGCGTAGTCGCCCTCGAGGAAGTGCTCGTAGCCCTCCAGATACAGCGTCTGCGGCGCGCCCGGTGCGACGCGCATGAGGTCGGCGACGCGCGCGCGGCCCGCCGTGAACCGCCACTCGTCGAGCATCTTCTCGGCCTCGGCGGCCGCGCTCATGATCTCCTCGGGCGAAGCCGCGTTCGACGACGTCGCCGGGCTCGCGGGCGCTCGCGCCGTCAGGCCCGCCGTGAGGACCAGCGCGAGCAGCGCGCGCTTCACTTGACCAGCTCCTCGTAGTAGCGGCGCACGTCGTCGCGGAAGCGCTCCGGCGCCTTCTCTTTCATGGCGTCGAGCAGCTCCTGCCGCCACGCGCGCGGCGCCGCCGATTCGTCGGCGCCGGGGATGCGCACGGGATCGTGCTTGGCCTTGCCGCCGCTCATCGAGCGCTCCTGCATCGAGTCGCGCAGCTTGCCCAAGCGGTCGGCGGCGTCGCGCTCAGCCACGGCGGCCGACTTCGATTCGCTCCGCTTGAGCATCTCCGACGCTTGCCGCATGCGCTTCGCGGCGTCGCGCAGCTGGCCCTCGGCCTTCTCGAGCCCCGGCATCTTGCCCAGCTTGTGCGCCGCCTCCGACGCCGTCTCGTCGGTGCGATCGCCGATCGAGCCTTGCTGATCGCCTTGCTGGCGCGCCTGCTCGCGCTCGGCGGGCGACATCGTCTCCGACGGACGCGGGAGCAGCTTGTCGAGATCCTCGGAGATCTCCTGCGCCAGGCCGCGCGCCTCGCCGATCGCCTCGGCGTTCTTCTCGGCGCGCTCCGTCTCGCTCGCGCGCTTCTTGCCTCGCCGCGGCTCATTTTCGGCGGCCTCTTGCGCGTGGTCGGCGGCGCGGTCGAGCGCCCCCGCGGCGCGGCCCGCTTCCTCCTTCGCCTCGGCGAGGTCGTGTTCGCCGAGCAGCCGCGAGATCTGCTTGGCGCTCTCCCGCGCGCGCTCGACCTCTTCGCCGAGCGCGCTCTCTGGATCGCCGGGGTCGACGCCGCCCAGGCGCTGCTTGAGCTTGTCGAGCTTCTCGTTCTCGCGTTTGAGCACGTCCTCGATCTGCCCGCGCATGCGCTTCTGCGTCTCGGCCTCCTGCTTCTCGGCCAGCGCTTGCGTCTCTTTTTCCAGCCCGCGCTCGTCGCCCTCGAGGTCGCCGACCTTCTTCATGAGGTCGGCGACGGCGCGGTTTTCCTGAGGGAAGCGCTCGCCGCCGAAGCCGTCGAGGTTGTCATCGAGCATCTGCCGCAAATTCCGCAGGTCGTCGCCCAGCTGATCGAGCGCCTTCGAGAGATCGCCTGTGTCGCCGCGCTCGAGCATGTCGTCCAGCTTGCGCGCGCGCTCGGCGAGCTGCTTGAGGTCGGGCATGTTCCGCCACTCCTCGGGGACGTCGTTGCGCTGCTTGAGCGTCGCGATCTGCTGCGCGAGATCGCCGATGCGCGCGCGCAGCTCACGCGCCTCTCGCTCGAGCTGCCGCCGCAGGTTCTCGTCCTTCGTCGCCTTGTAGCGGTTCAGCAGATCTTGCAGCCGCTGGTGCGCGTCGGTCAGCTCTTTGCCGAGGTTCGACAGATCCTCGAGGCGCTGGCGGCCCACGAGATCGTCGAGCAGCAGCACGTCGCGCTCCAGCTCGGCGACGTGGCTTACGGCCAGCCTGTCGAGCTTGTCGGCGGCCGCGGGCGTCGGCTTGCCGCGCGCGGCGATCAGCGCCTGCGTCTCGTCCTTCAGCACGTGCTCGAGGCGATCGGCGACGCCCGCGAGCGCGGCGCGCAGCGGCTTGCCGAGCGCGCCCTCGCGGCGATCGTCGTCGAGCAATCGGCCCAGCAGCGCGAGGTGTGCTTCTTCGACCTCGTGCAGCCGCGCCCACGAGCCGATGCGCGTGAGCGTCGCGTCGGTCGCACCATCTGTCGCGCGCGTGTGCCCGTCGGGCGCGAGCTCGACGCGGTCGGCGAGGTCGCCGAGCAGCTTCTCGAGCATGTCGCGCTGGCGTTCGAGGCGGTCCTCGATCGATTCGCGTGGGTTGCGGATGACGACGGTGAGCGTCCGCGACGAGCCGACCTTCGGCCCCGTGACGTCGTCGCGATCGCGCGCCTCGATGCGGTAGCCGATGCGCTCGCCCGCCACGGGACCGGCCGTCGACGGATCCCACAGCGTGCGTCCTTGCGCCGAGCGCGCGCCGCCCGCGTCACGCAGCGGGATTCGCTGCTCGGGCCCCGCGCCCACGCGGAACACGAGCTCGACGCGTCCGAGGCCGTAGTCGTCGCTCGCCGTGTAGCCGACCTCGATGGGCCGCGGCGTCTCGAGCTCGAGGGCGTCGGCGGGCCCTTGGATCTCGACGCGCGGGGCGGCGTCCGCCTCGGCCGAGAGGCGGTGGCCCGCGCCCTCGCGGACGGCGCGCCCGAACGTCGGCTGCAGCCACACGCGGTAGGTGCCGCTGTCGTCGAGCGCGAGCTCGGCCGTGAGGATGCCGTTGGCGAGCGTCGCCGGCACCTCTCGCTCGCCCGCGTCGCCCAGCAACAGCAGCGCGTGGCGCGCCGAGCGCAGCACGCGCGCCTCGAGCCGCACGCGCGCGCCTTTGACGGCGACGAGATCGCCCGTCGAACCGTCGACCGTGCGCGGTGGCAGGCCCGTGTACGCCGGGTACGTGTAGGTCACGCGCACGTCGCCCACGAGCGGCGTCGGCGACACGGCCGCGCCCTCGAAGAGCGACGGCCGGTGCACGAGCGTGCGCAGCCCGAGCGCGAGCCCCGGCGACAGGACGACGCCCGCGATCAGCGCGCCCGCGGCGACGACCGACGCCCAGATCGCGAGCGTCGCCGGCCGCAAGGGCACGAGGCGCCGCGGGTCGAGCGGCTCGACGGCGCGCGCGACGTCGGCGTGAAACGCGCGCACGAGCGACGGCGAGACGTCGCCCGCCTCGGCCGCCTCGATCCCGTTGGGCTGAAGCTCGATCGCCGAGAGCAGATCGCTCGCGAGCGCGGGCACGATCGCGCCCGCGCGCCGCGCCGCCGCGCGATCGTCACGCAGCGCGCGAGCGGGTCGAGCGACGCCGGCGCCGAGCGCGGCCAGCAGCAACACCGCGAGCGCGATCGCCGTGAGCGGCGGCCAAAACCCCGCGGGCCCGATCGAGGCCGCGATCGCCGCCAGCGCGAGCAGCGCGATCGCCGCCACCGCCGCGCCGAAGCCCGCCGTCTCGACCGCCGCCTTTAGAAGAAGGCGGCGGCGCAGGGCGCCCAGAAAGGCTCGAATGCGCTCGTTCTCGGACATCGCGACGGGTGTGGCGAGGATAGCCCAGATGCCGCCGTGAGCATGGGATGGCGACAGTGTCGCGGGATGTGGGTGTGACCGGGGCGACCAGGCGGCGGTCCCCAACCCCGCGATTCGCGCGGGCGACTTTCGGTATCGCGGTTGCAATTCACCCGAGGCAGCCATGGAAAACCTCACCAGCACCGACGCCACCGGGTTTGCGGATACCAAAGCGCCTCAGCTCGCCGAGGCACAATCGCTCCACGTGACCGACGACCTGGTCGCGGCGGCGCGCCGGGGCGACCGAGCCGCGCTCGACCGGCTGCTTCGAGAGGCGCGCCCGCGGTTGCTGGCCGTCGCGTACCGGGTCGTGCGTGATCGCGACGAGGCGGAGGACGTCGTGCAGGACGCGCTCATCAAGGTCTACCGCTCGCTGAAGCGGTTCGAGGGGCGCTCGGCGTTCTCGACCTGGCTGCACCGGATCGTCGTCAACGCCGCGCTCGATCGCCTGCGTCGCCGCCAGTCGCGCGTCGATCAGCTCGTCGACGACGACGAGCGCGATCTCACGCCCATCGACAACGCCGACGAGCAGACGCCCGAGCGGGTCGTGCAGCGCCACGAGGCGAACGCCGTCGTGCACGTCGCGCTCGCGAAGCTCACGCCCGCGCACCGCGAGATCCTCGTGCGGCGCGAGTTCGACGGCGAGTCGTACCGCGACCTCGCGCGCCTCGTGCGTTGCCCCGTCGGCACGGTGATGTCGCGCCTGCACCACGCCCGTCATCGCTTGCAGGCCGAGCTGGAACCGGTCGTGGTGCAGGGCGCGTTGGCCGCCTAGCTCCCTCGGGTTTGCGCCCGAGGCCGCGCGCGCCGGGGACCGACGCGCTTTGAGGTACACTCGGCGGGTTCCCGTGCCGCCGTCGTCCGCGTCGTCCCCCCGAGCTGTCCCCGCGCGTGCGGCCGCCTGGGTGCGCGGCCACCGGCGGCTCGCGGCGGCGGGCGGCGCGTTCGTCCTCGCGGCGGCGGCGTACCCCTGGGCCGTGGGCACGTTCGCGGCGCGCACCTTCGCGTCGCGTGCGACGGCGCGGCTCGGGCGCACGGTCGGCGTCGCGCGCGGTCGCGCCGGCTTGGGTCACGTCACGCTCTCGGGCATCCGCGTCGACGGGACGAGCGGGCCCGAGCTGCTGTCCGTCGAGCGCGTCGAGGTGCCGATGGGCGTCGCGTTCGGCGGTCGCAGCGCCGTGCGCGTTTCGGGCGCGCGGCTCTACGCCGTGCACGGCGGCAGCGACGACAACGTCACGTCGATCCTCGAGCGCCTGCGCGGCGGCAAGGCGAGCAGCGCCGGTGGCGAGCACCGTTCATCGTCGTTGCCTGGTGTAATCTTCGAGAACGCGCGGCTCGAGGTGCACGATCGTACGAGCGGCCTCGGCGTCACGATCGCCAACCTCGACGGCGAGGTGAAGCCCGACGATCACCTCGCGCTGCGCGCGCGCGGCGTGAGCGGCCTGCTGGCCGTCGGCGGCGACGAAACCGGCCCGCGCTTCGGCGCCGACGAGCTGCGCGTCGAGGCGCCGCTCGCGGGCCTGCGGCCCACGGGCGCGCCGGGCCTGCACGTCACGGGCGGCTCGGCGACGCCGTTGCCGACGCTCTCGCTCACGGGCATCGCCGGCGTGATCGCGCCGCCGCCGCGCGCCGAGGGCGCCGCGCCCGCGAGCGAGATCGAGATCGATCTGCACGGCAGCTACGGCGGCGCGCGCGAGACGCTGTGGACGGCGAAGGGCCACGCCGATCCCAGCGGCACCAAGGGCGCGCTCGCGCTGCGCGCCGAGCAGTTCTCGCTCGACAAGATCGCCGACGTCTTGCCCGCCTCGGTGCTCAAGCCGGAGAACACGACGCTCGACGCCTCGCTCGATCTCGCGTGGGCGAACGGCGCCGTCGACGTCAGCGGCGATCTCGACGCCGTGGGCGTGTCGCTCCACCACGACGCGCTCGCGGCCGATCCCGTCGAGAACGTGTCGCTCGGCCTCACGCTGCGCGGGCGCGTCTCGCTCGCCGAGCGCAAGCTCGAGCTCGCGAAGCTCGAGGCGCGCGTGCGCGACCTCGTGGGCCGCATCTCGGGCACGATCGAGCTGCCGCGCGGCAGCTACAAGTTCGGCAACGGACGCAAACTGTCCTTCGTCCCGAAGATCGATCTCGCGTTCACGATCCCGCGCGTGCCGTGCGCGAAGATGCTCGCGAGCGTGCCGCCCGCGCTCGCGCCCAAGCTCGACGGGTTCGTGCTGCAGGGTTACTTCCAGGCCGACGTCGGGCTGCAGGCCGACTTCGCGGATCTCTCGGCGCTCGATCTGCGCGGCAAGGTCGGCATCGATGGCTGCAAGGTCGTCAAGGCGCCCGACGCCGTCACCGCGCTCGCCGCCGCCGATCAATCGATCGTCGTGCCCGTCGAGGTGCCGCTGCCGCCGGGCGGCGCCGCTGGTCAGACCGAGACGCTCGACGTCGTCGTCGGCCCCGAGAACCCCGACTTCACGCCTTACGCCGAGATCTCGCCGTCGCTCATCAACTCGATCATGACGACCGAGGACAACGGCTTTTTCAAGCACCACGGCTGGGTGTCGTCGGAGTTCAAGAGCGCGCTCAAACGCAACCTCGCGGGCGGTGGCTTCCGCCTCGGCGCCAGCTCCATCACGATGCAGATGACGAAGAACGTCCTGCTCAGCCAAGAAAAGACGCTGTCGCGCAAGCTGCAGGAGCTCTTCCTCGTCTGGTACCTCGAGCAAGAGCTCCCGAAAGAGCGCATCCTCGAGCTGTACTTCAACGCCATCGAGTTCGGCCCGCGCATCTATGGCATCGGCGCGGCGGCGCGCCACTACTTCGGGAAGAAGCCGTCGGAGCTCAACCCCGTCGAGGGCGCGTTCTTCTCGTCGATCTTGCCGAGCCCGAAGCGGCGCTACATCCAGTACTGCCACGGCGCGCTGTTCCCGCCGTGGGAGAAGTACGTGCGGCGCATCCTGTCGATCGTCCACCAGCGCGGGCGCCTCACCGACGAGGAGTACGCGGCGTGGTCGACGCAGCCGCTCGTGTTCGATCGCACCGAGGCGACGTTCACCGAGAAGCAGTGCCTCGACTGGGTCAAGACGATCACGACGCGCCCCGAGGCTGAGCCGCCGCCCGATCTCGACGACCAGGACGATGACGGCGGCGGCGATGTCTTGTCGGCGCGCAAGCTGAGGCGCCTCTTTACCCACGGCCATCCGCACGCCATGGCGAAGAAGGCCGCGCGTCCGAACTGACCGCTACTCGAACGTGATCGCGGAGGCGGTCAGGATCTTGCGACCGTGCTCTTCGGAGACGGAGCCGGTCACAGTCGCGGGCGAGGCGGGGCCGCAGACCTTCTCGTGGTTGGCGCGGCTCACGGCGTTGTCGGCCAGCAGGTAGCTCTCTTCTTTGGTCCCTTGGTCGCCGACCTTGACCTTGAGGACGTTCTCGCAGGCCTTGGCCTCGTGGAACGAGCACTTGCCGCAGCCGAGCGTGCCCTTGAGCGTGACCTCTTGCGCCGCCACTTTCGTGGCCCGTGTCTTTGCGGCCACGGGCGTGACGACCGAGAGGGCGAGGGTGGTGGCGAGCAGCAACGTCTTCATTGGCCTGAGTTTAATGCAAGGAACGAGGCACGCGCGCGGTTTCCGAATACACTACGGCCGTCCAAAAATGCCCGAGACCCTCGCGTCCAACGACCCCGCCACGATGTGCGCCGCCCTGGCCCCGCTCTTGCTCGACGAGCGGCGCGCGCGCATCGACGCCGCCGTCGCCGCGCGCCTCGCCGGCCTGCGCGTCGTCATCGAGAACCTGCACGACCCCCACAACGGCGCCGCCGTGCTGCGCAGCGCCGAGGCCTTCGGCATCCAGCGCGTCGAGGTCATCGAGCACCTCGAGAAGTTCAAGTTCTCGTCGACGGTGACCCAGGGCTGCGAGAAGTGGCTCGACGTCGTCCGCCACAAGACGCTCGACGCCGCCGTCGACAGCCTGCGCCGCGACGGCTTCGTCATCTACGCCGCCGTGCCGGGCGCGGCCTCGTCGGTCGAGGACCTCAACTTCGCGCGGCCCGCCGCCGTGTTGGTCGGCAACGAGCACGCCGGCCTCACGCCCGAGGCCATCGACGCCGCCGACCGCACGTTCAGCATCCCCATGGCGGGCATGACGGCCAGCCTCAACCTCTCGGTGGCGACGGCGCTCATCGCCGAGCGCGCGGCGGCGCTTCGTCGACGGGCGCTGCGGGCCGAGGGCGATCTCGACGCGCCGGCGCAGCTGGCGCTGCGCGCGCGCTTCTACGCGGCCTCGGTGCGCGGCTCCGAGGCCGTCGTCGAGCGCTACGTCTCGACCTACCGGCCGGCCGATCGCGGCTGAACCGCGCGCGCGTTTTTGCGGACGAACACCGCGCGCGCGACGAGCGCCGCCATGAGCACGACGACGGCGAGCCCCGCCTGCGTCGCGCCCACGGGCAGCTCGGCGCGGAACGAGACGGCGTAGCCGGCCACGCCTTCGAGCCCGCCGAAGATCGCCGCGAGCGCGAACACGAGGCCCATGCGCGAGGTCAGCACGAGCGCCGCCATCGCGGGCAAGACGCTGAAGGCGAAGACGGGCAGGGCGCCCAGCGCGCGCGTGCAGAGCGCGACGGCGAGCCCCACCGAAACGAACAAGAACGTGTCGACGCCGCCGACGGGCAGCCCCTGCACGCGCGCCCCCATCGGATCGAAGCCCGAGAACACGAGCGCGCGCCACAACAGCAAGTGCCCACCCAGCAGCACGACGGTGGCGACGCTCACGAGCACGAGGTCGATCGTCTGCACGACGACGGCGCTGCCGAACAAGATCGCCGAGAGATCGTGGGCTTCTTGCGTGATCTTGTCGCCGACGATCACGGCGCCCGCGCCGCTCGCGAGGAACACGAAGCCCAGCAAGCTCTCTCTCGTGAGGTGCAGGCGCACGGGGTTGGCGATGAAGGCCAGCGTCGCGAGCAGCGACGCCGCGATCGCCCACAACACCGGCTCGAACAGCAGCGAGGGCAGCACGTGCGCGGCCGGGCCCGCGAGGTGGCCTGCCTCGTGGCGCGCCGGATCGACGAGCGCACCAATCCAAAACGACAGCGCGACGCCCAGCGCCGCCGCCTGCGCGATCGCCGACGACGCGAACACCATCCGGCGCAACACCACGTGCACGCCCAAGAAGCCAAGCAAGATGCCCGCGAGCCCGCCCGTGACGATGGCGTCGCGGAAGATCGGGAAGCTCGACCAGAAGTCGCTCCACGTGGGCCCGCTCGCGACGGCGTCCATCAGGCCGCGCCTCCGTCATGCGCGTCTTCGTGGTGCGTGTGGCGCGCGACGAAACGCCCGTACACGTGCTGAAACGAATCGTGCTCGCGCATCTGCTTCGAAGGCAGCGCGAGCGCGACGCCGTGGTCGCGGTCGAGCAGCAGCGCGCGGTTGGCGCGCTCGAGCCCGTCCTCGACGAGGTGGGTCACCATGACGATGGCGGCGCCGCGCCGCGCGCGCAGCTTCTCGACGAGCACGAGCACGTCGCGCTCCGACGGCAGGTCGAGCGCCGCCGTCGGCTCGTCGAGGACGATGACGTCGGCGTCGCGCGCGAGCGCCCGCGCCATGAGCACGCGCTGCCGCTGCCCGCCCGACAGGTCGCGAAGCTGCCGGCGCGCGAGGTGAGCGACGCCGGCCTCGGCGAGCGCGGCGTCGGCGGCCGCGAGGTCGGCGGCGCGCCACTTGCCGAGCACGTTGCCCGGCCCTTGCCGCCCCATGAGCACGAAGTCACGCACGGCGACGGGGAAGATGCCGTCGAGCGCGCCCTGCTGCGGCACATACGCCAGCGTGAGCCCTGGCGCGCGCGTCACGCTGCCCGCGACCGGCTTCTCGAGCCCGAGCAACGTGCGCACGTACGTCGACTTGCCCGCGCCGTTCGGCCCGATGACCGCCCACATCTCGCCCGCGCCGACGGTGACCGAGAGCGGCGGCAGGATGGCCACGCCGTCGTAGCCGACCTCGAGCGCGTCGGCGGAGAGCAGCGGCTGACCGGGCGCGAGCACGCGAACACGATAACATCGCGGAATCTCAGCGCCAGTGACGAGACCCACCGGCGCCGCGTTTCTTGAAGGACGGCGCTCGGCGGATAGACTGCAGCGATGGCGGCCGGACCGTCCTTGGACGATCGCGACCCGCGTCGCGGAAAAGGGAAGAAGCCCGCGAAGGTCGCCTTCAAGAAGGGCGGAGGTGGCGCGCGCGCGTCGAGCGGCGGAGGATCCTCCGGAATGAAATGGCTCAAGCGCGTCGTTTGGCTCGGCGTGTTCGCGGCGTTCGCGGGCGCGGCCGGGCTCGTCGCGATGTTCGCGTACTACGGCAGCGATCCGAACCTGCCCAACATCAGCAAGCTCGAGGACTTTCACCCCAAGCAGGTGACGCGCATCCTCGACCGCACGGGCGCGCCCGTTGGCGAGCTGGGCCTCGAGAAGCGCACCGTGATCCCGTTCGCGGCGATCCCGAAGCTGCTGGTCAACGCCGTCGTCGCCGCCGAGGACGCCGACTACTTCAACCACGAGGGCGTCGACTACCGCGGCATGCTGCGCGCCTTCGTCGAGAACGTGCTGCGCGGCCGCACGGCGCAGGGCGGGTCGACGATCACGCAGCAGGTGGTCAAGACGATGCTGCTCACGCCCGAGCGCACGATGCGCCGCAAGGTGCAGGAGATCATCCTCGCGCGCCGGCTCTCTCAGAAGCTGTCGAAGGAAGAGGTCCTCGCGCTCTATTTGAACCAGATCTATTACGGCCACGGCCGCTACGGCTGCGAAGAGGCGGCGCGCTATTTCTTCGGCAAGTCGGTGCGCGACGTGAATTTGAGCGAGGCGGCGTTGCTCGCCGGTTTGCCGCAGAGCCCGGAGCGTTTGTCGCCGCGCAAGCACCCCGACGCCGCGAAGACGCGCCAGCGCTACGTGCTGGGGCAGATGGCCGAGCGCGGGTACATCACGCGCGCCGTCGCCGACAAGACGGCGGCCGAGCCGATTCGCCTCGCCAAGGAGCCGCTCTCGGCGCGCGGCACGGCGATCGAGGCCGTCGACGACGTCGCGCGCGTGCTCGCCGAGCGCAACGTCGACGTCGCCGAGTCGGGCATCACCGTGCAGACGACGATCGACGCGCGCCTGCAGACGCTCGCGCGCGAGAGCCTCGAGCACGGGCTCGAAGACTTCGACGCGCGCCAGGGCTTCCGCGGCCCGTCGGGGCACCTCACGGGCAAGGCGCTCGAGAAGCGCCACGCCGCGCTGGTCGCCGAGCAGAAGCGCGGCTTGCGCGACGGCGCGCTCATCGAAGGCCTCGTGACGCGCGTCGAGGCGCCGCCGGCGCCCGCCACGGGGCCGACGTTTGCGGGCGGCGGCAAGCTGTTCGTCGACGTCGGCCAGGGCGAGGGCGTCGTCGACCTCTCGCTCGAGCCGCGCTACGCGAAGGGCACGAAGACGCTCGCGTCGCGGTTCGCGCCCGGCGACGTCGTGCGCGTGCGCGTCACGATGGATCGCCCGCACACCGAGGGCGGCCCGACGCCGCTGTCGCTCGAGCTCGGCCCGCAGGCGGCGATGGTCGTGCTCGATCCGCGCACGCGCGAGCTGCTCGCCGTCGTCGGCGGCTACGACTTCCACCCCGGCGCGTTCAACCGCGCCGAGCGCGCCGCGCGCCAGCCCGGCTCGTCGTTCAAGTCGATCGTCTACGCCGCCGCCGTCGAGCAGCTCAAGCTCACGCCCGCGACGATCATCGACGACTCGCCCATGCCCATCGGCACGTGGAGGTTCGACAACTTCGAGAAGGAGAGCTTCGCCGGCCCGATCCGCGCCCGCGTCGCGCTCGCGGAGTCGAAGAACACCGTCGCCGTCAAAGTGCTCAACCTCGTGGGCATCCCGGCCGCGAAGGCCGCGGCCGCGCGCTTCGGCATCACGACGCCCATCAGCGACGACGCGGGCCTCGCGCTCGCGCTCGGCGTCGCCGAGGTCAAGCCGATCGACATGGCGAACGTCTACGCGACCTTCGCGAGCGGCGGCCTCGGCGGCGGCGCGCCCTGGCTCGTCAAGAAGATCGGCGCCGAGGAGCTGCCCCCGCCCCCGCTCGCGCAGACGCTGAAGCCCGAGGTCGCGTACGTCATGACGTCGATGCTCCGCAGCGTCATCGAGGAGGGCACCGCGCGCGCCGCCGCCTCGCGCCTGCACCGCCCCGCCGCCGGCAAGACCGGCACGACGAACCGCCCCGTGAAGCTGAACGGCAAGGTCGTCGCGTCGGAGACGATCGACGCCTGGTTCATCGGCTACACGCCCGAGCTCCTCGCCGCCGTGTGGGTCGGCTACGACGAGCCGCGCAGCCTGGGCCGCGGCGCGACCGGCGCGACCGCGGCGCTTCCGATCTGGACCGACTTCATGACCAAGGCCCTCGCCGGCAAGCCGACGCGCGACTTCACGCCGCCTCCCGGCGTCGTCATCCAGCGCATCGACAAGGCGACGGGGTTGCTCGCGCCGCCCGGCGAGCCCGAGGCGAGCACGCTCGACGAGGTCTTCCTCGACGGCACAGCCCCGACCGAGACCGCGCCCGCCCCTGGCGAGGAGCAGAGCGCCGACAAACTGCTCATGGAGTGAGGGGGATCGTGAAGACGACGAGATCGTCGCGGCGCTTGCCGCCCGCCGCGGTCCAGAACCCGTGGGCGAGGGCGTTCGTCGCATAGACGGAGGCCTGCGCGCGACGAACGCCGGCGCGGCGCAGGCCTTCGAGGCAGCGATCGACGAGCGTGCGCGCGAGGCCGCGGCGGCGGTGCGAGGTCGCGACGGCGAGGTGATAGAAGTAGCCGCGACGGCCGTCGTGGCCGCAGAGGACGGCGGCGACGAGGCGCTCGCCGTCGATCGCGACGAGCGAGAGCTCCGGGTTGCGCGCGAGGAACGCCGCGACCTCGGCGGGCTCGTCGCCCGGGCTCAACCCGACGCCGTCGCTCGCGAGCCAGAGAGCGCGCGCGGCCGCGTAATCTTCGATGACGAACGGACGAATGGTCACGCCCCGACGATAGCGCGTGACGCTCGTCCTTGGACAGGCGAGGGGAGAGCGCGCACTGTGGACCCATGAACGGCGCGACGAAGCACTTGGCCGTCGTCGTCTCGAGCCTCGCGGTCGCCGGCTGCGTCGGGCAAATGCGCAAGGACGCGCGCGCCGACGTCGCGCGGAAGCCCGCCGCCGCCGCTTCGTCGAGCGCGAGCCGTTGCCAGCAAGATCAGGAGATCCCCGACGTCGAACGCGGCGCGATCACCGAGTCCGCGCGATCCTTCGCCGCCGTGTTGTTCGGGGCCGAGCCGGCGATGGCCATCTCTCGCATGACGCTCGCGGGCGCGGCCACGACGTCGCCGGACGCGTTGCACGTCATGATCGAAGGCGTGCACGTGACGGTGCCCTCGCTCAGCGACTTCGAGGTCGCGCACACGTACGTCGTCGACGCGAAGGGCGCGGGCGACGTCGAGCGCGTCGTGTGCGGCAACCCCAACGGCAACGATTGAATCGCCGTCGTCGCCAAGATCGGCTTTCACCAGGCCTACGTCAGGCTCTTGGCGCATTCGAACAACAACGAGTGGGAGCTGTCGCTGTGGTTGATGCCGCAGGACGGGATATGGAAGGTGAACGCCTTCCACCTCGACGCGTCGGGCGTCGCCGATCGCGGCGTAGGCACGTTGTGGACGCTCGCGAAGGAAGAGCGACGCGCCGGGCACGCCTTCAACGCCGGCATCTTGTACGGCACGGTCCGCGAGCTGTTGAAGCGCGGCCCGTGGCTGCAGCTGGGCGTCGCGCGAGCGTTCGACGAGGACGCGCGCACGCTGCCGCCGCTCGCGGAGCTCCAGGGCCCGCCGCCGTTTCACTGGCGGCTCGGCGGCGCGACGTACGAGGTGGCGGGCATCTCACCGATCGCCACCGAAGGCATGATTGGGCTGAGCTTCGGTCTTCCTCAAATCGAGTGGCCGGCCACCGAAGGCGTCATCGCCTCGAACCACGCGTTCCTCTCGGCCTTCATGGCGGCGTACCCCGAGGTCCCGAAGGTCTTCGGGTACCTCGTCGCGCGCGCCGTGAAGCCCGATCGCTCGGGCGGCTACGCGACGGTCTACGAGTACGGAAGAGGCTTCAACGATTAGTCGGCGATGACGTGGTCGCCGGGCGCGCCCGTGAGAATCAATTCAGCCGCGCGGCGACCAGCTTCGCCGACGTGAACCGCGGGCGCTTCGGGCGCGCTTTCGACGGACCACGTGCCCGGCCCCCAGAAGCGGCCGAAGCGCAGCACGAGCGCTTCGAGGCCCGACGCGCGTGCGTCGGCCTCGAGCGCGGCGACGGCTTGCATGGACGCGGGTGCACCCGAAAACGCGATGCTCTCGACGACGAGCCGACGCGCGCCGCTCCCGCGCGCCGCCGCTGAGACGATGGGGCCGCCGACTTCGCGGATGCGCGCATTCGCCGGACCGGGCCCGCGGGCGAGGTCGGTGAGAAAGTTCACGACGACGTCGGGCGCGAACTCAGCAGCGATGCGCGCGAACGCGCCCGGCGCGTAGACGTCGCACTCGGCGGCGCGCGCGCCTGCCGCTTCCAGCGCCCCCGCCTTCGCGCCGTCGCGCGTGACGCCCAGAACATCGTGCCCCGCGAGGTGCGGCAGCGTCGCGCGCCCGAGCACGCCCGTCGCGCCCGCGATGAGGATCTTGAGGGGAGGGCGGCTCATGTCACGACCGACCATAGCGCCAATCTCGCCCTTGACGTTCGTTCTATATAGATATATCTAAAACACATCGAGAGCCGTCAATGACTGACGGCGACATTCGCTTCCACCCAAGGACACTCACATGCACCATCACCCCTGGAACCCCTTCGACATGAGCCCACCCCGACAGCGCGGCGGCCGCGTCCCCGGACGCGACCCCGGCCCCCACGGCCGAGGCGGCCACGACGACGACGGCCGCGGCGGCGGCCACCGCGGCGGCCCGTTCGACCCGCGCTCGTTCATGGGCGGCGCGCTCGGCGCCTTCAACCTCTTCCGTCGCGGCGGCCCGCGCGCGCGTCGCGGCGACATCCGCAGCGGCATCCTCGCGCTCCTCGCCGAGCAGCCGCGCAACGGCTACCAGATCATGCAGGAGCTCGAGCAGCGCAGCCGCGGCATGTGGCGCCCGAGCCCCGGCGCCGTCTACCCCGCGCTCCAGCAGCTGGAAGACGAAGGCCTCGTCACCGTCGAGACCTCCGGCAACGGCAAGGTCTTCAGCCTCACGGCGCGCGGCCGCGCCGAGGCCGCCGCGCACGCCTCCGAGCGCGGCGCCCCGTGGGACGCCGTGAGCGACGCCGCGGGCGACGACGTCCCGCAGATGTTCTTGCTGGTGAAGCAGGTCGGCGCCGCGGCCCTCCAGGTCGTGCAAGCCGGCTCGCCCACGCAAATCACCGAGGCGCGCCGCGTGCTCGCCGAGACGCGCCGCGCGCTTTACCGCCTCCTCGCCGAAGACGGCGAAGACGGCGGCGAAGCGGACGACGACAAGAGCTCGCGCTAGATCTCCGCACGCATGCTCCTCGACGTCTCTCCGCTGCGTCGCCACCGCGACTTCCGGCTGCTCTTCGTCGGGCAGTTCGTGTCGTTCTTCGGCAGCATGATCACGTACGTCGCGATCCCGTATCAGCTGTACAAGCTCACGGGCTCCAGCCTCGCCGTCGGCCTGCTCGGCACCGTTCAGCTGGTGCCGCTCGTGCTGTCGGCGCTGTGGGGCGGCGCCTACGCCGACGCCCTCGATCGAAGGCGCCTCCTCGTCGGCGCCGAGGCGATCCTGACGTTGCTGTCGCTCGGCCTCGCGCTGAATTCATTGTCCGCGCACCCCAGCGTCGCGCTCGTCTTCGTCATCGCCGGCGTTGCTTCAGCCGTGAACGGCTTCCATCGCCCCGCGCTCGAGGCGATGTCGCCCCGGCTCGTCGAGCGCGACGAGCTGCCCGCGACCGCCGCGCTGTCGTCGTTGCGCGGCACCCTCGGCGCCGTCGCCGGCCCCGCGATCGGCGGCTTCTGCATCGCTCAGCTCGGCATGACGGCGACCTACCTCGTCGACGTCGCGACGTTCTTGTTCTCGTTGATCGCGCTCGCCGGCATGAAGGCGATGCCGCCTTCGCCCGAGGCCGCCAAGCCCGGCGTGCGTAGCATCGTCGAGGGCCTCGACTACGCGCGCCGGCGCCCCGAGCTCATCGGCACCTACGTCGTCGACATCGTCGCCATGACGTTCGCCATGCCGACGGCGCTGTTCCCCGCGCTCGCGCAGAGCTGGGGCGGCGCAACCGCGGCCGGCTGGCTGTACTCCGCGATGCCCCTCGGCAGCTTCTTCACGACGCTGCTCTCGGGCTGGACCAGGAAGGTGCGCCGCCGCGGCATCGCCGTCGTCGCCGCCGCCGCCACCTGGGGCGTCGCCATCGTCGCCCTCGGCCACGCCCACAGCCTGCCCGTGGCCCTCGCGTGCCTCGCCGCCGCCGGCGCCGCCGACATGGTGAGCGCGCTCTTCCGCATGACGATCTGGAACGAGACGATCCCGTCGCACCTGCGGGGCCGCCTGGCCGGAGTCGAAATGATCAGCTACATGACCGGCCCGCTGCTCGGCAACGCGAGAGCCGGCTGGATGGCGTCGATTCGAACTCCCACGTTTTCAATCGTCACCGGCGGCTGGATCTGCGTCGCGGGCGTGCTGCTCTGCATCCCCCTGCTGCCGGCTTTCTGGCGCTACGAGCCCAGCGAAGACACGCGAGCGGCGCCCGCCGACGAAACCGCCTCCGCCGCCAGTTAGTCCTGCTGCGCCGGATCCCACCCCGTCACCAGGTTCTCTTCCAACGCATCGAGCTCGCCCATCGCCCGCCCGTCGAGCGCGAAATCGAACACCGCCCCGTTCTCGGCGATGCGCGCCCGCTTCGTCGATTTTGGCAGCACGACGAACCCCTTTTGAATTCCCCAGCGCAGCAGCACCTGAGCCGGCGAGCGGCCCACGCGGCGCGCGACGTCGCCGACCACCGGATGCCCCAGCCTCTTGCCGTGCGTGAGCGGGCTGTACGCCTCGACGACGACGCCCTCGCGCTTGCACAGCTCGACCGTCTCGCGCCGCTGCAGGAACGGCGACAGCTCGATCTGGTTCACGTCGGGCGTGTGCTTCGCGCGCGCCAGCAGCTCTTCGAGGTGCGGCACCAGAAAGTTGCTGACGCCGATGGCGCGCGCGCGGCCCTCGTCGCGCAGCCGCTCGAGCGCGCGCCACGAATCGAGCCGCCGCCCCGCGACCGGCCAGTGCAAGAGGTAGAGGTCGACGTACTCGAGCCCCAGCCGCTCGAGGCTCGCGTCGAACGCCCGCAGCGCCGAGTCGTAGCCCTGATCGGCATTCCAGAGCTTCGTCGTCACGAACACCTCGGCGCGCGGCACGCCACCGTCGCGCACCGCCGCGCCAACGTCCGCCTCGTTGCCGTAGATGCGAGCCGTGTCGACGTGCCGATACCCGAGCCCCAACGCCGCCCGCACCGCCTCGCGCGCCGACCCACCCGCCGGCGTCTGCCACACCCCCAGGCCCACCTGCGGAATCGCGCCGCCCGAGCGAAGGGGCAGGGTGGTCGTCGTCAGTTCGTTCGCCGCGTTCGTCATGGGCGCGAGCCTGACACGAGATCGCGCGCGCGGCCGGCCGTGAGCATCGCGGGGGTTCGGGCCCGCGTCATTTCATCGTAAGTTTCGGGCATGCGCTGGCTCGCCGTCCTTCCGTTCGCCGCTCTCCTGGTCGCCTGCGACGGGACGAACGCCGATCACGCGATCAACGCCGACGAGTACGACCGCGCGTGTACCGGCGTCGCCGACTGCGTGCCCGTGTACTCGGGGTCCCTCAGCTGTTGCAGCAACCAGCCCTGCCCAACGACGGCGATTCGCCAGGACAACCTCGCGAAGTATGAGAGCAGCGTCGCCGCGCGGATGCCGATGTGTATGTCTCCGACGCCGGGAGACTGTCGCCCGACTCCCGGGTGCACAGGACGAATCCAGTGCGTGGCGGGTACGTGTACGCTCGTCGGCGCCGGAACCGGCGGTGGCGTCGACGCACGATGATGTGTCGCCTTCAACACATGGCGAACGAGCCGCCCGTGGAACCTGCGCCTCGTTCGGGTTAGTCTTACCGGTAGGAGTAATACTCATGCGCGTGACGTCGAAGGGCCAGGTGACGATCCCGATCGAGATTCGGCAGAAGCTCGGCATCTTGCCGAACAGCGAGGTCGCGTTCGAGGTTCACGGAAACAGCGCGCGCCTCGTTCGGATCCCGCCGAAGCGCGCGACGAGCCGCGGCGCTTCGATCGTCGCGAGGCTGCGCGGCACCGCCGACGTGAAGATGACCACCGACGAGATCCTGGCGCTCACGCGGAAGTCGCGGTGAAGACGACCCTCGTCGACAGCAACGTGCTGCTCGACGTCGCGACCGGCGACCCGACGTGGTCGTCGTGGTCGTCCGAAGCGCTCGAGGCCGCCGCGAACGAATCGCCGCTCGCCATCAACGCGCTCATCTTTGCCGAGGTGTCGGTCGGCTACGCCAGAGTCGAAGAGCTCGATCGCGTCATTCCCTCCGAGCTGTTTCGGCGTGAGCCGCTGCCTTACGAGGCGGCGTTCCTGGCCGGCAAGGCCTTCGTCAGATACCGCCGCCGGGGCGGCGCCCGGACCTCACCCCTCGCGGATTTCTACATAGGCGCTCACGCCGCCGTCGCCGACTTCCGCCTCCTCACCCGCGATCCGCGCCGCTACCGGACGTACTTCCCCACGGTCGAGCTCATCGCGCCGCCGAGCGCTACTCGCGGACGGGCGTCGCCTTGAGCGCGGCTTTGCCGTCTTTGACGTAGACGCTGAAGCGCACGGTCCTGCAGCCGTGCTTGGCGACGAGCGCGGCTTTGTTGTCGCGGAGCTTCACGAGGAACTTGTCGATGGTCATGCCGGCGGTGGGCTCTCCGCACTGCTTCTTCACCTGGACGAACTCGTCGTAGACGTGGGCGAAGTGGGCGGCCTCTTCTTCGTTTTCGTCGTAGGGGACGATGCGGGTGGCTTCGTTTTCGCCGCCGGCGGGACCTTCATCCTCGTCGTCGCCGCCGAGCGCTGCGGCCGGGATCGCCGTGGGCGGGGGCGGGGCCCACGCGGTGGGCTTGATCGCGGGGGCGGCGGGGCGCGGTGCCGCGGGGGGGAAGCCTCCGGCGAGCTTCGCGGCGGGCGGGGGCGGCGGCGCGAAGGCGGACGGCGGTGGGGGCGGGCTGAAGGCGGGCGGCGGCGCGGGTGAGAAAGCCGGCGCGGGCGGGGGGCCGAACGCGGGGGCGGGGTCGCCGCCGGCGAAGGCCGAGTCATGGCTCGGGAGATCGAACGTGCTGCCTTTGGGGCCGGGACCAGGGCCGGCGCCGGGCTTGCCGCCCAAAATCGCGTTCAGGTCTTTGCCGGCCATTTCTGACGGCGCGGCGGGGGCGTGGGTGTAGCGCTCCAGCGTCGCGTTGATGTCGCGCGCGAGGCCGCCGAACTTTCCGCCGAAGGCGCCGTCGTGCAGCTTGGTGAGCTCGCCGCGCGCGAGCTGCTGCATCTCTTTGCGCATCTTCTCGAGCGGCGCCTCGACCTCGGTGCGCTGCGCGAACAAACCGACGCCGATCATGACGGCAACGCCGATGAGCAGCGGCACCCACGGGAAGTTGCCCCACTTCAAATCATCGCTGCTGGTGTGGGCGATGAGTGACGCGAGGTCGGACTTCGCGGGCTGCATGCCGAGCAGCACGTAATAGGCCTGCTGCTGGCCGGCCTGGCCGGGGAAGGGCGCGGCCACGGCCAGCAAGTTGTCGGCGCCGACGGTCAGCGGAATCGCGGGGGTGCGCTTGACCTCGGCGATCTCTTTGACGTGCTTCTCGACGAGGTCGGGCAGCGCGGCGAGGCCATTGGCGTCGCGCGTGGACGCGATGACTTTGCCGCGCAGCAAGAGGGCGACGTCGACGTCGAGGTTCTTCTTGAGGCGCTCGACGAGGTTGTCGCCGGTCTCGGCGCCGACGTAAATGGCGCCCACGATGCGGTCGCGGTTCTTCGACAGCACGGGCGCGGCGGCGACGCGCACGAGCTTGCCGCCGTTGCCCCACACGTCGTCCGACAAATAGCCGCGCAACGCATCGGCGATGACCTCGGCGCCGCCGATGTAGTCGCCGTACTCGGCTTCGTTGGTGCCGACGCGCGCGACGACGCGGCCTTTGCCCTCCATCGCGACCAACGTGTCGATGCCGCTGGTCTCGAGGTCGGGGATCAGCGCGCGGAAGCGGTCCTGCAGCGTCTTGTGCAGCACGCCCCACTCGCCGGCGCCGCGCGAGGCGTTGTCGAGCGACTCGGCGACGATGGCGTCGCGGCCCAGCTTCGACACGCGGTCGATCCACTTGTGGGCGTCGACCTTGAACATTTGCTCGGCCGCGTATTGCGCGCGGTCGAGACGTTGGCCCTCGAGCACGCCGAGCTTTTGCACGGCGGGGCGAGGGGCGATGAGCGCGAACGTGACGGCGATGCCGGCGACGAGCGCGATGAGGATGAACCAGATCTTCGAGAGGAACATGCGGCGCGGCCCGTTCCTTTACTCCGCCGCGTCCTTTTCGTTGGGCGCGGCGACCTTGATGGTCAGGTCTTCTTTTTTGGTGGCGTCGATGTCTTGTTCGGCGGCCCAGGCGCCGCGCGTCCACACGCGCAACGTCGCGTGGCCGTCGGGGACGCCCGCGACGGAGAAGGCGCCGCGCTCGTCGAGCGTCGAGTAGTACGGCGAGTCGACGACGAGCACCGAGATCATGATGTGCGGGTACTCGGCGTCGCGGATGACGTAGCCGCCCGTGCGCTCGAACTTCACGTGGCGGGCCGAGCCGGGCGCGAGGCGCTCGATCGGCATGACGGCCGTGTCGTCGGGCGTCGACAGCTCGTGGGTCATCTTGCCGGTGTTCTTGATCTCGACGACCGAGCCGGGGCCGACGATCACGAGGCGCGGGTGCGCGTCGAGGCCGCCGATCTCGACGGTGACGGTGCGCGCGGGCGGGGCGTGCGCGCCAGAGACCTTGTCGAGGACGACGACGGTCTCGGCCTTGACGCCGCCCGCGGTCGACACGGGGACGTTGCCGTTCTCGAGGCGCCAGTAGCCCGCGTAGAGGCGCGTGCTGCGCGAGCCCTCGGGCAGCTTCACGGTGCCTTTGACGGTGTTGCCGGACGCGGCGCCGCGCGCGTGCGTGAACGGCAGCGCGGCGAGGGCCGCGGCCACCGAGAGCGCGACGAGGCCACGCAGGACGGGGCGCGAAGAGGCCGAGAACGTCGACGAGAGCGCCATCATCCGACCGTCGGAGCGAGAGGCTATCGTCGCCGCGTCCGGCCTGTCAAACTGAACGTCCGAATCATGACCACGAAGCCGACGAAAACGCTCGAGACCTTCCCCAACCCGAAGCCCGACCGGGACTACCTGATCCGCTTCGACTGCCCCGAGTTCACGTGCCTGTGCCCCAAGACCGGGCAACCCGACTTCGCGACCATCCGGGTCGAGTACGTCGCCGATGCCCTGTGCGTCGAGCTCAAGTCGTGGAAGCTGTACTTGTGGTCCTACCGCGACGAGGGCGCGTTCCACGAGGCGGTCACCAACAAGATCCTCGACGACCTCGTCGCCGCCACGAAGCCGCGGCGCGTGCGCGTCGAGGCCGAGTTCATGGTGCGCGGCGGGATCACGACGACGATCGTGGCTGAGCATGTGAAGTAGCCGCCGCACTACTTGTGCTTCTTGCCCTTCGCGGGCTTCGCCTTCGCGGCCTTGGCGGGCTTCTCGGGCGCTTCGGCCACGACGGGCGCGGCGGCGGGCGGCGGCGCGCCGCCCGGCGGGTTGTTTTGGATGATCGCCTCCGTCACGCGCGTCTCGCCGAGCAGGTCGCGCGCGCCCGGGATGCGGACGGCCTTCTCGTCGCGCTCGATCTGCTTGTCGAGCTTGTCGAAGCACGCCGTGCAGCTCTTGTCGCCGAGGCGGGCGAGGGCGAAGAGGATCGCCTGGTGCACGGGGTAGCGCTCGGGCTGCATCGTCGTGATGGGCTTCATCGCGCCGAGCAGCAGCGGGATGCCCTGCTTCGAGTCGCCCGAGAACGCGATCGCGAACGCGGCCTTCTCGGCGCGTGACCAGCTGGGGTCGTTCAGCTTCTTGCCGTAGCAGGCGACGTCCTGGTCGCACTCCTCGGCGACCAGCATGCGGTCGAGCGCGAGGCCGAAGATGCCCTGCGCTTCTTCTTCCTTCTCGACCATCGCCTTGAACGCGGGGACGCTCTCTTTGCCGGCGATGCGCGCCAGCGCGATGGCGGCGCTGCCACGCAGGTCGGACGCCTTCTGGCCGTCGACGGTGACGTAGCCCGTCTTCGCGATCTCGAACAGCGCCGGGATCGCGCGGCGGTCACCCGACAAATACAGCGCGTCCGCGGCCGAGGCGCGCTCGGTGGCGTCGGCCTTCGTGTCTTTCAGCACGGCCAGGATCGCATCGACGCCCGCGGGCACGCCGATGTAGCCGAGCGCGATGAGCGCCGAGCGGTGCTCGTCGCCCTTGGCCTTGACGTGCAGGCGCGCGATGAGCGCGGGCACGGCGGCGCGCGCGCGCAGGTCGCCGAGGATGATGGCCGCCTTGTGCGGGACGACGCCGGGCGTGTACTCGTCGAACTTCAGCTTCGCCGCCATCTCGTTGACGTCGGCGTTCTTGCCCTCGAGCAGCTGAATCATCGGGTCGATCGCCAGCGCGCCGATGCGCACGAGCGCGAGGCGGCACTCCTGGAAGATGCCGGTCCCGCGGCCCGTCATGAACATGCCTTTGACGAGCGCCGGGATCGCCTGCGGGTCGCTGAGCTCCGCGAGGCCCAGCGCCGCCTTCTGGTTGAGCAGGAAGTCCTGCTCGTCGGCGCTCGTCGTGAGGATCTTCATGAGCGTCGGCACGGCGCGCTTGTCGCCGATGCGTACGAGCGCGCGCAGCGCCGCGATGCGCGCGCTGTTGGCGCGCGACTTGATCGGCAGCGTGTGCTCGACGGCCTTCATGAGCGGGTCGACGGCGTCGGTCGCCTTCATGTCGGCCAGCACGCCCGCGGCGATCGTCGCCCGGTCGAAGTCGTCGTCGCTGAAGTCGAGCGCGTCGATGAAGAGCTGCTTCGTCGAAGGGTCCTGGTAGCGCGCGAGGGCCTCGAGGTGCTCGGGCCGCTTCGTCTCTTTGTACAGATCGATGAGCGACGGCACGGCGGCGCGCGCCTTCTCGACGTCCATGTTGGCGAGGTGGTCGAGCGCCTCTTTCTGCGTGCGCAGGTCCTTGAGCTGCTTCGCCCACGTCATGGGATCGTTGGGATCGCCCTGACACGCGACGCCACCAACCGAAAGCGCGACCACGACCGGCAAAGCGAGCAAACGAATACGCATGGAGCCTCCTCCGCTACGACGACGACGAAAAACGAAACGGCCGGACATCATTTGACGCCGGCCGTTCCTTTCGAACTGATTCGCTTCCGCGACTATTGTTACGGAGCCGCGCTGCCGCCCTTGGCCTTCGGCTGGACGGCGAAGTTCACGTTCTGGTAACCGGCGACGGCGATCGAGTACATGATCTTTTTGAGCATCTTGAACTCGACGTTCTTGTCCGACTGAACGATCGCGATCCCCGGGAACTCCTCGTTCGAGTGGAGGAGCTTGTAGTTGTTCTTGAGCGTGACGAGCTTGTCGTGAAGCTCCGGGATCTTGAAGTCGCCCGTCGCCGAGTCCTTCATGAGATCGTCGGCCGTCGCGACCTGCGAGCCGTCCAGCGTGACGACGTCTTTGCTCACGCCGATGACGGGCGCGCGCTCGAGGTCGGTCCAGTTCTGGGCGTCGGGCAGGACGATGTTCTTCTGAACGAACAGGATCTCGCCCGTCGCAGAGAAGCTCATCAGCAGGAAGATGACGAGCATCGTCATCATGTCGATGTACGCGACGAGGTTGAGCGGCGCGTACAGGCTCTTGCGGCCGGCGTGGCTGAGCTTGGCTTTCGCCGTCTCGAGCGTGACCGAGTCGTAGAGGTGCGCGTGAGGTGCGTGAATGGCCATCGTTATATTCCTGCGCCGCCGGCGTCGATGAGCGAGATGTCGGGGAAGCGCGCCGTGAGCGCGGTGTCCATCGTCTTCACCAACGTCTCGAACTTGATCGTGTCCTCGGACGCGACCTGGAGGTCGGTCTTGTCCGGGTGCGCGTCCTTGAACTTCTTGAGCTCGCCCGCGAGCTTCTCGAAGTCGTAGATGTCGCCCTTCTTCGGGATCGGCTGCTGATCCTGATCGGCGACGAGGTTGAAGCCTTCGCCGTTCACGACGACGACGAGCTTCACGATCTTCTCGGGCGGCGTCTCTTCACCGGCTTGGCCTTGCCCCTTTTGGTGCGCCTCGAGGCGCGCCAGCTGGGACCAGACGGCCGTGATGAGCAGGAACGCCACCATGCACGTCAGAAGATCGATGTACGGAACGAGGTTGAGGTCGGCATTGACGGACTTCTTGCCCGCTTTGCCACCGGATTCAACGGCTACGCCCATGGATGAACCTCCGAAAGGGAGACGAGCGAGTCGTTAGTACTGCTGCTCGCCACCGCGACCGGCGACGACCAGGTTGAGCGTCTCGACCGTGCCCTGGTTGATGCCGTCGAGCACGCCCTGCGTCTGGCCGTTGAGGATCGCGTAGGTCGCGAGGCCGAGGATGCCGGTGCCGAGGCCGAACGCCGTGCAGTGCATGGCCTCCGAGATACCCTGCGAGAGCATCGTCGCCTTCATCGAGGGGTCGACGCCGGCGACGCCGGCGAACGACTTGATGAGGCCCGTGATCGTGCCGAGCAGGCCGGCGAGCGTCGCGAGGTTACCGAGCATCGCGAGGTAGCCCGTCTTCTTCTCGAGGCGCGGCAGCTCGCGGAGCGCTTCCTCGTCCATGGCCTGCTGCACGTCGTGCTCGCTGCCGCCCGCCTTGCGGAGGCCGGCCGCGATGATCTTCGTCACCGGCGCGGGGCTGGCCTGACACGTGTTCACGGCGCCCTGGATGTTGCCCGAAACGATCTGCGACTTGAGCAGCGACATCAGCTTCTCGACGTCGACCTTCGACTTGCTGACGTACATGAAACGGTCGATCGAAATCCAAACGGTGATGATGAAGAGCAGAAGGATCGGCCACATGCCCCAGCCACCCTTCGCGAACGCCTCGGTGATGATCATCGTCGTTTCTCCTTGTATCCGTTCGAGTCGTGGAAAATTTTTACGTTCAGGTCAGCCGCGAAGCGCGGCCTTGGCCTGGAACAAAAGGTTCGAGACGTTCTTCTTGACCTCGGCGATGTCGTCGAGCGCGTTCTGCGTCTTGCCGTTCAGGTACGCGAACGACGCGAGGCCGAGGATGCCCGTGAAGAGGCCGAAGGCCGTGCAGTTCATGGCCTCGGAGATGCCCTTCGAGAGCAGCGTCGCCTTCTGCGACGGATCGACGCCGGCGACGCCGGCGAACGACTTGATGAGGCCCGTGATCGTGCCGAGCAGGCCGGCGAGCGTCGCCAGGTTGCCGAGCATCGCGAGGTAGCCCGTGCGCTTCTCGAGCGCCGGAAGCTCGCGGAGGCCAGCCTCCTCCATGGCCGAGTCGATCTCCTCGTCGCTGCGGTTGGCGCGCATGAGGCCGGCCTGGACGATGCGCGTGAGCGGCGTCGAGTTGCCCGAACAGACCTTGATCGCGCCCTGGATGTTGCCGGCCGAGATCTGCGAGCGAAGGAGAGCCACCAGCTTCTCCTTGTCGATCACCGAGCGGCGGAGGTAGACCGCGCGCTCGATCAGGATCGAGATCGTGATCATCAGCAGGAAGAGGATGGGCCACATGCCCCATCCGCCTTCGTGGAACCCGTCCGCCAATATCTTGAGAACAGTCATCCGGCTCCTCCTTCGGTCGGTCAGCGATCGGTCAGTCGGTCTCGCGCCGTGGGGGTGGACTGGGGGTTGTCCCGTTGCGCCCCACTCGTGGAACTGTGCGCGCGGTTAAAGCACGGGCAGTGCCACAGCGTTTCAAGGCCGTTTCCTTTCGGTTTCCGAAGAAAGTGCCGGCAGGGGGCGTGGCGTTTTGCCCCGGGACGTGGTGTTTGGCCCCGATCACGGCGGCCGCGCCGCCTTAAGGGCCCGAAGTCATGAAATTTGTTTCGCTTCTGGTATGTTTCCGCGGCGCATGGCTGGCGCGACCAAGCGAAAGGGACGCTCGACGGGGACGATTCTCGTCGTCGCGCTGGTCGTGGTCGTGGGAGGCGTCTGGCTATGGCGGCGCGCCAACGCGCCCGTCGTCGTGACCTTCCGGACGGCGAAGGTCGACCGCGGCTCGGTCGAGGCGACCGTGACGGCGACCGGCTCGTTGAACGCCGTCGTCACGGTGCAGGTCGGCTCGCAGGTCTCGGGGATCATCGCGAAGCTGGGGGCCGACTTCAACAGCAAGGTCACCGAGGGCCAGATCATCGCGCAGATCGATCCGACGCGGTTCAAGGCGAACCTCGCGCAGGCCGAGGCGGCGCTGAAGTCGGCCGAGGCCTCGCTGGTTCACGCCGACGTCGCCGTGCGCGAAGCGAAGGTCGAGCTCGACCGCGCCAAGCCCCTGGCCGACAAGAAAGTCATCGGCGCCGCCGACCTCGACGCCGCGCAGTCGAAGTACGACCAGGCCGTCGCCGACAAGGCGTCGGCCGACGCGCAGGTCGGCCAGTCGCGCGCCAACGCCAGCGTCGCGCGCGTCGACCTCGAGCACACGACGATCCGCGCGCCCATCTCGGGCACGGTGCTGCAGCGCTCGGTCGACGTCGGGCAGACGGTCGCGGCGTCGATGCAGGCGCCCGTGCTGTTCACGATCGCACAGGATCTCTCACGCATGGAGGTGCACGCCGCCATCGACGAGGCCGACGTCGGCAAGCTGCACGAGCAGCAAGAGGCGGTCTTCACGGTCGACGCGTACCCGGGCGAGACGTTCCACGGGACGATCTTCCAGATCCGCTCGCAGCCGACGGTCACGCAGAACGTCGTCACGTACGACGCCGTGCTGCGCGTCGAGAACCCCGACGGCCGGCTGCGGCCGGGCATGACGGCGTCGGTGCGCGCCGTCTCGCAGAAGCACGAGAACGTGCTGCGCATCCCGAACTCGGCGCTGCGCTTTCGCCCGACGCCCGATCTCATCGAGGTGGCGTCGAACAACCGTCCCGACGGCGGCGCGCCGTTTGGTGGTCCCGGCGCGAGTGGCGGCGGTCGTCAGCGTGGCGCGGGCGGTCCGGGCGGCGGCGGCGATTCGAAGGGCGCCGGCACGCGGTGGGCGAAGGTCTACGAAGCCAACGGCTCGAAGGTCAACGCCGTGCGCTTCCGTCCTGGCATCGCCGACGACGAGTTCACCGAGATCGTCCAAGGCCATTTGCAAGAGGGCGACGAGGTCGTCATCGAGGCGATCGGCGGCGGCGCGGGTGGCCCGCCGTCGGGCGGCGCGCCCGGCGGCCAGAACCGGCGCCCCGGCGGCCCTCGCATGTTCTAGGCGAGGCGACGTGGCGCTCATCGAGGTCGAAGAGCTCACGAAGGACTACGTCATGGGTGACGTCGTCGTGCGCGCGCTGCGCGGCGTGAGCCTCGAGGTCGAGCGCGGCGAGTTCGTCGCCGTCATGGGCTCGTCGGGCTCGGGCAAGTCGACCTTCATGAACATGGTGGGCTGCCTCGATCGCCCGACGACGGGCGTCTATCGGTTGGACGGCGTCGACGTGTCGACCCTGGATCGCGACGAGCGCGCGGCGATCCGCAACGGCAAGATCGGGTTCGTGTTCCAGGGCTTCAACTTGCTGGCGCGCACGACGGCGCAGGACAACGTCGAGCTGCCGCTGACCTACGCGGGCGTGCCGGCGAAGGAGCGCGCGGCGCGCGCGGCGGCGGCGCTGGGCATCGTCGGGCTCGCGCAGCGCGCCGACCACATGCCGAACCAGCTGTCGGGTGGCCAGCAACAGCGCGTCGCCATCGCGCGCGCGTTGGTCGGCGAGCCGCCGCTGCTGCTCGCCGACGAGCCGACGGGCAACCTCGACTCGACGACGAGCGACGAGATCATGGGCATCCTCACGCGCCTCAACGCCGAGCGCGCCATCACGATCGTCCTCGTGACGCACGAGCCTGACATCGCCGCGTACTCGAGGCGCATCATCGTCTTCAAGGACGGCCACATCGAGTCCGACGAGAAGAACAAGCCGCGGGGGGCCAGGACGTGAGCTTGTGGGCGACGTTCGTGCTCGCCGTGCGCGGGTTTTCGCGGCACCGCTTGCGCGCGCTGCTGACGGCGCTGGGCATCATCATCGGCGTCGGCGCCTTCATCACCATGGTGGCGATCGGCGCGGGCGCGAGCGCGAAGGTGGCCGAGGGCATCGCCGCCATGGGCACGAACATGCTCATCGCGACGGGCGGCGCCTCGAACGTGGGCGGCGTGCGCGGCGGCACCGGCACGTCGGGCTCGGCCGCGCTCACCGACGACGACGTCGACGCCATCGTCCACTCCGTGTCGACGGTGAAGTTCGCGGCGCCGCTGGTGTCGACCAACGCGCAGATCATCTACGGCGGCGCGAACTGGGCCACGTCGGTCACGGGCACGACGTCGGACTACCTCGACATCCGCAACTGGGGCGTCGACTCGGGCGAGTTCTTCACGGCGCAAGACATCGCGTCGGGCGCGAAGGTGTGCGTCCTCGGCGTGACGGTCGCGCAGCAGCTGTTCGGCGACGACGATCCCATCGGCGAGTTCATCCGCGTGCGCTCGCTGTCGTGTCAGGTGCTGGGCGTCCTCACGAAGAAGGGCCAAAATCAAATGGGGCAGGACCAAGACGACGTCATCCTCATGCCCTACACGACGGTGCGCCGGAAGCTGTTCAACAACGGCGGAACGCAAGCGAACGCCGTGTCGCGCATCCTGATGGCGGCGACGAGCGCCAGCACGACGGGCGCGGCGACGCGCGACACGCTGGCGCTGCTGCGCCAGCGCCACCACACGAACGAGGGCGATCCCGACGATCCCACGGTGCGCGACCTCTCCGAGTACGCCAAGGTCGCCGAGGAGACGACACGCACGACGACGCTGTTGCTCGCGAGCATCGCCGCCGTGTCGCTGGTCGTGGGCGGCATCGGCATCATGAACATCATGCTCGTGTCGGTGACCGAGCGGACGCGCGAGATCGGCATCCGCATGGCGATCGGCGCGCGCGGGCGCGACATCCTCACGCAGTTCCTGCTCGAGGCCATCGTGCTCACGGCGGCGGGTGGCGCCATCGGCATGCTGCTGGGCACGATCGCGGCGCGGCTGCTGGCGCAGGCCATGGGTTGGCCCGCGCTGCTCGACGCGCGCAGCTACGTGCTGTCGTTCGGCTCGTCGGCCTTCATCGGCGTCGTCTTCGGCTTCTATCCGGCGCTGCGCGCGTCGCGTCTGGATCCGATAGAGGCGCTGCGGTACGAATAAAAGCCCGTATGCGCGTCACGCAGATCCTCGACCTGATCGTCTTGTTGCTGCTGGCGACGGTCATCCTCATGCCCCGGCCCGACGCCACGGTGAAGCCCGCGCTGGCCCTTGGCCCCGAGCTGCAGGAGCGCGCCGCCGAGCTGCAGTCCGTGCTGGTCGGCAAGCCGGCCGCCGTCGAGCCCGCGCTCGAGCTCGCGAACCTCTACCTCGACGGCCACCGGCCGGATTGGGCGCTCGCGACGATCGGCCCCGCGCTGCACGAGCGGCCGGACGACTACCGCCTGCACCACGTGCGCGCGATCGCCTACGCCGACCGCTTCGACCCCGACCCCGCGTTCGAGGCCGCGAAGCGCGCCAGCGAGCTGTGCGAGGCCGGCACCGCGCCCGCGGGCACGCCGCCGTGTGGGCCGGCCGTGCAGGCGCGCCTCGCGCTGCTGAAATCGGCGCTCGGCAGCGTCGCCGGCGTCGACATGAAGAACCAGCCCTACCTCGCGAAAGACCGCATCTTCCACGAGCTGCACCCCGCGTTCGTGCCGAAGCCGCCGAAGCCTAAAGCGACCACCGCGGCCCCCCCCGAGAAGCCTTGACAGCGAGGGGTCGGCTGAACAATATCTCGCTCCCTTGAATCCATGCGCTCGTAGCTCAACTGGATAGAGCATCGGCCTTCGAAGCCGAGGGTTAGGTGTTCGACTCACCTCGAGCGCACGACTGGCAAGCGGATGGGTCTCCGGACTGAAAACTGAATACCTCGGGCGTGTAGCTCAATTGGCAGAGCAGCGGACTCTTAATCCGTTTGTTGAAAGTTCGATTCTTTCCACGCCCACAATTTGACGGGGTCCGGCTCGCTGTCGCTCGCGAACCCCGGCCCCCCTCGCTCCGCGTGGCGAAGCCACGCTGCGCTCGCCCACTCAACAGATGGGCGTTCTCTCAAGGATTCGTACTTTCTCTCCGAGAGATCTTCGCGCGGGCTGGAAGGACGAGCGTGGTGCCGACGAGCGACGAATGGGACCGGTGCTACGAGGCGGCGAGCGCGCGCCGGCGTGCGCGCGGACGCGACCCTTTCGAACGGGAGTTGAAGCGCCAGTCTGGCCGCCGAACCATCTTCTTGATTGGGTCGAGCGCGTTCCTCGCGGCGCTCATCGTGACGCGTTACGAGGTGCTGATCCGCGTGGGCTGATCCCCGTTACGGCAAGCAACCCACGCGGTCCACGTCCAGGACGATGTCGTCGTAGTAGACGTCGAACGCCGGGCGGCCGGTCGGGTGCCAGTCGTAGAAGCCGAAGCCGAAGTCGGTGAAGGCGCCGATGAGGTTGCTGGTTTTGTTGTCGTAGAGCGAGACGGGTTGGGAGCAGCCGCCGCTGCAGAAGCCGACCTTGCTGTCTTTGCTCAGCGTGCCGATCGGTTTGCCGTCGCCCCAGACGTTAATCTCGTCGGGTTCGTCGTTCACCTCCCATTCGAGGCAGAGCCACTTCGCGACGGGGATGTCGCCGGGCGGGTAGGTCTGGGTCTCGCCGCCGGGCGCGCCTGAGAGCTTGATGAAGCCGAGCTGCCAGCCGGTGCCGTGGTTGGCGATCGACATGTATGTGGGCTTGGGGAAGCCCGCGGTGCCGGCGAAGACGAGGCCCATGTCGATGTCGTTGCGCTGGGGCGACAGGTAAAAGTAGGCGCGGCCGAAGCTGTGCTTCTGCAGCGCGGCCGGCGCGGCCTTCGTGATGAGGTAGACGTAGTCGGCGGACGCGGGGTTGGCGTCGCCGTGGAATTGAACGGCGTAGGTTCCGTGCGCGACGATCTTCGTCTGCACGGTCATCGTCGCCGTGCCGATGGCCGGCGCGCGCCACTTCGTCGGATCGATCTGGCCGAGCTCGAAGTCTTCGCAGAAGGCGTGCCCGCACGGACCAGGCGAGACGTCCGCGGCGTCGTCGCCAGCATCACCTGCGGAATCCAGCGCGACATCAGAGGGCGCGGCGTCGCCGCCGTCGCTCCCAGCCGCGTTCGCGCCGCCGTTCGCGCTCGCGTCGGCGACGGCGTCCGACGTGCCGCCGCTGCCTCCTGAATCATCAGCCGCCGCGTCCGCGTCGCCATCCGCCGTCGCGGGACGTTGCGAGGTCCCGCTTCCGCATCCCACCGAACCCACGACCCAAAGAGTCAACACGAAGTGAGCGCGGTTCACCCGCAGATGGACGATCGAGCGTTTGTCTCCAGGCAGGTCTCGTGTTTCGTCAGGGCAGGCAATCCACGCGGATGACACCGTCGCCCGCGCTCGCGAGGCGTGAGCCGTCCTTCGAGAGGCTGATGGCGACCGAGAAGCTCGTGGACGAATAGAGACGGACGGGCGACAGCGGCGCCCAATCGGGCAAGTGATACCGGGCGACGCGGCTCGGGGTTGCCGGCGTGGTCGAACCGTTGCCGTTCTGAGCGACGTATACGGTGGCTCCGTCGGGCGAGATCGCGACGCCGAAAATGTCGGTTCCGGTGTTGGTCATCGTTTTCACCGTCCCCGCGGAGAGATCCCACAGTTGCAGGTTGCCGTGAATGTCGCCGCTCACGAGGCCGGTTCCGTCGGGCGTGAAGGCCACCGCGAGCACCGCGGCGGACATCGCGAGGGGTGAGCCGACGGCGGTTCCCGCGGAGACGTCCCAGATGCGCACGGTGGCGTCGTCGCTGCCGGTGGCGACCTTCTTGCCGTCGGCGGAGAACGCGGCGACCTCGACGGCGTCGGTGTGACCCCGGAGCGTCGTCACGAGCATACCGTCCGAGGCGCGTCTCAGCTGAGCCGCCGACGTGGGGCCGGGCAGGGCGACGAGCGCGCCCGACGGCGAGACGACGGGCGTGCCCACCCGATCGGTTCCGGCGGCGTCGATGGTGTAGCCACCCGTTTGCCCGTTGAGCATCAACGCGAAGAACGTCCCGCCGCTGGTGCCGTAGAGCATCGACGCGTCGGGCGAGAGGGCGACCCCGCGCGCGGACGTCGTCGGCCAGGTCTGGACGACGGCGTCCGAGGCCGGATTCCAAAGGTTCGGCCAGGCGTCCGTGATACCAGCCTCGATGCCGGCGACGAGTTGACCGTCGGCGGAGATCACGGGCCCGCCGACGTCGAAGGACTTTGCGGCGTGTTGGCCCACGGAGGCGTCGTCTTCGTAATAGAGGAAGGCGTGATTCTGAACGGCCTTGGTGACGACGCGGGACTTGTGGCTGGGGCTCGCACCCACGCCGACGCCAACCACCACTTCGCCGGCATGGAGGATCGGTTGCACGCTCAACCCCGTGGACGTGTCGTAAAGCATGGGGTGTTTCTGGTCGCTGCCGTAGCCAACGAGCACTTTTCCATCGTCGGAGATCGATGACACGAGGAACAAGTTGGAGATCACACTGCCGACCTGTGTCCCCGTGCTCGCGTCGAGGATGACCGTTCCGCCCTGGGCCAACGTGCCATCACCGACGAGGTGCGTGCCGTCGGGTGAGAACGAGAGCCGGCCTTCTCCGTAGACGGTAGCGCCGAGGAAATCGCTCCAAACGAGGCTTCCGTCCGACGCTTTCCATTCGTCGGTGAACCCGAACGGCTGCGAGAGCGAGTCGAGGTCGGTGTACTTCATGGCGACGCGCGAAGCGTCCGGCGAAACGGCGAAGTCCGCGATCTCGAGGCGGGCAAAATGCATCGGCCCAACCCCAGGGTGATCGACCGGGCTCACCGTGCGGACGTTGGCGGCGTCCACCGATCGCCAGACGACGCCGACGTCGACGAGGTGACTCCCGGGGGGGCCGAGCACAGCCGCGATGACGTCGCCCGCGTTCGAGAGGCTGAGCGTGCGCGCGTTCGCGAGCGCCGGAATCTGGTGGACGAGCGTGCCGTCGGAGACCCGCCAGACGTCCAGCTCGACGGGCGTCGACGCCGCGAACAACGTGCCGTCGGACGAGAACGCCGCGGCAGATGCACCGTCGTGATTTTCGGCGAGCGGCAGCGTCGCGTCGTCCGTCCAGTGGTGAAGCTCGGGCGGACGACCGGTTGCATAGAGCGCGACGACGTCTCCCTTCGGAGCGAGGAGCGCGCTGGGCGAATCTCCCCAACCGATGACCGAGTTGCAGGGCGAGACGGCACCGCCCGTGCCGGCGCCGCCGTCTGGGATCGAGCTCGTGCCTCCCGTGCCCGCCGCTCCGTCTACACCGCCGTCCGTTCCACCCGCCCCGCCGCCGGTGCCGGCCCCGCTATCCGTTCCTGCGGCGCCGCCTCCCGCACCTGCGGCGGCGTCCCCGCCACCCGATCCTCCGCTCGCGCCACCGTCCGCCGCTCCGTCCGGTTGGTCCGAGCTTCCGGCTTGGCCGCCGCGGCCTCCGGTCGGGTTGCCTCCTGTGCCGCCGTTGCCGCCCGTGCCGGTGAGGTCGTGCCCGTGAATCGAGCATCCGACGGCGCCGAAGAGCGAGAGCATGAGGCAGAGCGCCTCCGTCGACGTCATCAGAGGTCGTCTCGTCGTCGGCATCACCACGTGCCTCCCATCGTCGCGCCCAGCGTCGCCGGGCCCACCGTGGCCCCCAGCGACAGGCCACCGTCGGACGCGCGCGGCCGCGCCCACCAGAACAACGCTCCGCCGGCGACGAGCGCCGCGCTGCCCGCCGCGAAGCCGACGATCGACAGTTTCCGCGCCGTCTTCGCGTCGGCGATGTCCTTGTCGTAGCGCGCGCGATCGGTCGACGAGCATGTCGTGCCCGTCACGCACGTCGAATCGATGTCGTCGTTCTTCGACATGACCTCGAGGCCGTAGGCCGTACCCACCGCGAGGCCGGCGGCGCCGACGAGCGCGAGCGCGAGAGCGCTCCACCGCGCGGCCGCGCGCGTGCTCGGCTGCGGCGTCAGATCCGGTCCGGCTTCGAGCGGCGCGCTCCGCGACAGATCGACGGAAGGCAGGTCGGCGCGGGCGTCGACGAAGCCTCGGTAGTAGGCCGGGCCAAACGGCGTCGCAAAGAGGCCTCGCCGCAGCGAACTCTCGACGGCCCCACGCGAGCGGGTCGCGCGCGGCGCGAGCACGACCGAGCCGACGGCCACGCGGGTCCCGGGCGTCGCCTCGAACGAGCCCTCGCTCGTCGGCGCGCGCATGTACAAACGCTCGCCGCTCGGCAACAGCAGCTCGTAGCGGTAGCCCGCCTCGGCGCGAATCTCGCCCAGCCGGTTGCCGCGCTCGTCCTCGACGAAGAACCGCCCGACCTCCGGCCCGATGCCCGTGAGGATCGCCGCGCGCCCGCGCGCGCCCGACAGATCGGCGATCGCGGCGTGTCTGTTGAGATCTGGAGGGCGGACGATGACGGCGAGCTTGGCGCGAGGATCGACGACGCTGGCGTTGGCCGAGCCCAGGAACGCCGACAGCTCGCTGTACTCGATCGCGCCGTCGCCGTTGACGTCGGCGGCGCCGCGGAGAGCCGACAAGACCTGGAACGTGAAGACGCCGCGCTGGTACTCGTCCCACTCGTGCGCCTCGGCGACGGCCGAAGTCGCCATGACGGCGCCGACCTGGGGGAACCGACGCAGCGTGTTTCGGGCGGCGTACGCCGCGAGATCGGCCTCGTCGACGGGAACGACCTCGGCCTGCGCGTCGCGCGGCCGAACGATCGCCTCGGCGTGACACGCGTCGATGATGAGATGGACGTAGCGCGCGGGGAGAACCGCGAGGATCTCGTCGTAGAGGATCTTGCGCGTGAGCCCGCCGTCGAGCATCGCGAGCGACGGTTCTTGGCCTGTCCCGGCCGAGCCGTGTCCGCTGTAAAAGAAGACGAGCGACGGCTCGTCACCGGCGCGCCGATCGGCCTCGAAGCGCGCGCCGAGCGTCGAGACGACGGCACGTAGACGCGCGAGCGTCGGCGGCTGGGCGACCTCGGCGAGCGATGGGAAACGGCGCTGCGAGGCGGCGTCGAGCACGGTGAGGAGCTCGGTCGTCGCGCCGAGCTCGCGCCAGAACGAGACGATCGCCGCGGCGTCGTCGTCGGCGTACTGCAGAGAGGAGACGTCGTCGTTGGCCGACTCGACGGGCCGCTCGTCGTTCCCGATGGCGACGACGTAGGTGCGGGTTGCCGCCGAGGCTTCCCGGGTCGCGAGCGCCGCGATCGCCGCGAGCGTGAGGGCAGCCGCGCGCGTCACGGGCCCACCTCGAGACGCGTGGTCTGCCGCGCGAGGATGCTCTCATCCGACGCGGCCAGGATTTCTTCGCGCGACAAGCGGCGCGATGCCAGCAACGCGTGGATCTGATACGCGCCCGCGCGCAGCGACCGCGCGGCGACCGCCCGATCGAAGATGCGCGGCGCCTCGCCGGCCTCGACTTCGGGAGCCGTCCCTTCGGCGGTCGGGAAGAACCACACGCGCTCGCCTGCATCGCCGGGCTCGGCGTAGGCGCTCAAGTACGCCTTCGTCGGAACGCCTTCGACGCGAAACAGAATCTTGTCGGTCGAGGCGCATCGCGAGCTGCTCTCGCCGCCGCATTCGACGCCGAGCCTCACCCTCGGTCCTTCGCCTTTCGCTCGCAGGTGATCGGCGGGCGCGCGCGCCCCGAGGAAGAGCGCGAGCGCGACGGCACAAGCTGCCGCGGGCGACGCCCAAATCAAGAGCCTGGGCAGCGTCCAGCGCCGCCCGCGGGCGTCGCGCAGCGCACCTTCGAAGATCGCCTCGCGCTCTCGGCCGGAGAGGCGACCCCGCGCCAAGAGGCGGTCGAGCGAATCAGGGCGCACGGTGAGCTCCCTCGATCATCATCATCCAGTACGGCGCTCCGTCGCGGGCTGGTTGATTTTTCTTCGCAGCCGCGCCCGGCGTCAGCGCTCGACGCTGAGGCGCGCGCGTCGTAGCGCTTGCTCCAGTCCCCGCCGCAGCTTGGTCTCGAGCGTGCGGACGTTCTGGCGCGTTAGACCAAGAGCGCGGGCCGCTTCCTCTTGGGAACGGCCGAGCACGTACCGCTGCTCGTGCAGCGCCGCGAGGTCGGACGGGAGCGTCGCAAGGTACCGTTCGGTCTCGCGGATCAGCTCGTCGTCGTTCGCTTCCGGCACGTCGGCCGCGGCCGCCACGTCGTCGACGTCACCCGCGGTCTCGACGATCTCATGGCGGTGCTTCCGCGCCCAATCGATGACGACGTTGCGCGCGATCGCCGCCAAGTAGGGCGCGAGCTCGTGGCTCGGGTCGAACGCCTGGCGCGTGCTCTCGCGAAACAGGCGCGCGAACACCTCCTGCACGAGGTCGGGCACCTCGGCCGCTGGGACGCCGGGCAGGCGGCCGCTCTCTCGCTGCTGGAACCCGAAGCACACGATGCGCTCGACCCGATCGACGTGCGACCAGTAAACCGCCTCGAGCGCTTCGCGCGTTCCGCTCCGAAAGCCGTCGATCAGTTCCCGCTGGGTGCGAAAGGGGGACATGGGCCGCCGCGCGAGGTCGCGCCGTCAGGATTAAACGGCCTCCGCCAAAACGGCAAGGTCCGTCCCTTGGCTACGACGGGGGTCGAACAAAGTCCCCGGCCCGGACGTAAGCCTCTCGGGCGGGAAGATCGTTGGCCGGTGATCGTCATTTTCATTCCCTGAAAATGTTGCAGGGGGCGGACTTGTGACGAATCACCGACGGGGGTGGGTGTGTTAGATAGGGGCGCACGATGAGCAAGCGGACCGGTGGCTCGGGCGTGAGCCGTAGAAAGTTCTTGGGGGTGTCGGCGGTGAGCATGGCGGCGGCGGCTTCGGCGAAGGCAGCGAGCAAGGGGGGCGATACGAAAAAGGGCGCGGGAACCGGAAACAAGGGTGCAGACGTGTTTCCGAAGGACTTCTTGTGGGGGGCTGCGACGGCCTCGTATCAGATCGAAGGCGCCGCCAACGAGGACGGCAAGGGCCAGTCGATCTGGGACGTCTTCTGCAAGAAGAAGGGCGCCGTGTTCGAGGGGCACACGGGCGACGTCGCCTGCGACCACTACCACCGCTACAAGGAAGACCTCGCGCTCTTGAAGCAGCTGGGCGCGAAGGCCTACCGCTTCTCGGTCGCCTGGCCGCGCATCATCCCGAACGGCACGGGCGCCGTGAACGCCAAGGGCATCGCCTTCTACGACAAGCTCGTCGACGAGATCCTCAAGAACGACCTGCAGCCCCTGTGCACGGCGTTCCACTGGGACTACCCGCAGCCGCTCTACGAGAAGGGCGGCTGGCTCAACCGCGACTCGGCCGATTGGTTCGCCGATTACGTCGCCGTCATCGGCGACAAGCTCGGCGATCGCGTGAAGTCGTGGGCGACGCAGAACGAGCCCCAGTGCTTCATCGGGCTCGCGCTGCTCGACGGCATGCACGCGCCGGGCGACAAGCTCGAGTTCAGCAAGTACCTGCTGGCGGCGCACAACTCGATGCGCGCGCACGGCAAGGGCGTGCAAGCGCTGCGCGCGCACGTCAAAGGCGCGAAGGTCGGCTACGTGCTCGCGGCGCAGATCACGCAGCCGGCCAGCTCGTCGGCCGCGGACCTCGAGGCGGCGCGCGAGGCGATCTTCGCCGTCGATCGCCGCGATCCGTGGCGCAACGCCTGGTGGACGGACCCGGTCGTGTTCGGCAAGTACCCCGAGGACGGGCTCGCCTTCTACGGCAAGGACATGCCGAAGTTCAAGGCGAGCGACCTCGACGAGATGAAGCAGCCGCTCGACTACCTCGGCCTCAACATCTACAAGGCCGACACCTTCCGCAAGGGCGCGAACGGCAAGGCCGAGATGGTGCCGTTGCCGTGGGGCTACCCGCGCTCGGGCGTCGACTGGCAGCCCATCACGCCGGCGGCGCTCTACTACGGCCCGCGCTTCTTCTACGATCGCTACAAGCTGCCCATCGCGATCACCGAGAACGGCCTGTCGACGCGCGACCAGGTGTTCCTCGACGGCAAGGTCCACGATCCGCAGCGCATCGACTACATGCACCGCGTGCTGCTCGAGCTGTCGCGCGCCATCAAAGACGGCGTGCCCGTGACCAGCTACTACGCGTGGTCGCTGCTCGACAACTTCGAGTGGGCCGACGGCTACAAGCAGCGCTTCGGGCTCATCTACGTCGACTACCAGAACCTGAAGCGCGTCCCGAAGGACTCGTACGAGTGGTACCGCAAGGTCATCTCGACGAACGGGAAGAGCTTGCTCGACAAGGGCGCCGTGCCGGTCACGCAAGTGACGGCGTAGCGGCGGTGTCGGCTGAGGCCAAGTCCGCGGGGACGTCCGCGCCGAAGAAAAAGGGTCGGCGTGGCGCGCTCATCGCGGCGCTGTGCGTGGTCGCGGTCGTCGCGTTCATCGGCACGCCGCTCGTCTTGCGCGCCTTCGTCGTCGAGGCGTTCAAGATCCCGGCCGGCTCGATGTACCCCACGCTGTTCATCGGCGACCACCTCTTCGTGAACAAGCGCGCGGTGACGCCGGCGCGCGGCGACGTCGTCGTCTTCAAGTACCCGCTGGATCCGGCGACCGACTACATCAAGCGCGTCGTCGGTCTTCCGGGCGACGTCGTCGAGATCGCAGACGGCGAGCTGCGCATCAACGGAAAGGCCGCGTCACGCAAACGCGTGGGCGAAGGCTGCAAGGTCGACGGCGAAGCTTCGAAGGGCGACGGCGGCGAGCCGTGCATCATATGGGAAGAGACGATCGACGGTCGCACGCACCAGATCGCGACGACCGCGTCGCTCGCTCGCGACTTCACGGCGCAGGCCGTGCCGCCCGGCAAGCTCTTCGTGCTGGGCGACAACCGCGAGAACAGCTCGGACTCTCGCGTGTGGGGCTTCGTGCCGCTCGAGAACGTCAAGGGCACGGCGTCGATGATCTGGTGGTCGACCGACGGTGCCCGCGCCCGCAAGGAGCGCATCGGGATGTCGATCCGTTAGCGCTTGCCCTTGGCGGCGACGGCGTGCGACTCGGCGGAGGCGAGCCAGTCGACCATGGCGTCGGCTTGCGCGGCGGGCGTCATGGCGGGCGCGTGGGCCAGCAGCCAGTCGGCGGCGCGGTCGCGCTCGCCGCGCGCGAGCAACGCGCGGTAGACCCAGACGCCGAGCTTGGGATCGTCGGCCTTGGCGGCCAGCTGCGCGTCGTCGGCGGCGACGAAGGCCATGCCGCGCAGGTCGGCGTCGGCCGCCGGCGGCTCGAGGAAGCTCTTGAACGCCGGGAACATCGCCTTGGCGTGGCGCTTGATGAGCAGCTGCGCGGCGGCTTTTTGCACGGCGGGCAGGGGCCGGCGCATGAGCTTGGCGATCATCTTCGTCGCCTCGTCGCTCGGCACGCGGTCGAGCTCGGCCAGCACGGCGAGCGCGGGGCGCGCGTCCGTGTCGCGGAAGAGCATGTAGAGATCGTCGAAGTCGCTGTCGCCGCCCGCGCGCACGACGCCGGCCGAGCCGGCGGCGCGCACCTCCATCGCCGGGTCCTTCACGAGGTGGACCATGCCGAGCATCTTGGCGCGGCCCGCGCCCGGGCGGATCTGGGCGAGCGAAGCGGCGCCGCGCACGGCGGCGTTGTCGTCCTTGACCGCCGTCGCGAGCGCGGCCTTGGCGCCGTCGTCGTCGATGGGGCCGAGGGCGATGATCGCGGCGACGCGCGCGTCGGTCTTCGACTTCGGGTTCGTCAGCACGCCGACGAGGCCGGGCGCGCACGCCGCTTCACCCGCGGTCGCGAGCGCCTGCGCCGCCGTGAGCGCGGCCGTGGCGTTCCCACCTTCGAGGTCGGCCTTGACGAGCGGGCACACGGGGATCTTCTTGGCCGCGAGCGCCGCGCCCGCTGCCTTCGCCTGGTCGGGCTTCTTCACGGCGCCCTTGAGCCACGCGATCGCGTCGGCGTCGTCGCGCTCGGCGAGGGCCGCGGCGATCTTCGTCGTGACCCACGGTTGCTTGGCGGAGCCGCGCAGCCACTCGACGGCGAGCGAGCTCACCGACGGCTCGGCGGGGAGGCCCGACGCGCGGGCCGCGACGACGCGGCCCACGATCTCGTCGCGCCGCCCGCCCTTCATGAGCTTGGGGATCGCGACGTCGAGCGGATCGTCGACGTGGATGATCGCGAGGCCCGAGCAGCGGCGCTCGTCGCGCGCGAACGTCCAGTGCACGTGCAGGTTGTCGTCGTCCGAGCGCACGTTGACGGGCGGCTTCGGGAACGGCGAGCTGTCCTTGACGATCTCGGGGATGGCGTCGTCGAAGCCGGCGAAGCCCGAGCGCTTCGTGAGCGTCACCGACAGCAGCCGGCCGTCGCCCGAGATGACGACGTCGGCCTCGGCGACGCGCGTCGGATCGTTGAGCGGATCGGACAGCTTGAGGTTCTGCGAGATGAGCTGCAGGAAGTTGTCGGTCCAACGCTTGTGGACCTGCGCGTGCAGCTTCTTGACGTAGTCGAGGTCGTTGGGCCCGGCCATGACGGCGGGCTCGGCGACCTTGTCGTTCGGGAGTGCGTCGGCGAGCGCCGGGGAGGGCGCGAGGGCGGCGCTGGCGCCGACGGTGAAGAGCCCGAGGACGGTCGCGGGAACGGCCGAGCGGCGGACGGGGAGGGCGGGTCGTCGTGTCATGTCGGTAATTCATTTCGGCGTTCTGGCGCGTTAGCTTGATGCGCCACGCGGACGGGGTGCGGCGGGTGTGGGTGGACCTGCGCGCGTAAACGGCCGAATGACGGCGAGGCCGTTGCATCGCGGCGTGATCCACTGCATCCGTGAAGACCCCGAGTGGGCCCAATCATTCGTCAGGGCCGCAGCTGGGAGGATTCGACATGCGAATCGGACTCGCGCGCGCCGCGCTCGCCTCGACGGCGATGTTGGCGGCGTGCCACGGCAGTATTTCGACCGGGGGGCCTGGCTCCACGGGCTCGGGCAGCCAAACCGTCGGCAACGGCGGCTCGACGGGCACGGGGACCACGCCGAACGGCCCGGGCACCGGCACGGTGAGCTCACTGCCGCCGGGGTCGACGATGACGACGACGCCCGCGTGCAAGAGCGCGCCGCTCGCGACGGGGAACGCGTACCTGCGGCGCCTCACGCGTTGGGAGTACGTCAACTCCGTGGCGGACGTCCTCAAGATCGCGGCGCCCACGGGACTGCCCGATCTGCTGCCGCCCGACATCCGCGCCAACGGCTTCTCGAACGACTTCGGCGGACAGCTCGTGAGCCTCGATCACGTTACGGCGTACTCGGACGCGGCCGACGCCGTGGGTGCGGCGCTCGCGGCGTCGCCGGCGTGGCTCGCGCCGTTCGCGACGTGCAATGCGACGACGCCCGCGTGCCGCGATCAGATCGTCGGCGCGCTGGGGTTGCGCCTGTTCCGTCGGCCCGCGACCGCGGCCGAGATCACGACGTTCGGCGGCCTCTTCGACGCGGCCGTCGCCAACGGGCAGGCGACGGCGCCCGCGGCGGCGAGCGTCGTCGTGCGCGGCATGCTGCAGACGCCGCAGTTCCTCTATCGGATCGAGTCGCAGCAGGCGGTGGCCGGGGCGCCGGCGCGCGCGCTCGACAACTACGAGATCGCGTCGCGCCTCTCGTATTTCCTATGGAGCTCGGCGCCCGACGACACGCTGCTCGCGGCGGCGAAGGCGGGCGACCTCACGAGCCCCGACAAGCTGCGCGCGCAGGTGACGCGCATGCTGGGCGGCGCTCACGCGCGCGACGTCATCCAGCGCTACTTCCGCGAGTGGCTGTCGCTCGACGATCTCGACGAAGCGGCTCGCGGCGCGGCGTTCACGCCGCAGCTCGCGGCGGCGATGAAGCAGGAGACGCTCGACGACGTGGGGGCCGACCTCTGGGACGCGAAGCACCCCCTCATGACGATGTTCACGAGCCAGTCGACGATCGTGCAGCCCGTCCTCGCCGCGCACTACGGGTTCCCGGCGCCGGGTCCCGACGGCCGCGTGTCGACGGCGTCGCAGCCGAATCGCACGGGCATCCTCACGCACGCGGGCGTGCTCACGGTGAACGGCGACGCCGACGCGTCGATCATCCTCCGAGGCCTCTACGTCTTCCGCAAGGTCTTCTGCCAGGACGTGCCGCCGCCGCCCGCGGGAGCGGCGTCGACGATGCTCGCGCCCGTGACGGCGAGCGAGCGGCAGAAGTCCGACGCGCGCCTCGCGAACCAGACGTGCGCCGCATGCCACGGGCAGTTCGACCCGCTCGCCTACGCGTTCGAGCCGTTCAACAACGTCGGTCAGGCGTGGACGAAGGACACGAACGGCAACGCCGTGAAGTCGGACGGCTGGATCACGGGCGCCACGAAGGTGCCTTACACGGGCGTCGGTGACTATATGGCGGCGCTCGTCCAGGATCCGCGCGTCTCCGACTGCATGACGAGCCACATCGCGGAATTCGCCTACGGGCGCGCCATGGTGGACGACGACATGTGCATGCTGCAGGACATCTCGGGGCGCCTCGGCGCGACGGGGACGCGCACCTTCGCGGACGTCGTCACGGCGATCGCGTCGAGCCCTTACTTTCTCTACACGGCCGTGCAGTGAGGAGACGACGATGAAGCGCTATCAAAAGAGTCTCAGCCGTCGCACGCTGCTCCGGGGCGCCGGCAAGATCGCCATCGCGCTCCCCTTCCTCGAAGAGATGCGCACGCGCAGCGTGTGGGGCGCGCCCGCGGCGCCGCCCATGCGCGCGTTCAACATCTTCCTCGGCGGCGGCGTCCCGTTCCTGCACTGGCGCGGCGGCACGACCCTCGACGGGCCGCTCACGCCGCTGGCGCCGCTCGCCAACAAGATGGCCTTCGTGCGCGGCATTCAGTCGATGGGCGGCCACCCGGCCGCGGCGGGCGCCGCGTTCACGGGCAAGAACCCCGTCAACAACACGACGATGGGCGGCCCGTCGATCGACAACGAGATCATGCGGTACTTCTACCCGTCGGGGAAGCCGCCCACGCCCGTCGACGTCCAGGGCGCGGGCTACTACTACAAGTTCCTCGATGACCCGTCCCGCTGGGTCAAGAGCTGGGACCAGCAGGGTCACCCGAGCGGCAACTTCGTCGACGATCCGAAGGCGCTGTTCGCGACCTTCTTCGGCGCCGCGCCCGGCGGCACGCCCGCGACGATGACGGGCCCGACGCCCGATCAGAAGATCGCGACGTCCATCCTCGACACGGTCGTCAGCCAGTACCAGTTCTACATGAGCCCGGCGTCGAACCTCACGACGGCGTCACGCTCGAAGATCTCGGACCACCTCGACGCCGTGAGGCAGCTCGAGGCGAAGCTGCAGGGGACGTCGCTCATCACTTCGGGCGGTGGTGGCGGCAAGCTCGCGACGTGCGGCACGCCCGCGACGCCGCCCGCGAACGTCTACGTCTCGAAGCACCACAACGGCGCCTCGACCGGCGGCAACGTCGTCGCCGCCGACTTCGTGAGCTCGTTCAAGATCATGGCGGACGTGTACGCCATGGGCGTCGCGTGCGATCTCTTCCGCTTCGGCTACACCGACGCGTGCTGCGCGGGTGACGGGCTCACGTTCACGGGCCCGTACAACGTGGCCGGTCAGACGATCGACCTCGGCGCCGTCGGCGAGACGCACGACACGAACCACGCCATGGGCGACAACCCGACGCCGGGCTCTCCCGCGCTCATCAAGCAGGGCTATCACTCGCACCTGTTCCTCGAGTGCTGCTCGTACATCATCCAGCAGTTCGACAAGTACATGGACAGCAATGGCCAGAGCATCCTCGCGAACTCGTTCGTCATGCTCGGCACCGACCTCGCGACGAACCACTCGGGCAACGGCGTCTTCACCGCCATCAGCACGGCGGGCGGGAAGTTCAAGCCGGGCGTGTTCGACGTCACCGGCCAGCTCATCGACTTCCTCACGACGTGCAAGGCGGCGCTGGGCATGACCGGCAACGTCCCCAAGACGGGCATGACGAGCTTCTTGGCCTAGGCCTCTGCCGGTTCGTGATACGACGAGGCCATGCGAAGCGCTGGTCTCGTCGTCGCTCTTTGTGCGCTCGGTGGTTGCGCGGGCCTGAAGCTGCAGCTCGTCGACGCGTCGGTGCGCAAGCCGTCGAACGTCGCCGTCTACTTCACCGTCGACACGAAGGGGGGCGAGCCCGTGGCTGATCTCTCGCCGCAAGACTTCCGCATCTACGAGGACGGCGACCCCGTGTCGATCCTCGAGAGCAAGCAGACGATCCTGCAAGAAGAGGTCGCGGCGATTCACTACACGCTGCTGCTCGTCGACATGAGCGGCAGCGTCGTCGACTCGGGCGACATGCCGGCGCTCGTGCAGGCGGCGTCGTCGTTCGCCGATCGCGTCGGGCCGTACCAGAAGGTCGCCGTCTACACGTTCGACGGCAGCGCGCGCCTCACGCCGCTCGTCGGCTTCGGCGGCAACGCGCGCGCCGGCATCGCGGCGCTCGCGAACCGGCGGCCGCTCGATCCGTCGACGAACCTCAACGGCGCCGTCGTCGAAGGCGTGCGCGTGCTGTCGCAGCAGATGGAGCGCGCGCCCGTCCCGCTGCGCTTCGGCACGCTCGTCGTGTTCACCGACGGCACCGACCGCGCGCACCGCGCGAGCGCCGACGACGTGACCCACGCGCTCGACGGCGCGGGCTTCGAGACCTATGCCATCGGCGTCGGCCAAGAGATCGACGGCGGCCAGCTGCGGCGCATCGGCCGCTCCGGCACGTTCGCGTCGGCGAACCGCGGCGACATCCAGAAGGGCTTCGACGACGTCGCGGCGCGCATCGAGGCGTCTTCGAAGCGGTACTACCTGTTGTCGTATTGCTCGCCTTCACGCGCGGGCGCGCATGACGTCGACGTGGAGGCGCGCGCGCGCGGCACGAGCGGCCGTCTGCGCTACCGCTTCGACGCGAACGGGTTCGGGCCGCGCTGCGATCCGAACCAGCGGCCGTCGTTCGACGTGCACCACCCGCGCGCGGTCCCGCCCGATCGCGCGGTGCCCGAACGAGAGCGGGCGGCGCCCACCAAAGACGCGCCGCCCTCTGGATTGTCGCGCTGAGCTACGCGCGCGCGCCACGCGGGGAGCGCACGGCGCCACGGTCGGCGCCGCCGAGCGCGAGGTCGAGCGTCGACGCACGCGCGAGCCGCTCGGACACGTCGTCCCAGTCCCACAGGTTCCATAACGCCTTGAAGTAGTCCGCCTTCTGCGTCTTGTACTGGAGGTAGTAGGCGTGCTCCCAGGCGTCGATCACCATGAGCGGCAAGCCGCCCTGCGTGACCTCCGACTGGTGGTCGTGGATCTGCGTCGTGCCGAGGCGCCCCGAGATGGGATCGAACACGAGCGCGGCCCAGCCCGAGCCCATGATCGTCGTCGCCGTCTCGGTCATCTGCTTCTGGAACGCCTCGAACGAGCCGAAGTCGCGCTCGATCGCGCGCCCGAGCTCGCCCGCGGGCCGCCCCCCGCCTTTTGGAGAGAGGTTGCGCCAGAAGATGCTGTGGAGCACGTGGCCTGACACGTGGAAGGCCAGCGCGCGCTCGAGCGCAGGCACCGTCGAGAAGTCGTCGCTCTCGCGGGCGGCGATCAACGCTTCGACCGCTTTGTTGGCGCCGTCGACGTAGGCGCGGTGATGCTTGTCGTGATGGAGCTGCATGATCTCGCGCGAGATGTGCGGCTCCAGCGCCGCATAATCGTACGACAGCTCCGGCAGGGTGTACTTGACCATGACGACTCCTTACGCGTCCGCGCCCGAGAGCTCGTCGGCCGTGCTACGCGGCTCGACAGGATCGAGGTCTTTGTCGTCGCGGCGCTCGAACGGCTCGTCGCTGTTGTCCTCGCCGCGCTTGCTGCCGGCGTTCTTCTCGTGCGTGGCCTCGTTGGGCGCATGGGGACGGTGTTTGTCCTCGCCGTGACCCTTTTGCGCGGGCTTCTTGCTGGGGTTCGCGCGTTGTGAGTTCGACATGATGTCCTCCTGCACGCGAAGAGTTCAACCGTCATGCCACCCGCGCCGAACCGCGGCATGTCGACCGCTTGGGTCACACGATCCCCGAAGTCGGGTTACCCGTCCGCGCCGACGTTGCGGCGCCGTAACCTGCAAACGCAGGGTCAGCGAAGCAACACGTCGGCGAGCGTCGCGGCGAAGAACACGACGGAGACGTAGCCGTTGAGGGTGAAGAACGCGGCGTCGAGGCGCGAGAGATCGCTGGGGCGCACGATGGCGTGCTCGTAGACGAGGAGGGCGGCGACGACGGCGACCCCCGCGAGGTAGGGGACGCCGAGCGCGGCCACGGGGGCGAGCGCGAGCAGCGCGCCCAACGCGACGACGTGCAGCGCCGCCGAGATCACGAGCGCGCCCGTGACGCCGAACTTCGCGGGGATCGAGTGCAGGCCCGCGCCGCGGTCGAACTCGCGATCGGAGAGGGCGTAGAGGACGTCGAAGCCGGCGATCCACGTCGCGACGGCGATCATGAGCAAGCCGGGCGCGAGGCCGAAGTCGCCGCGCACGGCGATCCACGCGCCCGCCGGGCCGGCGGCGATCGCGAGGCCGAGGAACAGGTGGCACAGGAACGTGAAGCGCTTCGTGAACGAATAGCCGAAGAGGAAGAGGAGCGCGACGGGCGAGAGCGCGAGGCAGAGCGGACCGAGCGCCGCCGCCGCGCCCACGAACACGGCGGCGCTCGCGAGCGTGAGCGCCCACGCCGCGCGCAGCGACACGGCGCCCGCGGGCAGCTCGCGCTTCGCCGTGCGCGGGTTCTTGGCGTCGATGTGGCGATCGGCGATGCGGTTGAAGCCCATGGCGGCCGTGCGCGCGCTCGCCATCGCGACGACGATGCCGAACAGCCGCGCGACGGTGAGGCCGTGTCCGCGGGCGGCGATCGCCGCGGCCGAGAGCGCGAACGGCAGCGCGAAGATCGTGTGCTCGAACTTGATCATGCGCCCGAATGTGACGACGTGGGCGAGGGGGGAGGGTCCCCCTCCCTCGGAAGGGAGAGGGAGAGCAGAAGCTCCTGGGCGAGGGAGGGCGGATCCGATCCCCTCTCCAGTCTGCTGGAGAGGGTTAGGGAGAGGTCCTCTGGTCGTTTCCATGCTCATCACTCCTCAAGCTCTCGCCATCCATCGCACGCGCGGGCTCGCGTTCCGCACCAGCGCTTCGGCCGGCGCCGCGAAATCGTCGATCTCCACCTCGATGACGCCGGGCCGCCGCGCGGGCGTGAGCACGCCGCACGACTCGAGCCTGAGCGCGCGCGCGCCCCCGCGCGTGGCGGCCTCGAGCCACGTCATCGCCGGCACGGCGGGGAACTTCGCGGCCAGCGTCGCGACGTCGCCGAACAACGAGAGATCGGGCGTCGACGCGAGGCTGTCGGTGCCGATGGCGATGGGCAGGCCTTCGGCGAGCATCGCGGGCACGTCGGGCAGGCGGCCGCCGATGTGCAAGTTCGAGCGCGGGCACAGCACGACCGACGCGCCCACGAGCTTGGTGATGCGCCGATCGTCCTTCGACGCGTGCACCATGTGCACGAGCAGCGGCGGCACGGGGCTCGCGAACGCGCCCATGTGCGCGAGGTACGAGACGGGCGACTTGTGTGGCACGCGGCGCGCGACGTCGACGCCCATCGCCCGCAGCACCTCGGGCCAGCGGCCGCTGCCATCGCGCAGCAGCGCGAGCTCGTCTTCGTCCTCGGCGACGTGCACCGACGTCGGCAGGCCCACGCGCGCCGCCGCCGCGAAGATGTCGCCCAGCAGCTCGGGGTTGGCCGAGTAGGGCGCGTGCGGCGCGGGCACGTAGCCGAGGCCCGCGGGCCAGGGGCGCTTCTTCGTGACCTCGGCGCGCTCGCGCGCGGCGTCGGCGAGCGCGTCGCCCGTGCGCGCCTGGCGCGACCCGAGCAGCTCGTGAAACACGGTGCCGCGCAGGCCCGCGGCGGCAATGCCGGGCACGGCGGCCAGCGTGTTGCCGACGTCGCCGACGACGGCCGTCCCGAGGCGCACGGCTTCAGCCGCCGCCGCCATCGCGGCGTCGCGCCGGCGCTCGGGCGTATGCTCCTCGGCGGCGTGCATGCACGCGCCCGCCCACGCGACCAGCCCCGCGCCTCCCGGCACCTCGCCCGCGAGATCCGACAGCTCGAGGTGCGTGTGCGCGTTGACGAGGCCGGGCAGCAGCGCGCCCTCGGCGCGCGTCTCGTCCGCCTCGGCGTAGCGGCGGCGCACCTCGGCGCGCGCCCCCACGGCGCGCACGACGTCGTCCTCGTCGAGCGCGATCGCGCCGTCGGCGATCCACGGCGGGCCGTCGGGGGCCATGGGGACGACGACGGGCGCGCTGACGATCCGCATGACGCCAGCTACCTCAGGCGGCGGCGAGGCGCTCGTAGCGCATGTTGCGGCGGCGCGGCTCGAAGCCCGCCTCGCGGATGTAGCGCTCGATGTCCTGCGCCGACAGCTTGAAGACGGCGCCGGCCTGCGAGACGACGTTCTCCTCGATCATCGCCGAGCCGAAGTCGTTGCCGCCGAAGCGCAGCCCGACCTGGCCCACCTCGGGGCCCATCGTCGGCCACGAGACCTGCAGCGACGGGAAGTTGTCGAGGTACAGGCGCGCGAGCGCGAACACGCGCAGGTAGCGCATCGCCGTCGTGTCGTCGTGCAGCTTGAGGCGCGTGCCCTCGGCCTGGAACGGCCAGCAGATGAACGCCGTGAAGCCGGCGGTTTGATCCTGCAGCTCACGCAGGCGATCGAAGTGGTTGATGATGTGGCGCGGCTCCACGCCGAAGCCGAACACCATCGTCTCCGTCGTGCGCAGCCCGAGCGCGAGGCCCTGCCGCATGACCTCGAGCCACACGTCGGTCGTGCACTTGAGCGGCGAGATCGTGTGGCGGATCTCGTCGTCGAGGATCTCGGCGCCGCCGCCGGGGATCGAGTCGAGGCCCGCGGCAACCAGCCGCTCGATGACGCCGCGGATCGGCATGCGCTCGATCTCGGCGATGTAGCGGATCTCCTCGGGCGACAGGCCGTGGATCGCCAGCGGGAAGCTCGCCTTCATCCAGCGGAAGAGGTCTTCGTACCAGGCGAGCGGCAGGTTCGGGTTGAGGCCGCCCTGCAGGAGGATCTGCACGCCGCCGAGGTCGACCGTCTCCTGGAACTTCTTGGCGAGCTCCTCGCGCGAGAGCACGTAGCCCTCGGTCTTGTGCGTGGGCGGCCGGTAGAAGTTGCAGAACTTGCAGCGCGTGACGCAGACGTTCGTGTAGTTGACGTTGCGGTCGATGATGTACGTGACGTCGTTGGTCGGGTGAAGCTGGCGGCGGCGTGCGTCGGCGGCCGCGCCGAGCTCGAGCGTCGGCGCCTCGGCGTAGAGGCGGAGGCCGTCCTCGTACGACAAGCGCGCGCCCGAGGCGGCGTCGGCGAGCAACGTGTCCACCGAGTGCGCGCGCGCGGGCTTGACGTTGACCGGTGGCGCCGAGCGGGCTTGCGTCTGCTCGTAGAGCCGCAACCGCGCGCGCGCCGGGAACAGCCCCGCGGCGTGGCCACGATCGAAGAAGGCTGCGACGCCCGACAGCTCTTCGCTGCCGAGGCGGTAGCGGATGTTCTCGGTGAGGTAGCGCTCGTAGAACGCAGGCGCGTCGTCGACACCGGGAAGCGCGGGCGCGCCTTCGGCCCACGCGCGCGCGATTTCGGCGCGGTGGATCATGCCCTCGGACAAGCTTTGCTGGAGGATGCCGATCTCGTCGGGGCCGAGGACGCCGGGGCGGCCGGCCCACACGGCGTTGACGGCCGGCAGGCCCGTCGATGAGTGCCACGCCTCGCCTAGATCGATGACGTGCGCAAACCTGTTTTCGGCGCCGAAGGCGGCGTCGCCGATGACGAGCGCGCCCGTGCGGCCGCGCGCGGCGTCGAGCACCTCGTCGTGCGCGACCTCGCGGAAGCGCGGCGCGTACCCGCGCTCGGCCGTGAGCAAACGCAGCAGCGCCGCCGAGCTGCGCGAGGCGCCGTCGAGCGCGATCTCTTCGAGCTCGCCCCACGGGACGTCCGAAACCAGCAGCACCGTGCGCAGCGGGCCCGCGCCTGAGATCGCGATGCCGGGAACGGCGCGCAGCTCGGTGGCGGATTCGGCGTAGGCGGCCGTCGGGATGAGGCCGACGTCGACCTCGCCCGCAGCCAGCAGCTGCGCGCAGCGCGACGGCAGCTCGAACGACAGCTCGAAGCGATCCTCGCCGAGGCCGCGCTCGAGCCCGTACGTGATGGGCCGCGCGTTCAGAAAAGAAACCGCGGCGATCTTCAGACGGCCGCTCACGTCACGACCTCGAGCGACCGGCGCACGTCGCGGCGGAACGGCTTGTCGGACACGAGCGCGTCGCCCTCGGCGACGACGTTGTAGAGCGTGTCGCGCTCGACGGGCGTACGGCCGGCGTTTTGAATGATCCGAACGATCTCGGCCGGCCGCATGACCTGCGGCGTCTCGGCGCCGGCCATGTGATAGATGCGTTCTTCCTGCACGGTGCCGTCGAGATCGTCGGCGCCGAACCACAGCGCCGTCTGCGCCGTCTTCACGCCGAGCATGATCCAGTAGGCCTTGATGTGCGGGATGTTGTGCAGCAGCAGGCGCGCGACGGCGTAGGTGCGCAGATCTTCCACGCCCGTGGGCCCCGGCAGCTTCATGAGCGCGTTGTTGTCGGGGTGGAACGCCAGCGGGATGAACGTCTGGAAGCCGCCCGTCTCGTCCTGCAGCGCGCGCAGCTGCAGCATGTGGTCGACGCGCTCTTCGATCGTCTCGATCGTCCCGTAGAGCATCGTGCAGTTCGAGCGCAGGCCGAGCTTGTGGGCCGTGCGGTGCACCTCGAGCCACTCGTCGCCCGTGCACTTGTCGTCGCAGATCTTCTTGCGCACGCGCGCCGCGAAGATCTCGGCGCCGCCGCCCGGGATCGAGTCCATGCCCGCGGCGTGCAGCTTCGAGATGACCTCGGCGTAGGTCATGCCGTACTTCTTCGCGTAGTAGTGCAGCTCGACGGCCGTGAAGGCCTTCAAGTGGATGCTCGGCTGCAGGCGCTTCAGGCCCGCGAGCAGCTCGGTGTAGTACTCGAAGGGAAGGCCGGGGTGCAGGCCGTTGACGATGTGAATCTCGGTGATGGGATCCTTGGCGTCGAGGCGCGCCTGCAGCTTCGACCACGCCTCGGCGTGCGACATCGTGTAGGCGCCAGGCTTGCCCTCCTCGAGGCGCGCGAACGAGCAGAAGCGGCAGCTCGCCTCGCAGACGTTGGTCGCGTTGATGTGGAGGTTGCGGTTGAAGTAGGTGCGGCCGCCGTGCAGGCGCTCGCGCACCTCGTTGGCGAGCGCGCCGACGTCGAGGAGGTTCGGGTGCTCGAACAGCGCGACGCCGTCCTCGAGCGAGAGCGGCTCGCCCTCGCGGACCTTGTCGCGGATGCGGGTGAAGGACGTGGCCATCTAAACGTGCTCCTCCAGCTGATCGTTTGCGAGACGCTCGGCGGGCGCGAGGCCCGCGCCCTTGATGAGCGTGATCGCTTCACCGCGCGTGAGCACGGTCGTGTTGGCGTTGTCGCCGAGGCGCAGCGCGCGCTCGCTCATGATCTGCGCGAGCAGCTCGTCGGCGCCGAAGCCGAGGCTCATCTGCGCGAGGCGCGGCCCGAGGGCCTCGACGTCGGCGATGACGTGCGCGACGCCGGGCAGCTCGAGGCGGCACAGCGCCGTGAAGCGGAGCGTGTCGAGGCCGTAGGGCTCGCCCTCGGGCGTGGGGATCACGCCCCACAGCGGCAGCCGCGCGGCGGCGAGCGCGCGCAGGCGTGCGAGACGATCCGTCTCGGATTCGCCGCTGCGGAAGGGCAGGTGCGCGATCAGGCGTGCGCCGACGGCGCCCGCCTCTCTCAGGGCGGCGACGTCGGCGCCGACGAGCGCCGTTGCGCCGGCCTCGCGCGCCGCGGCCCAGCCGCCCAGCGCCGCGAGGTCGGCCGTCTCGACGTACGACAGCACGGCGTCGCGCGGTCCGCGCCACGCGCCCGTCGCGAGCAGGCGGCGCGAGCGCGTGAACGTGCCGCGGCGGCCGAGGGCGGCATCGCGCGCGGCGTTCGCGCGGCGCGCGAGAGAGAAGAGATCCTCGGCGGGCGGGACGGTGACGGCCGCGTCCTGAGAGATCGTCGAATCGGCGCTCACGACTTGCCTCCTGCTTTCGGGTCCGCGCCCCAGCGGGGCATGAGCGAGTTCGGCAGACCGAGCTGGTCGAGCACGCGCCCGACGACGGTGTCGAGCAGCGCCTCGATCGTCGTTGGGTTCGAATAGAACGAAGGCGACGCGGGCAGCACGACGGCGCCGGCGCGCGTGACGGTCAGCATGTTCTCGATGTGGATCGACGACAGCGGCATCTCGCGCACGACGAGCACCAGCTTGCGGCGCTCCTTGAGCATGACGTCGGCGGCGCGGCCGATGAGGTTGTCGGACACGCCGTGCGCGATGCGCGCGAGGCCGCCCGTCGAGCACGGAACGACGACCATCGCGTCCCAGCCCGCCGAGCCCGACGCGAACGGCGCGTGGAAGTCGCGGAGGCCATAGCGCTTGAACGGGTAGGCCGGCACGTCACCGAGCTCGTGCTTCCACACCTCGGCGCCCGACGACGAGAACACCACGCCCACTTCCAAATCCTTGGCGCCATCCGTGTGTCGGGCCGCGAGCACGTCGAGGATGCGCTTGGCGTAGATAGAGCCCGAGGCGCCGCCGACGGCGACCACGAGCTTCACGAGGCCACCACCATCGACGCAACTCCCGAGGGAAACAGCGGCGTGCCTTCGACGTTCTCGAAGCCGGCCTCGCGCATGAGCGCGACGAACTCGGGCAGCGAGCGAAACGCCGCGATCGAATCGGGCAGGTAGCGGTAGGCCTCGCGATCGCCCGTGATGGCCCAGCCGACGAGCGGCAGGATCCGCGCGTTGTAGAGATCGAAGAAGAAGCGGGGCTTGGCGGCGCGGAAGAACTCGAGGATGACGACGCGGCCGCCGGGGCGCACGACGCGCCGGAGCTCGGCGAGCCCGCGCGGCAGCGTGTGCAGGTTGCGCACGCAGAAGGCCGAGAACGCGCCGTCGAAGGCGGCCGCGCGGTAGGGCAGGGCGTGGCCGTCGGCGTTGTGCGTGTCGATCGCCGCGCCGGTGGGAATCTTCGCGCGCCCCGCGCGCAGCATCTCGCGCGAAAAATCAGCCGAGGCGATGCGCGCGCCCGGCGCGCGGCGCACGATGGCGACGCCACCGTCGAGCGTGCCGGCACCGAGGTCGAGGATCCTCGGCGCGTCGCCGAGCCCTTCGAGCAGCCGCGCGATCGCCTTCTTGCGCCACAGCCCGTCGACGCCCGCCGACATCACGCGGTTCGCGGCGTCGTACCGGGTCGCCACCCGGTCGAACATGCCGCGGACGTCGTGGCCGGCTTCGGCGAGCGACGGCGCGCTCATTTGGGCAGCCCCAGCGAGTCGTAAATCGCGTCGACGCGCGCGATCACCTCGGGCGTCATCTTCAAGACCTCGGGCCACTCGCGCGTGAAGCCCTCTTCCTTCCACTTGCGGGTCGCGTCGACGCCCAGCTTGCCCCCGAAGCCGAACGCCTCGGACGCGTGGTCGAGCACGTCGATGGGCCCCTCGGCGAAGAACACGTCGCGCTTGGCGTCGATGTTGTTGAGCGCGCGCCACGCGACCTCCTGGACGTTCTGCACGTTCACGTCTTCGTCGACGACGACGATGCACTTCGCGAACATCATCTGACCCATGCCCCACAGCGAGTGGCAGATCTTGCGCGCGTGGTGCGGGTATTCTTTCTTGATCGAGACGATGCAGAGGTTGTGGAACACGCCCTCGATCGGGAGGTTCATGTCCTTGATCTCGGGGAACGTCATCTGCAAGAGCGGCAGGAACAACCGCTCGGTCGCCTTGCCGAGCCACGCGTCCTCCTGGGGCGGGGGGCCCACGACGGTCGTCGCGTAGATGGGCTTCTCGCGCCGCGTGAGCGCCGTCAGGTGGAACACGGGGTAGTCGTCGGCCAGCGAGTAATAGCCCGTGTGATCGCCGAACGGGCCCTCGCGACGGAGCTCGTCGACGTCGACGTAGCCCTCGAGCACGAAGTCGGCCGAGGCCGGCACCTCGAGGTCGACGGTCTTGCACGGGACCATCTCGACGGGCTTGCGGCGCAGGAAACCGGCGAACAAGAACTCGTCGATGCCATCGGGCAGTGGCGCCGTCGCGGCGTACGGCAGGATCGGGTCGCCGCCGAGCGCGACGGCCACGGGCATGCGCTGGACGCCGAGCTCTTTGTAGCGGCGCATGTGGCGGCGGCCCGTCTTGTGGAGCTGCCAGTGCATGCCGGTCTCGCGCGGGCCGTAGACCTGGATGCGGTAGCAGCCGACGTTGCGCGTGCCCTTGTCGGGATCGCGCGTGATGACCATGGGCAGCGTGACGTACGGGCCGCCGTCTTCGGGCCACGTCGTGAGGATCGGCAGCTTCGTCAGATCGGGATCGCGCTCGACGACCTCCTGACACGGCGCCGTCTTCACGGTGCGCGGCATGGCCGTCGCGACGCGCGCGACCTTGGGCAGCATGCGGACCTTGTCCATGAGCCCCACGGGCGGCTGCGCCTTGACGAGCTCGCCGATCGAGCGCGCGTGCTCCTCGAGATCGGCGACGCCGAGCGCCCACGACATGCGCGCGCGCGTCGCGTAGGTGTTGATGAGCACGGGGAAGCGCGAGCCTTTGACGTTCTCGAACAGCAGCGCGGGGCCGTTGGCGCGCATCGAGCGCTGCGCGATCTCGGAGATCTCGAGGACGGGGTCGACCTCGCGCGTGATGCGCTTGAGCTCGCCGCGCTCTTCGAGGTAGCGCACGAACGTCGCGAGGTCGCCCCACGACGTGGGAACGGCGTCGCCGGTGTGCGTGGCGCCAGACTCCGCGAGCGCCACTACGACGTCCTCTCGACGGAGAGCGCCGCCACGTCGCGGAGCGCGTCGCGGTAGCGCGACGGCGGCAGCGCCTCGAGCTCGGTGACGGCGTCGGCCGCCAGCTCGCGCGCGCGTTCCTTCGCGAGGCGGACGCCGCCCGCGGCGCGCGCCTCGGCGAGAAGCTTCGCGGCGACGTCGGCGGGCATCGCCTTGCCGTCGAGGGCGGCGATCTGCGCGCGCACGCGCTTTCCGAACGCGAGGTCGGCCTCGCAGGCGAGCAGCACGGGCAGCGTCAGCTTGCCTTCCTGCAGGTCGTGGCCCACGGACTTGCCGGCCGTGCTCTCGTCGACGTCGGCGTCGAGGACGTCGTCGGCGATCTGGAAGGCGCGGCCCACGGCGCGGCCGTAGCGCTCGAGCGGGCCGTCGAGCGCGGGGCCGGCGGCGCCGCCGACGCGCGCACTCCACGCGATGAGCGACGCCGTCTTGCGATCGATGACGCGCATGTAGTCGTCGACGGTGGCGTCGGGGTTACCGGCGCGCTCGAGCTGCGCGACCTCGCCCTCGGCCATCTCGGTGACCGTGGCCGCGAGCGACTGCACCATGGGCAGCGAGCCCGTGAGCGCGACCGTCTCGAGCGCGCGCGCGAGGCAGAAATCGCCCACGAGCACGACGATGCCGTTGCCGTAGACCATGCGGGCCGCGGGTCGGCCGCGCCGCACGCGCCCGTCGTCGACGACGTCGTCGTGGTACAGCGTCGCCGTGTGGATGAGCTCGGCGGCCGCGCCGACGGCGACGCCGTGCTCGAGCGGCGCGCCCGAGGCGCGCGCGCCCAGGATCGCGAGCAGCGGCCGAAGACGCTTGCCGCCCGCGCCCAGCAGATGCGCGCCCACCTGCGGAATCGCTCCGACGGGGCTCTCCATGCGCTCGGCGAGCCGGGCCTCGACCTGGGCCATCTCGTCGGCGACGAGGGCGGCGACGTCCTCGGCGCGGGGGCGCGCGAGCGGGGGCGTGGCGGCGGGGACGGCGGAGGTCGACATGGCCGGAATATGGGGCAGAGAGGCGACCCTGGTCACGACGTTTCTAAATATTCAAAATGAATTGAAAACGGGCAAGCGTTGTTTTCAGCGGCGTGGCGGTCGGGACGCGCGGCGGCGCGGCGCCTTGACCACGGGCGGCTCGGGCGGGGCCGCCTGAGGCTCGACCTTGAGCACGTCGCGGAAGCGCCCGACGTCGAGCGTGAGCTGGCCCAGCAGCATGTCGAGCATCGTCTCTCCCAGCGCGCAGATGTCGTGCAGGCGCTGCAGGCGCTCGGCCGTGAAGGCGGCGTCGGCGCGGCGCTTGCGCGGGGCGCCGCGCTCGGCGGCGCGCGCCATCTCGACGCCGCGGGCGACGGCCTCGACGGCGGCGCCGATCTCGCGCCGCTCGCGCTCGTTGAGGACGCCACTGATCATCTTCCAGAAGTCGGTCTCGGCTTGGTAGTGCTCGCGCCGCTCGCCGCGCACCCAGACGCGGTGGACGACGCCCCAGCGCCCGAGCGCCGCGAGCGTCATCGAGGCGCTGCCGGCCGAGATGTCGAGGCGCGCCTGGACTTCGGCCTGCGGCAGCGGCACGGGCGACAGGTACAGCAGGCCGAACGTGCGGCCCATCGTGCGCGTGAAGCCCCAGAACTCGGCGATGCGCCCGCAGGTGTCGACGCCCGCGTCGCGCGCTCGTTGCAGGCTGTCGTCGTTCGCGGCGACGGGCGCGCTGGCGACGCCGCTCTTCATGAGGCCGGCCGCTCGAGACGCTTCGCCGGCACGAGCGCGTCGGCTCCTCGCGCGGCCAGCTGCCCGCAGGCGGCGTCGATGTCGTCGCCGCGCGGCGTGCGAATGTAGACGGGCAGGGCGGCGCCGCGCAGGCGGTCTTGGAACGCGCGGATGCGCTCCGGCGACGGGCGCTCGAACTTCGGCCCCTGGAACGGGTTCCACGGGATGAGGTTGACCTTGCAGGGCAGCCCCTTCGTGAGGCGCACGAGGCGATCGGCGTCGGCGTCGGTGTCGTTGACGCCCGCGAGCAGCACGTACTCGAACGTGACGTAGCGGCCGTGCCCGAGCGGGAAGCGTCGCGCCGCCGCGAGCAGCTCGGCGATGGGCCACTTGCGGTTCACGGGCATGATGCGATCGCGAACCTCGTCGGTCGTGGCGTTGAGCGAGATCGCCAGGTTCGGCGGCGGCGACAGCTGCGCGAGCTTCTCGATGCCCGGCACGAGGCCGACGGTCGAGACGGTGATCCGCCGCGGCGAGAAGTGCAGGCCCCAGCGGTGCTGCAAGAGCTCGAGCGCGCGCGACAGCTCGGCGAAGTTGTGCACGGGCTCGCCCATGCCCATGAAGACGAGGTTCGTGGGGCGGCGGCCCGCGAGCTTGGTCGCGCGGTAGACCTGCTCGACGATCTCGCCCGCGCTGAGGTTGCGCCCGAAGCCGAGCGTCGCCGTCGCGCAGAAGCCGCAGTCCATGGCGCAGCCGACCTGCGACGACACGCACAGCGTGAGGCGGTTGCGCTCGGCGTCCCCGGCTTCTTGTCCACCTTCTTTGTCCTCGGGGATGAGCACCGACTCGATGGCGCGGCCGTCGACGGTGCGGAAGCGCAGCTTGCGCGTGCCGTCGCGCGCCTCTTGGATGACGTCGGTCGTGAGCGGGCGCAGCGGCGCCTCGGCGACGAGCGCCTCGCGCAGCGCGCGCGGCACGTTCGACATCTCGTCGACGCTCTCGACCGCCTCGCCGTGCAGCCAGCGGAAGATCTGCTCGCCGCGGTAGGCGGGCGCGCCGGCGGCCTTCACGCGCGTGGCGAGCTCGGCCGGCGTCAGCGATCGCAGATCGGCGTCCATCGAAGCCGCCGAAGATAGCGCTTCGTCGGCGCCGCGACCACTAGAGCGCGGCGCGGCGACGGCGACGCGTCGCGAGGCCGACGAGCGCGCTCAGCGCGAGCAGCGAGCCGGGCGCGCCGGGCGCCCCGTCGCCGACGGCGCAGGTGCAGCCGCCGCCCTTCTGGGCGACCTTGGTCTTGATCTGCACGCACAGGCCGTTCGAGACGCAGCTGCCCTTGCCGTCGGCCGTCGTTTGGCACTTCCAGCAGTCGCCCGGGCACTGCATGAGGCGGCACGGGTCGGCCTCGCACGTGCCGGTCTGCGAGACGCAGCTCTGGCCGGCGCCGCACTGCATGGCCTGGCAGATGTCGCTCTTGCAGGCGCCGTCGGCCGGGTCGCAGTACTGGTCGGGGTTGCAGGCGACCTTGGCGCACTTGTCCGTGACGCACTGGCCGCCCGCGACGCAGGTCTGGCCGTCGCCGCACTTGCCGGGCACGCACAGGTCGACGCACTTGCCGTCGGCGCAGTACTGCGTCGAGCCGCACGTCTTGTCGGCGCACGGGTCGGCCTTGCAGGCGCCCTGGTAGCAGACCTGGCCCTTGTCGCAGCCGAGCGTCTCGCAGTCGACGCACGACCCATTGAGGCAGATCGAGGGCGCGTTGCACATGACGCCCGCGCACAGGTCGACGCACTGGCCGGTCGCCTCGTCGCAGTGCTGGCCGGCGCCGCACGTGACCTGCGCGCAGCGCTGCGGGACGCAGACGTCGCTCACGCATTTGTAGCCCGTGGGGCAGGGGAACTCACCCGCCTTGCAGACGATCACGCACTGGCCCTCGCGGCAGCCGAAGCCCGAGGGGCACATCGCCTGCTGGTCGGCCATGCCGTCGCAGTCGTTGTCCTTGCCGTCGCAGATCTCGGCGCTGGGGCCGATGCAGCCCTCGCACACGATGCCGGCGGCGCCGCGGCACACGAGCTTGCCGCCCTTGCACACGCCGACGCCGATCTTCGCGGGGTCGAGGCCGGGGCACACGCAGTCCTGGCCCACGGTGGGGAAGTTGCCGTTGTCGACGATGCCGTCGCAGTCGTCGTCGAGGCCGTTGCAGGTCTCGGTCGTCGCCATGCCCGTCGTGTTGCACTTGAGCTGGCCGTTCACGCAGGCGTAGGTGCCCTTCATGCACGTGCCGATGGCGTTGCCGCACGACTCGCCCACGCCGGGCAGCGTGCCGTTGTCGACGAGGCCGTCGCAGTTGTCGTCGATGTTGTTGCAGACCTCGGGCGAGGGCGTCACGACGGGCGCGTCGCAGAACGTGCCCGAGCCGTCGGGCTTGCAGGCGAGGATGCCGCCGCGCTTGCACGCGCCCACGCCGTTGTTCGTGCACGAGGCGCCGACGTTGAAGCCTTCGTCGATGTTGCCGTCGCAGTTGTCGTCGAGGCCGTTGCACTTCTCCGTCGGCACGGCGCAGCCGCAGGGCTGGCCGCAGGCGTTCGGCGGGAAGCCCTCGTCGATCTGGCCGTCGCAGTCGTCGTCCTTGCAGTTGCACGTCTCGACGGCGCAGTGGGCGGCCGCCGCGCCCTTGAGGTTGTCGGCGTCGTTGGGATCGTTCGAGACGGGGCACATGTTGCTCACGCCCTCGTCGATGAGGCCGTTGCAGTTGTCGTCCTTGCCGTTGCACTGCTCGGCGGGCGGCACCGTCGCGGCGATGATGCCGACGAGCGCGGCGCGCACGGCCGCCGTGTCGGTCAGCGTGACGCGGATGGCGCTGCCCGTGCCGCCGGCCTTGGCGATGTCGTCGTTGGCGGCGCTCGTGCTCACGTCGGTGAGGACGTACGTCTTGACCTTCGACGTGACGTTGAGCGCGCAGGCCTGCACCTCGGGGTGAAAGGCACCCCAAGTGCCCGTCGTCGTGCAGTCGGCCGTGTTGATCGTCGTGCCCCTCTGCGTGTCGCACGTCTCGTCACCGTCGGTGACGAAGATGACGATGTTCGTGCGGCACCTCCCCTTGGGGTCGTTGGGCTTCACGAAGTTGTCGAAGTACATGCGTGCGTAGAAGAGCGAGCGACCGATGGGCGTGTACCAGCTCGCGTGCGTGCGCAGCTCAGGATCGCTGATGGGCGCCACCGTGTCGGTGTCTTCGGTGCCGTCGATCCAGCGGTAGATGTTGGCGATGTTGCCGTCGCTCGGATCGAAGTCGCTCGCGGCGGGCTTGATCGCGGGGAGCGTGGGCCGCTTCGTGACGTCGACGACGAGCGCGCTGCGATACCCGTTGTCATACCAGGTGTCGTAGGTCGTCTCGGTCGTGTGCGTGGGCAGGCGGCAGCCGCACTCGCAGCCGGGGTCGCCCCTCGTCGGCCCGCGGCAGGCGCCCGTGCACCCGACCGGGAGGCCCGTCGTTGGGTCGTTGCCGTAATGGCCTTCGGGGCAGACGGGCGTCTTCGTCGGGTCCTCGAGCTCGGGGTAGCGCATGAGCCCGAAGTTCGCCTCGTCGGTGCCGACCTGGGCGAGGGCGTCGCGCAGCGCCTTCTTCAGGCTGTAGATGCGGCTCGTCTTGCCGTTGGCGTTGTTGCTACAGAGCGCCGAGCCGTCGTTGGAGTCGTTGTAGAGCATCGACCCCGACGTGTCGAACACGACGAGGATGTTGGGCCGCAGCGACTGCGCGGCGGCGGGCGCGGCCATCGCGACCGCGACGGCGGTCGCGAAGAGCGAGAGCGCGAGGTGACGTCGACCGGCGCTTGAAGACACCTAGGACCTCAGCCGTGCTAGTTCGGCAGCATTCCTGTTCGGCAGCATCGGAACCCGACTGAAGGGAGACGCACCGCGACCGAAGGCGCGGGCGTGGAGGCGTCGCACTGGAGGCCAGGCGCCTTGGTGGCCGCCGGCGTCACGGAGTTGTCGACGAAGCTCGCGATGTCGTAAGCGCCGCCGCGCAGCTCGTACGGGCCCGTGGCCGACGTCGAGGCCGCGCCCGTGATGACCCACTCCTTGACGTTGCCGCTCATGTCGAACAGCTCGTCGGCCGTCGCCGCCGTGATGTGCGAGATGCACATCGCGTCCGAGCCCGTGGCCACGGTCGCCGCCGGGTTGGGCGCCGTGAAGTCGAAGCCGTTGCAGATGGTGCCGTCGTACGTGTTGCCGTACGGGAAGGTCGTGTTGTTCATGCCGTTGCAGGCGTCGAACCACTCGGCCGTCGTGCAGAGGCGCCAGCCCGTGCCCGTCTTCTCGCAGGCCGCCTCGGCCTCTTCCTTGGTGACGTTGGTCCACGGCTGCTTGCCCTTGACCGAGCAGGGGCGGCGGGTCGAGTCGAAGCCGTGGTCCGTGCCGGTCGCGTCGTAGCGCGTGGCCTCGTACGCGAACATCGTCACGTTCTGCGCGGCGAAGTAGACGATGTCGTCGTCGGTCGTGCGGTCCGAGACCTTGTCGAGCTCGTCGACCTTGCCGTCGCAGTCGTCGTCCTTGCCGTTGCAGACTTCGACGCCCGGGGTCTTCATCGAGCCGACACACTTGTGGTTGCCCGTCATCGTGTTGTCGCAGGCCCACACGCCCGTGCCCGCGCAGGGGCCCGTGCCGACGGTGCAAGCCTTGCCGATGTCGAACGGCTCATCGATCTGGCCGTCGCAGTCGTTGTCGAGGCCGTCGCAGCCCATCGTCGTGTTCTCGAGCTCTTGGTAGGTCGCCGGGTAGTTGCACACCCAGCCGCGCTGGCCCATGCACACCGTCTTCGTCCCGGCGCAGACGCCCATCGACTTGCACGTGATCGTCGACGCCGCGGGGTTGTCGTCGACGACGCCGTTGCAATCGTTGTCGAGGCCGTCGCAGATCTCGACGCCGCCGTTGGTCTTCTGGCAGGCCGTCTCGCAGCCGGGGACGTTGGGATCGCGATCGTAGTAGCCGTCGAGGCAAGCTCCCTGCGTGCACACGCCGCTGTTGCAGCTGGCGTTCGCGAACGGGAAGAAGCAGCGCTTGTTGCAGCCGCCGCAGTTGTTGACGTCGCTCGCGAAGACGAAGCCTTCGTCGACGGTGCCGTCGCAGTTGTTGTCGATGCCGTCGCAGACCTCGGTGTCCGAGGTCTTCACGCACTCACAGCCGTTCTTGGGATCCTTGTCGGCGTCGATGAAGCCGCCCTGGCAGGTGTAGACGCACTTGCCGGCGACGCACTGAGGATCGGAGTTCGGCGCGATGCAGATGTTGAAGCACGTGCCGCAGTTCGCGATGTCGGTCTGGCGCTCGGGCGAGTTGTTGTCGCAGAGCTGAATCGCGCCGCCCGTGCCGCCGCCGCTCGTGCCGCCGCCGCTGGTTCCGCCGCCGCCGGTTCCACCCGTGCCGCCGTAGCCGCCCGAGCCGCCGCCCGCGTCGGGGAGGTTGTAGCCGCCGCCCCCCGTGAAGCCGCCCGTGCTCGAGCCGGCGTCGAGCGGCTGCAGCGTGCTGCCGAAGTCATAGACGCGATCGTGGCAACCCGCGACCAGCGCCACCACCGGCGCGACGGAAACCAGGAATCGAGTAAGCGCGGATCTCATAAGACTGGCCGCGCCCACTATAGACCGTTTTCAATGCGGCATAAATAGGTCTACGGCGCCGCGTTCGTGGCGCTCGGCACAATCTTGACGGAGTCGCCTATCAACAATGGGACGACGAGCCCCAAGATCCCGATGCCGGCGATCGTCGTTCCCAGCGTGAAGTTCGGGTAGTCGTCGGTGCAGTCCAGGACGGGGCCGACGGGCTGTCCGGAGGAGTTGGTAAATCCTGCCGCGAGATCCGTGCAGTTATGTTGTTTTCCGGACGCCGCGATCAACATCCCGACGCCGATCGCGGCGACGCTCACGAGCAGCACGCCGACGCGGGCGCTCGTACCGGATTTGTAGGTCGCGGTGAGCGTCTCGTTCCCCTTGATCGTCATCGCCGACGCGGGGACGACGCCGCCGTCGGGACGGCTCGCGGCGAACGTGTACGAACCAGGCGGGAGGTTGGCGGTGCACGGAGCCGTGCAGAGGCGGACGTAGTGGTTCGCCGTCATGCCAACGGCGACCGGCCGCGTGCCCACGAAGCCCATCCCCGTGCCGTACGACGTGCCCGAGAGGACGTGGTAAGTGAGGTTCGGCTCGGTCGCGAGCAAATGCAGGCCGGGCGGCGGTGCCGCCGCGGACGCGGGCGTAACCGGCGCTGCTGGCGCGATTGGCGCGATCGGCGCAGCCGCAGGAGGACCAGGCACGACGGGCGCCTGGGACGGCGGCGCCTGGCTCGGCGCGAGCGCCGGATCCTTGGGGACCGGTCCGGCGAACCTGACGGCGCCCGCGGGGAACTTACGCGTCTGGCCAGCGGCGTCGAGGAGCGTGACGTCTCCGGCTGGGGTGATCTCGAGGATCGTGCCGCGCACCATGCCGCCGTCCTGCGTCCGCACGACGTCGGGCGGCGGGCCGCCGTCGGCGCGCGCGACGCTCGTGCGCAGGCCGGACAGGAAGAAGACGAAGACGAACGCCACGACGAGCGGCCCCGAGAGCGCTCGAAAGCGAGGGGAGCTCATCGTGGCGCTAAGTGACTAGCCCAGCTCGGACGACGTGAAGAAGTAGGCGAGCTCGATCTTGGCGTTGTCGGCGCTGTCGCTGCCGTGGACGGCGTTCTTCTCGATGTCGGTGCCGTACTTCGCGCGGATCGTGCCGGGGGCGGCCTTCTTCGAGTCGGTCGCGCCCATGGTTTCGCGGTACTTCGCGATGGCGTTCTCGCCCTCGATGGCCATGACGACGCAGGGGCCGGACGTCATGAACTTGACGAGGTCGCCGAAGAACGGGCGCGCCTTGTGGACGGCGTAGAAGCCCTGCGCCTGGTCCTGCGACATCTTGAGGTAGCGAAGGCCGATGATCTTGAGGTGGCTCTTCTCGATGAGATCGATCACGCCGCCGATGGCGCCAGCGGCCACGGCGTCGGGCTTCACGATTCCAAACGTTCTTTCGAGTGACATGACTTCGGTGTCTCCTGAGTGAGGGGCTGTTTTCTAGGAACTAGCTGACGAGCGGGGCAATTGTCTTGCCCAGGTCGGCGGGCGTGGCGGCGATGGCGATGCCGGCGTCGCGCATGGCGGCCAGCTTCTCGGCGGCCGTGCCCTTGCCGCCGCTGATGATGGCGCCGGCGTGGCCCATGCGCTTGCCGGGGGGCGCCGTCTGGCCGGCGATGAAGCCGGCGACGGGCTTCTTCATGTGGGCCTTCACGAAGGCGGCGGCCTCTTCTTCCGACGTGCCGCCGATCTCGCCGATCATGAGGACGCCCTTGGTTTGCGGGTCGGCCTCGAAGAGCTTCAGGCAGTCGATGAAGTCCATGCCCTTGACCGGGTCGCCACCGATGCCGATGGCCGTCGACTGGCCGAGCCCCAGCGCAGTCAGTTGGTGCGCGGCCTCGTACGTGAGCGTGCCCGAGCGCGAGACGACGCCCACCTTGCCGGCCTTGTGGATGTAGCCGGGCATGATGCCGATCTTGCACTCGCCCGGCGTGATGATGCCGGGGCAGTTCGGGCCGATGAGCGTCACGCCCGCGCGCCCTTCGAGCGCGCGCTTGGCCTTCACCATGTCGAGCGTCGGGATGCCTTCGGTGATGCAGACGACGACGGCGATGCCCGCGTCGGCCGCTTCGAGGATCGCGTCGGCCGCGCCGGGCGGCGGGACGTAGATGACGGTCGCGTTCGCGCCGGTGTGCTTGACGGCGTCGGCGACGGTGTCGAACACGGGGAAGCCCTCGTGCGTCGTGCCGCCCTTGCCGGGCGTGACGCCGCCGACGACGTTCGTGCCGTAGTCGCGCATCTGCTTCGCGTGGAACGTGCCCGCCGAGCCCGTGAGGCCCTGGACGATGAGCTTGGTGTTCTTTCCAACGAGGACTGACATCTACTTCGCTCCCTTAACCAGCGCGACGATCTTCTGAGCGCCGTCGGCCATGTCGTTCGCGGTCGTGATGGGCAGGCCGCTCTCGGCGAGCATCTTCTTGCCGAGCTCGACGTTCGTGCCTTCGAGGCGCACGACGAGCGGCACCTTGAGGCCGACCTGCTTGACGGCGGTGATGACGCCCTCGGCGATCGTGTCGCACTTCATGATGCCGCCGAAGATGTTGACGAAGATGCCCTTCACCTTCGGGTCGTGCGTGATGATCTTGAACGCCGCCGTCACCTTCTCGGCCGTGGCGCCGCCGCCGACGTCGAGGAAGTTCGCCGGCTGACCGCCGAAGTGCTTGATGGTGTCCATCGTCGCCATGGCGAGGCCGGCGCCGTTGACCATGCAGCCGACGTTGCCGTCGAGCGTGATGAACGAGAGGTCGTACTTCTTCGCCTCGACCTCGGACGCGTCTTCCTCGTCGAGGTCGCGCAGCGCCTCGAGGTCTTTGTGGCGGTAGAGCGCGTTGTCGTCGAACGTCACCTTCGCATCGAGCGCGAACACCCGGTTGTCCTTGAGGACGACGAGCGGGTTCACCTCGAGCAACGAAGCGTCGAGCTCGACGAATGCCTTGTACGTCGTGAGCAAGAGGCCGACGGCGTTCTTCGCGGCGTCGCCGGTGAGCCCGAGGCCGTAGGCGAGGTTGCGCGCCTGGTAGCCCGCGAGGCCGACCGTCGGGTCGACGAACTGCTTGAGGATCTTCTCGGGCGTCTTGGCGGCGACCTCTTCGATCTCCATGCCGCCCTCCTGCGACGCCATGACGACGACGCGGCCCGCGCCGCGATCGACGACGAGACCCAGGTAGAGCTCGCGCGCGATGTCGGCGCCTTGCTCGACGAGCAGGCGCTTGACCTTCTGGCCGGCCGGGCCCGTCTGGTGCGTCACGAGCTGCATGCCGAGGATCTTCTGCGCGGCTTCCTTGGCGGCGGCGACGCCCTTGACGACCTTGACGCCGCCGCCCTTGCCGCGGCCGCCCGCGTGGATCTGCGCCTTGACGACGACGACCTCGCTGCCCGTCTCGGCGATGAGCGCCTTGGCGGCGGCCTCGGCCTCTTCGACGGTGAACGCCGGCGTGCCCTTGGGGACGGGCACGCCGAACTTTCGCAGCAGCTCTTTGCCTTGGTACTCGTGGATCTTCATCGCAGGCGCGCTTCCTTCCTTAGAGCTTCTTCGAGGCTTCGATGAGCTCGCGCACGGCGCCCGCCGACTTCTCGAGCATGGCCGTCTCTTCGGCCGACAGCGCGATCTTCACGACCTTCTCGACGCCGCCCGCGCCGATGACGACGGGGACGCCCATGTAGAGGTCCTTGTAGCCGTACTCGCCGTCGAGGTACGCGGCGCAGGCGATCATGCGCTTGAGATCCTTGAGGTACGCCTCGGCCATGAGCACGGCCGCCGACGCGGGCGCGTAGAACGCGCTCGTGCCCATGAGCTTGACGATCTCGCCGCCGCCGTTCGCCGTGCGGGCGACGATCGCCGCGAGCTTGTCGGCCGCGATGAGCTGCGTGACGGGCACGCCGTTGACCGTACAGGCGCTCGTCACGGGGACCATCGTGTCGCCATGGCCGCCGAGCACCATCGGGCGCACGTCTTTTACGGAGACGCCAAGCTCTCGTGAGATGAAGAGCTGGAAGCGCGCCGAGTCGAGCACGCCGGCCATGCCGACGACCTTCTTGCCCGAGAAGCCCGTGACCTTCTTGAGCTCGTACACCATGGCGTCGAGCGGGTTCGACACGACGATGACGAACGCGTCCGGCGCCGCCTTCTTGAGGTTCTCGCCGACGCTGCGGATGATCTTGAGGTTGATCGAAAGCAGATCGTCGCGCGACATGCCCGGCTTGCGCGGCACGCCGGCCGTGATGATGACGACGTCCGAGCCGGCGACGTCGTCCCAGCTCGAGCTGCCCTTGACGTTCGCGTCCCAGCCGAGGACGGCGCCGTTCTGCTCGAGGTCGAGCGCCTTGCCCTTGGCGACGCCCTCCTTCTCGGGGATGTCGAAGAGCACGACGTCGCCGAGC
>DASZRT010000041.1:0-2608 GCA_035549075.1 Polyangia bacterium | reverse complement strand
GGGCCCTGGAAGCTCCGCCCAACCGCATCGCCAAACCCCTCCGCCCTCGCTTTCTACGTCTCACCTTCGAAGGCCAGACCTGTCGTCCATCCACCTTGGTCGACCGCGATGTCGTCGCTCGTCCGAGGAGCCAGCTTCGACGGCAGAACGTAGCGAGTGCAGCGCGGAGGGGTTCGGGGACTCGGCCGCGCGGAGCTTCCAGGGCCCCTTCGTCCTCACACCCGCTGGCGCCGTGCCGGGCCCGCCCGAGCCGCGGAGCGCGGACGAGTCACCGAACCCCTCCAGCCCAACGACCGGAGTGATGCCGCGACGCTTGCGCAGCAAGCGAGCCCGTTACGCCGCTCACCACGATGCGAGCGGCAGCGAGCGAGGCTGGCCTTTACGAGGAAGCTTCGCCGGCTTCGCCGCCGGCCAACAAGTACAGCACGGCCATGCGGATCGCGACGCCTCTCGCGACCTGATCGAGGATGACGGCGCGAGGGCCGTCGGCGACGGAGGGGTCGAGCTCGACGCCGCGGTTGATGGGGCCGGGGTGCATGACGATGGCGTCGGGGTGCGCGAGGGCGAGGCGCTTGGCGTTGAGGCCGAAGTAGCGCGAGTACTCTCGCGTGTTCGGGAAGAGGCCGGTGCCCATGCGCTCCTTCTGGATGCGCAACATCATGATGACGTCGGCGCCCTCGAGCGCGGGCTCGATGCGGTCGTGGACGACGGCGCCCATCTCGGCGAGGCCGGGCGCGAGCAGCGTGCGCGGGCCGGCGACGCGCACCTCGGCGCCGAGGCGCCGCAGCGCCCAGATGTTCGAGCGCGCGACGCGGCTGTGGCGGATGTCGCCGCAGATCGCGACGCGAAGGCCCGCTATGCGGCCCTTGTGCGCGCGGATCGTCGAGCAGTCGAGCAGCGCCTGCGTCGGGTGCTCGTGCGCGCCGTCGCCGGCGTTGACGACCGACGCGCGGATGCGGCCCGCGAGCATCGCCGCCGCGCCCGCCTGCGCGTGGCGGAGCACGACGACGTCGGGCGCCATGGCGTCGACGTTCTTGGCCGTGTCCATCAGCGTCTCGCCCTTGACCGTCGACGAGCCCGAGCCCGAGATGTTGACGGCGTCGGCCGACAGGCGCTTGGCGGCGATCTCGAACGACGTGCGCGTGCGCGTCGAAGGCTCGAGGAACAGGTTGACGACCGTCTTGCCCCGCAGCGTCGGCACCTTCTTGATGGGGCGCTCGTTGATCTCGAGGAACCGCTCGCCGAGGTCGAGCACCGTCACCAAATCCGACGCTTCGAGCGTCTCCGTGCCGAGGAGGTGCCGGTGCGGGAACGCGGTCATCGAGCGGTCTTCCTTTCGCGGAGCACGACGCGGTCGGGCTCGCCGCGCTCCTTCAACATCACGCGGATCGATTCGCTGGGCGTCGTCTGGACGGCGACGCCGACGAAGTCGGGCTGGATCGGCAGCTCGCGCTGCCCGCGATCGACGAGCGCCGCCAGCTTGACGGCGCGCGGGCGGCCGTAGTCGGCGAGCACGTCCATGGCGGCGCGCACCGTGCGGCCCGTGAACAGCACGTCGTCGACGAGGACGATCGTTGCGCCGTCGACAGGCTCGAGCAACTCGGTGGGACCGATCTCGGGCTTGGGCAGGCCGTTGAAGACGTCGTCGCGGTAGAGCGAGATGTCGACGGCGCCTAGGCAAGGCCGTGCTTCGCCCGCCTGCGCGACGAGCTCGGCGAGGCGCGTCGCCAGGTACGCGCCGCCCGTGCGAATGCCCACGAGGTAGATCGGGCGCTGGCTCTGCGGGATGCGCTCGACGATCTCGTGCGCGAGGCGGCGCAGCGTGCGCGCGATGCCGGCCTCGTCGAGGATCTCGCGGCGTTCGGTGAGATCGCTGTCGGGAGGAGGCAGCCTCGGCGTCACGTCAGAGATAGTACCGGACAAAGAGGTTCGTGAGGACGTCGCGAACGCCGCCCGCACCGAGCGCTTGCAGCGACCACAGCCGCGCCTGCCCGTCGCTCACCCACTTGAAGCCGAGGCCTGTCGTCAGACCGAGCGACAGCGCGGGCACCCCCACGAAGCCGAAGTGCAGCTCGCCCTCGAGGGCGCCGCGGAGCTGGATGACCTTGACGCTGGCGCTGCTGTCGCCAATCGCCGGCTTGAACCACACGAACGCCAGGTCGGGGCTCGCGCTCACGGCCAGGTGGCGCCAGAGGCCAAGCAACAACGAGCCGCCGACGATGGGGCCAATCGCGAAGTACGAGTCGAGCGACGTCGAGCCGCTGCGCCCTCCCCCCGCGCCGATGACGAGACCGCCGAGGAGCGCGACGTTGCGCGAGCGCCAGGTGCGCGCCGTGATGCCGGCGAGCGTCGGGTCGCAGCCGGTCGTGACCTCGGTTGGACACCCCGTGAACGCGCGCAGCTTGTAAGTGAGCGGCGCCGGGCTCACGACGGTGAGGCCGACGCCTACGTGACCGACGACGGCGTCGTGGTCCGAGCCCCACTCGATCGAGTCCGAGATCGGAATCGGCGAGACGATCACGGGCACGGGCGGTGGCGCCGGCTCGGCGGGCGCGGGCTCGGCGACGGGCGCGGGTGCGGGCGGAGGCGCGGGCGCGACCGAGGGTGC
>DASZRT010000040.1:0-27833 GCA_035549075.1 Polyangia bacterium | reverse complement strand
GCTCGCGCGCGGCGTGCCGCGGCTCGATCGCACGCTGCTGCGGCGCACGCGCGCGACGCGCCCGCTCGGCTTCTCGGGCCCGGCCGAGCGCGTCGCCGAGGTCGCGGGCGCCTTCGCCGTCACCGACGGCGAGCGCGCGCGCTACCGCCGCGTGCTCCTCGTCGACGACGTCTTCACGACGGGCGCGACCTTCAACGAGTGCGCCGACACGCTGCTGCGCGCCGGCGCGCGCAGCGTCCACGTGCTCGCTTTGGCCCGCGCCGTGTGAGGGCCCGTTGGCCCTTCGGAGCGTCCCGATACACACTATACACATGAAACGCGCAAATCTTGTGCTTCGTGACGATCTGCTCGAAGAGGCGACGCGCCTCTCCGGCGAGAAGACTTACTCGCGCGCCGTCGAGCGCGCGCTCGACGAGTTCATCCGCCGGCACAAAGCGCGCCAGATCTTGAAGCTCGCGGGCTCGGGGCTGTGGACGGGAGACCTGTCGGAGATGAGAGGCGATCGCGAGGCTCCGCCCCGGCGTCGCGGAGGTGTGCGCTGATCCTCGTCGACACCTCCGTTTGGGTCGAGACGTTCCGGCGCGCTCGCCCGCTCGATCTCGGGTCGCTGCTCGACTTCGACGATGTCGTCACGTGCCTTCCCGTGATCCAAGAGGTGCTGCAGGGATTTCGCGACGAGAACGCCTTCCGGCTCGCGCGTGAAAGCATGGCGGCGTTGCCGATCATCGAGGCGCCGCTCGGGCTCGCCGCCGTCGAGGAGGCGGCGAACCTCTTCCGCCTCGCGCGTAAGGCGGGCCTCACGGTGCGCTCGTCGACGGATTGTCTCATCGCCGCGTGCGCGATTCGCAACGACGCCGAGGTTCTTCACCGAGATCGAGACTTCGCGGTGCTGGCGCGGGTCTCGTCGCTGCGGGCGCGCGCCGTGTGAGGTGAGTATGAGATACGATGTCAGGAGATGTTGTCGCGTCGTTTCGCGTTGGGTCTCACGCTCGCGGCGGTCGTCGCGTGCGGCGGCGGCGGCTCGAAAACGGGCGGGGGCGGCGCGGGTGGCTCGACGACGAACGCGAGCGGCGGCGGCGGCGCGGGCGGCTCGACGGCGAGCGCGGGAAGCGGCGGCAGCGGCGGAACGACGAGCGTGGGCGGCGGTGGTGCGACGGGCGCGAGCGGCGCAGGCGGCGCCCTTGGTTCGCCGAAGCCGTTCGATCTCACGAAAGTCGACTGCTACAAGAAAGGCGACGGCAAGACGACGATCGCGCTCGTCAACCACTGCCGCGCGCCGATGACGTTCGCCGGCAGCAACAACCAGACGGGGCCGCTCGCGCCCGACACCTTCGCGTGCCGGGACATCGGCGACGCGACGACGAACATCCCGGCGATTCGCTACTGGGGCTTCACCGATCCCGACCCGGGCCTCGGGCGGCACACGCTGGCCGAGTTCACCTTCAACACGAGCTTCAACGACTTCGACTGGTACAACATCAGCCACGTCGACGCGAGCAACCTGCCCATGCAGATCGTCGCCGCGAACATGCCGAGCTGCCGCACGCTCACCTGCGCGACGAGCCTGCTGCCGGGCTGCCCCGCCGTCGGGCAATACAAGGACGCCGCGGGCGACGTCACCGCCTGCGTGAGCCCGATGCCCAACGACCCGAAGAGCCCCGTCGCGCAGTACTTCGACATGGCCTGCGCCGACGCCTACTCCTGGTCCGGCGACGACTCGAACTCCGTCGTCGCCTGCGCCGGCGAAGACTACATCGTCGTCTTCTGTCCCTAGCGGCGGCGGACGGACATGGCGCGATCGATTTCGCGCTGGCTCTCGCGCTTCTTCGTGTCTTCGCGCTTGTCCCACTCTTGCTTGCCGCGCACGAGGGCGATCTCGGCTTTGACGCGGCCCTTCTTCTCGTAGAGCGACAGCGGCACGAGCGTGTAGCCCTTCTCGCGGATCTTGCCTGCGAGGCGGTCGATCTCGCGGCGGTGCAGCAGCAGCTTGCGCTTGCGGCGCGGCTCGTGGTTTCGGCCGTGCGCGAAGTTGTAGAGGCTGATGTCGACCTGGTGCAGCCACGCTTCGCCCCGATCGATCTCGGCGAAGGCGTCGACCATCGTGACCTTGCCGTCGCGGATCGACTTCACCTCCGAGCCGTGCAGCACGAGGCCCGCCTCGATCGTCTCGTCGACGTGGTAGAGGTGCCGCGCCTTTCGGTTCTGCGCGAGCAGCTTCGTTTCTTCTTTCTTCGCTTCGGGAGGCCGGGCCACGGGGCCCTAGCGTAGCTCAGAGAGACCAGTACTGGATGCCGCGCTCCATTTTGTTGGGCGAGAAGACGCTCTTGACGTCGACGAAGCAGCCTCGGTCGCGGAGCATGCCGAGCAGCTTGGGCTGGCCCATCTGGACGTACTCTCTGTGGCTCACGGCGACGACGAGGCCGTCGAGGTTCTTGTAGTCGTCGAGGTGGTTGAGCGTGAGGCCGTACTCGTGCTTGGCCTCGGCGGCGCTGCCGCGCGTGTCGTGGATGAGCGCCTCGATGCCGAACTCGCGCAGCTCGTGCAGGATGTCGGGGACCTTGCTGTTGCGCAGGTCGTTGCAGTCTTCCTTGAACGTGAGGCCGAGGACGCCGATACGCGCGCCCTTCACGGGGAAGCCCTGGTTGATGAGCATCTTGACCAAACGCTGCGCGATGTACGGCCCGACGTTGTTGTTGATGCGACGGCCAGCGAGGATGACCTCGGGTTGGTAGCCGAGCTGCTGCGCCTTCATCGTCAGGTAGTACGGGTCGACGCCGATGCAGTGGCCACCCACGAGGCCGGGGCGGAACTTGAGGAAGTTCCACTTCGTGCCTGCGGCCTCGAGCACGTCGGCCGTGCGGATGTCGAGGCGCTCGAAGATGATGGCGAGCTCGTTCATGAGCGCGATGTTGAGATCGCGCTGCGTGTTCTCGATGACCTTCGCGGCCTCGGCCACCTTGATCGACGACGCGCGGTGCACGCCGGCGTCGATGATGCCGCCGTAGGCGGCGGCGACGCGGTCGAGGGTCGCGGCGTCTTCGCCCGAGACGACCTTCACGATGCGCTCGAGCGTGTGCTCGTGATCGCCGGGGTTGATGCGCTCGGGGGAGTAGCCGAGCTTGAAGTCGACGCCCTGCTGCAGGCCCGAGAGCTTCGCGAGGATCGGGCCGCACACCTCTTCAGTGACGCCGGGGTAGACGGTCGACTCGTAGACGACGACGGCGCCCTTCGTGAGGCCCTTGGCCACGGTCTCGGAGGCGCGCACGACGGGCGTGAGGTCGGGCACGTTGTTGTGGTCGACGGGCGTCGGCACGGCGACGACGAAGAACGTCGCGCCCTTGAGGTCGGCGACGTCGCTCGTGAACTTCAGCGACGTCGACTCGAGCACGCTCTTCGGGACCTCTTGGTTGCGGTCGTACCCGCGGCGGAGCTCGTCGAGCTTCTCGACGTTGACGTCGAAGCCCAGCGTGCCCGGGAACTTGCGCGCGAAGGCGAGCGCGACGGGAAGACCGACGTACCCCAGACCAATGACGGCGATGCGCTCTTGCATGGGTTTGCCCCTCAGTATCGCGTTTCGGCGCGCGCGAGGCCAGCCCGCACCGCGGGCCCGACACCGGCTATGCTCCAGCCACACATGTGGCCGTCCCGATCCCGAATCAAGAAGGTGACGCAGGCGTTCGCGCTCGTGGGGGCGATGGTCGCGGGTTGCGGCGGACACAGCATCCTCGGCGGCGACGCGGGCGGCGGCAGCGGCGGCAGCGGCGGTGGTGGCTCGTCGGGTGCGGGTGGTGACGCCGCGGGCACGACGGGCAGCGACGACGACGCCGCGGCGGGCGCGGACGGCGACGTCGGCGGCGCAGGCGGCGGCGGGCTCGGCGGCTCGACGGCAGGGACGGGCGGCCACGTCGGATCGACGGGCGGCAGCGGCGGCGTGGCCGCGTGCGTGCCCGTCGTCGCGAGCCACACCGACGAGGGCGCGCAGCACGTCTCGTGCACGCCGCCGCCCGTCTACGGCACGAACCCGCCGTCGTCGGGCAATCACTACCCCGTGTGGGCCGACTACAAGACGTACACGACGCCGCTGCCGTGGGGGCACCTCGTGCACTCGCTCGAGCACGGCGCCGTCATCCTCGTCTACAACTGCCCCGACGGCTGCGCCGACGAGGTCGCGCGCGCGCAGGCGCTCATCGACACGCTGCCGCCCGTCGACGGACAGGCGGGCGGCGTCGGCCCGCTCGCGCTCGGGCAAGCCGACCCGACGTGCGAGGCGCCCACGAAGCGGCGGCTCATCCTCGCGCCCGATCCGCACCTCGACGTGCGCTGGGCGGCGACGGCGTGGACGTGGACGCTCAAGTCGTCGTGCTTCGACGAGGCGTCGTTCGCGGCCTTCATCAAGGCGCACTACGGCCAGACGTACGAGGACTTCTGCACCGAGGTGCACCCGACGTTCTGCGCGGTGACGCCGTGAGCGACGAGCTGCAGTTCGAGACGGCCGAGTTCGCGTCGGCCACCGCCGGCAAGACGTGCGTCGTCTGCAAGTCGAGGATCACCGACACGTACTTCGCGGTCATGGGCAACGTCTTGTGCGAGAGGTGCGCGGCGCGGTTCTCCGACGCCACGGGCGGCGCCGAGGTGTTCGCGCGCGCGGCGCTGCTGGGCGCGGGCGCGGCGCTCGCGGGCACGCTCGCGTGGTACCTGCTGATCAGGATCGCCAAGATCGAGCTCGGCATCGTCGCGGTCGCCGTCGGTTACTTCGTGGGCAAGATGGTTCGTCGCGGCGCGGGCGGTCGCGGCGGTTGGCGCTACCAAACGCTCGCCGTCGTCCTCACCTATGCGTCGATCGTCACGAGCTACGCGCTGCTCGCGCTCGGCAGCGTGCCGGCCGACGCGCACGTCGACGCCCTCCGCCTCGTCGCGTTCGCTGTGACGGCGCCCTTCACGGGCGGCGCGAGCAACATCATGGGGATCGTCATCATCGGGATCGCGCTCTACCAGGCGTGGAAATTCAACCAGCGCGTGCCGATCGTCGGGCCTTATCGCATCGCCGCGCCGCCGGTTGCCGGCGAGCCGCCGCCGGGCCCGCCGCCCGTGTCGCCGTGAGCGCGGGCGCGCCCGCGCCGTCGCGCCGATGCGCGGCGTGCGGCACGGAGCTGCCCGAGGGGTTTCTCGCGTGCCCGTCGTGCGGAAGGCTCGTCCACGCCGACGCGCTCAAGGCGCTCGCCGCCGAGGCCGACGCCGCCGACCAGGCCGGCGACAAGAGCGCGGCGCTCGCGAAGTGGCGTCAGGCGCTGGGTCTCTTGCCGCCGAGCTCGACGCAGCACGCGCGCGTGAGCGAGCGCGTGCGCAAGCTCAGCCTCGAGGTCGACACCAAGAAGGGTGACGTCGACGTCGAGTCCGCGCCCGACGCCGAGCCCGCCGCGCCGGCCGCCGAGCGTCGCGCGCAGCGGCGGCGCGGCCCGATCTATTCGGCGCTCGCCGCGATCGGCGCCGCGCTCGTGAAGTTCAAGTTCGCCGTCCTCTTTCTGCTGGCGAAGGGCAAGCTGCTGCTCGCGGGCCTGCTGCAGGCGAAGACGTTCCTTTCGATGGCGATCGCCGTGGGCGTCTACGCGATGGCGTTCGGCTGGCGCTTCGCCGTGGGCCTCATCGCGTCGATCTACGTGCACGAGATGGGGCACGTCGAGCGCCTGCGCCACTACGGCATCCCCGCGACGGCGCCCATGTTCATTCCCGGCTTCGGCGCCTTCGTGCGCCTCAACCAGCGACCCGCGACGCCGCGCGAGGACGCGCGCGTCGGCCTGGCCGGCCCGCTGTGGGGCCTGGGCGCCGCGCTCGTGTTCTTGGCGGTCGGCCACTTCGCCGAGCTGAAGACCTGCGTCGCGATCGCGCGCATCGGCGCGTGGATCAACTTGTTCAACCTCACGCCCGTGTGGCAGCTGGACGGCGGCCGCGCGTTCAACGCCTTGTCGCGCACGCAGCGCGGGATGATCGCGGGCTTGCTGTGGGTGCTGTCGCTGCTCCGCATCGACGGCATGCTGTTCCTGCTCGCGATCGGCGCGACGTGGCGTGCCTCGCGTCCCGACGCGCCCGAAGAGGGCGACAACGGCGCGTTCCTCGAGTACACGGCGATCGCGCTGGCGCTCGTCGCGATCGTCGTCGTCGCGAAGTGAGGTCCGCTCTGCTCTTCAGCCGCCGAGCAGCCGCTCGATGAAGGCGTGCATGTCTTGCGGCCTCGCGTCGACGAACGCCCGCCCGATCTGCGCGGCGAGGCGCGCCAGCGGCGGCCCGGATTCGCCCGCGTGGTCGAGCGCGGCGCGCGCGGCCTTGGCGTCGTCCTTCGTGGCGTCCTTCGCGACGAGCACGAGCGCTTCGAGCGCGACGAAGCGGCGCGTGCTGTCGGCCTCGGCGCCGACGAGGGCGCGCGCGAGCTCGTCGGCGCGCTGGCGTCGCGACCACGCGAGCGCGAGGCCGGGGATCGCGGCGCTGCGCACGTCGTACGACGGATCGCGCACGGCGCGCTCGAGGTAGGGCTCGGCCTCGGCGGGCTCGCGCTCGGCGAGCCGGCCCAGCGCGCGCGCCGCGGCCGTGCGCAGCGCCTCGCTGTGCTGGCCGAGCGCCTCGCCCAGCAGGCGCGCGCCCGGCTCGCCCGCGCCCTGCAGCTCGCCGACGCCGATGACGGCCGCCTCGCGCGCGGCCTTGTCGCCCCCGCGTAGCATCGACTCGAAGATCGGAAGCACCTCGCGCGCGCCCGTGCCCGAGACGGCGGCCAGGATGCGCGTCGCCTCGGCGCGCACGGCGTTGGCGCGATCGTCGAGCGCGCCGCGCACGACCTCGAGCGCGGGCCCGCCGATGACGCCCGCGGCGCGCACGGCCTCGAGGCGCACGCTATCGTCGCCGTCGGCGCCCGCTTGTCGAAGCACGCCGACGAGGCCGGCCTTGGCCGCCGCGGCGACGACGATGCGGCGCTCGGCCGCGTCGCCCTGCGTGAGCGCCGTGTCGAGCGCGTGCTCGGCGTCCGACGCGCGCTTGCCCTCGAACACCGGGCCGCCGCCGTCGACGTTGCCGCGCGCCTGCGCGATCGCGCCCACCGAGCGCTCGGCCGCGACGCGCACGTCGTTGTCGGCGTCGCCCACGAGCTTGAGCAGCGCGGGCACGGCGAGGTCGCGCGCCTTCGCGCCCAGCTTGCCGAGCGCCTCGGCCGCGGCGACGCGCACGTTGGCCTCGGCGGCGTCGCCCAGCTCGGCCGCCATGCGCGCCGCGCCCTTGGGATCGGCGTCGGCGAGATCGCCGAGGCACGCGGCCGCCGCCGTGCGCACCTCTTCGCGATCGTCGCGCGCGGCGATGCGCAGGTACGGCGACGCCGCGGCGGCGTTCTTGGCGGCCAGCGAGCAGAAGGCGTTGGCGGCCGCGGCGCGCGTGCCGACGTCGGTGTCTTTCAACGCGCGCGCGAGCGGCGGCATCGCCGCGGCCGGCTTCGTCGCGCCCAAGCGCGCGAGCGCGTCGATGACGTTGCGGCGCGCCGACACGCGGACGTACTTGATGGCCTTGCCCAGCATCTCGGCGACCTGGTACGGGTTCACGGGCGCGAGCGCGAGCGCCGACTCGATCGCCGCCTTTTGGATCTCGACGTTGCCGTCCTTGAGCGCCTTGTCGCAGAGATCGAGGCCGTCGCGCTTCAAGTACGCGAACGAGCGCGTCGCCTCGAGCCGCGTCTCGGGCGCGGGATCATAAAGCAGCCCGTGCAGCGGCTTGGTCGCGAGGTCGGGCCGGCTCATGGCGACGGTTCCCCACACGGCGGCGCCCGCGGCGCGCGCCGCCGTCGAGCCTTTCATCTCGGTGCGCGCGATCTCCTCGGCCTGCTCGGGCGTCACGAGGCGCGCGTAGAGCGGCAGCGCGGCCGCGCGCAGGCGCGGCGACGCCTCCGGGCGCACGGCCTTCTCGAGCAGCGGCCGCAGCTCGGCCGACGGCGTGCCCGCGCGCCGCAGGATCAAGAGCGCGGCGACGCGCGCCTCTTCAGGCGCGGCCTCGTTGGCGACGACGCGCTGGAGCGCGGCCGCGCACGAAGCGGGATCCTTCGCCGCGATCGTCTCGAGCAGCGCGAGGCCCGCGCGGCGCACGCCGCCGTCGGGGCTCTGCAGCACCTGTTCGAGCGCGCCCGCCGCCGCGCCCGGCGCGCGCGCCGCCAGCGCCCCCGTCGCCTCCTCGGCGGCGTGACGGAACGCGGGATCGGGATCGCGCAGCGCCACCGTGAGGATGCTCGCCGCCTCGGCCACGGGCAACGTCGTCGTCTCGCGCAGCACGGCCGTGCGCACGTCGAGCGACTTGTCCGACAGCGCGCTCCGCAGCGTGCGCCCGTGCGCGCCCGGCTCGGCGCCCGCCTTCGCCGGCGCGCTCGTCGCTTGGCGACGATCAATCGCAGCGGCGACCTCGACGCCTCGACGCCTGATTTCGGGCGCGCTGTCGGAGAGCGCCGCCGCGAGGATCTCGTCCTCGCCCGCGCGGCCGCGGCCGATGACGGCGAGCGCCTCGAGCGTCTCGCGCCGCGCGAGCGGATCGCTGAACGCCTGCTCGAGCGACGTCACGCCGTCGGGATCGCCCATGAGCGCCTTGGCGACGCCGCGCGGGACGGGCCGTAGGCCCGCGAGCACGTCGCGCAGCCACGTCGGCACGCGCGCGTCGCCCGCGTCGAGCGTGCCCGTCGCCTTGCCCGCGGCGATGCGCGCGGCCGTGTCGGCACTCAACCCCGACGCCGAGAAGCCCGTGTCGGCGAGGACGGCGCCGAAGCGCGGGTGGTTCGGCAGCACGGCGAGCGGCGAGCCTTCGCGGCCGAGGCGCACGACGACGCGCGCCGCGCCGCCCGCGTCGCGCGGCTCGAGGCCCAACGTGTACGAGCGCCGCATGTTGGCGTAGAGCGCGACGAGCAGCGCGATCACGAGCGCGGCGCCGCCGCCGATCTGCAGCGCGTTCCGCCGCACGCTGCGCATGAACGTCACCTGCTCGTCGGGCGCGAGCGCGCCCGCGAGGTGCCGGTGCACGGCCCAGAGCTCGCGCAGGCGCAGGCGCTCGCCCGCCGTGAGGCGTCGCCGCAACGCGCGCCGCGCCGCCGTCGCGCGCGCGCGGTCCTCGATGCCGAACGACTCGACGGCGCCGCGCAGGCCCGCGTGCGCGAGCGCATACGCCTCGCGCCGCCCGCGCGTGCGCCCGCGCAGCACGCCGCGGCCTTTGAGCGCCGCGAGCGCGTCGGAGACGGCCTCGCGCGCCTTGAGCGAGCTCGGCTCGAGATCGTCGGCCGTGACCTCGCGCCGCTCGGCCGTCGCCAGCAGCGCCTTGCGCGCGGGGCGGCCGCCCGCCTCGAGGCACATGCGCTCGAAGAACAGCGCCGGCAACACGGCCGCGCCGCCGCTGCGCTGGTACTTGCGCACCGACGTGAGGCGCAGGTCGACGATCGCGCGCGCGACGAGCTGGAGATCCAGCGGGCGGCAGCGCCCGGCGCGGCACAGATCGGCGGCGACGGCCGTCGCGAGGCCGGCCTCGAAGAACGTGCCCGACTGGATCGCCGTGCGCTCGAGGATCTCGGCGACCTCGGTCTGCCCGAGCCCGCCCAGCGTCATCCACGCGCTGGCGGCGAGCGCCGACGACGCGCCCGCGTCGCGCAATTGATCGAGGCGCGCGAACGCCGTGTCCTCGACCGAGAGCAACAAGCGCACGCGCGTGCCCGCCTGCTCGACGACGCGCCCGAGCAATGCGCCCAGATCGGCGCCGCGGGCCACCTCGTCGGCGAGCGCCTCTTCGAGGTGATCGAACACGAGCACGAGCCCGTGCGGCGAGTCGCGGGCGATGCGCGCGAGGTAATCGGCCGAGCTCTGGTTGGGGATCGGCGGCGTCACGCCGAGGCGGCTCGCGGCGCGCACGATCTCGCCGTCGAGGTCCTCGTAGGCGCCGACGGCGACGACCTGCACGCCGAGCCGCGACAGCGCCGGCACGAGGCCGGCGCGCACGAGCGACGTCTTGCCGATCCCGCTCGGCCCCGACAGTACGACGGCGCGCGCGTCGCCCTGCAACAGCCGCACGAGGCGCGCGGTCTCGTCGGCGCGTCCGTGAAAGGACTCGCCCGCGCCTTCGTCGAACGCCGTGAACCCGCGAAACGCAGTCATGAGGGGGCGGGGATTCGCAGCTCCCCGGGGGCTCGAAACGAGGCTGTTCTTCTACGCTTGCCTGATGTCCGACTCGAGCATCTCGGGCTCTTCGTCGTAGTCGGAGATGATGATCTCGCGGTTATGAGCGTCCGTCGAGGACGGCGTGAAGAAGCCCTCGACGAGGTCGGCGACCTCCTCGTGGGACGTGCCGCGCTTGACCGACGAGAGCGCGTAGACGACGTGCCCGTCGTCGACGACCGAGAGGAACCCGATGCGCCGCCCGTCCTCGACCGACCACAGGTCCCACGCCTCGCCCGCCTGCGTGCGCGTGACACGCGTCGCATAGAAGGTCCGCGGCTCATGCCGCGTGATGGGGGTGATCTTGGGGTCGCGTGCCACGTGTCTCTCCCGAAATAAGGGGCCAGGATACCGGCCCTCGGGGGCTGACGTCCACAATCGACGCGTCCTTGGTCGTATTGGGTGGCGTGCGTGTGGTGGATTCGTGGCGCAACGGATGCGACACGGCGGCGCCGATCCTCACGGTATAAGGCGGCCATGAAAACGAGCCTGGTCGCCGTGGGGATTTCGTTCGTGCTCGCGCTCGGGTGCTCGTCACCCGAACGATCGCCCGGCGGTGGCGGCGGCTCGACGGGAACGGGCGGTTCGACCGCAACCGGCGGCTCGACCGGCACCGGCGGCACGAGCGCGACGGGTGGCGACACCGGCGCGGGCGGCACGACGGCGACGGGCGGCGACACGGGAACGGGCGGTTCGATCGCGACGGGCGGCGACACGGGCACGGGCGGTTCAATGGCAACCGGCGGCTCGACGGGAGCGGGTGGGTCGATGTCGACGGGCGGCACGACCGGCAACGGCGGCTCGACGGGAACCGGCGGTTCGGTCGGCGCGGGCGGCTCGACGGCGGCCGGCGGCTCGACGGGCGCGGGCGGGTCGAGCGTCCCGACGACGTACACGGGCAAGCCTTACGGCGGCACGCCCCAGCCGATCCCCGGCACGATCCAGATCGAGAGCTACGACACGGGCGGCTCGGGCGTCGCCTACAAAGCTTCGGGCAACGGCCACGGCAATCTCTGCGGCGTCACGCGCACCGACGTCATCGATCTCCAGTGCACGGGCCAGAACGGCTCGCCCACCGACCAGACGCAGGGCACCTGCGCCAAGCTGACGGGCGACTCGTACCTCGGGTACATCGGCACGGGCGACTGGCTGAACTACACCGTCAACGTGCAGCAAGCCGGCACCTACGCGATCACGACCCACGTCGGCGTCGCCGGCAACACGACGAAGCTGATGTTCACGTTCACGCCGACCATGAAGACCGCCGCGCTGCCGCTCATGGGCACGTCGGGATGCGGCGTCGAGTCGTACCACGTGTGGGCGACCGAGAGCATCGGCACGATCGCGCTCCAGCCCGGCACCTACGTCATGCGCCTCGACTTCGTCTCCGCCGGATTGAACATCGACTGGGTCGCCTTCACGAAGATGTAGCGCGCCGAGATCTGACGTCTGACTGACCGATCGATCTGACGTCTGACTTCATCTCGCCTCTCCGTCGTTCCTCGCCGCCAAAACCTGCGCGTTCGCGCCGCAGGTGCGGCGGCATGTCGCGTGCAGTCGCGTGTAAAGGCGTCGCCGCCGTCGCGAAAACGAGGCGGCGAACCACCACACACACCACAGGAGAGACGACATGTTCAACGGCAAGAAGCTCACGGTCGGCAAGGGCCTCCTCATCTCGGGCGGCGCGCTCGCGCTCGTCGCCGGCGTCGGCGGCATCGTGCACGCCGGCTACAAGGTCACGCCGAGCGCGTGGGAGGTCTCGTTCTCGGGCAGCGCTTCGTCGGGCAGCTTCGCGGGCGCGCTGGGCTCGGCGCGCGCCAGCAGCGACGGCTACCAGTACATCGGCTGCGAGGCCGGTTGGTTCGGCCCGGCGAGCTCGGCCGTCACGGCGACGTTCACGCCGACGACGTACGGCTACTGCTACGCGCGCGACCGCAGCGGCAACGTGCGCTCGTGCTACCTGAGCGCGCACTCGAACGACGCGATGACGACGCTCAGCACGATCAACCAGGACTCGTACCTGGCGGTCAGCTACTTCACGGTGAGCGGCAACGTCTACTGCAGCAGCGTCTGGGTCGACAACTACTCGCACAACCCCGTCAAGACGAACTGAGGCGCGCCATGATGAAACGACTGCCCATCTTGTTGACTGGAATGATCGTCGGCGCCGGGTTGCTTCACGGCGCGAGCGTGCTCTACGACGCGCGAAAGCCGGCGCACGCCGCGGATCGGGCAGTGGACGGCGACGTCGCTGCGCCGGCCGCCGAGGCGCCCGCGCCGGCCCTCGCGGCGGCGGCGGTGCGCCTCGCGGCGGCGGCGCCCGACGCGAACCTCGCGGCGCGGCTCGAGCACATCGAGCAGCGCCTCGACGGCCTCGCGACGAGCGGCGAAGCGCGGCGCGCCGAGCAGGCGCGCGCCGAGGAGACGCTCACGGGCGGCGCGACGCCCGAGGATCGCGAGCCGCAGCAACAGACCGCCTTCGACCGCGCCCAGACGATCGTCGACGGCGCTATCCGCGGCGGCTTGTGGACCGACAACGAGCAGAGCGCGATGCGCGAGGTCGCGGCCACGCTGCTCCCCGCCGATCGCTTTGCGCTGAAAATGAAGCTCTCGGTCGCCGGCAACGACGGCAAGCTCCGCGACACCGCCTCCCAGCCGATGTTTTTCTAAGACGTCGGCAATTCGAACCAGAACGTGGCGCCTCGGCCGGGTGAGCTGTCGACGCCCATCCGGCCGCCGTGCCGCTCGATGATGGCGCGGCACAGGTAGAGGCCGAGGCCGAGGCCGCGCGTGTCGTCGTCGACCTCGCGCGCGCGCGTGAAGCGATCGAAGACGCGGCGCTGATCGTCGGGCGTGAGGCCGGGCCCGCCGTCGCGCACCTCGACGCGCGCGGCGCCCGACGTGCGCGTGAGCGACACGGCGATGGGCGCGGGCAGCGGCGCGTACTTGGCGGCGTTCTCCAGCAGGTTGAGCAGCACCTGCAAGACGCGCTCGGCGTCGAAGGTCAACGACACGGGCGAGCTCGGCAACGCGCGCGCGACCTGGCGGACGTTGCCGCGCTCGAAGACGTCGATCGCTTCTTCGACGGTGGCCGCGAGGTTCGCGGGGTGCGCGCGCAGCGGCAGGCGCTCGGTGTCGACGAGCGTGACGTCGAGGAGATCGTTGACGAGGCGCGAGAGCCGCCGCACCTGCGCGCGCGCGAAGGCGAGATCCTGCGGCGCGACCAGCTCGCCCTCGAGCGCGCGCCGCTCGGCGAGCTGCAGCGTCATCGCCAGCGGGCCGAGCGCGTTCTTGATCTCGTGCGCCGCCGTGCCGAGCGCGGCCGTGGGATCGGCCACCGAGAGCGGCGCCGGCGACTTCTTCGCGGGCCTCATCCTCGAAGACGTCTTCTTCGCGGGCTTGGCCGGTCTCGCCGTGGCCTTCTTCGCCTTGTTCTTCGTCGCCTTGTTCTTCTTCGCCTTGTTCTTCGTCGCCTTGTTCTTCTTCGCGGGCTTCACGTCAAACCCCTTCGAAGATCGTCGAGATGCCCTGGCCGACGCCGATGCACATCGAGGCGAGCGCGAGCTTGGCTTTGCGGCGCGCCATCTCGTGCACGAGCGTCGCGACGAGCCGCGCGCCCGAGGCGCCCAGCGGATGGCCGATCGCGATGGCGCCGCCGTTGACGTTGACGCGCGCCGGATCGAGCCCGAGCTCGCGCACGCACGGGATCGCCTGCGCCGCGAACGCCTCGTTGAGCTCGACGAGCTCCAGGTCCTTCGCGTCGCGCCCGATGCGCTCCATCGCCTTGCGCGTCGCCGGGATCGGCCCCGTGCCCATGAGCTTCGGCTCGACGCCCGCGACGGCCGTCGTGACGACGCGCGCGAGCGGCGCGCGCGAAAAGCGCTTCGCCGCCTCGCCCGAGACGAGCAGCACGGCGGCGGCGCCGTCGTTGATGCCCGACGAGTTGCCCGCCGTCACCGTGCCTCGCTCTTTGCGAAACGCCGGCTTGAGCGCGGCCAGCTGCGCCGCCGTCGTGTCGGGCCGCGGGTGCTCGTCGATCTCGACCTTGGTCGGGGCGCCCTTGCGCGCCGCGATCTCGACGGGCGCGAGCTCGGCCGCGAAGCGCCCGGCGGCGTGCGCCGCGGCCCAGCGCCGCTGGCTCTCGAGCGCAAACGCGTCCTGCTCCTCGCGCGTGATGCCGTACCGCTCGGCGACCAGCTCGGCGGTTTCGCCGAGCGCGTGCGTGCCGTAGAGCTCGTCCATGCGCGGGTTCACGAGGCGCCAGCCCAGCGTCGTGTCGAAAGCCGTGACGTTGCCGCGCGCGAACGCCTCGCCCGCCTTCGGCAAGACGAGCGGCGCGCGCGACATCGACTCGACGCCGCCCGCGACGATCACGTCGGCGTCGCCGCACGCGATCGCGCGCGCGCCGTCGGCGATGGCCTCGAGGCCCGAGCCGCACAGCCGGTTCACCGTCGCGCCCGCGACGCTGACGGGCAGGCCCGCGAGCAGCGCGGCCATGCGCGCGACGTTGCGGTTGTCCTCACCGGCTTGGTTGGCGCAGCCGAAGACGACGTCGTCGATGAAGTCCGCGTCGGCCGGCTCGACGCCCCCGCGCCGCACGAGCGCGCGGATCGCGACCGCCGCGAGGTCGTCGGGCCGCACGCCCGCGAGCGCGCCGCCGTGGCGTCCCACGGGTGTGCGCACGGCGTCCATGACGAACACGTCGCGCAGCGCTTTCGTCATGACCCTTCGATGTTATAGCCTCCGGCCGCGATGGCGAAGATCAACTCGAACTACCAGAAGCTCCAGGCCGGCTACCTCTTCCCCGAGATCGGCAAGCGCGTGCGCGCCTTCTCCGAGAAGAACCCCAGCGCGAAGGTGATTCGCCTCGGCATCGGCGACGTCGTGCTGCCGCTGCCCGCGCCGATCGTCGACGCGCTCAAGTCCGCCGCCGACGAGCTGGGCAAGCGCGAGACCTTCCGCGGCTACGGCCCCGAGCAAGGCTACGACTTCCTGCTCGAGGCCGTCGCCGCCCACTACAAGAGCCAGGGCGCCCACGTCGCCGCCGACGAGGTCTTCGTCTCGGACGGCTCGAAGTGCGACACCGCCAACATCCAGGAGATCTTCGGCCTCGACAACGTCGTCGCCGTCACCGATCCCGTTTATCCCGTCTACGTCGACACGAGCGTCATGGGCGGCCGCACCGGCGTGGCCGATGCGAGCGGGCGGTTCCCCGGCCTCGTCTACCTGCCGTGCACGGCGGAGAACGGCTTCGATCCGCCGCTGCCGCAGGGCCGCGTCGACTTGATTTACTTGTGCTCGCCCAACAACCCGACGGGCGCCGTCATGTCGCGCGCCTCGCTCGCGAAGTGGATCGCCTACGCACGCGAGCACGAGGCTGTCATCCTCTTCGACGCCGCCTACGAGGCCTTCATCACGCAGCCCGGCCAGGTGCACAGCATCTACGAGCTGCCGGGCGCGCGCGAGGTCGCCATCGAGTTCCGCAGCTTCTCGAAGACGGCCGGCTTCACGGGCACGCGCTGCGCGACGACCGTCGTGCCGAAGGAGCTGGTCGCGCGCAACGACAAGGGCGAGCCCGTCGCGCTCCACGGCCTGTGGAACCGCCGCCAGACGACCAAATTCAACGGTGTCAGCTACCCGATCCAGCGCGCCGCCGCCGCCGTTTACGCGCCCGCGGGCGCCGCCGCCGTCGCCGCCAACATCGCTTACTACATGGACAACGCGCGCCGCATCCGCGAGGGCCTCGCCGCCGCGGGTTACTCCGTTTACGGCGGCGTCGACGCGCCCTACATCTGGTTGAAGGTTCCCGGCGGCCTGACGTCGTGGCAGTTCTTCGACAAGCTGCTCGCCGAGGCCAACGTCGTCGGCACGCCCGGCTCGGGCTTCGGCAGCTGCGGCGAAGGCTTCTTCCGCCTGTCGGCCTTCGGCCTCAAAGAGAACGTCGACGAGGCCCTCGCCCGCATCAAAGCGAAGCTGCCCGCCTGAAGAGGCAGACCATCCCTAGCCCTCTCCAGCAGATGAGAGAGGGTTGGGACTATCCCCTCTCCGGTCTGCTGGAGAGGGTTAGGGAGAGGTCTGCCTGTGTCGCTACTCGCAGGTCTCGGTGAGCGCGTTTGCCGCGGCGGGGATCGCCTTCAGGTAGGCGGCGATGTCGTTGGCATCGCTGTCGGTCATGCCCGGGAAGGGGCGCATGGGCGAGCAGATCGAGCGGCCACCCTCGTCCTTGCCGGCCTTGATCGCGGTGACGATCTGCGCGGGCGTCCAGTCCTTGAGGCCCGTCGTGTCGGGCGTGAGGTTCGCGCTCTGGATCTTCTTCGAGATCGTCGTCGTGCCGCCGTCGGCGCCCGCGTCGGCGCCGCCGTCAGCGCCGCCGTCGACGGCGACGGTCACCGTGGTCGTGAACTCCTTGCCGCCGTGGAAGAGCTTCGTGGCGTCGAGCTCGATCGGGTTGGTCGCGCCGCCGTCGACGGACGCGTTGACGGTGTGGCACGTCGAGCAGACGAGCGCGGCGAGGTACTTGCCGTTCGCGGCGCTCGCGACCGCGGCGCCGGCGTCGGCGCTCGCGTCAGCGCCGCCGTCGGGCGCGGACGCCACCGGGTAGCTCGCGAGCGGCACCGTCGTCCATTGCGCCGCCGTGGGCCGCGTCGCGAAGTCACCCGAGGCCGCCGTCACCGTGTGCGCCGTCGCGGGGAGCGATCGCAGGTAGGCGACGATCGCGCTCGCGTCGTCGTCGGTGAGCGTGCCGAACTGGTAGTAGGGCATGTTCGCGAACAGATACTTCACGCCGGCGTCGGTCGTTTGCGGGAAGACGCCCTTCGTGAACGCGTCCTTCACCTGCTGATCGGTGAGGTTCTTGATGCCGCTGACGTCGTTCGTGAGGTTCGCGCTCGACAGGCAGCTCGTGCCGCCGTCGACGGTCGTGCTCACGAAGCAGTCGACGCCCGAGAACGCCGCCGCGCCCGTCGTGCGCGGCGTGTGGCAACCCGCGCACCCAAGGACGCTGTTCGCCAGGTACTGGCCGCGCGCCTCGAGCGACGTGAGGCCGCCGTCGCCACCGTCCGTGGTTGCATCGGCGTCGACGCCGCCGTCGGTGTGGGCGCCGCCCGAGCCACCGCTCGCGCCGCCCGCTCCGCCGCTGCCGCCAGAGCCACCCGCGCCGGCCGAACCGCCTGCACCGCCGGAACCTCCGCTGCCGCCCGAGCCACCGCCGCTGCCGCCTGTCGCGCTTCCACCCGTGCCGCCCGTCGCCGAGCCCCCCGTACCACCCGAGCCGCCCGTCGCCGAGCCGCCGGTGCCGCCCGTCGGGCTGGTCGAGCCGCCGGTGCCACCCGAACCGGTCGTCCCGCCGCCACCGTCGGGCTTCGAGCTGCCCGAGCTGCCGCACGCGGCGGAGAACGCCAACAGACCCGACACGACCAGCGACCACCCGACTCGACGCATGAGGAGCTCCTGAAATGAAAGAGAACGAATTGAACCGACGCGACTCAGTCGACCGACGTCGCGCAAAATAACGCCCAAATCGTCGGGCGCAATGAGATCTCTTCGTTGGTAAACAATTTACAGGCCCGCGCTTACTTTGTTTCGTTTGTCGCTGCGGCCGATTGCCGCAGGTGTTTACGCGTTCGCGACAGCCCGATGATAGATTGCGCGCCTCGTGAGGCTGTTTCGCTGATCAGACTTGCGTGATTCTCGTGACTTACGATTTTTTCACCACGCTGGTCGATCGCGGCGCGCGCCCGTCGTCGCGTACGTGAAAGGAGCCCACAGATGCGATTCATGATGATGCACAAGAACGATCCCAAGACCGAGGCCGGCGAGAAGCCGCCGATGGAGCTGGTTCAGAAGATGGGCGCGTTCATCGGCGAGTACGCCCAGCAGGGCCGGTTCGTCGACGGCGCCGGCTTGGGCGCGAGCCGAACGCGAACGCGCCTCACGTTCCGTGACGGCGTCTGCACGAAGAAGCGCGGCCCGTACCGCGGCGAGCACGAGCTGCCGGCGGCGACGCTGCTGCTCAAGGTGCGCACGCTCGACGAGGGCCTCGGCTGGGCCGAGCGCTACGGCAAGATCCTCGTCGACGGCGAGCTCGAGGTGGGCAAGGTCAACGAGCCGTGGGACATCGGCCTCGCGCCCGAGCCCGAGAACCCGCCGCTGCAGCTGCTGCTCATCGACAAGGCCGACGCCGCGACCGAGGCCGGCGGCCGCTCGCCGCAGCAGAAGGCGGCGCTGTCGCGCTTGAAGACCGAGATGACGAAGGCCGGCGTCCTCGTGCGCACGATCGATCTGAAGCCGAGCGCGGGCGCCAAGCGCCTGCGGTTCATCAACAACGACCTCACGATCATCGACGGGCCGTTCCTCGAGTCGAAGGAGCTCATCGGCGGCTTCGCCGTCATGGAGATGCCGACGATCGACGACGTCGTCACGCTGGCGCGCCGCTACGCCGAGATCCTCGGCGGCACGCTGGAGATGGACGTGCGCGAGGTGGCGCTCGAGGCCGCTTGACACTCTCGAGCGACCGCCTATCCTCACCGGCTGCCATGGCCGAGAAAAAGACGGAAAAAGCTGCACCGAAGAAGGCCGCCGCGGCGGCCGCCCCCCAAGCTGCGAAGGCGAAGGCGCCCAAGGGCGACGTGAGCGCGCGCAGCAAGGCGACGCCGGCCGCCGCCGAGGGTGAGCGCTGCAGCGTCGAGAGGTGTTCGCAGCCGGTTCGCGCGAAGGGCCTTTGCCGCAAGCACTTCATGGCCTGGCGCCGCGGCGAGAGCGTCGGCGTCGCCGCGCGCTACAAGGTCTGCACGAAGGAAGGCTGCAGGAAGCCGCGCGAGTACGGCAGCCTCTGCGCCGAGCACGCCGGCAAGGCCGCGCCCGAGGGCGAGGCGCCGGCGCCGGCCGCCGCCTAGCGCGGGCGCGTTTTGCAGAAGATCGTCATCCGCGGCGGCGCGCGCCTCGAGGGCGAGGTGCGCGTGTCGGGGTCGAAGAACGCGGCCCTGCCGATCCTCGCGTCGTCGCTGCTCGCCTCGGGCCGTTCGATCTACAAGAACGTCCCGGCGCTCGGCGACGTGCGCACGATGGGCAAGCTGCTCGCGCGCCTCGGCGCCGGTTACGTCGAGAAGCCCGCGGGCACGGCCCACGTCGACACGTCGACGATCAACGAGCTCGAGGCGCCCTACGATCTCGTCAAGACGATGCGCGCCTCGGTGCTCGTGCTCGGGCCGCTCGTCGCGCGCCACGGGCAGGCCAAGGTGTCGCTGCCGGGCGGCTGCGCCATCGGCGCCCGCCCCATCGATCAGCACCTCAAGGGCCTCGCGGCCATGGGCGCGCGCATCGACCTCGAGCACGGCTACGTCAACGCGCGCGCGAAGCGGCTGCGCGGCGCGACGATCGTGTTCGACGTCGTCACGGTGACCGGCACCGAGAACCTCATGATGGCGGCGGCGCTCGCCAAGGGCCGCACGGCGCTCGAGAACGCGGCGCGCGAGCCCGAGGTCGAAGAGCTCGCGCGCGTGCTCAACAAGATGGGCGCGAAGATCACGGGCGCGGGCACGTCGCTCATCACGATCGACGGCGTCGAGGAGCTGCACCCCATCGAGCACACGGTGATCCCCGATCGCATCGAGGCGGGCACGCTGCTGGTCGCCGGCGCGATCACGCGCGGCAACGTCTTGCTGCGCGACTGCGCGCCCGAGCACCTCGACGCCGTCATCGCCAAGCTGCGCGCGGCGGGCGCCGAGGTCGTCGCCGACGGCGACGGCATCCGCGTGCGCGCCAAGGGCGACCTCAAGCCCGCCGACATCTCGACGCAGCCGTACCCGGGCTTCCCGACGGACATGCAGGCGCAGTTCATGGTGCTCATGACGCGCGCGAAGGGGCAGTCGGTGCTGTCGGAGACGATCTTCGAGAACCGCTACATGCACGTGCCCGAGCTGCAGCGCATGGGCGCCGACATCGTCGTCGAGGGGCGCACGGCGATCGTGCGCGGACCGACGAAGCTCGCGGGCACGACGGTCATGGCGACGGACCTGCGCGCGTCGGCGTCGTTGGTTCTCGCGGGCCTCATCGCCGAGGGCAAGACGGAGATCCTGCGCATCTACCACCTCGATCGAGGGTACGACCGGCTCGACAAGAAGCTGCGCGCGCTCGGCGCCGACGTGCGCCGTGCTAAAGGTGGCGCCTAGCCGTGGCCAGCAAACGAAAGACCGAGCCGACGTCCTCGCGCCCTCTCACGATCGCCATGCCGCGCGGGCGCATCCTCGAGGAGGCGCTCGTGCTGTTCGCGCGCGCGGGCTGGGATCTGGGCGCGGCCGACAAGGCGCGCGCGGGACGGCGGCTCGTCATCGCGATCCCCGAGCACGGGCTGCGCGTGCTCATCGTGCGCGACACCGACGTGCCAACGTTCGTGGAGCACGGCGCCGCCGACGTCGGCATCGCGGGCCGCGACGTGCTCGACGAGCAGGGCCGCGATCTCTACGAGCCGCTCGACCTCGGCATCGGCCGCTGCCGCATGGTGGTCGCCGAACCGGAGGACCGCCCCGTCGACGAGAACGCGCACATGCACCTGCGCTACGCGACGAAGTTCCCCGAGATCACGCGGCGGCACCTGCAGGCGCGCGGCACGGTCGCGGAGATCATCAAGCTCTACGGCTCGATGGAGATCGCGCCGCTCGTGGGGCTGGCGGATCGCATCGTCGACCTCGTGTCGTCGGGCGAGACGCTGCGCCAGCACCGCCTGCGCGAGGTCGAGACGATCATGCCCATCAGCGCGCGGCTGTGCGTCGGGCGGGCGTCGGCGAAGCTCTACGCCGATCGCGTCGACGACTTGGTTGCGCGCCTGCGCGGCGCGCTCCACGCGTAGCGCCTCACGGCCCGCACCGCGAGTCCGGCTGGCAGCTGTTGCCCGCCGAGCAATCGCCGTCACCCGCGCACGAGGACGCGCAGCCCGTGCCGTCCGCCAAACACAGGTAGGCGCCGCAGTCGCCGGCCGTCCCCGCGACGCACGTGCCGCTGCCGTCGCACGTGCTCGCGGTCGTGAGCATGGTCGTCGTCGGTGTGCACGAGGCGGCCAGGCAAACGGTGCCGCTCACGTACTTTTCACAGCCGCCCGCGCCGTCGCACTTCGAGTCGCGCGCGCAGCTGGCGGCGCCGTCGTCGGGGCAGAAGCCGTTCGAGGGCGTGCCGGCGGCGACATTGGCGCACGTGCCTTCCTTGCCGGGCACGCCGCACGACTGGCAGCCGTTGCAGCCGGGCGAGCCGCAGCAGAAGCCGTCGACGCAGTTGCCGGTCGCGCACTGATGATCCGACGTGCACGCCATCGCCTGCGGAACGAGGCCGACGCAGCTGCCGTTCGTGCCCGTGCAGTACGCGCCGCTCGCGCAGTCGCCGTCGTTGTTGCACTTGCTGTTGCAGTCGTCGGTGCCGTTGCACGCATAGAGGCCGCACGACTGCGTCGTCACGGTGCACGCGCCCGCGGCGCACGTCGTCGCGAGCGACTTCGTCGCCGACCCGGCGGGGCACGACGCGTCGGCGCACGACGTTCCGTCGGCGTACTTGGCGCACGCGCCCGCGCCGTCGCAAACGCCCGTCGTGCCGCACGAGGCGGCGCCTTGATCGGAGCAGCCACCGTGCGGGTCGGCGGCCCCCGCCGCGACGACGTCGCACGTGCCGCGGCTGCCCGTGAGGTTGCACGCGCGGCACGCGCCGCAGCTCGCGCTGCCGCAGCAGACGCCGTCGGTGCAGTGGTCGCTCGTGCACTGATCGTCGGCCGTGCACGCCTGACCGAGCGCCACTTTGAGCGTGCACGCCCCGAACGGCAGGCCGGCGCAGTAAGCCGTGCTCGCGCAGTCGCCGTCGGTCGCGCAGGTTCCGCGGCACGACATCGCGCCGTCGCACTTGTAGGCGCCGCAGCTCGACGTCGTCGTCGCGCAGACGCCCGCGCTGCACGCGCCCGCGCTCGTGAGCGTCGTCGAACCCGCGGGGCACGACGCGCTCGAGCAGGTCGTCCCGTCGGCGTACTTCTGGCACGCGCCCGCGCCGTCGCAGAGGCCGTTCGTGCCGCAGGCCGCGGCGCCGAGATCGGCGCACACGCCCTTCGGATCCGGCGTGCCCGCGCCGACGGGCGCGCACGCGCCCGCGCTCGCGCCGACGTTGCAGGCCTGGCAAGAGCCGCACGCGGCGCTCGCGCAGCAGACGCCGTCGGTGCAGTGGCCCGTGCCGCATTGGTGATCGCTCGCGCACACGGCGCCGGGCGCGCCCTTCGCCGTGCACGTGCCGCCCGTGCCCGTGCAGTAGTTGCCTGGCGTGCAGTCGCCGTCGACGTTGCAGCTCGACGCGCACGCGGCGCCGGCGCCCGTGCCGCCGTTGCAATAGAAGGCGCCGCACGCCTGCGTCGGAACCGAGCACGTGCCGCCGCTGCAGGCGCCGGCCTTCTTGAGCGTCGTCGTTCCCGCGGGGCAGGTCGCCGTCGCGCACGCGGTGCCGTCGCCGTACTTCTGGCAGCCACCCGCGCCGTCGCACTTGCCGTTCGTCCCGCACGCGGCGGCGCCTCCGTCGCTGCACATGCCCTTCGGATCGACCGTGCCCGCGGCGAGGGGCAGGCACGTGCCGGCGTTCGCTCCTGTTCCGACGTTGCAGGCCTGGCACGAGCCGCAGCTCGCGCTGCCGCAGCAGACGCCGTCGGTGCAGTGGCCCGTGCCGCACTGGTGATCGGTCGTGCACACCGAGCCGGCCGCGCCCTTCGCCGTGCACGTGCCGCCCGTGCCCGTGCAGAAGTTGCCGGGCGTGCAATCGCCGTCGACGTTGCAGGTCGACGCGCACCCGGCGCCCGCGCCCGTGCCGCCGTTGCAGAAGAACGCCCCGCACGCCTGCGTCGGGACGGAGCACGTGCCGCCGCTGCACGTGCCGGCCTTCTTGAGCGTCGTCGTGCCGGCGGGGCAGGTCGCGGTCGCGCAGGTCGTGCCGTCGGCGTACTTCTGGCAGCCGCCCGCGCCGTCGCACTTGCCGTTCGTGCCGCACGCGGCGGCGCCGCCGTCGGTGCACACGGCTTTGGGATCAGGGGCGCCGGCCGCGAGCGGCAGGCACGTGCCGGCGTTCGCTCCTGTTCCGAGGTTGCAGGCCTGGCACGAGCCGCAGCTCGCGCTGCCGCAGCAGACGCCGTCGGTGCAGTGGCCCGTGGCGCACTCGTGGTCGCCGCCGCACGTCGCGCCCGCGGCCGCCTTGAGCTGGCAGATTTCGCCCGCCGTGCAGTACGCACCGGCGACGCAATCGGTGTCGAGGGCGCAGCTCGTGGTGCAGGCGGCCGCGCCGTTGCACACGAACGGCGCGCACGAAGCGGTCGGCACGTTGCAGGTGCCGCCGCCGCACGTGCCGGCCTTCTTGAGCGTCGTCGCGCCCGCGGGGCACGTCGCCGCCGCGCAGCTCGTGCCGTCGGCGTACTTCTGGCAGCCGCCGCTGCCGTCGCACTTGCCGTTCGTGCCGCACGTGGCGGCGCCCTGGTCCGAGCAGAACGTCGTCGGCGCGGCGGTGCCCGCGGCGACGGGCTGACACGTGCCCGCGCTCGCGCCTACGCCCACATTGCACGCCTGGCAGCCGGCGCAGCTCGCGCTGCCGCAGCAGACGCCGTCGGTGCAGTGGCCGCTGATGCATTGGCCGCCCGTGGTGCACGCGAGGCCGTTGGCTTTCAGCGCGCAGCTCTTCGAGGCGCCGCCGCCCTGGCACGTGAACGGCGCCACGCAGTCGCCGTCGCCCGTGCACGTCGCGAGGCACGTCGTCGCCCCGCACGCGTAAGGCGAGCAGCTCGACGTCGTGGGCGTCGCGCACGCGCCCGTGCCCGTGCAGTGCGAGACGGGCGTGAACGTCGAGCCCGCGCAGCCGGCCGCGCCGCACGCGACGCCCGCGCCCGCTTGCTCGCACGCGCCCGCGCCGTTGCAGTTGCCGGTGTTGCCGCACGGCGGATTCGCCGCGCACTGCGCGTGCAGCGCCGGCGCGCCCGAGGCCAAGTTCGTGCACGAGCCCGCGAAGCCCGGCACGGCGCACGACTGACAGAGGCCGCACGCCGCCGAGCTGCAGCACACGCCGTCGACGCACGTGCTGCCCGTGAGGCAGTCGTTCGTCGTCGCGCACGTCTGGCCGAGGCGCTTCTTGTTGCCGCACAGGTTGGTCTGCGGGTCGCAGATGTTGGGCGCCGCGCAGTCGGCGTCGACGGTGCAAGCCGCGCGGCACGCCGTGAGGCCGTTGCACTGGTACGGCGCGCACGCCTGCGCCGTCGCCGGCTTGCACGTGCCCGCGCCGTCGCACACGCGCCCGAGCGTGAGCACGGCGCCGCCCGCGGGGCACGACGCCGCCGCGCACGGCGTGCTCGCGGCGTAGAGGCGGCACGCGCCCCCGCCGTCGCACTTGCCGTCGGTGCCGCAGCTCGCCGCGCCCTGATCGGCGCAGCGGCCCATCGGATCGTTGCCGCCCGACGGCACGGCCTGACACTTGCCGAGCGCGCCCGGCAGCGAGCACGACGCGCACACGCCCGAGCAGGCCGACCCGCAGCACACGCCCTGCGCGCAGAAGCCCGAGCGGCACTCCATGCCGTCGGCGCACGTCGAGCCGACGTCCTTCAGACCACACGAGCCGCCGATGCAGACGGCGGGGCTCGCGCAGTCGGCGTTGCTCGTGCACGTGACCTGGCAGGCGGCGGCGCCGCACAGGAACGGGAAACACGAGCGCGCCGCCGGCGTCTGGCACGAGCCCGCGCCGTCGCAGGTCGAGCCCGCCGTGAACGTCGTCGTCGTCGCGGGGCACGTCGCGTCCTTGCACGCCGTGCCTTGCTTGTAGGCCTGGCACACGCCGCCCTGGCACAGGCCGTTCGTGCCGCAGCTGGCGGCGCCCTGATCGACGCACAGGTCGGCGGGATCGGGCGCGTCGTTCGGGACGTTCGTGCACGTGCCGAGCGAGCCGGGCAGCGCGCACGACGTGCACGAGCCCGCGCAGGCCTGGTCGCAGCACACGCCCTGCGCGCAGAAGCCCGAGCCGCACTCGTCGGCGCCCGAGCACGACGCGCCGATGTTCTTCTTGCCGCACAGGTTGTTGAGGCAGCTGTTCGGCATGACGCAGTCTTGGCTCGTGCGGCAGGCGTTGAAGCAGGCGTTCCCGTTGCACGTGAACGGCGCGCACGGCAGCGAGTCGGGCGGCGTGCACTGCGCCGTCGCGCTGCACGTCGACGGAGGCGTGTAGACGTTGGCGACGCACGACTCGGGCGCGCACACCGTGCCGACCTTGTACTTCTGGCAGCCGCCGTTGCCGTCGCACTTGCCGTTCTTGCCGCAGGTCGCGGCGCCTTCGTCGGCGCACAGGCCCTTCGGATCGACGGCGCCCTCGGCGATGGCCGTGCAGTGCCCCATGTTCGAGGTGAGCGCGCACGACTGACACGCGCCGGTGCACGCGCTGTCGCAGCACACGCCTTCGACGCACTGGCCGGACAGGCACGCGTCGTTGCTCGAGCACGGCTGCCCGAGGTTGATCTTGCCGCACTGGTTGTTGATGCAGGCGTGGCCGGCCTCGCAGTCGTCGTCGGTCGCGCAGCGCTGCGTGCACGCGCCCGCCGTGCACAGGAACGGCGAGCAATTCTGTACGCCCTGCGCGCGGCACGTGCCTTTGCCGTCGCAGGTGCCGGGCGTGTTGCGCCTCGTGCCCGTGCACGACGGCGGGATGCAGACGGTTTCGGCCGCGTACTTCTCGCAGCTGCCGAAGCCGTCGCAGATGCCCGTCGTGCCACAGCTCGTGGCGCCCGTGTCCTTGCAGACGCCGCGCGGGTCGGGCAGGCCCGGCTCGACGGGCCAGCACGTGCCCGTGCGCCCCGACAAGGTGCACGAGACGCACGCGCCCTGGCACGAGACGTTGCAGCACACGCCGTCGGCGCAGAACCCCGACGCGCAGTCGTCGTTGGCGCCGCACTTCGCGCCCTTCATCTTCTTGCCGCAGCTGCCGTTCACGCACTGCTGGCCGGGCGCGCACTGGCTCGACTGCGTGCACGCCTCGAAGCACGCGCCCTTCGTCGCGTCGCACGAGAACGGCGCGCAGATCGTCGTCGGCCCCGGCTTGCAGTGGCCGAGGCCGTCGCAGGCGAGCTCGTCGACGATCGCCTCGCCGTCGCACGTGCCGGATTGACAGACCGTGCCCGACACCCAGCGGCGGCACGCGCCGGCGCCGTCGCACGTGCCGTCGAAGCCGCAGCTCGCTTGATCGCTCGCGACGCAGCCGCCTTCATCGCGCGGCATCGTGCCCGCGACGCGCGACGTGCACGTGCCGACGGAGCCCTTGGCCGCGCACGTCTTGCACGTCTCGCCGCAGGCGCTGTTGCAACAGACGCCGTCGACGCAGTGGTTGGTCGTGCAGTCGGCGTCGCAGCCGCAGGCTTGTCCTTGGTTGAGCTTGGCGCCCGCGTCGCTGCACACGGCGGCGGGTTTGCCGTCGGCGGCGTCGACGGCGACGTCGGCGTTGGCGTCGGCCGGCGTCTCGGCTGGAACGTCGCGCGCGTCGCTCGTCGCGGGCGCGTCTTTGACCGATCCATCGGACGGCGGCGCCTTCGACGAGCTTCCGCACGCGGCGACCGTCAGCGCCACACCCACTCCGATCACCGTCACGACCGCGAAGCGCATGATTGCAGGAGCGGCCACCGTATCACGGACCACACCCCCTCCGATAGCGCGAGGGCCTTGTTTTGTGCCTGTTTCGCAACGGACAATTTGAGCGCGCTGTCGCTGATGCGCCATCGCGCCCGCGCCATTGCAGGCGCAAGATTCGCCCATGCTCGTTCGGCCCGCGCGCGAAGAGGATCTCCCCGGCGTCTGCAAGCTCGCGGCGGAGCTCGTGCGCCAGCACCACCGCCTCGACGCGGATCGGTTCCTCATCGCCGAGCCGCTCGAGTCCGGTTACCACTGGTTCTTGTCGCAGGAGCTCACGCGCGCGGGCGCGCTCATCCTGCTGGCCGAGGACGATGCCGGCGCGCTGCTCGGCTACGCGTACGCGACGCTCGAGCCGCGCAACTGGAGCGATCTCCTCGATGCGTGCGGCAAGCTCAACGACATCTTCGTCGACGAGGCCGCGCGCCGGCGCGGCGTCGCGCGCGCCCTCGTCGAGGCCGTGCGCGAAGAGCTCGCCCGGCGCGGCGCGCCCCGCGTCGTCCTCATGACGGCGTGGCGCAACCCCGAGGCCCACGCCTTCTTCGAGGCGATGGGCTTCCGCCGCACGATGCTCGAGATGACGGCGGAGCTCCCGAATTCATGATCGCGTGAGCCGTTCCGCCGGCGCGGCGCACTCGATCCAGAGGGCGGCTGGCGATATTCTCGCGCGGCTGTCCTAAGGCCTTTCTTCCCCTACCCTAGGAGCTCGATGTTTCCGAAAGTCTCTGCACGCTCGAGTTGGGCGTTCGCGCTCGTGGCGTGCGCGCTCTTCGCCAGCCGTTGTGGTGGTCCCGAGGCCTTGAGGAGCGGCGCGGGCGTGGGTGGTTCGACCGGCGGTGGCGGCACGACGGCGAGCGGAGGCGACACGGGCACGGGTGGCACGTCGGCGACAGGCGGAACCGGCGGCGACATCGGCGGTGGCGGCACGACGGCGACGGGCGGCACGACGGCGACGGGCGGCGAC
>DASZRT010000039.1:0-27862 GCA_035549075.1 Polyangia bacterium | reverse complement strand
CCCGCGCGCCGCGCCGCCACCGCCTCCGGTGGAGGAGCCCGCGCCGCCGCCTCCGCCTCCGCCACCGCCGGTCGTGGTGCCCGCGATCGTCGTCGTCGCGCCGCCGCCGCCACCGCCGCCCGAGCGCGCCGTGTGGTCGCTCCTCGTCGAGGCGGGCGGGGGCGTGAGCCCGACGCCGGGAACGAGCGCGCGCGTCGGCGTGGGCGTCGAGCGCGCGCGCCGCCGCTTCGTCGCGACGCTGCGCCTCGAAGGTTGGACGCCCGCCGACGGCACGACGACGGCCCCCGGCCTGAGCGTGCGCTACGCAGGCGCGGGCGGCTCGCTGGGCGCGTGTTGGGCCGTCATCCACGGTTTGCGGGGCGCGCTCATGGGTTGCGGCAGCGCGGGGATCGCGGCGCTGCGGGGCGCGTCGTCGGGCGCCGCCACCAACGCGTCGGCCGTCGCGCCGTGGACGACGGTCGCGCCCGCCGTGCGCGGCCGCGTGCGCCTCGGCGGCCGCTGGTTCCTGGACGCGCGCGTCGAGGCCAAGGTGTCGCTCGATCCGCCGCGCTTCGCCGTCACGAACCTGGGCGACGTCGCGACGGTGCCGCGCGTCGTTCCCGCGGGAATGTTGGGCTTTTCGGTCGATCTTTAGCGGCGGTCGCGTCGCGCTTCTGGCGCTTGTTGCAAACGGGACTCGTCCCTTGCACCAGGCCAACGAAAGCGACGACCGCCCCCCACTACCGCCGACATGAACAGCCCCATCGTTCGCGGTTCGTTGGGTCTCGCGTCACGGTTCTGTCTCGCGGCGCTCGCGATCTCGGCGCTCGCCTGCAGCAAGGGAAGCATCGACGGCAAGGCCGGCGCCGGCGGCTCGGGCAGCACGCCCAGCGGCACGGGCGGCTCGCCGATGACCTCCGGCAACGGCGGCTCGATCGTCGGCACGCCGGGCACGGGCGGCACCGGCGACGGCACGGGCGGCTCGGTGGCGACGATGCCGGGCACGGGCGGCACCACCGGCGTTCCGAGCGGCTCGGGCGGCTTCACGGGCGTGCCGGCGACGCTCGCGGGCACGTGCCCCACGGGCTTCATCGCCTGCTCGGGCGTCTGCCTCGAGTCGTCGCTCATCGGCGCCGACTGCCACCCGCTGACGTGCGCGGCGCCGCCCGCGGGCACGACCGCGCCCACGCGTGCGTCGACCTCGTCGCGCGGCTTCACCTGGGACGTCTCTGCGTCAGGCGGCATGACGACGGTGACGTTCCGGCCGGGCAAGGGCATCGTCAACCAGACGACGACGGCCGTCGACATCTACACGCGCGTCAACGCCGACCTCGCCGCGACGAAGACGGCGATGACGGCCGCCGCCGACGGCTCGTTCACCTGGACGACGCCCTCGCTCAAGGACGGCGACGATCTCGGCTTCTACTTCCACTCGACGATGACGAAGCAGACGCTCGTCAACCCGGGCCCGAACATCACGCCGATGTTCGACACGATGTGGTTCCACCAGAAGATCGGCGCCGCGCGCGATCCCGAGCCGGCCTACCCGATCACGACCAAGCTCGCGGGCCGCTTCCGCGACCGCCACCCCAACGAGGAGCGCTTCGACCACTTCGTCGACACGTACTTCGCGGGCCCGACGTTCGACATGACGATCGTCGACAACGGCGACTCGATCGACGTGACGATCGCCCCGCAGGCGTCGATGGACGTGCAGGCCGTCGACTTCAAGAACTACGAGGCGATGGGCTCGGGGCAGGGCGGCGCGCTGCCGCAGCCGACGCCGCTGTGCTACACGCCGCCCGCGATCGCGGCGCTCGGCGTGCGCGCGACGCCCATGGGCAACAGCGTGTGGAAGGGCCACCTCGGGAACCTCGCCTACGGCCAGCTGGTCGACTGGGAGCTGACGTTCGTCCGCTCGCGCACCTACTACACCGAGTGGTTCCAGTACTACGTCGGCAGCGGCCACCTGCAGCCGAAGGTCATGAACCCGTGGGCGCACGCCGCGAGCTTCCAGTCGGTCACCGACGTGTCGACCGACGAGTTCGGCTACGCGCAGCACATCCCCAACATCACGCCGACGGAGCTCGCCGACTTCATCTCGGGCAAGGTGCTCTTCGAGGCCGACTTCTCCTCGCACGTCGGCTACAACCCGCCGACGACGTACGACTGCCCGCGCGGCGCGACGCCCGGCACGAAGATCCCGACCATCGTGACGCCGCCGCTGCCGAGCCCGATGTTCACGATGGGCAACGCCTACACGAACATGTCGCTCGCGACGATCCCGCGCCCCGGCTTCTCGTCGTCGTCGTGCTTCTCGTGCCACCACCTCGACGGCAAGGGCCAGCCCGCCGACGGCACGAGCATGGGCAACACGCTGCTCAAGCTGTTCTCGTCGGCCGACGGCAAGACGTCGGGGCCCGACGCGACCTACGGCACGATCCTCGACACGCAAGCCCCCGCGGGCGGGACGGCCGAGGCGGCGCCGTCGATCACCTGGACGACGGTTCCCGGCACGTTCGCCGACGGCACGCCGTTCGAGCTGCGCAAGCCGACGTTCACCGCGGGCACGCTGCGCGACGGCGCGCTCGGCACGACGACGCACGTGTCGCCGCGCATCCCGCGTCCCGTGTTCGGCCTCGGCCTCATCGAGGCCGTCGCGCCCGAGTCGATCATGGCGCTCGCCGATCCCGACGACGCGAACCACGACGGCGTCTCGGGCCGCCCGAACTTCATCACCGACACGGCGACGGGCGCGACGCTGCTGGGCCGCTTCGGCTGGAAGGCCGGCACGACCTCGCTGCGCGAGCAGGCGGCGACGGCCTTCGTCAACGACATGGGCATCACGTCGACGGCGTACCCGAAGCACCGCTGCGGCGCGAACCAGGCCGCGTGCACGAGCGCGGCGGGGGCCGACACGACGCCGCAGCTGTCGGACACGGACCTCGACCACATCCAGTCGTACCTGCGCAGCCTCTCGGTGCCGCCGCGCCGCAACTACGAGGATCCGCAGGCCATCGCCGGCAAGTCGATCTTCGAGGCCATCGGCTGCGTGAAGTGCCACGTGCAGAACCTCGTGACGTCGTCGAAGGCGGCGCTGCCCGAGCTGCGCGGCATCGACATCCAGCCGTTTTCGGACCTGCTGCTGCACGACATGGGCGACGGCCTCGCCGACGACGCGCCCGTCGAAGAAGGCACGGCGACGGGTCGCGAGTGGCGCACGGCGCCGCTGTGGGGCAACGGCACGGGCACGGCGGTCATGTTCCCGGCCATCGACGCCTTCGACCCGAACGATCACCCGCCGCCCGGCGGCGTGTACCTGCACGACGGCCGCGCGCGCTCGATCACCGAGGCCATCCTGTGGCACGGCGGCGAGGCGCTCCCGATGCGCGAGGCCTTCCGCAACCTGTCGGCCGACGCGCGCGCGCAGCTGCTGGCGTACGTCTCGTACCCCTTCGCCGACCCGCTCCCGCTGCATCCGTGCCCCGGCACCGTCGGGCAGTAAGTCGCGCGTGATCCGGCGTGGCCCTGGCGGCGGTATAAACCGCTTCCAGGGCCATGGGCTTTTCACACGGGGCGGAGGTCGTCGTCCAGGAGGTCGATGACGAAAACTGGAAGGTCGTTCGCTCGTTCAGCTACGCGGGCGAGAAGGAGTCGTTCACCGTGCCCGTGGGGCAGCTGACCGACTTCGCGTCCGTGCCGCGCGTGTTCGTGTGGTTCCTGCCGCGCTACGGGCGTTACACGCTGGCGGCGATCCTGCACGACTACCTGTGGCGCGTCGGCGTGCCCAACGGCGAGCTCGCCTACCGCGACGCCGACGGCATCTTCCGGCGCGCGATGCACGAGCTCGGCGTTCCGTTCGCGAAGCGGTGGTCGATGTGGTCGGCCGTGCGGTGGGCGGGGCTGTTCCGACCGGGCGGGCGACGTGGCTGGCTGAGGGACGCGCCGGCCGTGCTGCTCACGACGCTGCTGGCGCTGCCGTTCCTCGCGCCCACGGGCGCGCTCATCAGCCTGGCGCTGTTGTTGATGTACGTCATCGAGTGGTTGGTCGCGCTGCCGCTGCTGAGCCACCACGCCGTGGCGCGCGCCGCCGGCAAGACGCCGAAGAAGGTCAACCTCCCGAAGCTGCACTGGAAGATGTAGCGCGCCGAGGTTGGCGGCGGCATGTAGCGCGCGAGCCAGCGCTCTTAGCCGGCCGCCGCAGACGCCGCGCACGCACCCGCGTCGAACGTCGCGCGTGCACGACAGCCGCCGCGATCTCACGACGGCCTCGGGGGCGTGTGATACGACTCGGTCCGTGAAGCGATCCGCATCGTTCTTGCTCGGGTGTGTCGGCCTCGTCGCCGGCTGCGGCGGCCGCGCGCTCGTGGGCACGGGCGCCACGCCGCCAGACGGCGGCGCGGGCACCGACAGCGGCTCGCTCTCGTCGGCGCGTTCGTTCGACGTCACGGCGGCGCTCACGGTGACGCCGCCCAAGGGCGACGAGGCCGGCTGGCTCGACGCGCCCAAGACGGCGAAGATCACCTTCGTCGTCGACGACGAGCCCGGCCACGTCGTCGTCGGCGCCAACGGGTTCTTCGCGTCGTCCGTCGTCACCGAGGACGCCGCGGGCGCGCGTCACGTGTCGTTCACGATCGCGATCCCGTTCGATCGCAGCTGCTCGCGCGTCACGACGCTCGCGTTCGATGACGTCACGTTCACGGAAGCCAACGGCACGCTCTCCGCCTCGGGCAGCGGCCAAATCAGCTATCAAACCGGTGGCGACATCTGGACGGCCGACCTCGCGGCGACCTTCGCGGGCGTGCCCGACGCGACGCCGCCCGCGATCGTTTCGCCTACGGGCACCGTCGATCCGCTCGCGTCGCTGACGCTGAACGCGACCGAGCCGCTGCCGTCGACCGTGACGGCGCGCCTCGTCGGCCAGACGAGCGGCGACGTCCTGCCGCTGTTCCCCGCGACGATCGGCACCGTGCCCGCGGCCGCGCCCATCGTCGGCTTCTACAAGCCGGAGGTCGCGCTCCGCTTCGACGAGACCTACGCGCTCGAGGTCGACGGCCTCGTCGACTTCGCGGGCCACGCGGCGACGGCGCCGCCGGCCGTGCTGACGACGCCGCCCACGCCGCCTCTCGCGTCGCCCGACGGCTTCGAGTCGGTGACGGGCGACACCTTTGGCGGCGCGGGCGTGCTCGACGGCGGTCCGCTCACGCCGATCTCGGGCAAGAAGAGCCTGCTGCTCAACACCGGCTTCGGCGGCGGCTTCGGCTTCCTGCCATACGCGCTCGGTCCGTCGCTCGCCGTGCGCGTGCCCGTGCCCGCGGGCGCGAAGGTGCTGCGCTTCTCGCGTCAGTTGATCGCGCCCGATTCGACGCAGGGCTCGATGTTCGTCGGCGCGATTCGTCTCGGGGCGCCGTGGCACACGGTCGAGACGCAAATGAACGTCGCGGCCACCGACTTCACGCAGACGACGTTGCCGGGCAACGGCGACGTCTACGTCACGTCGGTGAAGACGATCGAGCTCCCGCTGCCCGAGGGCGCGGGCAGCGAGATCACCTTCGAGATCACGGGCGTGACCTTCGCGTGCGGCCTGCCGCCGCCTCCCACCGTCCTCGTCATCGACGACCTTCGGGCCGAATAGCTTGATCGATCGGGCTCGCTCGCTGCCGCTCGCATCGCGGTGCACGGCGTAACGGGCTCGCTCGCTTTGCTCGCATCGCGGCTCGTCTCCGGTCGCTGGGCTGGGTCGGCCGATACCGCCACAATTCGAGTGCGCGCCTCGAACGTCGGCGAGCCCCCGCCTGACTTCGAAGGCAGAACGTAGCGAGTGCAGAGCTGGAGGGGTTCGGGGACTCGGCCGCGCGGAGCTTCCAGGGCCCCTTCGACCTCACACCCGCTGGCGCCGTGCCGGGCCCGCCCGAGCCGCGGAGCGCGGACGAGTCACCGAACCCCTCCAGCCCAACGACCGGAGTGATGCCGCGCATGCGAGCGAAGCGAGCGAGCCCGTGACCTCGTGCATCGCGATGCGAGCGGCAGCGAGCGAGCCCGATCGACCTTGAGGGACCTCGGTTGATTGAAGAATTCCCACGGGATCGGCGCGCGCCTTCATGTTGTCACCGAACTGACGCACGCGGCGGCCTGCGACGAGGCGACGCTGCGCGCCCCATGACCACCGCAGAATCAACGGCAGGCGCTCTCCCCGGATCCACGACCCACGCGGTCCACGAGAAGATGTCGAAAGGCCCCGGCAAGGCCGGCATCGCGATCTTCGTCGCCGCGCTCGCGATCGGCCTCGTCTACGCGGCCTCGCAGGTCGTGTCGGACCTGACGAACGTGCACCCCGAGTCGCTCTTCCCGTTCGTGCTGCTCGGGATCGCGCTGCTCGTCGCGCTCGGCTTCGAGTTCGTCAACGGGTTCCACGACACGGCCAACGCCGTCGCGACGGTCATCTACACGCACACGCTCGACCCGCACATCGCCGTCGTGTGGTCGGGCATGTGGAACTTCCTCGGCGTCGTGCTGTCGACGGGCGGCGTCGCCTTCGGCATCATCTCGCTGCTGCCCGTCGAGCTCATCTTGCAGGTCGGCAGCGGCTCGGGCTTCGCGATGGTGTTCGCGCTGCTCACGGCGGCCATCATCTGGAACCTCGGCACGTGGTACTTCGGCCTGCCGTCGTCGAGCTCGCACACGCTCATCGGCTCGATCATCGGCGTCGGCCTCTGCAACCAGCTCATCCACGGCAGCGCTGCGACGAGCGGCATCGACTGGAAGCAGGCCTCGAAGATCGGCCAGACGCTGCTCATCTCGCCGCTCATCGGCTTCGTCTTCGCGGCCGGCCTGCTGATCCTCCTCAAGAAGGTCGTCCCCGACAAGCGCCTCTACCAGGCGCCCGAGGGCACGAAGCCGCCGCCCTTCTGGATCCGCGGCCTGCTGCTGCTCACGTGCACGGGCGTCAGCTTCGCCCACGGCTCGAACGACGGTCAGAAGGGCATGGGCCTCATCATGCTGATCCTCATCGGCACGGTGCCGACGGCCTACGCGCTCAACCACGCCGTCTCGCGCAAGGACTCGATCGACTTCATCGCCGTCTCGCAGCAGGCGGCCGCGTCGCTCGAGCACTACACGGGCGGCGCCCCGGCGCCCGACGACGCGCGCGCCGGCGTGCAGGAGTACGTGCGCACGCGCGAGGTTCAGGCGAACACGCTGCCGTCGCTGCGCAAGCTCATCCTCGACGTCTCGAGCGACATGTCGCGCTTCGGCGAGCTCAAGAACGTGCCGCCCAGCGAGACGCGCAACTTCCGCAACGACCTCTACCTCATCAGCGAGGACCTGCGCCTGCTCGACAAGGCGCCGCAGCCGACGATCAGCGCCGCCGACAAGGACATCCTCAAGAACTACCGGAAGCACACCGACAAGGCGACGAAGTTCATCCCGTCGTGGGTCAAGGTCGCCGTCGCGATCGCGCTGGGCCTCGGCACGATGATCGGATGGAAGCGCATCGTCGTCACCGTCGGCGAGCGCATCGGCAAGGACCACCTCACCTACGCGCAGGGCGCGTCGGCCGAGCTCGTGGCCATGGCGACGATCGGCGCCGCCGACGCGTTCGGCCTGCCGGTCAGCACGACGCACGTGCTGTCATCGGGCGTCGCGGGCACGATGGCCGCCAACAAGTCGGGCATTCAATTCTCGACGGTGCGCGCGCTGCTCATGGCGTGGGTGCTGACGCTGCCGGCGTCGATCCTGCTCTCGGGCAGCCTGTTCTGGCTGTTCAGTAAGCTGGGTTAGCGGTCGCGAGACTCAGGCGCCCGAGTCGGCGGAGAGGCGCGGGGGCCGCAGGCGGTCCCACGTGCCGTGCACGAGCACGAGCAACGGCGGCTGCAGCAGGCGCGGCAGCACGGCGAGGATGAGCGCGCCGCCGATGACGACGATCGCGAGCGGCCGCTGCGTCTGGGAGCCGATGCCGTGCGACAGGGCGGCCGGCGTGAGGCCCAGCGTCGCCGTCAGCGTCGTCATGAGCACGGGCCGCAGCCGCTGCTCGGCGGCGTTGTAGGCGCCCTCGGCGAGCGACTTGCCGTCGGCCCACTGCCGCTGCGCGTACGTCACGACGAGGATCGCGTCCTGGATCGCGATGCCGAAGATCGAGATGAACCCCATGGCCGCCGACACGGAGAACGGCTCGCGCGTGAGCAGCAGCGCGAAGATGCCGCCCGTGCAGGCGATGGGGATGTTGACGAGCACGAGGATCGTGTCGATGACGTTGCCGACGGCGCTGTAGGTGAGGAACGCGATGAGCAGCAGCGTGAGCGGGATGATGATGCTGAGGCGGCCCATGGCGTCCTGCAGCTCGTTGATCTCGCCGCTCCACTCGAGGTGGCTGTCGGGCGGCAGGCGCACGGTGTCGTTGATGCGCGCCTGCGCCTCGCCGATCGTCGACTTGAGGTCGCGGCCGCGCACCGAGAACTTCACCGGCGAGTAGCGCAGCCCGTCCTCGCGGTAGATGACCGAGGGCCCCGTCTCGACGGTGATGGCGGCGATCTCGCCGAGCGGGATCTGGCTGCCGTCGGGGGACGCGACGGTGATGGCGCGGATGGCGGCGACGCCGTTGCGGTACTCGGGCTTCCAGCGCACGGTGAGCGCGAAGCTCTTCTCGCCCTCGTACACCTGCGTGACGACCTGCCCGCCGATCGCCGCGGCGACGACGGCCTCGACGTCGCCCGTGTTGAGGCCGTAGCGCGCGAGCGCGACCCTGTCGGGGACGATCTTCACGCTGGGCTGACCCAGCGTCCGGAAGAGGCCGAGGTCCTTCACGCCCTTCACCGACGACATCGTGTCGACGATGTTGTCGGCGGCGGCCTCGTTCTTGGCGATGTCGGGGCCGTAGACCTTGACGCTGTTCTCGCCTTTGACGCCCGAGAGCGCCTCTTCGACGTTGTCGGAGATGTACTGCGAGAAGCTGAAGAGGACGCCCGGCATCGCGTCGGCGAACTCTTGCGAGACCTCCTCGGTGAGCTTCTCTTTCGTGAAGCCGTGGGGCCACTCGTCGAACGGCTTGAGCGGCGCGAACAGCTCGACGTTGTTGAAGCCGGCGACGTCTGTGCCGTCGTCGGGCCGGCCGAGCTGCGACACGACCGAGACGACGACCTTGTGCGCCTCGAGGATGCTGCGCATGCGCCCGACCTGCGCCGACGACTCGGACAGCGAGATCGACATCGGGAACGTCGCGCGGATCCAGAGGTTGCCCTCCTCGAGCTTGGGCATGAACTCGCCGCCCAGCAGCGGGTAGAGCGCCGCGCACAGCACGATCGGCAGGAGGCCCACGACGATGGCGCGCCTGGGCCGCGCGAGCGCCCACCGGAACAGGGGATCGTAGAAACGGTGGAGCAGCACCATGAGCGTGCTGTCTTTTTCCTCCATGTCGGCCTTGAGCGCCCACGTCGACACGGCGGGCGTCAGCGTCAGCGCCATGACGATGGCGCCGCCGATCGCGAAGGCGTAGGTGCGCGCCATGGGCGAGAAGATCACGCCCGAGACGCCGGTCATCGTGAACAGCGGCAAGAACGCCAGGCCGATGATGAGCGTCGAGAAGGCCATCGGGCGCGCGACCTCGGCCGACGCCGCGCGCACGCGCGCGTGGATCGCGCCTTTGCCGTGCCTCCCGAGGTGCCGGAAGATGTTCTCCATCATGATGACGGTCGAGTCGACGACGATGCCGAAGTCGACGGCGCCGAGCGAGATGAGGTTCGCCGACGTGCCGAGGATCGTCATCCCGCAGAACGCCGTGAGCAGCGCGAGCGGGATGTTGAGGGCGGTGACGAGCGCCGCGCGGATGTTGCCTAGGAACAGCAGCAGCACGAGCACGACGAGGCTCATGCCCATGACGAGGTTCTCGAGCACCGTGTGCGTCGTGACGTTCACGAGCGCGCCGCGGTCGTAGTAGGGGACGATCTCGACGCCCTGATCGGGCGGCAGCACGAAGCTGCGGATGTACTCGAGGCGCTGCTTGACGCCTTCGAGCGTCTTCGCCGTCTCCTCGCCGTAGCGCATGAGCACGATGCCCTGCACGACGTCGGCGTCCTCGTCCTTGCCGACGATGCCCAGACGCGGCGAGTGGCCGATCGACACGTCGGCGACGTCGCGCACGCGCACGGGCACGCCCTTTTGCTCGAGCACGACGGTGTCGCCGACGTCCTTCACCGAGCTGATGAGGCCGATGCTGCGCACGGTGTACGACTGCTCGCCTATCTCCTGGCGCTGGCCGCCTTGGTTCTGGTTGGCATTGGCGATCGCGGCCGTCAATTGCGCGAGCGTCGCGCCGCGCGCGCGCAGGCGAATCGGATCGACCTCGACGTGGTACTCCTTCGTGAGGCCGCCGTAGCTGGTGACGTCGATGACGCCCGGCACCTGCTTCCACTGTCGCTCGAGCACCCAGTCTTCGAGCGTCTTGAGCTTGATGAGGCTCTGCTCCTCGAGCTCGTGGAGCTGCTGCGCGTGGTCGCCCGCCATGCTCTCGATCTCGGCCTTGCGCTTCTCGAAGTTCCGATCGACGAGGCGGTAACGAAAGATCTCGCCGATGGCGTTCCAGGGCGAGATCTGCGCCTGTACGCCGCCCGGCAGCCCGATGAACTGCAGCCGGTTGATGACCTCCTGGCGCGCCTCTTTGTAGGTCGTGCCCCACTTGAAGTAACACTTCACGTCGGCGAGGCCGAACAGCGACTGCGAGCGCACGTGGTCGAGCCCGGGCATGCCCGACAGACCGATCTCGATGGGGATCGTGACGTAGCGTTCGGTCTCCTCGCCGCTCCAGCCGGGCGGCTGCGCGATGACCTCGACCATGGGCGGCACCGGGTTCGGGTACGCCTCGATCGGCAGCGCGTGGAAGGCGAAGAGGCCCGCGACGACGAGCCCGAGCCCGAGCGCGAGGACGAGCGCGCGGTAGCGGAGGGCGAAGGCGACGATCTTCTGAATCATCTAGAGCATTCCCAACAAGAGGACGGCGTGCGTGACGGCGACGGACTCGCCTGCGCGCAGGCCGCCGAGGACGGGGACGACGTCGCCTTCGATCTGATCGTTCACGACGACCTGCCGGCGTTTGAAGACGGACGCGCCGTCGGGGCGCTTCTGGCCGGTCGCGACGAACACGAACGTGTCGCTGCCGAGGCGGAGCACGGCTTGCCGGGGAACCGCGAGCACGTCCTTGGCCGGCACCGAGATCTTGACCGCCTCGTACATCTCGGGCCGCAGCAGCCGCTCGGGGTTGTCGATGACGCAGCGGACGCGCGCCGTGTGCAGCACGGGATCGAGCACGTCGGAGACCCAATCGACGACGCCGTGGAACGTCTTGTCGGCGCCGCCGAGGCGCAGCACGACCTCGTCACCTTCGTTGACGCGCGGGCGATCCATCTCGTAGACGTCGCCGAGCAGCCAGAGCTTGTCGACGGCGCCGATCGTGAACAGCTCGGCGACGTTGCCGCCGATCGTGTACTGGCCTTGCACTTCCAGGCCCGGGCTCGCCGTGCGCGCGATGACCTCGCCGTCGATCGGGCTGCGCAACACGTAGTCCTGCGTGACGGCGTCGACGCTGCCGGCTTGCAGCAGCCGCGCCTTCTCACGCGCGCGGTCGGCCTCGGCGCGCGCCTTGCGCCAGGCGTCCTCTGCGGCCTCGAGGTCCTTCAGCGTGCCGGCGTGGACGGGCGCGGCGTAGGCGTAGAGATCTTTCTGCCGCTGGTACTCGTGCTCGGCCGCCGTGAGCGACGCCTCGGCCTTGACGACGTCGGCGACGAACTGCCCGACGTCGGGCGACGACAGCGCCAGCAACGGCGTGCCTTTCCGCACGCGCTGGCCGAGCTCGGCGAGCACCTTGGTCACGCGGCCGTTGACGGGCGAAAACACGTGGCTCACGCGCAGGTCGTCGAAGGCGAGTCGTCCGCCGATCGAGACGGCGTTGGGCACGTCCTGCTCACGCGCGATGGCCACGGTGATGCCGGCGTCGTGCAGCTGCTGGTCGGTGGGCCAGACCTCGTCGTTCGGCTGCTCGCGCGAGAGTGAGCCCTCGTTGACGACGCGCTCGCCCGGCGCGAGACCGTCGAGCACGGGGACGAGGCCGCTCTGCTCTTCGCCCGTGCGCAGGACGCGGCGCTTGAAGACGAGGCGCCCGTCGGGGCGCGCGCCGCCCGCGACGAACGTGAAGCTCGTCTCGTTGATGCGCACGAGCGCGTCGTGCGGGATCGTGAGCTGCCGCCGCGCCGACTGGACGATCGACACCGTCGCGAGCATCTCGGGCTTGAGCTCCTCGTGCTCGTTGGCGAGCGAGCAGCGCACGCGCCCCGTGCGCAGCGCGGGATCGACGGTGCTCGAGATCCAGTCGACCTTGCCGTGGAAGACGCGGCCGGGGTAGGCGAGGGCGCGCACCTCGACGTCGGCGCCGAGGCGCACGCGCGGCAGGTCGACGTCGGCGACGTCGGCGAAGACCCACACGCGCGCGATGTCGCCGATCACGAACAGCTCGGCCGCGGCGCCGCCGGCGTACTGGCCCTGCACCTCGACGCCCGGGTTCACGCTGCGCGAGATGATCTCGCCTTCGATGTAGCTCTTGAGCGTGTACTCCTGTGAGACGACGTCGCCGCCGGCGCGCAGGAGCTGGGCGCGCTTCTGCGTGCGCTGGTACTCGGCGCGCGCCGTGCGGAACGTGTCCTCGGCCTGCTCGCGCTCGCGCGCCGACGACGCGCCCGCCTCGAACAAGCGCGCCTGCCGCTGGTTCTCGGCCTCGGCGGCGGCGAGATCGGCCTGCGCCTTCACGACGTCGGCGAACGCTTGCCCCACGTCGGGCGAGGCGAGACCCAGCAGCGGCGTGCCTTTCTTCACACGCTGGCCCGGGTTCGCGAGCACGCGTGTCACGCGGCCCGTGACGGGCGAGTAGACGCGCGTCACGTGCGCGTCGTCGAAGGCGACGCGGCCGCCGGCGGTCACGGCCTGCGGCAGGTCGACCTCTTCGGCGGGGACGATCTGGATGTTGGCCTTCTTGATCTGCTCGGCGCTGAGCCACACCTCGTCGCGGGGCGCGACGTCGGGCTCGGTGCGGCCGCCGTGGCACGAAGCGAGGCACACGGCCAAGCTGACGACGCGCAGCCCGGCCTTCATCGCAGCGTCGTTCCCGTCGCCTGCTCGAGCTGGAAGACGGCGTTCCAGTAGCCGGCGAGATCCTGGTGGTACTCGAGGCGGCTCGCGACGTAGGCGCGCTGCGCGTCCATGAAGTCGATGAACGAGGCCGCGCCGCGCTGGTACATGTGCTGCGCGAGATCGCGCGACACCTTCGCCTGCTCGAGCAGCTTGCCCTCCATGCGCTCGACCTGGCTCTTCGCGGCCTCGTACGCCGCGAACGCCTGCGTGACGTCGGCCAGCACCTGCGCCTTGGTCTTGTCGAGCGCGCGCTCGGCCAGCTTGGCGTTGCTCTCGGCGCGCTTGATCTCGCCGCGCTGTCGATAGAAGAGGGGCACGTTGCCGGCGACGCCCGCCGTGACCGCGGGCTCCGACGAGCACGAGCTGCCGCTGCACTGTTCGGCGTAGCCGAGCGACAACGCGACGTCGGGCGCGCGCGAGCGCCGCGCCTGCTTCACCTGCGCCGACGCCTGCTCGAGCGCGGCGTTGGCCTGCTTGACGTCGGTGCGGTTCGCGAGCGCCGAGTCCTGGAGCGACGACGGCGTCGCGCCCTCGAGCGTCGCGAGGGGCCGGTAGTCGATCGGCGTCGCGAGCGTCACCGTCGGCGTCGCGCCGCGCACGCCCAGCAAGAACAGGAGCGCCGCCATGGCCTGGCGCCGCCCGCTCTCGGCCTGGTCGAGCGTCTGCCGCGCCTCGAGATCGGCCTGCGTCGCGCGCGACAGGTCGAGGCCGTTGATCGCGCCCTCGTCGTAGCGCTTTTGGTTGAGCTCGAGCTGCTCGTCGTAGGTGTCGAGCGACTCCTTCGCCGACGCGGCGTCGAGGCCCGCGAGCACGGCGGCGACATACCCCTGACGAAGCTGGCCGAGCCCGACGCGCTTCGCCTCGCCGACGCCGAAGCGCGCCGCCGCGAGCGCCCTCTGCGCGACCTCGACGCGCAGCCCGTGCTTGCCGAACAGCTGGTCCGACAGCGCCGCGTTGTCGGTGACGCCGACGCCGAAGCCCCACAGGCTCGACGGGACGTTCGACTGAATGCCCGAGTAGATCGCGTCGCGCTTGAGCGGCGGGGTGTACGTCACGGACAAGTCGACGCCGGGGTTCGGGTGCGCGCCCGCCGCGTCGACGTCACCTTCGGCGGCCTCGGCGCTCGCCTGCGCGATCAACAAGTCGAGACCGCGCTCGAGGAAGAGGCGCTCGGCGTCGGCGAGATCGAGGCGAGACGGGAGCGCGTCGTCGGCGCGCGCCGCCGTGGTCGCGACGACCGCGGCCGCGAAGGCGCACGCGATCGAGACGACGCGGCGATGGCGACGGGGAGGCAGCGGCTGCGGGGGGCGCAAGGCTGGTGTTGCTATGGGGTGATGACTCGCACGAAGGTGATGACGACGCCGACGATGACCAAGATCGCGATCGTGACCAGAATCTTGGGCAGCGGCGGGATGTCTCTCCACCACACGCGGCTCGACATCAGCAAGGGTCACGCCAGCGACGACGCCGCGTTCGTCGCGGTGTTCGCGGCCGTCGTCAGCGCGACGATCGAAAGAAACTTTTGGTGAGTCGCAAGATTCTTTCCGGCGAGCGGCTCACGTCACGGACCCCGATCAAAATCCGTAGAGCTCGGCCGGGTTGTCGACGAGCGTGATCCGGCGCGCGCGCTCGTCGGGGACCCAGTCGAGCAACAGGTCCAGCAGGTCGGCCTCGTCGGGCGGCGCGGGCGTCGTCGCCGACGGGTGCGGCCAGTTGCTCGCCCAGATGAGGCGCTCGGGGGCGTGCGCCGCGAGCGCCTTCGCGAGGCGCGCGACGTCGGTGTAAGCGGGCGCGCCCACCTTCGACGTCTCGTACGGCCCCGAGAGCTTCACCCAGCAGCGGCCCGTGTCGAGGAGGCGCAGCAGCGACGCGAAGGCCGGGTGCTCGGGCGACACCGGCTCGAGGAACTTGCCGGTGTGATCGATCACGAAGCGGCCAGGCAGGCGCGCCAGCTGGGCCTCGTGCTTCGGCAGCTCGCGGCCGTCGAGCTGGACGTTGGCGTGCCAGCCGAACGCGTGGACGCGCGCGACGACGGCGTCCATGACGTCGAAGCCCAGCGTGCCCGCGTTGAGCGTCATGATGCGCACGCCGCGCATCCCGCCGCGCGTGAGCCGCTCGAGCTCGACGTCGGCGACGTTCGCGCGGACGACGGCGACGCCGCGCGCGCCGACGCCGGCCGCGTTCAAGCGCGCGATGCCGCCGAGCGTGACGCGGTTGTCGTCGGCGTAGGCGTTCGGCTGCACGACGACGACGCGCGACAGGCCGAGCCGCCGGTGCACGGCGAGGTAGTCGTCGACCGTGCGTGAGCCCGGCATGGGCGCGCCCGGCGCGGCCGGTGCGGCGGCGTCGTAGAAGTGGATGTGCGTGTCGCACGCGCCGGGCGGCGCGACGAGCTTCGGCGTCTTCATTTCGATCGCTTCCTTTGGGGCCGCTTCGGGCGTGCGGCGGGGTTGGGAACGGATTCGACGACGGTGAAGTGTCCGCCCTGGTAGAGCGACGCGACGGGATCGGCCGGTGGCTCGCGCGCGAGGATCGTGGCGGCGAAGGGCTCCGAGTCGTCTTGCGGTTGGTACCCGAGGCGCGCGGCGTTGGCGTTGTCGTAGAACGAGCGCTGGTTGTTCGAGACGCCGTAGACGATCTCGAAGCGGACGTCTGGGTGATCGATCCCGATCGCGATCAGTTGAGCGAGATCGCGCGGGCTCGACCAGATCGCCAGGCGGCGCTCGTCGATGGGCTCGGGGTTGACGTTGCCGATGCGCACGCAGAACACCTCGAGCCCGTACTTGTCGGCGTAGAGGCGGCCGAGCGCCTCGCCGAACACCTTGGAGACCCCGTAGCGCGTGTCGGGGCGGACGTCGGCGCGGTGGTCGATCTTCGTCGTGCGCCGGTGGAAGCCGACGGCGTGGTGGCTGCTCGCGAAGACGACGCGCCGAACGCCGTTCTTGCGCGCGGCCTCGAAGAGGTTGTGGGCGCCGACGACGTTGGCTTCGAGGATCGCGGCCCACGGGCCCTCGACGGAGTAACCGCCCAGGTGAACGATCGCGTCGACGCCTTTGGTGACGCGCGCGGCGTCGGCGGCGCGCGCGAGATCGGCGCGCGTGAAACGCTCGTGCTTGCCGCGGTCGACGAGGGGGCGCGCGTCGGTGAGCACGAGGTCGTAGCGCGCGGCGAGCAACCGGCGCAAGTGACCGCCGACGCCGCCGGCGGCGCCCGTCATGAGGACCTTCTTTTTCGCGCGCGCCACGCGCCTCGTTTGTACAACCGTTCGGTGCGCATATCATCGTCGGTGATGACGAGATCGGGCGCACGCGGTGTCGCAAAGAACGGGCGTTCGTCGCACGACGACGGCCCGAAATTCGGCTTAGCTGGAGGGATGCGCATCCGCCGTGTCTCGCTCTTGGCTTGCTTCATGGGATTGGCCGCATGCAGCGCGGGCTCGGGGAAGGACGGCGGCGCGGGCGGAACGACCGGAAGCGGCGGCCAAACCGGGCAGGGCGGAGCGACCGCGACCGGCGGAACGACCGCCAGCGGCGGCACGACGGGCACCGGCGGAACCTCGGCCACGGGCGGCGCGACGGGCACGGGCGGCACGACGGCGACGGGCGGCACCGGTGGCACGACGAGCACGCCCGACGGCTCGGCGGGCGGCACGACGCGCGGCGGCGGCGCGACCGACGTCGACGGCGGCTTGCCGCCCGTCAGCAGCGACGGCGACGGCAACGTCATGATCGGCCCGACCTACAAGCAGGCCGTCGAGATGACCTACGTCGCCGGCGTCCCCAAGGGCACGGTGACGATGTTCACGATGAAGTCGTCGGACAGCAAGATCTACCCCGGCATCAACGGCGCCTACTCGCGGCCCGTCTGGGTCTACGTGCCGAAGCAGTACGTCCCCGGCACGCCCATCCCGTTCATCCTCGCGCAGGACGGCGACAACTACATCCTGCGGTTGCCGCCGATCCTCGACAACATGATCAACGCCGGTCGCTTGCCCGTCATGGCCGCCGTCATGGCCAACTCGGGCGGCGGCAACGACAAAGGCAGCGAGCGCGGCCTCGAGTACGACACCGTGTCCGACAAGTTCCTCTCGTTCGTCGAGACCGAGCTTCTGCCGAAGGTCGAGGCGACGGTGGCCGTGAAGCTGACCACCGATCCGAACGGGCGCGCGACGATGGGCGGCAGCTCGGGCGGCGCCGCGGCGTTCACGCTCGGCTGGTTCGGCCCCGACGAGTTCCGCCGCATCCTCACGTACTCGGGCACCTACGTGAATCAGGAGTCGCCGACCGATCCCATGTACCCGCACGGCGCGTGGGAGTACCACGAGCACCTCATCGCCGACGCGCCGCCCAAGCCGCTGCGCGTGTGGCTCGAGGTCGGCGAGAACGACTACAACGCCAACGACCCCGAGACGACGTACGAGAACTTCAAGATGGCCAACCAGCGCATGGCCGCCATCCTTCAATCGAAGGGCTATCACAACCGCTTCGAGTACGCCCTCGGCGCCATGCACAACGACGCCAACGTCGTGAACCAAACCTTGCCCGAGGCCCTCGAATGGCTGTGGCGCGGGTACCCGATCGCCAAGTAGCACGCGTGGAAGCGCCGCGGCGTCTCGCGACGCCCGCCATGAAGCCGTCCGCCTGGCTCGTTGGTGCGGCGTTCGTCGTCGGTGGGATCGGGTTGGCGCGCGCCGAGCACGAGGACACGATTCCACGGGCGGTCGTAGAGCGGCGACTTGGGCCGCTGGTGTACGCCGACGCGTTGCCCGACGCGTTTCGCGCATGCCGGCCGTACGGCGGCGGCTTGCCGAGCGAAGAGACCCGCGTGTTCTTCTCGTCGGCGGAGATGCGGCCGACGGACACGACGCTGATCGTCGACGTGGACTGCCTCGATGGGGCGCGCGACGTCGTGACGTGCACGCCCGCGACGCCGCGGTTCATCAAGGGCATCCACGTTGATGTGGGGCTGCACAGCCGGTTCCATCCCGAGGCGGTCGCGCCAGGTTGTTTGCTTCCGGTCGCGCCCGCGGCGCTCAAGACCTCGCGCGGGATCGGCCTCGGCGCCTCGTACGAGGCCGTCCGCGCCGCGTACGGGCCGCCCTCGCTGAAGGCTTCAGCGCGCAAGGGCGACGAGTTTTACCTCATCTACACGAAGGGCCGCGATTCGGCGGAAGCGGACGCGGTTCAATTTCGCTTCGCCCACGGCGCCGTCTACGCCATCGACCTCTCGTACGGCGAGGGCGAGAAGCAATGGAAGTGACGGGGCGGGCCGTGATAGGGAAATCGTCAGGAGTACACCGATGTCCAGCGAGTTCCCCGTCCTCGATCTCGTCCTGCGCAACTACAAGAACTTCAACGCGCGCGCGACGCGCGACGCGCTCCTCGCCTACTGGCGCCACGTCGAAAAGGGCGGGCGCATGTTCTGGGCGGTCGCGGGCGCGATGTCGTCGGCGCAGCTCGGCGTGACGCTCGCGCCGGCGATCCGCGTGGGGCTCATCCACGGCATCTCGTCGACGGGCGCGAACCTCGAAGAGTCGCTGTTCCGCCTCGTGGCGCACCACCACTACAAAGACTTCCCCGAGTACCGCTACTTCACGAAGCAGGACGACACGAAGATCCTCGAGGACCGCATGCGCCGCGTGACGGACACGAGCATCCCCGAGGACGAGGCGTTCCGCGCCGTCGAGACGTACATCGTGCCGATGTGGAAGCGCGCCACCGAGAAGGGCGAGCGCCGCTTCTGGCACGAGTACTTCTACGAGCTCATCCAGGCCGTCGACCCCAAGCTGCATCAGGGGCGCGCCGATGAGTGCTGGCTGCTGGCGGCGGCGCAGGCGAAGCTGCCCGTCGTCGTCCCCGGCTACGAGGACTCGACCTTCGGCAACATCTTCGCCTCGCACGTGAAGCTGGGCGAGTGCGGCGCGCAGATCGCGAAGAGCGGCATCGAGTACATGGCCGCCTTCTACGATCAGTACCGCGAGCTCTCGAGCGGCGCGGGCTGCGGCTTCTTTCAGATTGGCGGCGGCATCGCGGGCGACTTCCCCATCTGCGTCGTGCCGTCGATCAAGTACGACCTCGAGCAGCCCGTGAAGCCGTGGGCCTACTTCTGCCAGATCTCCGACTCGACGACGTCGTACGGCTCGTATTCGGGCGCGACGCCCAACGAGAAGATCACGTGGGACAAGCTCACGGCCGAGACGCCGATGTTCGTCATCGAGTCGGACGCGACGATCGTCGTGCCGCTCATGCTGCGCGCGCTGCTCGAGTGCAAGAGCAACCCCGCGGGCGCGAACAAGCTGATCGCCGAGACGATGGGCGCGTAGCCTCAGGGACGCCGCCTCAAATCGGCGGGTAGAACGCGCGCACGAGATCGTGACGTCGAACGACGTCTCGGGCGGCAGCGGAGCGCCGTGGCCGTCCTCGAGGCGAAGGAGCGGATCCGTCGCGGCGCACGCCGGCGCCCCGCGCACGAGCCGCCAACACTTCGTCGAGGCGCCCGAATCACACGCGGGCAGGACGACGTCGTGCTGGGTGCCCGTCGCGTCGGTGACGTGATCCGTGACCCCGCAATCGGGCGCCGTGTCGCCGGTCCACAGCGCGCCCGTCGTGTCGAGCACGGGCCCACGCACGCAGCCGGCTGCGACGAGCGGTTCGATGCGCTCGGCGATGCCGCGCAGGGCAGGCGCGAGCGTGTCGTCGCAGATGGAGACAAACGTGCCGTTGGATCCGAAGGCATTCACCCGCTGCGCGAGGCGCACGCTGGGATCGGCGAACGTGCCGTCGCTCGCGGTGCATGAAGGCTTCACCTCGGGCCACGCGCCCGCGGGGTCGTCGTTCGTCGGCGAGGCGTCGTCGGCGACGACGTAGGGCGTGGGCGGCCCCGCGATCGCCGCGACGAGCACGCGGGCCGGATCGGTCTTGAGCGCGCGGAGGTTCTTGGCGACGTCGGACACGCGCCACAGGACGCCGTCCTCGGCGGACACGCAGGCGTCGAGCGTCGCGGGCGTTCGCAACGGAGGCGCGGCGCCGCCGCAGCGGTGGCCCACGACGTTGCAGCGGTACGACGTGAGTCGTCGACCATGAAGACGATGTCGAGGTCGCGGTTGAACGCCTGCGAATGACGCTCGACGTCCGTCGACGAGACGACGGGCGTCGGCTCTTCGAGCGTGCGGGACGTGCAGGCGGTCGAGAGGATCGCGAGGGCGGCGAGGAGCGTGAGGCGGCGCATGTCGCGCTCGTCGAGCAAGGCGCGGACCAGGGCGTGGGCCGCGGAGCACGTGCGTGACGCGCAAACCTGGTTGTCGAGACGCGCATCGTTGGCGCGCCGAGCGGGCCCGCTCTATCGCAGAACGACGCGTTCCAGCCGCAGCAGCTCTCCCACCGACCACGCTTGAAACGGACATCCACCCCACGCGTGCGGCGAATCGCCGTCCGCGACCTCCGGGACATGACCATCACCGTCGAGCCTCGCGCGCAAAGGTTCGACGAAGCGTTCGCGCGCCTCCGTCTTGGCCTCGTCGGTGCCGCCGCGGACGCGCACGAACGCCTCGACGAAGGGCCCGAGCAGCCACGGCCACGCCGTGCCTTGGTGATAGGCGCTGTCGCGCGCTTCGGGGCCGCCCGCGTAGCGACCGAGGTAGCCGGGCTCGCCAGGCGCGAGCGAGCGCGGGCCCGCCGGCGTCAGCAGCGCGCGCTCGACGACGTCGACCACGGCGCGCGCGCGAGCGCCGTCGAGCAGCGCGACGGGCAATCCTCCGACGGCGAAGATCTGGTTGGGGCGAAGCGCGCCGTCGACGGCGCCGGGCGCATGTTCAACGTCGACGACGTCGAAGAGACAGCCGCGCGCGTCGTTCCAATACCGCGCCTCGAACGCGGCTCGGCCACGCGCCACCAGCTCGCGCCAACGCGCGACCGGCCCCGCGTCGAGCGTCGCCGCGAGCGTGAGTGCGTTGAGCCACAACGCCTGCACCTCGACCGGCTTCCCGATGCGCGGCGTGACCTCGCGGCCGCTGGCGCGCGCGTCCATCCACGTGAGCTGTTGCCCGGGTTCGCCGGCCGCGAGCAATCCGTCGGCGTCGGCGCGAATGCCGAAGCGCGTTCCGCGGGCGTAGCCGTCGAGGATCCCGGCGACGGCTTCGACGAGCCGCTTCCGTGTGCCCGCGTCGACGCTCGTCCCCACGGCTGCCAGCGCCTCCGACACGGCGACGACGTACCACAGCGACGCGTCGACCGAGTTGTACGCGGGCTCGCCGCCAGCGTCGGGAAAGTAGTTCGGCAACATCCCGCGCGACACCGAGCCCGACCACGCGTCGAGCACGTCGATCGCCTCGGCCACGCGCCCCGTCGCCAGCAGCACCCCGCGCAACGACACGAACGTGTCGCGGCCCCAGTCGCCGAACCAAGGGTAGCCCGCGATGATCGTGCGGCGCGTGCGACCCGCGACGAAGTGTTGATCGGCCGCGCGTTCGAGGGCGCCGCCCAGCGACGCGCGCCGCTCGCGCTCGGTCGCGCGCGCTGCCGCGAGATCGGTGGTGCCGGCCGCGTCGTCGCCTCCCAGCACCACCATCGCTTCCCCCGCGCCGAGCTCGAACGACCACACGCCGGGCGCGCCGAGATCCTCCTCGCAGTCGAGCCCGCGCCGCCGTTCTTCTTGATAGACGAAGCGGCGGTACCAGCACGGCTGGTGCGCGTAGCGTCCGTTCGTCGCGAAGGTGATCGCCGGCCCGTCGGCGTAAGGCCGAAACCGCACGACGTCGCCCGCGACTTCGGGGTCGAACCGGAACGCGGCATTCTCGTGCATGAGCGCGTGGAAGTCGCGCCCCGCGAGGAACGGCCGCACCGTGAGCCGCACGGGGGCGCCGGTCGGCTCGAGCAACCGCCACGACAAGAACGTCCGCGGCGCGCCCCGGCGCATGAACAGCTCATGGACGACGCTTCTGCCGTCGGGCAGGCGAAACGTCCACGTCGGCCACGGCGCCACCTCGAAGCGCTCCAGGTGCTGCTCGTCGCCGACGACGTCGGGCGCGTATCGCTGCGCCGACAACATCCAGCGTCCGGCCGGTGTCTCGACCACCGCATCGAGCCCCGCGACCAGCATCACGCGCCCGGTCGGGGGCGTCGTCGCCGCGACCAGCAGCCCGTGGTAGCGCCGCGTGCGCGGCCCGGCCGCCGTCCCCATGGCGAAGCCGCCGAGACCGTCGGTCTCGAGCCATTCACGGTCGCTCACGGCGCCAGATTACGCGCGCCGCCAGACCGTAACCAGCGGGCGCGGCCGGCGTAGGAAGCCGCACCTTCCGTGATGGACACCTTCGGTCGGCCCGATCCGCGACCGCCTCCGCTGTCGCCGGCGCTCGCGCGCGCGGTCGCGGCGACGCGGCCCGTGCGGATGCGCCGGCCGGCCCGCGCGCTCGCCGGTGTCGTCGCCGCCTCGCTCGCCTACGCGGCGGCGATCGCGACGCAGCTGGGCGTCCGCGCCGATCTCGCGGCGATGCCGATGTTTCCATTCGTCGTCTATGCGGCGGCGTGCCTCGCGTCGTTCTTGGCGCTGCTGCGCGCCGTCCTCGTGCCGCCGCGGGAGCAGGTGCTTCCGGCCGGACCTGCGGCCTCGCGCGCCGCCGCCGTGATCCTCGCCGTGCTGCTCGCGCTCGACGTCCTCGTGGCGGTGACGTCGCCCGGCGCGCATCTCGCGCTGCCGCCGGGCGGCTGGGCGCGCGTCCTCGTGGTCGGCGTGCCGTGCCTGCTCACGGCGCTCGGCGTGGTCTCGCTGCCGACGGGGCTCGGGTTCTTCGCGCTACGCCGGCTCATGCCGCTCGGCGGCTGGCGGATCGCGCTCGCGCTCGGCGCCGCGGCGGGCGCGCTCGCGGGCCTCGTGCTGCATGTGCACTGCCCCATGAACGATCCCGCGCACGTCATCGGCGTCCACGGTGCCGCGGTGCTCGCGCCCGGGCTGGCGCTGGCCGCGGTTTTCGGCGCGCGAAGTTTGTCCTCGCGGGCGAAAGTCGATAAGAGGGAGCAGGGGACGGGACATGGAACCTGAGGCGCTCGAAGCGGCCGAGCTGATGGCGCGCTATTGCGACGGCGATGTCGCGGCGTTCCACCAGCTGTACGCCAAGCTCGCGCCGCGCGTCCTCGCCTACCTCAAAGGGTTGCTGGGTGAAAGAGCCGCCGCCGAAGACGTCTTGCAGCAGGCCTTCATCAAGGTGCACGAGGCGCGGGCGACCTACGTGCGCGCCGCCAACCCGATCCCGTGGATTTACACGATCGCGCACCGCACGTGCCTCGACGAGCTGCGACGCCGCAAGCGCAGCCGCGTGCGCCTCACGAAGGACGGGACCGTCGCGACCGAGGGCGCGTCGCAGACGGCTCACGCCGCGCACATCACGGGCGTCGCAGAGGGCGCGCACGAGAGCGAAGAGCCGTCGGCCGAGGCGGTGGCGGCGATGGCGGCGCTGCAGCGGCTGCCCGAGAACCAGCGCCAGGCGCTCATCCTCACGAAGGTTCACGGGCGCAGCATCGCCGAGGCGGCGCAGATCGCGGGCACGACACCGGGCGCGATCAAGCTGCGCGCCCACCGCGCCTACGTCACGTTGCGCGAGCTCCTCAAGCGCAAGGATCCCGCCGCGAGCGGCAAGGAGCTCGCGTGAGCGCCAACGTGCAACGTGGATGACGGCACCGACGATCTTCGCGCGGCGCTCGAGGCGCCGGCGCCGCCGCCGTCGGTCGCGCTGCTCGGCGCCGTCGGCACGCCGGCGCGCGTGCGCACGCGATCGCGCTTCGGCGCGTTCGCGGCGGTCGCGCTGCTCGGCCTCGCCTGGCCCGCCTACACGCTGGCCCACGCGGCGCTGCGCCCGGACTTGAAGCTGCTGCCCCCGATGTGGGTCGCCGTCGGCGCGGCGTTGTGGGGCCTCTCGTTCGGGCTCGCGCTTTGGACGGCCCTCGTGCCTCGGCGGGGCGACGTGCTCCCGGCGTCGGCCGTCGCGGGCCGCGTCGCCGGCGCCGCGATGGGGCTGCTCCTCGTGTTCGCCGCGTTCTGGACCACCTCGGTTCCCGGCGTCAGCGCGCGCCCCGAGGATCTGGGCATCTCGACGCTGCAGTCGAGCTGGGGCTGCGCGAAGGTCGTGCTCGAGGCGGCGGCGCCCGTGCTGTTGATCGGGTTCTTCGCGCTGCGGCGGCTGCTGCCCGTGGGCGCGCGCGCCGCGGGCATCGCCGTGGGCGCGGCGGGCGGCGCGATTGGCGGCCTCGCGCTTCATTTCATCTGCCCCATGGCGACGGCGGGCCACGTGCTCATCGGCCACGTGGGCGCGATGATCGCGGCGTCGGTCGCGGGCGCGCTGATCTTCGGCGCGCTGCTGGATCGTTGACCGCGTAACCGCGTCGCGGCGCGCGCGTAGGTCCCCCGTGACCGATCACGGTTTGCAGACGCGCCGCCCGATCCGCATCGTCGTCGTGGGCGGCGGCTTCGCGGGCGTCGGCACCGCGCAGGCGCTCGAGCGCCGCCTCGGGCACCGCGACGACGTCGAGATCCTGTTGTTCGCGCGCGAGAACTACTTCGTGTTCCAGCCGATGCTGCCCGAGGTCATCTCGGGGACGATCGGCCTCGTCGACGTCGTGAGCCCGCTGCGGCGGCTCTTGAAGCGCACGAACGTCCACGTGCGCGAGATCGAGTCGATCGACCTCGAACGTCGCACCATCACGGCAGCGCCGGGGTTCAAGCCGCACGCGCACGTCGTCGGGTGGGACCATCTGGTGCTCGCGCCCGGCACCGTCACGGACTTTCGCGGGTTGCCGGGGCTGCCCGAGCACGCGCTGCCGTTCAAGAACCTCGCCGACGCGCTCGAGGTTCGCAGCCGCGTCATCCGCGCGCTCGAGGAGGCCGACGTCGAGAGCGACGAGCCCGAGCTGCGGCGCCAATTGCTGACGTTCGTCGTCGCGGGCGGCGGCTTCTCGGGCGTCGAGGTCGCCGCCGAGCTCAACGACTTCGTGCGCGAGGTGGCGCGCCACTACCGCCGCATCGATCCGAAGGAGATCCGCGTCGTGCTCGTGCACGCGCAGAAGGAGATCCTGCCCGAGGTCGCGCCCAAGCTGCGTGCGTTCGCCGCGAAGATCCTCCGCAAGCGCGGCGTCGAGCTCTTGCTCGAGCACCGCCTGCACGCGGCGACGGGCGACTCGGCCGTGCTGAAAGGCCCGGACGGCGTCGTCTCGATCGCGACGAAGACGCTCGTGTCGACGATCCCCGCGTCGCCGCACCCGCTGGTCGAGGCGCTCGCGCTCGAGAAGACGAAGAACGGTCGCCTCGTGGTCGACCGGACGTTGCGCGCGGCGGGACAGACGAACGTGTGGGCGCTCGGCGACTGCGCGTCGGTGCCGACGGCCGACGGACCACCATGCCCACCGACGGCGCAGCACGCGAGCCGGCAGGCGACCGTCGTCGCCGAGAACGTCGCGGCGACGATCGCGGCGCCGGAGTCTCCTTCGCTCCGCACGTTCGACTTCGCGGGCCTCGGCAAGATGGGCTCGCTCGGGCGGCGCAACGCCGTCGCCGAGATCTTGGGGCTCAAGCTGTCGGGCTTCCTCGCGTGGTTCCTGTGGCGCACGATCTACCTCGCGAAGCTCCCGGGTTGGGGCCGCCGGCTCAAAGTCGCGACGTCGTGGACGCTCGATTTGCTGTTGCAGCCCGAGCTCGTCGAGCTGCGCCTCGGTGGCGGTGGCGGCGCGATGCACGAGCACTTCGAGCCCGGGCAGCACGTCTTCGACGAGGGTGAGATCGGCGACCGCGTCTACATCTTGATGTCCGGACGCGCCGAGGTCATACGCGGGGAAGCCGTGCTCGCGGCCCTGGGACCGGGCGAGTGCTTCGGCGAGATGGCGCTTTTGGGGAGCGCGCCGCGCAACGCGACCGTCCGCTGCGTCGAGCCGATGACGGTGCTCAGCATCCCGAAGCGCGAGTTCTCGTTGCTGGCGGCGAGCGTGCCCGGGCTGCGCGCGAGCTTCGAGGCCGTGAGCGCGCGCCGCCGCTTGCCGGGCGACGTCAGCGCGGCTTAGCCGTCGCGCCGCCCCGCGCGACGAGCGCGATGCCGCCGATGAGCAGCCCGGCGCCCAGGAGCCCGAGCGCGCGCAGCGGCTCGCCCAGCAGCCACGCCGCGAGGAACAGCGTCGCGACCTGCTGCATCTGCAGCGCGAGCGCGCCCGTCGCGACGTCGACGTGGCCGAGGCCCCAGCTGTTGATCCACCACGCGAGCAGCTGCACGACGACGCCGAGGCCCACGAGCGACGCCCACGCGCGCGCGTCGTAGCCCGAGAGCGGATCGCGCGTGACGGCGATGACGACGACGAAGCACGCGAGACAACCGAGGCTCATCCAGAACAGCGCCTGCGGCGCGGCGAGCGTGCGGCGCGCGCGGCTCATGGCGAGCGTGAACGCCGCGTACGTGAAGCTCGCGATGATCGCGAGCGTCTCGCCGCTCACGCCTTCGGCCGCGCCGCCGCCGTGCGCGCCACGCGCGAGGGCGAGCACGAGCGCGCCCGCGAGGCCGACGCCTTGCCCGAGCCATCCGAGCCACCCCGGCCGCGCGCCGAGCGAGAGCACCGAGAACAACGCGACCCAAATCGGCGACAAGCCGCCCACGAGCAGCGTCGCGTTCGCCGCCGTCGTTCGGTGCATGGCTTCGTGCCAGAGAGCCAAGTCGGCGAACAGCGCCGTGCCTGCGGCGACCGCCCACGCGCGGCCTGCGCCGCCGCCGAAGCCACCCGCGCGCCGCGCGAGCAGCGCCGCGCCCGGCAGCGCGATCAACATGCGGTAGCCGCCGACCGTGAAGATGGACGCGCCGCCCGCGACGGCCCACTTCACGAAGATCGCCGAGAAGCCGAGCAAGCTCGCGCCGAAGAGAATGGCGGCGAGGGCGCGTCCCCTCACGCGCGCGCACTCGTCGGGGCGGATCGTGGCATCGTGGTGCGCGGACTCTACAGCATGGACATCGACACCGCGCTCGAGGAGCTGTTCGTCGTCGCGCCCGACGCGTTCGTCGAGGCGCGCACGCGGCTCGCGGCGGCACTCGCGGCGGCCGGGCGCAAGGACGACGCGCGCGAGCTCAAGAAGATGAAGCGGCCGTCGTTCGCGGCCTGGGCCACGAACGCGCTCGTGCGCGAGGCGCGCGGCGCCGTCGAGCGTTACCTGGCCGCGAGCGACGAGCTGCGCCGCGCGCAGGCGGCGGCGCTCGGCGGCGAAGCGGGCGTGTCCGTGTCGTCGAGCCTCGAAGGTTTCCGTGAGGCGGGCGCGGCGCTGTCGCGCGAGGCGAACGCGCTCATCAAACGGGCAGGGCGCGGCGACGACCGGCGGGTCGTCGATCAGATCGTCGCCAACGCGCGCGCGGCGGCTCGTGACGAAGGCCGGCGCGCGACGCTGCTCGCGTCACGCGTCGTCGAGGATGCGCCGCTCGCGCAAGACGGCGTCGGAGGCTTGGGTGGTCTCGGCGGGCTCGGTGACGTCGGTGAGGCGACGCTCGCGGCGTTCGCGTCGGCACCGCCGCCGCGCGCTTCCGTTACGGCGCGCGCACCCGTGCCGCGAGGCCCATCTCCCGAGCAAGCGGCACGCCTCGCCGAGGCCAGGCGCGCCGAGGAAGCGGCCGTCGCCGAGGCCACGCGGGCCGGCGAGGCCGCGTCGGCCGCCGAGGCGACGCGTGACGAGGCGCGGGCGCGGCTCACCGCCGCCGAGCGCG
>DASZRT010000038.1:0-2002 GCA_035549075.1 Polyangia bacterium | reverse complement strand
CTTCGAGGCGCCGCCCGCGGGCGCCAAGGTCAAACGACGTGCGCGCGCGCGCAGCTGACACGCCCGCGCTCGGCGACTTCACGGCGAGCGCGCGCGTCGTGCCCATCGCCGCGCTCGCGATCGGCGTCGGAGCGCTCGCCGCCTACGTCGCGGCGGCGCTGCTCGCGCTCATCGCCTTCTTCACGAACCTCTTCTACTTCCAGCGCCTCTCGCTCGCCTCGGCGTCGCCCGCGGCGAACACGCTCGGCGCCGCGGGCGTGCTCGTACCCGTCGTCGGGTGCCTCGTCATCGGCGTCATCGCGCGCTACGGCTCGGACCGCATCCGCGGCCACGGCATCCCCGAGGCGCTCGAGGCGATCTTGATCCGCGGCAGCCGCGTGCAGCCGCGCGTCGCGCTGCTCAAGCCGATCTCGGCGGCGATCTCGATCGGCTCGGGCGGTCCGTTCGGCGCCGAGGGGCCCATCATCATGACGGGCGGCGCGTTCGGCTCGATGATCGCACAGCTCTTCCACCTCACGGCGGCCGAGCGCAAGACGCTGCTCGTCGCGGGCGCGGCCGCGGGCATGTCGGCGACGTTCGCTGCGCCCGTGGCGTCGGTGTTCCTGGCCGTCGAGCTGCTGTTGTTCGAGCTCAAGCCGCGCAGCCTCGTGCCCGTCGCGCTCGCGAGCGTGACCGCGGCGTTCGTGCGGCGCTCGCTGCTGGGCGCGGGTCCGATCTTCCCGCTGCCCGACGTCACGTTCTCGCTGGGCGCGGGCGCTCTCGTCGCGTGCGCCGCGTGCGGCCTGGGCGCGGGAATGCTGGCGTCGCTGCTGACGGCGGCGGTCTACGCCTCCGAAGACGCGTTCTCGAAGCTGAAGCTGCACTGGATGTGGTGGCCCGCGATCGGCGGCCTCGCCGTCGGCTTGGGCGGCCTCGTGTGCCCGCAGGCGCTCGGCGTCGGCTACGACCAGATTCAGGCCTTGCTGCTCGGCGGCCGCGGGCTCGGTCCGACGCTGCGCCTCATGCTCGTCAAAGCGGCGATCTGGTCGTTCTCGCTCGGCTCGGGCACCTCGGGCGGCGTGCTCGCGCCGCTGCTCATGATGGGCGCCGCGCTGGGCGGGCTCGAGGCGCGCGTGTTCCCCGACCTCGGCCCGGGCTTCTGGCCGCTCGTGAGCCTCGCCGCCACGCTGAGCGGGACGATGGGCGCGCCGCTCACGGCGCTCGTGTTCGCGATCGAGCTCACGGGGCGCCACTCGATGTCGCTGCCGCTGCTCGCGGCGACGGCGACGGCGCACGCGTTCACCGTGCTCGTGCTCAAGCGCTCGATCCTCACCGAGAAGATCGCGCGCCGCGGCCTGCACGTGAGCCGCGAGTACGCGATCGATCCGCTGGAGATCCTGTTCGCGCGCGAGGTCATGACGACGGGCCTCGCCCTCATTCCCGAGAGCGCCTCGATCGAGGACGCCCTCGCCGCGACGTCGTCGGCGCCGGGCGCGAGCGAGTGCTTGTTCCCCGTCGTCGATCGCGCGGGACGCTTCGTGGGCGTCGTCACGCGCCGGGATCTGGAGCGCGTGGCGCGCGAATGGACCGAGGGCGTCGCGGCCGCCGCGCCGCACGCGCTCGACGGCGTCGTTCGCCGCGACGTCGTCACGGCGCGCGCCGCCGACCCCTTGCGCGTCGTCGTCCACCGCATGGCCGACACGGGCTTCACACGTGTGCCCGTCGTCGACGATGATGATCCGCGCCGGCTCGTGGGGATGCTGACGTTGAAAGATTTGCTCAAGGCGCGCGCGCGTCACCTCGAAGAAGAGCGCCGCCGCGAGCGCGTGCTGCCGCTGCGCGCGTTCTTGCCCTTCGCCCGGCGCGGCGAGGCGCCGCCCGTCTGATGGACGAGGCGCCCCGATCGCGCGCGCTCGTGCTCGTGAAGCGTCACGGGTCGGACACAACGTCGTTCCAGACGCTCGAACGCGGCTTCCGCTACTGGTTCGACGGCGCCGACGCCTGCGTCGCCTACGTCGACACG
>DASZRT010000037.1:0-2826 GCA_035549075.1 Polyangia bacterium | reverse complement strand
CGACGACATCGCCTGGTATCTCGCGATCGCCGGCGAGCGCGCCGGCGATCGCGCGGCGGCGCGCGCCGAGCTCGACGCGCTCTGCCGCGGCGCATCCACGTATGCCGCGCGCGCGTGCGCGGCATCCGCGGCCTTGCCGCTCCAGTAGGCCATGTCCACGCGTGCGCGCCGGCGGTGGCTCGCGGCAGCGCTTCTGCTCGCGGCGATCGCGTCGCAGCCGCGCACGCCGGCCGCCGCGCCACAGACGTCGGGTGACGAGGCGTATGTCGCGCTCGAGGATGCCGCGCGCGCGGCGCGCGCGCGGCACGAGCTGGACGCCGCGCAGGCGGCCTATCAGCGCATGCTCGACCGCGCGATCGGCGAGCCGAATGCGCTCTGGCAGGCGCGCGGCCGGCTCGGCCTCGGCCGCGTTGCGACCGACCGCCTGCAGTACGCCCAGGCCGTGCCGCTGCTACGGCAGGCGCTCGCGGATCTCGAGCGCCTCGGCGGTCCGTCGGATGTCGGTGCGGCGTGCGCCGCGCTGAGCATCGCTCTCGGCGGCTCGTCGCCGGACGAGTCGCGCGCGCTGCTCGCGCGCGCGATCGACGCGTTCGACCGCGCACATGACGCGCCTGCGAAACGGCACGCACAGTTGCTGCAGATCCGGGCCACGCCGGGCGCCGATGTCGAAACCTCGCTGGCCGCGCTCGTCGCCGACGCGCGCGCGGCGGGCGACCACGCCGTCGAGGGAGGTGCGCTGCATCTCTGGGGCGATCGCCTGTTCAACCGCGGCGAGCTCGATCGATCGCTGCAGATGCTCGACGCGGCCGCGGCCGCGCTCGCCGGCGACGTGGATCCCGACGAGCTCGGCACCACGTACAACAGCCTTGGCCGCCTCTATCGCGTGCACGGGCAGCTGACGGTGGCGCTCCGGTATCAACGGGCGGCGCTGGCGATTCACGAACGGCACGGCACCGACTACGCGCACATCCAGAGTCTGAACGCCGTCGCGGCCACGTATCAGGTGCTCGGCGACTTCCCGCGGGCGCGCGTCTATTTCGAGCGTGCGCTGGCCCGCGCGACGCGCGGCGGCGCCCCGACGATCGTGGCATTCCTGCGGGCGAGCTATGGCGATCTGCTCGTGCGCATGGGCGAGGTGGCGCGCGGGCGCGCGCTGCTCGCGCAGGCGCTCGACGCGGCGCTGCCGTACTACCGCACCATTCGCGGCCGGCAGTTGGCGGAGGCCGACGCGCGCCTCGGCGACTGGGCGAAGGCCAGCCAGGAGATCGACGAGGCGATCGCGCACTGCGGCGATACGACGCGCGTCGACTGCGCCGGCGCCAGGATCGCGCGGGCGCGCATCGCGCTGGCGCGCGGCGATCTCGCCGCAGCGGCCGCCGAGCAGCAGGCCGTGCTCGGCTTGATCGAAGCGCAGCACGCCTCGCTCGTGACGTCGGATTTCATGAAGCAGGGGTTCGCGGATCTCTGGGTGCCGACGTACTCGCTCGCGATCGATCTGCAGCTGCGTCAGGGCGACGTCCGCGGCGCGCTCGAGACCGCGGAGCTGGGGCGATCGCGCGCGCTGCTCGATCTGCTCGCCTCACGCGACGTGCCGGTATCCGCGCGTACGGACACGGTCGCGATCGCGGCGGGCCCGGCCGGCCTCGCGCCGGTCGCGTCGCGCCGGAGCGTCGCCGTGGCGCGCGCCGCGCGCGTCGACGATCTCGTCGCGACGGCGGCGCGTCTGCGCTCGACGCTCGTCATCTACTGGGTCGGTGACGGGCGTATCGCGGTGTGGACCGTCGCCCCGGATGGCGACATCCATCATGCGGTGACTGCCGTGTCGCCGGCGCGCTTGTCGGCGCTCATTCGTGCCGCCACGACCGCGCCTCAGCCCGTGGCTGCCACCGCCGGCGCCTCGGGGCTGGTGAGCCGCAGCGGCGCACAGACGCTGCCGATCGTCACGCCGGCGCGCCCCGTGTGGCGGCAGTTGTACGACGTGCTCGTCCAACCCGTCGCGCGCTACCTGCCGGCGGCATCAGGATCGCGAATCACGATCGTCCCGCACGGGCCGCTCGCCGGCGTGCCGTTCGCTGCGCTGCGCGATCCGTCCGGCCGGTACCTCGTGGAACGGTACGCGACGCACGTCGCGCCGGCCGGGGCGTTCTTCGACTACTCCGCGCCACGGGCGTCGCGTCCGGTCTCGGCGCTGCTCGTCGCCAATCCTGCGGACATGCCGCGTATCGCCGGCGAAGCGCCGCTCGTGCGCCTGCCGGGCGCGGCGGCCGAAGTGCGAGCCATCGCGAAGCTGTGGCCGGCCGGCGAGGCGACCGTGCTCGCCGGCGCAGACGCGACCGAGCTTCGCGTGCTCGCCGCCGCGCCGCATCAGGGCGTCGTCCACTTCGCGACGCACGCGATCGTGCGCGACACGAATCCATCCGCGTCGTTTCTGGCGCTTGGACGCGCCGGCGACGCGCGGGACGCCGGCGAGCTGACGCCGGCGAAGATCGAGCAGCTGTCGCTCGATGCCGATCTCGTCGTGCTGAGCGCGTGCCGGTCCGCCGGCGGGCCGCCGACCGGCGACGGCATCGCGGCGCTGGCGCGCGCATTCATTTCGTCCGGCGTGCCGTCGGTGATCGCGACCGTCTGGGACGTCGCCGACGCGCCGACGACGCGCCTGCTGCCCGCGTTCTATCGCGCGTGGCTGGGCGGCGCCGACAAGACCTCCGCCCTCCGCACCGCGCAACTACAGTTGCTCGCCGATCTCCGCGCCGGCCGCGTCACCGTGCAGACGAAGCTCGGCACGGTCGTCCTGCCGGAAGATCCGATGTTCTGGGCGGGATTCGT
>DASZRT010000036.1:0-36101 GCA_035549075.1 Polyangia bacterium | reverse complement strand
GGCGGCGCGGCGATCGGCATCGGCGGGGGCGGCGACGGCGCGATGTTCGCGCGCGGCGGCGGACGGCCCGTGGTCGCCGTCGGCGTGCCGCTGCCGACGGGCGACGTCGGCGACAGCACCGTCGACGGCGCGGCGACGCGCCCGCCGATGCGCAAGCCGTAGCTGCCGTCGGGCCGCCGGCCCGCGGCGCCCGCCATCTGCAGGATCGTCTGCAGGGTCGCCGCCGATCTGAGGAACGAGTCCGTCAGCTTGAAGCGCAAGTAGGCGTTGAGCAGCGAGTTCGGGAACGGATCGCGCAGCTGCAGGTCGCCCTCGAGCGCGAGCTCGGCGTCGGGCGACTTCGACGCGACCTCTTTGAACTTCGCCGTGCCGTTGTCGATGGGGATCTCGGCGTGCAGATCGCCGAGCCGCACCTTGGGCAGCGTGAGGCCGCCGCCGAGGAACGGGTTGCCTTCGACCTTGAGCGGCGTCTTGCCGTCGCCGAGCACGCACGCCGCGCACGTGAACGAGACGGCGCCCTTGGCGTTGGCGAGCTTGCCCGTGGGCGAGCCGACGTCGAGGTCGAGCTTGAGCGTGCCCGCGACGGGCATGTTGATGCTCTCGCGGATGCCGGGCACCTCGGCCATGTTCACGTCGCGCGCCGTGATCTCGAAGCGGAACGGCCCCTTCTTGCCGGGCGCGCCCTGCTGCGAGAGCTCGACGTGGCCGCCGAACGCGTCGAGCGTCAGCGTCGTCTCGGGCGACGACGAGAACAGCACCGAGAACAACGACACCGTGACCGTGGCGCGCTCGATCGAAAAGCGCGTCGCCTTCGTCGCGGGCGGCGTGGGCCGCGTCTTGACGTGGATGTTGTTGAAGGCGATGCCGAGGCCCCACGCGGGACCCGCCGACTCGATCTCGACGTCGAGGTTCTGCGCGGCCGCGAGGTTGATCGCGACCTCCTTCGCGCGGTCGTAAGGGAACCAGATGAACAGCGCGACGACGAACACGAGGAAGCCGACCCCCGTGCCGATCCCGGCGCGCCGCAGGCGGCGCATCGCCTCGGGAGATGGCTTTTTCATTCGGAGTCCTTCTTGTCGGCTGGCTTCTTCTTCGTCTTGTCCTCTTTGAGGCGCTCGAAGGCCGTCGCCGTCGCCTCGACGTCGAGCTTGTCGGTCTCCGAGTAGCGCTTCTTGATCGAGAGGTGCGTGAAGAAGATGAGGCGCGGGCCCGTCTCGAGCCGCTTGAGGAACTTCGACAGCGACTGCAGATCGACCTCGCGGATCTTGATGTCGACGTCGTGCTCGGCGTAGCGACGGCCCGCGGGCGTCGTCGGGCGCTCGCTCGACTCGGCGATCTGCACCTGCTCTTCGCGCGCGGCCGCCTCGATGTCGGAGATGAGCTGCGGCGGCTCGTTGCCGATGCGCGCCTCTTGCGCGGCGCTGCGCGCCTTGGCCTCGAGGTACTCGTCGCGGTGCTTGGCGATCGCCGTCAGCGCCTCGCGCGTGGCGGCGTTGTCCTCTTGCAGATCGTCGACGCTCGACAAGAGGTAGTAGGTGCCGCCTAGAAAGATCACGGCGAAGATCGCGATCGCCAAGGCGGCCATTGCGCGGCGCTCGCGGGGCGCGAGGCGCTCCCACTCGGCCGTGAAATAACCCACGGGCCGCGCGAGCGCGCGGCGGCCGGCTTCCCGGACCTTGGTGATCGTGTCGGTGATGGCGCTCATGGGGCGGGCCTCACGGGCACTTCGACGCGATCGTCAGGGTGAACTGCTTCGCGCCGCCCGAGACCTCGGTGATGGCGCCCTTGGTGATGTCCTCGTAGCACTCGATCTCTTTCAATCTGCCGGCGAGGTCGTCGACGGCGGAGGCCGAGTCGACGGTGCCCTTGATGTACGTCTTCTTGGGGCGAATCTCGAGCTCGGCGACGTCAATCTTCACCTTGTCGGCGGGCGGCGTCTTGCGCGAAATCTGGTCGAGGAGATCGTAAGCCGTCGCCTTGGGCAGCGGCGCGAGGTCTTCCTTGAAGCCCTTCTTGAGCAGCTGGGTGATCTCGCGGGCGTCGTCGCGTGGCGCGCCGAAGAGCTCGGTCGTCGCCGTTTTGAGCTGCTTCGCGAGATCCTTCTGCTCGTCGCCGAGGTTCGACTTCTTGGCGTAGATGTCGAGGCCGAAGAAGAAGAGAATGCCGGCGACGAGGCCGGCGATGTGGCCGGCGCGCTGGCGCAGCACGGAGAAGCTCGCGCGGTAGACGAACGGCCCGCGACGGAAGTCGATCTCCTTCGTGCCGCGGCTGGCCGTGAGCGCGATGGCCGAGGCGAGCGCGTGCGACTCGGACTCGTCGGCGTAGAGCGCGGCAGGCCCCGGCGTGTCCTCGCCCGCGGCCGGCTTCGAGCCCGCGAGCACGGGGCGGATCGCGAGGAAGTGCGCGGGCAGGCCCAGCTCGGCCTCGAGGAACGGCAGCAGATCGCGCAGCCGGCCCGTGCCGCCCGTGACGAGAATCTCCGAAACGTCGGTCTTGAGCGTCGCGCGGAAGCTAGCGAGCGTCTGCCGCAGGTCGCGCACGAGCGGCTCGAGCGCTTGCCGCAAAACGGAGTCGAGCTTGGCCGCGAGCGGCGACGGCGGGGGCGTGCCCGCGGGCAGGAGGCGCGCGTCCGAGCGCTTGGCCTGCTCGGCGCGCTCGAAGTCGGCCTCGAACGCCTTCGAGATGGCCTCGGTGAGGTGCAAGCCGCCGCGCAGGAGCGTGCGGGCCGCGAGCGGCTCGCCGTCGCGCACGATGCAGACGTTCGTGCGCGCGTGTCCCAGATCGAGCACGAGCCGGCACGGCGCCGAGGGCGCGGCCTCGCCCTCGGCCGCCTCGACGATCTCGCCTTTGGGCAGCAGCGCGCGGTAGACCACGGGCGCGGCGTAGAGAGCGCGCGGGTGCGTGCCGCCCGCCTCGCAGGCGGCGATGAGCGCCGCGAGATCGTCGCGCTTCGCCGCCGCCGCGAGCACCGTCGAGTTCTCGCCGCTCTGCGCGACGATGAGGTGATCGAAGACGACGTCCTCGAGCGCGTGGACGATCTGCCCTTCGAGCTCGTAGCCGACGACCTGATCGATCTTGCGCGCGTCGGCGAACGGCAACTGCATGACGCGCACCGAGAGCTGGTCGCCCGGCACGGCGAGGTACGGCGTCGCCTCGCGCGCCTGCGCGAAGCCCTCGCGGACGGCGTCGGCCTGCCGCTCGACGAGCGGCGCGTCTCCCGACGGCACGGCCGTCTCGACGAACCCGCGCAGCGTCGTCGCGCGGAAGCCCACCTCGAGAAAGGCGAACTTCACCGAGAACGTGCCGAGGTCGATGCCACAGATCAGATGCGCCATGTGTCTTCTATTCCTCGCGCCAGTATCGCAATACGCCGGCGGCCTTCTCCGCCTGCGCGTTGAGGGTCACGGGGTTCGAGAGGAACCCGCCCGAGTCGACGATCGCCGTGATCTTCTTTTTGACCTTGCCGGCCTCGCCCATCGCGACGATGCGGTAGATGCGCGGCGAGCCCGTGAAGGCCACCTTGGCCAGGTCGGCCGCGCTGATGTTGATCGGGCTCATGCCATTCAAGATCTTGTAGCGAGGGTCGTCGGGCATGACGGCGCTCGCGGGGCGCTGCATGACCGACGTGATCGTGTTGAGGCTGTCGAAGCCGCCGGCCGACGCGCGATCGCACAGCACGCTCGCGACCGGGTACAGGCGCGTGTCATCGAGGATCGTCGGGTCGCTGGGCGGCTTCGTCGGATCGGGCTGGGCGGCGGCGCGCAGCACGCCCATGAGCAGCGGCGTGCAGTCGCCGCCGTTCTTGTTGGAGATCGCCGCGAGGTTCACGCGGCAGGCCTGCGTCGGATCGGTCGGATAAACCGTGAGGGACGGTTGAAACGCCTCCATGAAGCCGTCGCTCACGCCGCGCACCATCTTGATCTCTTCGATCGTGTCGTAGATGCCGTTGTGGGCGCGGTAGTGATCGGCGCGCGCGTCGTAGCGGTAGTCCTCGCCTGAGGCGGCCGTGCCGTCGGGCGAGAACATCGACTCGTCGGCGTCGGCCCAGTCGATGAGGGCGCGCGCGACGTCGGTGCGGGTCGTGAACTGACCCGAGTTGTCGGCCTCGGAGAACAGCTTGTCGAAGCGCGGCGACTGCATGAGCGCCATGAGCAGGCGGTAGACGATGACCTGCTTCTTGGTGTCGGCGATGGGGCCGTTGCTGCCGCAGTTGAGATCGATCTTGCCGTCTTCGTAGGTGATCTCGGCGTCGAAGTGGCCCGATTTGAGGCCGAGGCCCTTGATGCCGCTCGTGTCGATGCCGACGAGGCTGCCGAGACCGGCGACCTCGTCCTTCGAGCCGCTGAAGAAGCCCATGAGCGGGCCGGCGTAATCGGTCACGCGCAGCGAGAAGCCGAGGCCCGCCGGCGACGACGACGCCGCGCCCGAAGAGCCGCCCGCGCCGCTCGCGCCTTGGCTGCCCATCGCCGAGCTGATGAGCTTCTGCGCCTGGCCCATGACGGGGTCGACGAACTGCTTTTGAATCTTGATGAGCAGGCGCGAGAGGTTCACGGCCGAGCGCGCGAGGTAGTGCGCCTTGAGCTCGTCGCGCGCGTTGGCCGCCTGCGCGACGTCGACGCTGGTCCCGTAGGTGAACTCGCCCACGAGCGCGATCATGAGCGCGAGCCACGTCAGCACGAGCAGCAGCGCGACGCCGCGCTGCTTGTTCCGCTTGGGCCGAGGTCGCTTCGACCGAAGCGTCACGTCGCCCCCGGCTGGTAGACGAGCGGCTCCGTCATCTGGATGCGCGCGTCGGTCGAGTACGTCGCCTCGTTGCCGTGCTCGTCGATCACGGTGAGGGCGATGCGCACGTGCGTCGGCAGGAACTGCGTCCCGGGCGTCGCCGTGTTCCAATCCTTCTCCCACTCCTTCTTCTTGAAGTCGTAGTAGGTGATCTTGAGGCGCGCGACGTCGGGGCACAGCACGTACGTCTCGCCCGGGATCGACTTCGGGTCCTCGGGCTGCAGGCGGCGCGTCTCGCGGCGCATGAGGTTCGTGATGCGGCCGTCGTCGGGGTCGCGCTCGCCGAAGTAGCTCACGACGGCGGTGTCGCCCTCGGCGAGGCCGCCGCGCAGGCGCTGGTGCGCGAACGTCGAGAAGGACAGCTCGTCGACGTTGCCCGTCGACGAGCCGAGCAGGAAGGTGCGCGTGTACTGCGTCGCCGTCGACTCGTTGGCGATGTAGGCCATCTCGATCTCGCGCGCCATGCGCATGAGCGCGACGCGCACCGTGTGCGTGCGCTCTTGCGCCGCCTCGATCGCCTTCTTGTTGGCGGCGGCCTGGCTGAAAGCCCCCCACATGATCGTCGTGATGAACGCGATGATCGCCATCGCGAGCATGACCTCGATGAGGGTGAAGCCGGATGAGCGCGCGCGTCTCATTTGGACAGGTTCGAAGGGGTCGAGGAAGAGGAAGTGGAAGACGTCGAACCCGTCGTGGACCCGGAGGCGCCGCCCGCGCCCGGCGCGCCGCCGCCGATGCCGACGCCCATGGCGGCGTCGAGGCGCGACGGATCGGTCAGGTACTGGACGACCTCGATCGACTGCTCGGGCTTGCCCGACTCGTCCCAGGTCACGTGCACGGTGACGCGCCGGACGGACTCCTGCAGGCCCACGCGAATCGGCTCGATGAACGAGCCCATCATGCCGCCGATGAAGCCCGACAGCATCGACATCGGATCGTTCGAGTCCTTGTTCTTGTCCTGCTGCTCGTCTTTTTGCTTTTGGATCGCCTCGGCGGGCAGCTCGACGGCGTCGATGGCCACGTCCCAGCGAAAGTCGGGGTAGCTCTGATCCTTGAACGTGCCGTTCGAGGCCTCGCTGCCCGTCGAGAAGCCGTTCTCTTGGATCTGGTCCTCGACGTCGATCATCTTGCCGCGCGCGAGGAACGTCGCCGCCGTCGTGAGGCGCGCGTGGTGCGTCGCGCGCATGTTGTTCGTGACCATCTCGACGAGCACGACGACGGTCATCGACAGGATCGCGACGGCGATCATGACTTCCAACAGCGTGAAGCCGCGGGCGTCGTCGCGCTTCATTGCGAGTCCCCCGTCTGGACGCCTTCGTCGTCGGTCGCGCCGCCGGCGGGCGGCTTCACCTCTTGGTTGTAGACCTTCACGCGGCCCGTGATGGGGTGCGCGACGAGCGAGAACACCGTCTCGCCCGACGGGTCCGACAACGTCACGATCGCGGGCTCGGTCTGGCCCAGTGGGAAGAAGTACATGTACGCGCGGCCCGACGTCACGGCCTCGGTGAGGCGCGGCGTGTAGACGCTGCGGAACACGGCCTTCTTGAGCGTCACGGGCTTGAGCGCGACCTCTTTGAACGCCGCGAAGCGCGCGCGCCGCGGCTTGAACTCTCCGATCTCGAGCTTCGACAGATCGAAGCTCGACGACGAGCCCGACGACGATCCCGAGTTGTCGGCCTGCGCCGCGAGCGCGGCGGCGCGTTCTTCCTCTTTCTTGCGCCGCTCTTCGTCCTCCTGCGCCTCCATCTCTTCGCGGCGCCGCGCGGCCTCGGGGCTCTCGGCGTCGCGCGGGATGAAGAAGCGATCGTCCGACTGCTCGGCCCAGTAGCGCCCGTTCTCGAAGTCGAACACGAGGCGGTGCACCTTGCCCGTCGTCGAGGCGCGATCGAACAAGAAGCGCATCGCGCCCGCGAGGTTGGTGGCCGACGCGCGCAGGTCGCTGCGCGCGAGCGAGCGGAACCCTTTGACACCCAGGCTCGTGATGAGCGCGACGATCGCCAAGACGACGATGATCTCGATCAGCGTGAAGCCTGATTGTGCCTTCCGGTTCATGCGCGCGCTCGGGCGTCAGAGCTCCCAGGACTTGATGTCGTCCGCCGTGCCGTCCTGCTTGTCGGGGCCAGCCGACGAGACGTCGGCGCCGTCGGTGTCGTTCGTGCCCGGGCACTTGAGCGACAGCTTGCTGCCCCACGGGTCCGTGGCGTTGTTCTTGTCGAGGAACTTGCCCGACACGAGCTCGTCGATGCTCTTGGGGCAGCTCGGCGTCTCGATCATGTACTGCGTGACGGCGTCGCGCGCCGCCTTGACGCGCAGCTTGCCCGTCGAGATCTTCGCCTTCTGGAACTGACGGAAGACCGCGACGCCGACGCCGCCGGCGATCATGGCGATGATCGCGAGGACGATCATGATCTCGAGCAGCGTGAACCCCAGTTGCTTGCGGCGCGCGCGCCGTTGTTCCCGTTCGTAAATGTCGATCTCGTTAGACACTTCGTTGGACGTCATGATGAGTCTCCTCACTGCGTGAAGTTCTGCATGTCCATGATCGGTTGCAGGATCGAGAGCACGATGAAGCCGACGCCCATCGCCATCGCGACGATGAGCGCGGGCGAGAGCACGGTCGTGAGGCGCGCCACCTTGCCGTCGACGTCGCGCTCATAGGCGACGGCGACGTTCTCCAGCATGGTCTCGAGCTGGCCCGAACGCTCGCCGACGCCCACCATGTGGACCATCATCGAGGGGAACTGCTTGCTGCGCTTGAGCGGCGCCGCGATCGACTCGCCCTCGCGGATGGCGTCGCGCGCCTCGTCGACGACCTTCTCGAGCACGACGTTGTTGAGCACGCGCTTGACGATGTCGAGCGCCTGCAACACCGGCACGCCGGCCGCGAGCATGGTCGACAGCGTGCGCGAGAAGCGCGCGACGGCGACGTAGCGCGTGAGCGGGCCCAGCAGCGGCAGCCGCAGCTTGAGCGTGTCGACGGTGAGGCGCCCCTTGGGCTTCTTGACCCAGCGGCGGTAGAGCCAGTAGCCGATGCCACCCGCGATGACGAGCAGCCACCACCACCCCGAGATCAGATCGGACGCGAAGATGAGCACGCTCGTGTTCCAAGGCAGCGCCTTGCCGACGTCCTCGAAGATCGTCGTGATCTTCGGGACGACGACGATCATGAGCAGGCCCATGATCCCAGAGCCCAGCACCATCATGATGATGGGGTAGGTCATCGCCGACGAGACCTTCGAGCGCAGCGCGTGCTGCGCGTCGAGGAAGTCGGCGAGGCGCGCGAGCACGGCGTCGAGGTTGCCGGCCGCCTCGCCCGAACGGACCATGTTCGTATAGAGCTCCGGGAAGATCGTCGGATGCGCGCCCAGCGTGTCGGCGAGCGAGCTGCCCTCGTTCACCTTCTGGCGCACGCCCGTGAGGATGACCTCGAAGCGCTTGTTGTCGGACTGCTCCTGCAGCGCGCCCAGCGCCTCGGCCAGCGGGATGCCGGCCTTGAGCAGCGTCGCGAGCTGGCGCGTGAAGACGGCGACCTCTTGCGGCTTGACGGTCTGGACGAGGCCTCCGAGATCGATCTCGCGCTGCCAGAACGGGACCTTCGCGCCGCCGGCCTTGGTCGCCGTGCCCTTCCCCGCCGCCTTGCTGCCGCCGCCCGCGAGCATCTCGCGGTGCTCGGTGACGAACACGCCGTCGCGGCGCAGGACGAGGCGCAGGCCCTTCGGGCTGTCGGCGTCGCGCGTGCCCGTGACGGCCTTGCCCCCGGCGTTGAGCCCTTTCCAGGTGTAGACGGGCATCAGTCCACGTCCTGCGTCGTGATCATGAGGACCTCGGCCGTCGTCGTCATGCCCGACAACACCTTCTGCGCACCGTCCTCACGCAGCGTGCGCATGCCGACGCTCTGCGCGTGGCTCTTCACCGTCTGGGCGTCGGCGTTCTTGATCGTGAGCTGGCGGATCTTCTCGTCGATGATGAGCAGCTCGTAGATCGCGGTGCGGCCCTTGTAGCCCTGGCCGAGGCACACCTGGCACCCGCCCTCTTTCGCGCGGTAGAGCATGCCCGGCGGCGGGAGCGCGTCGCCGTCGATGCCCTTGAACTTCACGCGGCGCGCGCGGCCCGCGGCGAACGCGGCCGGATCGATGTTGATGCTCTGCAGATCCTCGTCGGTCGGCTTGTAGAGCTCGCGGCACGACATGCACACGCGGCGCACGAGCCGCTGCGCGAGCAACGCCATGAGCGACGAGGCCACCAAGAAGGGTTGCACACCGAGGTCGACCAAGCGCGTGATGGCGCCGGCCGCGTCGTTGGTGTGGATCGTCGAGAGCACGAGGTGGCCCGTGAGCGACGCCTGGATCGCGATCTCCGACGTCTCGCGATCGCGGATCTCGCCGACCATGATGACGTCGGGGTCGTGACGCAGGAACGAGCGCAGGCCCGACGCGAACGTCAGCTCGATCTTGTTGTTGACGGCCGTCTGCGAGATGCCGTCCAGCTGGTACTCGACGGGATCCTCGATCGTGAGGATGTTGAGGTCGGGCGAGTTGATCTTCGCGAGGCAGGCGTACAGCGTCGTCGTCTTGCCCGAGCCCGTGGGCCCCGTGACCAGCAAGATGCCGTGCGGGCGGTGGATGAGATCGTCCATCTGCCGCAGGTGATCGTCGCCGAAGCCGATGTCGGCGAGGTCGTGCAGCACCGACTCGCGATCGAGCAGACGGATCGTGATGCGCTCGCCCGCTTTCACCGTCGGGATCGTCGCGACGCGCATGTCGATGTCCTTGCCGGCGATCTTGCGGCGGATGCGGCCGTCTTGCGGCAGGCGCTTCTCGGCGATGTTGAGGCCGGCCATGATCTTCACGCGCGAGATGATCGACGGCATGAACTGCTTGGGCGCCTTGCGCGTCTCGTAGAGCTCGCCGTCGATGCGGTAGCGGACGGAGACCTCCTTCTCGCCCGGCTCGATGTGAATGTCGCTCGCGCGCTCTTTCACGGCGTTGAACATGAGCGAGTTCACCCAGCGGATGATGGGCGCCTCGTCGGTCGCGTCGAGGATGTCGACGAGCTCCTCGGCGCGGCCCTCGTCCTCGCCCTCGCCCTCGGCCTCTTTGCCGAGATCGCCGTCCTTGGCCTGGCGGCCGTAGACGTCGTTGATGAGCTCGAGGATGCGCTGCGAGGCCAGCAGCATGGGCTGCACCTCGGCGCCGAGCTGCGCGCGCAGATCGTCGAGCGCGCCGACGTCGAGCGGATCGGAAGTGGCGACGACGACGGTGTCGACCTCGCGCTTGACGGGCAGCACGCGGTGCTGCTTCGCGAAGGCGATCGGCACCTGGGTCGCGAGCTCGGCGTCGACGTCGGCCGGCTTCAGATCGCCGAGCACGGCGATGCCGAGCTGCACGCCCAGCGCCGCGAGCACGTCTTCTTCGGTGACGGCGCGCATCTTGACGAGCACCTCGCCGATGCGGCCGCCCTCGGTCCGTTGCGTCGCGAGCGCCTCTTCGATCAAGGCAGGCGTGAGCGGCACGGCGTCGCCCGGGCGCGCGCCGGCCTTCGCGGCCTGTTTGGCCGCGAGGAGGATCTCGCCGAGTCGCTTTCCAACCATCGTCGTTCGTTCCTCGGCTTCCTTTAAGGCACCACGGCCGGCGGCAGCGGCGGCGTGGAGGCAGGCGGAGGCGTCGTCGTGCCGGGCGCGGGCGTCGTCGCCGGGGGCGTTCCGAACACGCGACGCACAGGCGGCGTCGACGGCGCGGTCCCGCCCGTCGGCGCCGACGTCGCGGGCGCCGGCGTTCCCGTCGGCGGCGCGATCGCGGGCGTCGTGCCCGTCGCGGGCGCGGTCGCGCCGTCGTCGACGTTCCCGCGCGGCGGCGCCGGCAGCTCCAGCGGCCCCGACTCGTCCTCCGCCTCTTGCGTGCGGATGCGCAGAATCTCGTCTTCCTCCGCCTGCGCCTCGTGCGCCGCGCGGTTGATCTCCTCGAGCATGCCGCGCTTGCGGCGGTAGTCGATCTCGCCGTCGATCGTGTGCTCGGGATCGCCGCCGAAGCGCTCCACGAACTCGCGCCGCTCCTTCATCTTCTTGTCGAGCACGCGCCGCAGATCCGACTGATCGGTGATGACGTACGGCGTGATCGCGATGATGAGGTTCGTCTTGACGATGTGCTTCTCGGTGTTGCGGAAGAAGAAGCCGAGGATCGGGATGTCGCCGAGGATCGGAATCTTCGTCACCGAGTTGATCGTCTTGTCGGACATGAGGCCGCCGATGAGGATCGTCTGCTGATCCTTGGCGACGACGATCGTCTTGGCCGTGCGCTCCGACGTCGACGGGCCGAGGTTGCTCGCGCCCGGCGCGACCTCGGAGATCTTCTCGTCGACCTCGAGGCGAACCAGGTCGTGCTCGTTGACGTGCGGCGTGAGCTTCAGCTCGAGCGCGACCTTCTCGCGCTGTACCTGCGGGAAGAGACCGCCGACGCCCAGGCCGCCCAGCGCGCCCAGGCCGGCCGCGCCCGTCGCGCCCGCGGCGGCGCCGAGGCCTAGCGTGCTCACGGGGAACGGGATGCGCGAGCCGACCGAGATCTCGCCCTCCTCGTTGTTCATGATGAGCAGGTGCGGGTTCGACAGCACGTCGACGTCGCTGTTCGTCTGCAGCGCTTTGACGAGGACGCCGAACTGCGGGATGTCGACGACCGTCGTCGACGAGGTGCCGAGCGCGCGCGCCTGATCGGCCGGCAGCACGGGGCCGAGGACGCCCGCGAGCATCGTCTCGGCGATCGCGCTCTGCGGGAACAGCGTCTTCGACGGGTTGAGGCCGCCGACGATGAGGCTGGCGTTGCCCATGCCGAAGAGGTTCTTCGGCACGGCGGCGTGCCACGAGGCGCCCAGCGTGCGGTCCTTGTCGATCGTGACCTCGAGGATCATCGCCTCGACGAACACCTGCTTGCGCGGCGAATCGAGCAGCTCGATCACGCGGCGGAGCGCCTGGTAGTCGGTGAGCGACGACACGACGATGAGCGAGTTCGTGGGGCGATCGAAGTTGATGCGCACCTCGCCTTCGAACAGCAGGTTCTCGCGGCCCGTCGTCGCGCCGCCCCCAGGCGTGGGCGTCGGCGTGGGCGCGGGCGGCGTCGCGCCGGGGCGCGTGCTGCGCGAGCGTCCGCCCGTCGCGCCCGAGACCGAAACGCCCGTGACGGCGCCCAGCGTCTGCGCGAGCTCGTCGCAGTTGGCGTTCTCGCAGTAGTAGACGTGGATGCGCCCGTCGCCGCCCGTAAGCGGCACGTCGAGCTTCTTCACGAGCAGGAGCACGCGCTGGTAGGCGCGCTCCGTCGCGATGACGATGAGCTGGTTCGAGCGCTCGTCGGGGATGATCTTCGAGACCGTGAGCTCGGTGCTGAGGTCGCCGGCCTTGGCCGCCTTGGCCGCCGCGCCGGGCGTCGGCGCGGCCGCGCCCGTCTTCTTGCTGCCGACCTGCGCGACCTGGAAGATGTCGGCCAGCTTCGTCGCCATGTCGGTCGCCGCCGTGTTGTGCACGGTGACGATCCAGACCTTCTCGCCCGAGGCGCCCGGCTGATCGATCTCGTCGAGGATCTTCAGCATGCGCGCGACGTTGGTCGCGCGGTCGGTGATGATGAGCGCGTTCTGTGGCGCGTAGACGACGATGTCGCCCTGCTCGCCCTTGAGGCGCGTGAGGACGTTGTTGATCTCGTTGATGTCGCCGTTGTCGACGTGCACGAGGCGCGTGATGTAGCCCTCGCCCGCCGGCATGCCCGCGGCGTCGCCGTAGTACGGGATCGGCGTCGACTTCGCGCGCAGCGTCTCGATGATGCGCAGGAACTTGCCGTCGGGCTCGACGGTGAGGCCGACCGAGTCGAGCGCCGCGAGGAACAGGCGGTACGCCTCCTCGGGCGTGATGAGCTGGGGCGCGATGATCGTGACCTTCTTCGAGTTCCCGGGGATCGTGCCCGGCAGCAAGAACTGCCGGCACGTGATCGATGAGATCCACGAGATCAGGTCGCCGAGCTCCGTCTCGGGCTTCATGTTGAGCTTCACGATCCGCTTGCCCGCCGGGAACTTCTTGCAGGAGTTGAACTCCTTGTCGGCGGTGCCTTCGCCCGTGCCCGTGACGACGGGCGCGTTCGGTGAAGGCGTCGGCGTGATCGTCGGCGTCGCGGTCGTGGGCGCGGGCGTCGGCGTCGGCGGCGTGCCGCGGTGGTTGAGCTTGCGCACCGCCTGAATCGCGGGCGTGATGGGGTTCACCCGCGTCGCCTTGCCGTCGGCGCCGACGACGACGGCGGCGTGCGCGAGGCCCGCCACGACGAGCGGCACGACGACGAGCGCGAGCGCCGGAACGAGCGCGCGCGCGCGAGGAACGAAGCGGCCAGACGGTTCTCTTCTCATCGGATGTTGTATTCCTTCGTGATTTTCTGGCCGTTCCGTTCCAGGCCGACGGACAGGTGACTCGCGGACTTGAGCTTCGTGTAGACCTCGAGCGCCTTGTCGGGGCTCGTCATGTCGAGGCCGTTGATCGCCGAGATGACGTCGCCGTTCTGCAGGCCGATCTTCGCGAACGGGCCGTCGGGCCGCACGCTGAACAGGCGGAAGCCCGCGGCGCGGCCGTCCTTGATCTCGGGGACGATGCGCGCCGAGCGCGACAGCATGCTCATGTTGCCGAGCAGCGAGTCGACCGTCGAGCGCTGCACCTCGTAGGTGTGCTCACCCGTCTTCTTCACGCCGCGCTCGAGCTCGGCCATGAACGGATCGCTCGGCGGCGCCGCGGCGGCGACGGGCGCGGCGGCGGGCGCGGCGGCCGGACCCTTGTCGAACAGCTCGAGGTACTCCTTGCGGCCCTGGATCTCGAAGTCGACGCGCACCTCGCTGATGTCGGTGATCGTCGCCTCGCGGATGTGGCCGCCGATGGAGTACGCGCCCGACGTCTTCTCGTCGGTGTCGCGGATGATCGCCATCGACCAGCGCGGGTCGGCCGGCGCGGGCGCGAACATGATCGCGAGCAGCTTGAGCGGCAACGACGTGCGCTGCGGCTGCGGATCGGGCGGTGGGCCGCCCGCGTTGCCCGTGTCGGGCGGCGGTAGGATCGGCGGGCACGTCGAGCAGAAAATGTTCCGCTTGAGGATCTCCTCGTACTCCTTCGTGTAGACCGTCTGTTGCGCGGCGACCGCGACGCGCGGCGCGGGCTTGGCCGGCGGCGCGACGCGCGCGAGCTTGGTCTCGATGAGCGTAGCCGTCGCGCGCGCGCTGAAGATCGCGCATATCGCGATGACGACCAGGTCGATGGCCCAAAGGTATTTGCGGAGAAGGGTTTCCATGGATCCCGGGGGTTGGCTCCTCGGCGGTCCAAAAGCAACGCCGGGGCCAGCGTCGGCGGGGCGGAATCCCTTTGGTTTCGATTAGTTGAGTCTACGGACGCGGGGGGTTCGCCTGCCAATTTGGCAAGCCCGACGGCTGGGCCTCGCCGCCGGCGTCGTCGCCCGCGCCATCGGCGTCTTCGTCGCCATCTTCGTCGCCATCTTCGTCGCCATCTTGGGCGCCCCGTTCGTCGCCCCCGCGCTCGGCCTCGAGGCGGCGGTAGATCGTGCGCGTCGCGATGCCGAGCAGCTGCGCGCAGACGCGTTTGTCGCCGCCGACGTGAGCGAGCGTGGCGTGGATGACCCGGCGCTCGATCTCCTCGAGCGGCGTGCCGACCGCGAACGTGAGCGACCGCCCGTCGGAGAGCGCGCCCGAGCCGCTCCGCACCTCGGGCGGCAGATCCTCGACCTCGATCGAGGTGCCGCGGCACAAGACGACGGCTCTTTCGACGGTGTTCTCGAGCTCGCGGACGTTCCCAGGCCACTCGTAGCGCGCGAGCAGATCGAGCGCCGCGCGCGAGAACCCGCCGAGGTGGCGTCCGTTGCGCGCGGCGTAGAGCCGCAGGAAGTGCTCGGCCAGCAGCGGCACGTCCTCGCGGCGATCGCGCAGCGGCGGTATGGGAACGGCGATGACGTTGAGGCGGTAGTAGAGATCTTCCCGGAAGCGGCCCTCGCGCACGGCGGCGCGCAGGTCCTGGTTGGTGGCGGCGACGAGGCGGAGGTCGACCTTCGTCGTGCGGCCGCCGAGGCGTTCGACCTCGCCCTCTTGCAGGACGCGCAGCAGCTTCACCTGGACGTGGGTCGGGATCTCGCCGATTTCATCGAGAAAAAGCGTGCCTCCCGCGGCCTGCAGGAAGCGGCCGTCGTGGCGCTGCACGGCGCCCGTGAAGGCGCCCTTCTCGTACCCGAAGAGCTCGGCCTCGAGGATGCTCTCGGGCAGCGCCGCGCAGTTGACCGGCACGAACGGCCCGCCGGCACGCGGCGACGCCTCGTGGATCGCGCGCGCGAGCAGCTCCTTGCCCGTCCCCGACTCGCCCAGCAAGAGCACCGTCGCCTGCGAGGGCGCCGCCTGCATGACGATGTCCATCGTGCGCCGCCAAGGCAGCGACTGCCCGATGAGCGAGCGCCGCTTCTCGGCGGCGAGCTGCGCGCGCAGCGAGCGGTTCTCCTGGACGAGCGACCGCTTCTCGAGCGCCTTGCCCACGACGCGCAAGAGGTGCGCGCGCTTGATCGGCTTGGTCACGAAGTCGTAGGCGCCCTGCTTCATCGCCTCGACGGCGTTCTCGACGGTGCCGTAGGCGGTCATGAGCACGGTCTCCGTCTCGGGCGAGACGCTGCGGCTCGCCTTGAGCAGGTCGATGCCCGACATGCCCGGCATCATGAGGTCGGTGATGAGCACCGAGACCGGCTCGCGACGGATGAGGTCGAGGGCCTCGCCGCCCGAGCCGGCCGCCAGCACGCGCAGCGACTCGCGCTCGAGGATCTTCTGGAGCGAGTCGACGATGCCCGGCTCGTCGTCGACCACCAGCACCGTCGCGGCCCCCGCCGGGGTCCCGCCCGAGGCGTCGTTTCTCATGAGCTCCATGCCCGTCCCGGCTTCAATCCGGGTGCCAAGCTTCGTGAAATCGCGTAACCCATGGCAATCACTTGCCAGGAATCTACGCCATCTTGACTCAGATGGCGAAACGCCTGACAAACTGACATTCGCGCCACCCGGTCGATCCGTGGCGTGCCAGTTTGTCAGGCGGTCGAAGGGGCTGCCGGCTTTAGTGGTACGTCCGGTAGCTCGTGAAGCGCGTGTCTCCGGTCGCCGTGCTCAAAACGGAGAATGCGTCGTCCGTGCTGTTGAAGAACTTGCTGTGGAACGTGATCGGAAAGTCGGTGCCATTCGGCGGGATGTTGACGAGCCCGCCGTGCGTGCCGACGAATTGGATCGTGCTGTTGTAGTTGTGCCCGACCATGAAGTCGACGTAGTGGGCGTTGTCGAGCTTGTGGCAGTCCCACTCGAACTGGTTCGCGGAGTTGTTGCCCTGCAGCGAGTGGACCCATCCCCACCCCGAAGGGCTGTCTTCGATGACGTACTCGCCAAACGGCCCGCTCACGAGCCCGTCGACGGCGTACTGACAGACCGACGCGGGGTAGATGCGCTCCGCGTGATCCGAGCCGGCCTCGGAGACCTTGAAGAGGTTGACGGCTGCCGAGGTGTTCAACCCGATGCCGTGACCTTGAACGGGATCACACCTAATCTCGGCGTACAGCCAATCGATCGAGGACGTCCAGAACGTCTTCACCGCAGGGTTTCCGGGCATGGGCTGAAACGTCACGACGAAGTTGGTCCCGCTGCCCGAGATGATGCCCGGGTACGTCCACTTCAACGATGAGGCTCCCGTCGTCGCAGCGTCGTAAATGTACAAGTTGCAGCTCAGGGCCCCCGAGTTGGGCGCGACGATGTCCATCGACACGCCGAGCAACGCATCCTCACCGTTGCTGTTGTCCCAGCTCGTCGTCTTGATGACGGGACAAACGATCCCCGCCTGCAGCGGATCGTCGCTGAAGATGCGCGTGCCGCTGCCGACGTGAGCCACCTTGCCGGTCTTCACGGCCGTCGATTGAGCAGCGATGCAGGTCGTTCCGACGTAGCTGTTACAGACGGACGCTCCTGACAGACACGAGCTGGCCTGACTTTTTGCGGGGACGGCGGCCACGGCGAGGGCGAAGGTGGCCATAACGAACGAATTTCGGAGTTTCATGATCGTTGCTCCTTTGGTTGGACAACGATCGGCACAATGGAGCAAACCGAGACCATGTCCATGCGACATGGTGTCGCACGCGATCAGGCGGCGCGGCGGCGGAGCTCTTCGCCGAAGAGGCGCTGCACGAGGCTTGCCGCCTGCGTCTTGCCGCCCCCGATGAAGGCGGCCAGCTGGTCGGCGAACTCGCCGGCGGATTGAAACCGATCGGCGGGCTCGTACGAGAGCGCCTTCGCGAGGATGGACGCCGCAGGCTCGGGCAGCGTCGCGATGCGCTCGAGATCTTCGGGCGTCGGGCCGCGCGCCGCCTTGTAGAGGACGTCGAGATCGTTGTCGCCGCCGTAGAGCAGGTGGCCGGTGAGACAGTAATAGAGCACCGTCGCCAGCGAGAAGAGATCGCTGCGCGCGTCGACCTCTTGGCCGCGCGCTTGTTCGGGCGACATGAAGTTCGCGTTGCCCTTCACCATGCCGACCTGCGTGCGCGAGACGCGGCGGCTCGCCTTCACGATGCCGAAGTCGGCGAGCTTCACCTCCCCGCGCAACGACACCATGAGGTTGCCGGGCGAGACGTCGCGGTGCACGAGCTGCATCGGGTGGCCTTCCTTGTCACAGACCTCGTGGGCGTAGGCGAGCGCCTGCAGCGTCTCGTGCGCGAAGTAGTAGGCGACCGTCGGCTCGAGGCCGCCGTGTGAGCGTTCTTGGTGGCGCAGCATGATGCGCAGGACGTCGCGGCCCGCGATGTACTCCTGGGTCATGAAGTACTCGCCGTTGCCGATCATGCCAAAGTCGAACACGGGCACGATGTTCGAGTGGACGAGGCCGGCCTGCAGGCGCGCCTCGTCGATGAACTGCGCGACGGCTTCGCGCTCGCGCGCGAGCTCGGGGCGGAGGCGCTTCAAGACGAACGTGCGCGAGAAGCCCTCCACGCCCTGCGCGACGGCGGTGAAGACCTCCGACATGCCGCCCTCGCCGAGCCGCTCGAGCAAGCGGTAGCGGCCGAACGTGCGGCCCGAGTCCATGCGCGGCGCTTCTTCCACCACGGCGTCGGGCTCGATGGGCGTCGCGCGCGCGACCTCGCGCGAGGCGCTGCCGCGCGCCGGCGCGCTCCTCGACGAGCCCGGGATGCTCACGCCTTTGCCGGTCGCGATCGGCGCGCGCGCGCCCGTGTCGGCGGCCGCGACGGGGCGCGCGGGCGTACCGAAGCGCAGCGTCGGCTCGCGCGGGATCTCGGTGGCGACGGCAGCACCAGGTTCGCGACGACGACCGCCCGTCGCGACGAGCGCGAGGCCGACGAGGCCGAGCACACCGGCGACAGGCAGCGGCAGCGATCCTTCGAGCAGGCTCGGTGCGCGTGCAGGCGCGACTTCGGCCGCGGACGCCGCGGCCGCGCGGCGCGCGAGCACGACGACGGGCTCGCGCTGCGGGAGAACGGGCAGGCGCGCCGCCGCGAGGACGTAGTCGTGGCCGCCGATCGTCACGCGCGTCGAGGCGAGGCGCTTGTCGCGCGCGGCGCGCACGACCGGCGCGTCGGACGTGCCGAAGTCGAGCTTGCCCCACGAGGCGACGAGCACGTCGCCGACGATGACGCGCGCGCCGGCGAGCTCGTCGCGGAACGGCTGCCACCAGTCCTCGTGCTCGAACAGATCGAGCAGCGTCGTGCCGTCGACGTGGTTGGCGACGGCGGCGGCGAGCGGCTCGATCGCGGCGGCCCGCGCCGCGCGCGCCTCGACGGCGCGCGCCTCGGCCTCGAGCCGCTGCGCCGTCTCGACGGCCGATGCTTCCGCCGCGCGCGTTCGTGCCTCGCCCTCGGCGCGCGCGCCGGCGCGCGCGTGCTGCGCCGCCAAGCCGAGCGCGACCGCGCCGCCCAACAGCCCAATTCCAATGACCCGTCTCATCTGCGACATCCGAGCCTCCCGTCAGTCGACCTCAGTCGCGGTACGAGCCGTACGCCTGCCCGAGCTTGTTCATGTGCGCGTGCGCCTCGGACGCCTCGAGCGAGAACGACACCTGCGCGCCCTGCGGCGGCAGCTCGATGCGCTGCTGCGCGACCTTGGCGTGCGGCGACCACGCGACGATCTTGCGGGGCCCCACCGGCACGTTGTCGATGTGGAAGGTGCCGTCCGCGTGCACCTTCGTGAACATCGTGTTCGGCACGACGAGGATGCTGGCCGACATCTTCTGGTGCATGTTGCAGAACACGTCGACGACGCCGGGCGACGTCAGCGTCACCGAGCGCGGCTTGTCGCCGGCGCGGTAGGCCCCGAGATCGAAGCTGTTGCGCGGCGACGTCGAGAAGACGTTGTGAAAGACGGAGTCGAAGTTGGGGAACACCGCCGTCGTGCCGGCTTGAACAACCGCGAGGCGCGGCGAGAACTGCCGGCCCTCCTGCTTGATCTCGATGCTCTTGCCGCGCGCGGGCGGGCCGCGCAGGCCGTCGACGTAGACGTAGACGTCCTCGAGGCTGCCGCTCGCGACCGAGACCTTGCCGTCGATCGCGGCGCGCCGCTCGGGCTCGCGACGCTTGGGCGTGGGCGCCGCGCTCGCGGTCGCGCCGCTAGCGGGCGCGGGCGCCGCCTCGTCGATCGCCGCGGGCGGAACGCCGCCGCCCTGTCCTTGAAACAGGCGCAGCAACATGTCGTAGCGCTGCTGCTCCGACTGCATGAGCTGGATGATGAGCGCGCGCTGCTCCTTGACGTCGTTCTGGAGCTTGTTGAACTCGGCACGCGTCGGCGGCGCGTCGTCCTGCGCGCGCGCCGGGCCCGCAACCAACGCCAGCGCGAGCGCGACGGCCGAGGCGCGACGAACGAGATTTCCTTGGTGCATGGGAGTGCCTTTCACAGTCATCAATTGATGAGCAGCAACGAAGACGTGAAGACGTTGTTCTTCACCTGGGGAAGGCCGCCGTACTCGCCGTTGTCGAGGTATTCGGCCTTGACGATGATGCGGTCGGTGATCGCGAAGCGGACGCCCGCGGTCCCGCGCCACGACTTCGTGACGTAGAGGCGGTTGCCCGCGGGATCGCCGAGCAACCACACGAGCGCGTCGCGGTACTCGCCGCGCCCGAGCACGCCGAAGAGCGGCGTGATCATCCAATCGACCTCGCAATAGCCGCCGCCGTGGAGGTTGAGGCCGTAGACCTCGTCGAGCGGATCGCCGGGCGCCTTGCCGCGCAGCCACGCGGCCTTCACGTCGACGGTCGAGACGCGCAGCTGCAGATCGGCGCCGTAGAACCACATGACGCCGTCGCTCGAGCGCGCGCGATCTTGCGAGCCCCACGAGCCCGACGCGCCGAGCTCGAGCTCGAACGGCGTCGGCGGGTGCAACGACAGACGGCCCGAGATCGTCTTGCCGACGTTGGTGTCGATCTCGTCGTAGAAGTGAAACTGCTCGGTCGTGAACGAGCCGTTGGTGACGGCCGCGGCGACGACGAACAAGTCGTCGGGGCCCATCTTGTGGCGCACCTTGAGGCCGAGCGCCGTGCCCGTCGTGTAGCGCGCGATGAGCGACGGCGTGATGCCGAAGCGCTGCGCCGCCTTGCGCTCGCGGTACTCGATGCCCAGCACCGAGTCGAACTTGCCGACGAAGATCGACGTGCGCTGCGACGCCGTCGGCATCCACTCGAGCTGCGCGAGGTCGACGTCGAGGAAGTCGCCCAGCGAGAAGTTCGAGCCCGAGCGCGGCATGAAGTTCACGCTCGCGGTCGCGACGGCGCTCTCGCCCAGGCCCGACGTCAACGTGAGGTTGACCTCGTTGACGATGAAGCCGGGCGCGCCCTGCGAGTGCACGCTGTCGAAGCGCGTGACGCCCGGCAGCTGCCCGAGATCGGCGACCTCGCCGCGCGAGTTCACAGCGGGCGCGAGCAGGTCGCCGTAGAACACCCAGCCGTATTGCCCCGCGTACTGCGGGAACAGCATGTTGCCGACGTCGCGCGCGACGCCCGTGCCGTCGCCCTCGGGAACGAAGAACCCGAAGTCGATGTAGCCGCCGACGGTGACGCGCGGCTGACGCCCGACGACGACCGACCGCAGCTGCTCGATGCGCGCCTCCATGTCGTGGAGCTGCGCGATCGGATCGACGGGCGTCGCGTCGTCAGGCGCGTCGGGCGTCGTGTCGACGGGCGCGGGCGCCGCCGGCGCGGGCGCCGTCGCCGGGGTCGGCGGCGCCGCGCGTGCCACGGGAGACAGCGTCGCGCCCGCCACGGCGAGCAAAACGCCCAACGATCTCCGTGCCCTCATCAGATGCAGCCGAGGAAGTCGAGCAGCGCCTGGTGCGAGTCGGCGTCGAGCGCCGCGAAGCCGGCCGCGCTCGACGCTGCCTGACCGCCGTGCGCGGCGACCGCGGCATCGATCGTCGTCGCGCGGCCGTCGTGCAGGAAGCGGCCACGCTCCGAGAGGCGCCAGAGCGGCATCGTGCGCCACTCGTTGCCGGCGGCCGTGCCCATCTGGAACTTGTCGTCGAGGCCCGGGCCCATGTCGTGCAGCATCAGGTCCGAGAAGAGATCGACCGTGCGCCCCGGCCCCGGCAGCGACGGCGTGTGGCAGCTCGCGCAGCCCGTCGCCTTGAAGACGGCGGCGCCCGTCGACGTCGTGCACGTCGTCGCGGGCACGGGCGGATCGAGCGTGCTCATGAACGCGGCGACGTCTTGCAACGGCACGGCGTCGACCTCGGGCGAGAGCAACGCCGAGCCGCAGCCGCGCACGAGGTCATCGGGCTCGAGCGGGTTGGTGATGCCCATCTCGTCGCGGAAGGCCGCGCCCATGAACTCGACGAGCGTCGCGATCTGGCCCTTCCACCCGAAGCGGCCGAGGCGGCCGTCGGCGAGCGTGTTGGGCCGGCCGCGCACGGCCACGTCCTGCGCCGCTTGCACCGCGAGCACGTCCTTGTCGAGGACGGCGTCGATGAGCGCCGTTCCGCGCAACGTCATCGCGCTGCGCACCGACGTCACGTTGGCCAGCGGTGTGACGCCCGTCTGCAGGCCGCAATAGAAGCCAAACTGACGAATCGAGTGCGTGCGCGCGATCGGGCCGCCGTGGCCCGTGAGCGGATCGAACGTCGAGCCGGTGAGGCGACCCACGCGCGTCACCTGCGTCTCGGCCGTGAGGCCCATGCCGCCCGCCGTCGGGCTCGCGTGGCAGTCGCCGCAGCCGCGCGCGTTGAACAACGGCCCCAGGCCCTGAAACACACCGAATTCGTGCGAGAACACGTCGCCACCCGTCGAGACGGCGTCGGTCGCGCCGTGGGCGCGCGCCTCGAGGACGAGGCCGGGCGTGACGAAGCCGGCGCCGAACGCGCGCATCTGCAGCACGACGCCGCCGCGGTTCGGCAGCGTCGCCGTCACCCAGATCGTCTGCGCGTCTTCCGACACGGCGATGCCGTTCGCGCGGAAGCCGCGCGCGCTCGCGTCGCCGACGGAGATGCGACGCACGTCGAGCACGCGGCCGGCCTGCGACAGGCGAACGATCGAGTTGTTGCCCCGGTTGAGCACGTAGAGATCCGAGCCGCCGCCGAGCGTCGTGTTGCTCGCGAAGTTGCCGTTGGCGATCTCGGGCACGGCGGGCGCGAGGTCGACGGGGACGTTGAAGGCGCGCGAGGTGATGGCGCGCGGCGCGGCCGACGAGAACTTCACGGCGTCGGACGAAAGGTCGAGCGCTAGGACGCGGTTGGCCAGCGGGTCCGTCACGAAGACTGTGCGCGCCGGGACCCAGTTGAAGGCGAGGCCGACGCGCGTCGCGCTGTGCGGGTCGGTCGATTCGGCGGCCGCCGTCGTGAGCGTGGGCAGCGGCGTGAACGTGCCGGCGGGCACGAGGCCGTCGACGCCTTTCAGCACGTGCACCTGGACGACGCTGCCGTCGCCCTCGGCGGCGAGAAACACGGCTTTGCCCGAGCCGTCGGGCGACTTCGTGAGCAGCGCCGTCGCGACGGCGCCCGAATCGAGACCCTTCGTCGTCGAAGCGTCGCGGTTGGTCTCGTCGCCCGCGAACACGCCGCCCGCGATCGCCGAGGGCGCGCCCGCGAGCGGAGCGCCGTTGGGATCCTCGACGGTGATCGTGCCGTCGGCGTCGCGGCCCGCGGGCGCGTTGGCGATCCACGGGCGGCCGAAGCCGCGGTTGATCGACACGCCGAGCGGCAAGCTCGCCGCCGGCAGCGCCGCCGTCACCGCCGTCGGGCTCGTGACCGAGTTGAGGAACGCGGCGTTCTGCGCCGTGTAGATCATGACGCGCCCGTCGGGCGTCGCGGCCTGGCCGCCCGCCGTCGCGAAGTCGGCCGGCACGTCGACGACGCCCTGGCTCACGTCGAGCGAAAGCACGGCGCCTGGCGCCTCCTCGGGCCGCGCGAGAGGCTCGCCGAAGCTCGACGTGCTCGCGACGAGCAAGCGGCGGCCGTCGAGCACCGTACCCGGCGCCGTCGACGCCGCGAGCGCGGGCTTGTCGTGAATGGGGCTGCCGGGGTGGAACGTGCCGACTTGCGCGACGGCGCCCGCGCCGGGGATGCCGCGCGCGACGACGGTCGCGTCGCAGCCGGACAGCGGCGTGTCGTCGGCGCCGTACGCCGCGGCCGACTCCGACTCGACGACGGGCGTGGCGTCACCGGGGCCCGAACAACCTCCGAGCCCAGCCGTGAACATCGCGGCGAACCCGATGAATCGAGCCTTGGTTCCGATTGGCATTGCGCGCATTCGCTACGACCTCCGATTTGTTTTCGAACGACTGCGGTCAGGGAATTCGGTACTCGCCCGTGACGGGCGCGAGGCGCACGTGTCCGCTCATCGTGCGGACGGCGCGGTAGCGGCGGCGCTGATCGCGGTCGGCGACGGCCTCGGCGTGACGGGCCACGCGAAACGCCGTGAACGTGACGGCGACGGCGAGCGCCGCCGTCGCGAACACGGCGACGTAGAGCCCGCGCGCGCCCAGGAACACGAGCGTCAGGCTGAGCCCCGCCATCGCCGACGCCGCGACGGCGCCGAGGACGACCGCGCGACAGCCGGCGCCGAGGAGCCCGTCGACGCGCAGGTTGAGGCCGATGCTCGCGGCGACCATGGCCATGGCGAGCTCGACCGCGAATTTGTCGGCGGCGAGGATCGCGCGCCACGCGGCGAGGTCGCCGGCGACGTGGTCGACGGCCGCGCGCGCCGCGACGAGCACCATGAAGCCGACGACGAAGCCCGGGACGTGCTTCGCGGCCGCGCGGCGCAGCTCGCCCGCGCGCGCCTCAGGACGGCGCGCGACGCCGAACGCGATGAGGATCGGCGCGAGCATGAGGATGCGCAGCGACTTGCTCGCGGCGGCCATCTCGGCGCCGCCCGGCCCCATTTGCGCGCCGACGGCGACGGCGCTCGCGAGATCGTTGACGGCCAGGCCGCCCCAGACGCCCGCGTCGTGCGGCGCGAGGCCCACGGCGACGGCGAGCGGGCGGAACGCCACGAGCGCGACGGCGCTGAACAGGAAGACCGTGCCCAGCGCGAGCGCCTGATCTTCGCGGCGCGCGCCGATGACGGGCGCGACGGCGTTCACGGCCGACGCGCCACAGATCATCGTTCCCGCCGAGACGAGATCGGCCAGCGGCCGCGGCACGCGCAGCGGCACGGCGAGCGCGTGCGTCAGGAAGAACGTCGCGGGGATCGCCGCCGCGAGCGTGAGCCCGATCGTGAGCAGCTGTCCGGCGCCGAAGTCGTGCGCCTCGATGCGCAGGCCCATGAGCACGACGGCAGCGCGCAACAGCGGCTTGCCGACGAAGTTGAGGCCCGGCATGAACGGGTTGTTTGCCGGATCGTCGTAACGAATCCGCAACCAATGGCCCGTCGGCAAATTGACGACCAATGAGCCCATCATCAGCGCGATCAAAACCGACGAAATGAACGGCCGTTGCGGCAGCACGCGAACCAGCGCGAGCGCGCCGCCACCCAGGAGCAGCGTGAGCATCACGCCGGCGATCCGAGACTCACTCGAGCGTGCGCTCATCTGGCCTCCATTTTTGCTTCGGACGCACCGCATCTCGAGACACGGCGCATTCCGGGGTGAGCGTGCTGCATCAGGACAGAAGTTCCTTTGTTCTCAGGAATTGTGAGGAAACTGACATGTTGTAAAAGTAATGAAAACCACGATATTTTTCTCGATGGGGTGGGCCTGATCGGGCGTCTCGGGGAAACCTTTAGGGGCGGCGGAAGTGGCCGCAGATCCCTCCGCTTTTCGCGTGTGGGCGGCGATCGACGGCGTCCCTACAGCCGCGCCGCCCATACTCCACGGCCTCGCCAACAGCGATGAGCCTTACGTTTGACGGCAGCCATAAAGTCCCCCGTCAGCCGGCCGAAGGTCGTTTGCCGGTTGTTTGGAGGACGAATGCAACGTTCCATTTCAATTGTCGGATCCGTTTCGTTGGCGCTTTCGATGGCCGCTTGCTCGCAAGTCGACGGGTTGTTGTGCCCCGACGACGGCTGCCAATTCACGGAACAGGAGAAGTCGCAGCTGCTGTCGCTCGCGAACCTGCCCGACACCGCGCCGACGGATCCCTCGAACAAGTACGTCGGCAACGACGCGGCGATCGCGCTCGGCAAGCTGTTCTTCCACGACACGCGCTTCTCGGGCCCGTCGACGGCGATGGACTCACTCAACCGCGCGATGCCGTACGGCCGCGTCCCGAAGGGACAGAACGCCGGCGTCGCGTGCGTGAGCTGTCACGATCCCGCGAACGGGAGCGTCGACGCCGCGCGCGGCAACGTGTCCGTTGGCGCGGGCTGGGGCTTCTCGAACTCGCTGCCGATCTTCGACGCCGCCTTCTATCGGATTCAGACGTGGAACGGCCGCATCGACTCGATGTGGGCGCAGGCCGTCGCCGACAACGAGAACGCGCTGACGACGAACGGCAACCGCCTGGGCACGGCGTGGGTGATCACCGACCTCTACCGCGATCGCTACAACGCGGTCTTCGCCGATCACCCGTTGCCCACCGACGGTCCGTCTTCGAAGTGGATACCGCTGCTCGTGACGAGCGGCGCGACGGCGGGCCAGTGCGCGCTCGCCGGCGACGCGTGCCCCGCCGCGTGCCGGAGCGTGACGTCGACCGACGGCTCGGCCAGCTGCTGGCCGCGTTTCCCGCTGCAGGGCAAACCCGGCAAGGTCGCCGGCTGCCAGGCCGGCTCGACGACCGAGCCGTTCGGCGACGCGTTCGACTGCATGGCGGCCGACGATCAGGCGCAGGTCACGCGCGTCCTCGTGAACTTCGGTAAGGCGATCGCTGCTTACGAGACGACGCTCGTCACGGGCGCGTCGGCGTTCGATCGCTGGACGCTCGACGTGCAAGAAGGCAACGGCACGACGTCGACGGCGATCTCGCCCTCGGCCAAGCGCGGCGCGCGTCTCTTCATCGGTAAGGCGGCGTGCAACGACTGCCACAACACGCCGCTGTTCTCGGACAGCGCGTTCCACAACCTGGGCGTGCCGCAAGAAGGGATGGCCATCCCACGCGTCACCGATTGCCCGGCCGGCGGCGTGTGCGACTGCGCCGAGATGACGGCGACGCACGCGGGCCCCAAGAACTGCATCCCCTGGGGCGCGCGCGACGGCATCGACAAGCTTCAGCAGAACAAGTTCCGGCGCGACTCGACGTGGAGCGACGCGCCGACGGACACGTCACGTATGAGCTTCGTGTCGATGAAGCTCGACGACGCGCTCGTGGGCGCCTACCGCACGCCCAGCTTGCGCAACGTCGCCCTCACGGCGCCATACATGCACGACGGCTTCTTCACGACGCTCGATCAGATCGTCGACCACTACGACGCCGGCCACGCGTCCGACACCGTGGGCACGCCCACGGCGCAGCTGCAGCCCCTCGATCTCACCGCCGACGAGAAGAGCGACCTCGTCGCGTTTCTCCAGACGCTCAGCTGCGACCCGCCGTCCGCGGATCGCACGACGCCGCCGACGCTGCCTTAATCAGCCGGCGCGGTCACGCCGAGGACGTCGCAATTCGGCGTCGTCCAGAAGACCGTCCTCCCGTCGGTGGTGATCGAGCTCGCGCCGAGCTGCCCGCGCGCGATGGGGCGTGTCGCGTTGACGATGGCCGTGGCCGACCCGTTGGGATCGCCGACGGTCTCGGCGATCGTGCCCGCCTCCGTCGTCAGGAAAGCGCGAACGCCTGCCGAATCCTGCAAGGCGACGAAGCCCGTCGGGGCATCGTCGCTCCACCACCCCGAGAAATCCGCGCCGCCGGTGTCGCCCCGCCGCATCAGGTTGGCGGTCGGCGCGCGCGACACACCGGCTTGGTCGGCCCAGTAGACGTAGCCACCGAAGACTTGAACGTTGTCGAGCACGGTGCCGGCGTGTGAGCCGACGATCCAGTTCGCGCAGCCAGGCGCGATCGGCGCGATGGCGTCGGCGGCCGGCGTGCACGTCTGCGTGAAGTCGAACGATTCGACCCACTCGTCGGACGCGACGGGGAAGTAGAGGTGATCGAGGTCGGCGACGAGCGAGGAAGCTGTCTCGCTCCATCCGTGGGCGCCGCTCTCGCCGAGCAAGACCGCGTGTTCCACGGTGCCCTCGGTCGGAACCGAATAGAAGTTCTTGCCGTCGGCGAAGAAAAGCGTGGCTCCGTCGGACGACGACGCGATGGCGCGGATGAAATCTTGCGGTTTCCACGCCGGCGGCAAGACCGCGCGGACGGCGCCCGACAACGTCGTCGAAAAGATCATCGTGCCGAGGCCACCGATGAGCGGTCCGGTCGACGGATCCGCCGACGCTGTCGCAGGCGTCGCGGCGCCGATCCAATAGACAATTCCGTTGTTCACGACGATGGGCGCGGGCCCCCGGGCGCCCGTGGTGCCATCAGCGGTGAAGTCAGGGTAGAGCAGCGCGAAGTTGGCGGCGGACGCGAGCACGGTCGACGTGCCGTTCGGCGCGAAGGCCGAGAGCGTGCGATGCCCGACGTCGGCGACATAGAGCCACTGGCTATCGGCCGCGAGGCGCAGCCCGAGACACCCGGGCGCGGCGGGCACGATCGTGCGCACCTCGGGGCCGCATTTTCCCGCGACGCACGCCGAAGTCGACGGGCAGCTCCCGTCGCACGATCCGCAGTGGCTGGGATCGTTCTGGAGATCGACGCACGCGTTGGCGCACACGGCGCCGCACGCGCCCGTCGAGCAGGAGACCGACTGCAAAGGGAACGAGCCGACCTGGCAGCCCGTGCCGGCATCGGCGTTCGCGTCGACGAGCGTGGCCGCGTCGCTTGCCGCATCGGCGCCCGCGCCCGTCGACGCCGCATCACCCGCGTCGCGCGCGCCGTCTGTGCCGCCGCCGTCCGTCGGCGCGAGCGGACGGGAGTGGCACGCCGCCAGCCCGACGAGCAGCAACGCGAGCCAACGACGGTTCATCGACGACTGATCAACCACGCCGACGGATCGTCCGCAACGACGACCTCGTTTACCCGCGCGCGCCCACGGGCAGCGTGATCCGAAACGTCGTGCCCTCGCCCACGCGGCTCTGCACGGTGATGTGGCCGCCGTGGCGCTCGACGATGCCGTGGACGATCGACAGGCCCAGGCCCGAGCCCTCGCCGACGTCCTTCGTCGTGAAGAACGGATCGAAGATGCGCGACATGACGTCGGGCGGAATGCCCGGGCCGTCGTCGGAGACGGTGATCTCGATCTCGCGCGCGTCCACCGTGGGGCGCGCCGCGACGATGCGGATCGTGCCGCCCCGCTCGCGGTCCCCGATCGCTTGCGCCGCGTTCGTCACCAGGTTCATGAACACCTGATCGATCTGGCCCGCGAAGCCGCTCAGGCGGATCGAGGGATCGATGTCCTTCTCGACGCGGATGTTCTTCAGGCGATGGCGCAGCAGATCGAGCGTGTCGTCGACGCCACGCGCGAGCACGACGTCGCGGGGCTTCTCCTCGTCGCCGCGCGAGTAGTTGTGCAGCGCCTGCACGATGCCCTTCGTGCGCGCGGCGCCGCGCTGGACGACGCTCAACATGTCGCGCGCCTCGCCCGCCGCGCGCGCGGCGTCGGCGGGATCCTTCGCCTCGGCGAGCTCGCGCAGCGCCTCTTCCAGCGGGCCCAGCGTGTTGATGACGGCGTTGACGGGGTTGTTGATCTCGTGGGCGATGCCGGCGACGAGCCGGCCCATCGACGCGAGCTTCTCGGTGCGGATGAGATCGTCCTGCGCGCGCCGCAGCTTCTCGAGCGCGTCGTGCAGCTCGACGTTGCGCTGCTCGAGCACCTCGGTGCGGCGCCGCACCTCGCGCTCGAGATCGATGTTGAGCGACTCGGTGGACCGCAGCTTGTCGCGCAGCGCGCGCCGCATCTCCTCGAACGCAAACGCGAGGCGCCCGATCTCGTCGGCCTCGCCCGACGGCGGCACGGGGCGGGCGAGCTCGCCGCGCGCCATCTCGTCGCTGCGCTCTTCCAGCGTGCGAATGGGCGTCACGAGATCGCGCACGATGAGCACGACGAGGCCGAGCGCGAGCGCGAGCGCGAGCGACACCGAGCCCGCCATGACGCCGGGCGCGCGCGTGGGCGACAGCGCGAACAGCAGCACGAGGCCCGACGCGAACACGATGACGCTCCCGAAGAACGTCACGAGCTTCTTCTTCAGCGTGATCGGCGAGCGGATCGAAACGATGGGCAGCCGATGACGCGAGCCCAGCTGCGCGAGCAGCGGCCGCAACACATCGCGCAGCAGCAGCGTCTCGTAGAGGCCCATCGCGAGGATGACGAGCGCCATCGAGCCGAGCAGCCGCCCCGCCGTCGTGGCGTCGAAGCCCGTGAGCTGCCGCCCCGCGAGCACGACGGCGACGGCCGCGAACGCGCAGGCGATCGCCTGGTAGCTCGCGAGGCGGTACGGCAGCGCCTGCGCCGCTTGAAACGCCGCGATCGCGCCCGGGTCGTCGCGCGTCGGCCCGCGCGCGCCCGACCGGCGCACGGCGAGATCGAAGTATTGCTCGATGGGCCGCGTGCGCTTCGCGAGCGACGCGTACCAGAACGCCATCGGGATCAGCAGCGCCGGCACCGTGAGCGCCAGGAGCATGCCCGACTGGCGCGACGTCATCTCGGTGAAGACGGCGGCGAGCGCGGCGTTGACGGCGTGCGCGAGCGCCAGCAGCGTCACGGCGACGCCCGCGAGCCGCCGCCGGTAGTCGTACGAGAACGCGCGCAGCGGATCGTAGTTGGGCAGCACGCTGCGCCGCGCGCGCGCGAGCACGCGCTGCCAGGTGAGCGCGCGCGCCGCCGCGACGCCGCCCGCGTGCAAGAAGCCGACGCACGCGACGCCGAGCGCCGAGGGCACGGGCAGCCGCCCCGTGACCACGAGGCGAAGCGCGAGCACGACACCCGCCGCCGTCCAGATCGCCCATCGCGTGAGCGCGATCTCCAGCGGCGCGCGCGCGATGGCGCGCTCGGCGGCCTCGACGTCGGCCTCGCGCAAGGCCTGTCCGACGCGCTTGGCGTTGCGCGCCGCGATCACGGGCCTCAGCAGGTCGGCGGCGCGCACCCACGACGCCACGAGCAGCGCGCCGACGATCGGCAGCACGCGCGGCAACTCGCCGCTGGCCGCGAGCGCCTGCGACGCGAGCGCGAGCGCGGGCGCCGACACGAGCGCGACGTCGGCGAGCGTGAGCGTCACCTCGGCCCACGCGAGGGTCGCCCCGAGGCGCGTGCCCGAGGGCAACGCGCCCACGGGCGCGGCGGCCGATGACGTCGTCAAAGCGCCCCATTATAGGACGTCTCGTGATCCTCGACGCGGGCGAGGCCACAAGTTCCGGGCTAGACTCTCGCGCGCATGACCTGGGAGACGATTCGGAACCTCGTTCGCGACGAGTGGCTCATCCTCACGTTGCTGCTCGCGTGGTCGCTCGCGGGGCTCACGGTCATCTGTGAGCGCCTCTACGCGCTCTGGAACATCCTGCCCAAGTCCGAGGCCTTCAAGAACCGCGTCGTCGACGCGCTCGAGCACGGCGACCTCGGCAAGGCGGCCGCGCTGTGCGAGATGTTCCCCGTGCCGCTCGCCGAGGTCTTCGAGCGCGGCCTGCAGGTCTTCCAAAAGAACCCGACGAAGACCACCGAGGCGGTGACCTCGCAGCGCGCGGCCGCCGTGCTCGGCCTCAAGCGCTACCTGTGGGCGCTCGGCACCGTCGGCTCGTCGGCGCCGTTCGTCGGCCTGTTCGGCACGGTCGTCGGCATCTTGAAGGCCTTCCAGTCGATGGCCGTCGCGGGCACGGGCGGCTTCAAGGTCGTCTCGCAGGGAATCGCCGCCGCGCTCGTCGCGACGGCGGCCGGCCTCCTCATCGCGATCTACGCCGTCATTTCTTACAACTACTTCGTCTCGCGCATCGCCGGCATCGCGATGCAGTACAAGCTGTTCTCCGAGGAGTTCCTCGCGGCGCTGAGCCAGCAGGCGTCACGCCCGGCCACGCCCGCCCCCGCGACGACGACGCCCGCGACGACGACGACGTAGCCATGGCGATGAACGTCCAGCTCGACGATGGGTCGAGCGTCGATGAGCCCGAAGGCGGCGGAGAGTCCATCGTCGCGGAAATCAACATCACGCCGCTCACCGACATCTTCCTGGTCCTCCTCATCATCTTCATGGTCACGTCGACGGCGCTCATCGAGTCGTCGGACTCGTCGCGCGCCGGGATGAAGGTCGTGCTGCCGAAAGCGAACGCGGCGGGCCCGGTCTCGCAGCGGCGCAGCGATCCCGTCCTCACCGTCACGAAGACGGGCGACCTCTATCTCGGCGCGAAGAAGGTCGAGATCCCGGCGCTCGAGGCGGAGATCCGCAAGGCGCTCGCCGACGTGGGCTCGGAGACGCTGCTCATCCGCGGCGACAAGAACGTCCTGCTCGGCAACGCGGTCGACATCATGTCGACCGCGAAGAAAGCCGGCGCGACCCACATCGCGATCCTGACCGCGCCCGGTAAGTAAGGAAGGCGGTCCCGACCGGCTCCCGGCCTCTCGTGTGGCGGTTCTGCGCACATCCGTCCGGCCGCCGAGCAGGACCGCCCCACTGTGCAGGTCGGCGGGCCCAAACGCACCGCGCAAGTGCGCGAGACTTCACGATCGTGGGGCGCGGACGTCACGTGACCCGCGTGGCACGTCGACTGCACGGATGGCCGCCGCCTGGGCAAGTCGGCCCCGGTTGTTTGAACACTCAATCCAGGAGTCTCCCATGACGCTCGTTCGCTCGATCTTCCTCGCCCTCGTGTTCACGTTCGCCGCCGGCACGATCGCTCACGCCGCTGACGAGGCGCCCGCCGCCGAGGCTCCGAAGAAGGAGAAGAAGGCGAAGAAGGCGAAGAAGGCCGAGGGTGGCGAGGAGAAGAAGGCCGAGGAGAAGAAGTAGTTCTCCTTGGCTGGAAAAGGCGGCCGCTAGGTCGTCTGCTCCTGCCAACCAAAAAGCCCCCGGTGGCCTCGCGGCCGTCGGGGGTTTTTCTATTTGGGGTCCGGCGAAGCCGGCCTACGCTCGCCTGCTAGAACCGCGTTAGATTGGTGAGCCGTGACGATTCGGACCAAGATTTGGCTGATCGCGGTCAGCGTCGCCGTCACGGTCGGCGTCGCGTCGTGGGGCCGCATGGTCGTCACGCGCAACCGCATCATCAAAGAGGCGCAGGCCTCCGCCGAGGAGCTCGCGCACGACATCGCCGAAGATCTGAAGAGCGTCGAGGCCGACGCCGACGATCGCGACCTCGAGGAGAAGCTGCTCGGCTACCTGAACCGCCACGCACGCATCGTGCGCCTCGATCTCTACGTCTACCGCGAGGCCTCGTCGCCCTCGAGCCGGATCGCGGCGCCGCGCGGCGACCGCCCCGAGATCACGCGCTTCCAGCCGTTCAACCGGCAGCCGCTCGGCTTCACGAAGGCGCAGAGCGCGGGCGAGGCGCAAGAGCTGCCGATCGAATTGCCCGTCGACCTCAAAGGCCCGTGGAAGGCGACGCTCGACATGCGCTGGACGCTGGGCCCCGTCGAAGCGATGTTGAAGACCGAGGAGCAGATCTCGATCGTCTTCGCGATCGCCTTCGTCATCGTGCTGACGCTCGTCTCGGGTTTGATCACGAACCGCGTCGTCGGCAAGCCGCTCGAGGTCCTCGCGGGCGCCATGCGCGACGTCGAGAAGGGCGACCTGTCGCGGCGCGTGCCCGTCGACACCGTCGACGAGGTCGGGCGCCTGTCGCAAGGGTTCAACCGCATGCTGGGCCAGCTGTCGCAGGCCGACGCGCAGATCCGCGCGTTCAACCAGCGCCTCGCCGTCGAGATCGAGGCGGCGACGCACGACCTCGCCGAGAAGAACGCGACGCTCGCGCAGGTGAACCGCCTGCTGAACGACATGCGCCGCGACAACGCCTCGAAGGTGCGGCTCGCGACGCTGGGGCAGCTCGCGGCGCAGCTCGCCCACGAGATCGGCACGCCGCTGTCGTCGGTGTCGGGGCACGTGCAGCTCGCGCTCTTGCAGAAGGATCTCACGCCGGCGCTGCGCGACAGGCTCGAGGTCTCGGCGCGCGAGGTCGAGCGCATCAGCAAGATCGTGCGCGACTACCTGGACTCGACGCGCCCGCTCGAGCCCGAGCGCAAGCCGACCGAGCTGCCGACGCTCATCGCCGAGGCCGTCGAGCTCGTGCGCGGCACCGAGGCGCGGCGCGCCGCCGTGTCGTTCGAGGTCGACCCGACGATCGGCGAGGTCGTCACCGACGCGGGCCTGCTGCGGCAGATCGTCGTGAACTTGCTCTCGAACGCGCTCGACGCCCTGCCCGACGCCCGCGACGGGCGCGTGAAGATCACGGCCGTGCCCGAGGACGCCGACATCCTCATCACCGTGAGCGACACGGGCCACGGCATCTCGCCCGACGACCTGCGCCGCATCTTCGAGCCGTTCTACACGACGAAGGGCCGCGGCAAGGGCACGGGCCTCGGCCTCGCGATCTGCCGCCAGCTCACGGCCGCGCTCGGCGGCACGATCACCGTGCAGAGCGAGCCGGGCAAAGGTTCGACCTTCTACGTGCGCATCCCGCGCGACGGCACGCCCGTCAGCTCGTCGCCCACCTCGACGTCCTCGTCGACGTCTTCGACGACGAACCCCCGCTTGAGAATCGCCGGAGGCCGAGGTTGACCACACGCGTTCTGGTGGCCGAAGACGATCGCGTCGCGCGCGATCTGCTGTGTGAGATCTTGCGCGGCGAGGGCTTCGAGGTCGAAGCCGTCGACGACGGCGCCGGCGCCGTCGAGCGCGCCGTCGCGGGTCGCTACGATCTCGTCGTCTCCGACGTGCGCATGGAGCGCTCGGGCGGCCTCGACGTGCTCAAGGCGTTCACCGAGCACGCGCCGCTCACGCCCGTCATCCTCATCACCGCCTTCGGCGACGTCACGGGGGCGATGGAGGCGATCCAGCGCGGCGCCTACGACTACGTCTCGAAGCCGTTCAACGTCGAGGAGCTCAAGCTCACCGTCGGGCGCGCGCTCGAGCGCAAGCGCCTCGTCGCCGAGCAGAAGACCGTGCCGCCCGACGCGCGCACGAACCTGCAAGACATCGTCGGCAAGACGCCCGTCATGCTCGAGGTCTACAAGCTGGTCGCGCGCGTCGCCGCGTCGACGGCGACCGTGTTCGTGCACGGCGAGTCGGGTACGGGCAAGGAGCTCGTCGCGCGCGCGATCCACACGCACTCGCCGCGCGCGGGCGCCGCCTTCGTGCCCGTGAACTGCACGGCGCTCACCGAGTCGTTGCTCGAGAGCGAGCTCTTCGGGCACGCCAAGGGCGCGTTCACCGGCGCCGTCGCCGCCAAGCGCGGCCTCTTCGAGATGGCCCACGGCGGAACGCTGTTCCTCGACGAGATCGGCGACATGGGGCCGAAGATGCAGGCGCAGCTCCTGCGCACGTTGCAGGACGGCGAGGTCCGCCCCGTGGGCGGCACCGATTCGATCAAGGTCGACGTGCGCCTCGTCTGCGCCACCAACAAAGACCTCGAAGAAGAGGTGAAGGCGGGCCGCTTCCGCGAGGACCTCTACTTCCGCATCAACGTCGTCACCGTCCGCCTGCCGCCGCTGCGCGAGCGCCGCGAAGACATCCCGATGCTCGTGGGACACTTCCTGAACAAGACGGCGCTGCGCGAGCGCCGCCCGCCGACGGCGATGTCGCCCGAGGCGCTGCGGCTGCTGACGAGCTACGCCTGGCCCGGCAACGTGCGCGAGCTCGAGAACGCCATCGAGCGCGCCGTCGCCGTCGCCAAGGGCAGCGTGATCTTGCCCTCGGACCTGCCGCCCGAGGTGGGCGGGGGCGCCGAGCCAGGAGCGAGCGCCGAGACGGGCGGCCTGCTGGGCGAGGTGGGCAAGCGCCCCAAGCTCGCCGAGCTCGAGCAGCGCTACATCCAGCTGGTCTTGGGCGAGTGCAGCGGCAACAAAAAGAAGGCCGCCGAGGTGCTGGGGATCGATCGTCGCACCCTCTACCGCGCGCTCGAACGCGGCGGCGAGATCACGCCTGACCCGGAAGACGAGGAGTGAGCGTCTTCTGATCCGCTACACTTTCTCTCCGACGTTCTTTTGAGGTGCCCCTTGCGCTCGACCCGCCCCCTTGATCGCGCGCCCGTTCGCTGCTTCGATCGCCCGATGCCGTCGCGCCTCGGCCTCGTCTGTCTCGCGCTCGTGCTCGTGTTGGGACCGTCGTGCGCCGCGCGCGCGCAGGTGCCGCCGCGCCGCGCGCCCGCCGCGAACGCCAGCGGCGACACCGCGCGCCGCAAGCAGCTCGCCGATCAGCTGCAGCGCGACGGCGTCGACGTCGACTGGCGCACCGCCTCGGTCGACGAGCTCGAGGATTGGTCGCAGCGCATCGCCGAGACGCGCACGCTGAAGGATTTCTGCGCCATGCAGGTCGATTGGCGCACGTACTCGCTCGACGAGCTCAAGGACTCGACGGGCCGTTGCGCGAAGGGCGCGCGGCTCGGGCGCGCCGGCGTGCAGGTCGACTGGAAGAAGTACTCGAACCAGCAGCTCGACGACCTGCTGCTGTTCGTGAACAACCAGATGGACAAGGGCGGCAACAGGAGCGCGGCGCCGATCCTGCCCGAGGGCAACGGCGGCGGCATCGATCCCGACGCGATCTTGAAGCCCGACTACGTCGGCGAAGACGGAGCACGCGCAACGCGCCCGCTGCCGATCGGTCGTCGCGCGGCGACGCCCGACGAAGGCGCACCTCGCGTCGGCGCGCGTGAGCCCGGCGCGCGCCCCGCGCCCGCGCGCGGCGCGCGTCCGTTCCCT
>DASZRT010000035.1:0-18535 GCA_035549075.1 Polyangia bacterium | reverse complement strand
GTCGATCTGGTCGTACGCCAGGAACTTCGCGAAGCCCTTCTTCGTGAGCACCTTCGTGATCGCCGCCGTCAGCGTCGTCTTGCCGTGGTCGACGTGACCAATCGTGCCGATGTTGAGGTGCGGCTTGTTGCGGACGAATTTCTCTTTGGCCATCGCTTTATCCTCTGTGCGCCTGTCGTTCCGATGTTTGCTTTGACTTGCCCGTACCGCGTCGAGCCCACGACCCGGATTGAACGGGCGACCTCGTCCTTACCAAGGACGTGCTCTGCCAACTGAGCTACGTGGGCGGGAGTGCTTTCTGCGAGCGGGAGACGGGGCTCGAACCCGCGACGTCCAGCTTGGAAGGCTGGAGCTCTACCAACTGAGCTACTCCCGCGTGTGTCGTCTCCTCGTTCATTGGAAAACTTTGATTAGGTTTGTTTTTTGATTGTGGACGGGGATGGATTCGAACCATCGAAGTCAGAGACGACAGATTTACAGTCTGTTCCCTTTGGCCACTCGGGAACCCGTCCCGAAGGTGTGCTGCCGTTAAGCGAGTATCAGCTCTGGCGTTCTGTCTCTGGAGAGCTGGCGAAGGGACTTGAACCCGCAACCTGCTGATTACAAATCAGCTGCTCTACCAGTTGAGCTACGCCAGCACCTGCGTCGTTACGATTCGGACCTCGTTATCTTGTGATTCTGATGACTTTGAAGGTCTGCGCCGGATGGCATAGGTATCCCAGGGCGGCGCAGAGCGCGAACGTATAGTTCGATCGCGCCGCCCTGTCAAGGGGTCATAGCCCCCCTTGGCCGACTTCTTGCCGAGGCGCTCCCGGCCTCCGCGGCCGGGACGGCGCGTCAGGTCTCCGGCGGAGGCTGGTTTCCTAGAGGATCTGGCGGTCCGTCGTCGGCTTCGGTTTCGAGTCGGCCTTCCGCTCGAGCGGCTCACCGCCCCCGCCCATCCCGGGACGGCCGTCGGGGGCCGTCGGCGTGGGCGGCGCGTCCTTCGGCGCCGCGGGCGTCGCTGGCGCGTTCGGGTCGGCGAACTCCACCTTGAAGCTGGGGTCGAGCATCTTCTGAAGCTTCGCGTAGGCGAGCTTCGATTTGTCCCGCCACTCGTTGTCGATGCCGAGGCGCTCGATCATGAGCAGGTTCTGCTCGTTCCAGCGCAGCGACTTCTCGAGCAGGACGCGGATCTTCTTCCGCAGCTCCTCGTAGTAGACCTCGCGCTTCTCGGCGTTCTCTTCGGTGAGAAGGTCGGGCGGGATGGGCGCGTGGACGAAGGCGTCGTAGAGCTCCTCGTAGAGCGACGCGACCTGGTAGCCCGACGCCGACGCCCACTGCGGGTTGCCGAGCTTCATCGCGTCGATGTACGCGCGCTGAGCCACGAGCAGGAGGCGGCACTTCTCCTCGAGGTCGATGGCCATCTGCTTGTCGGGCAGGCGCAGCGGCGCGGCTCGGAACTTCTCGTGGGGGATCTGCGCCAGGTGGTACTTCACGAGCCCGAGGTAGAAGTCGGTCTGGAGGCGCTCCTCCTTCTCGATCGACTGGAAGTACCAGACGGTCTGCTTGAAGGTGCGCTCGGCGGTCTCGAAGTCGCGCAGCTGGAACTGCGCGAAGCCCCGGCGCGCCATCGCCTCGATCTTGTCGTCCGACGTGAGGTCCGACCGCTGCAGCAGCTCGGCGAACATCGTCGCCGACGTCGGCCAGTTACCCATCTCGGCGTAGGTCGCGCCGATCTGGAAGAGCGCGTCCTTGGCGTCCGAGGTGCCCGGGTACTGTTTCGCGAGCTGGTCGAGGCGCGCGATGGCGTTGGGCCAATCTTTGGCGCCCTGGTAGGCGAGGCCGCAGTTGTAGAGGGCGGCCTTCGTGTAGCGGGTCTCGGTCGGGAACTCCTTGAGGAGTCGCTCGTAGTCGCGGATGGCGTCGGGGTAGCGCTTGTCCGAAAGCGCTGCGCCGGCGCGCTCGAAGAGCTCGGTCGCGTCGTAGGTCTCGACGTGCTGGACGCCGTCCGGCCCTTTGACCCCGTGAAGCTTGATGGGGTCCATCTCGACTTCTTGAACGGGCGGCGTGCCGGGCGTCGCGACGTCGTCGCGGGCCTTGCCGGCGCAGCCCAGGGCCGACGCGAGGGCCAGACAAACCAAACCAGAGGCGAGCCGGGGGTGATGCTTCGTCATGCTCGACTTCAACCTTTCCACGCAATGACAACCGGCGCCACGACCAGGTTCCCATCGGCGGAGGCCCTTCCGTCTTGAACCCGGGGCGCCACCTGGTGCACCGTCGTTGGGACCATGTTGCCCAAAGAGCTCATCTCCGCGCCCGCCATCGCCCGCCGTGTCCAGGAGCTCGCCCGCGAGATCGACGGAAAGCTGCCGCCGGGGCCGCTCACGGTCGTGGGCGTCCTGCGTGGGGCGTTCATCTTCATGTCGGACCTCGTGCGCGCGGTCCCACGTCAGATGTCGTGCGACTTCCTGGGCGTGCGCAGCTACGGCGATGCGACGGTGTCATCGGGCGTCGTGGAGATAACGAGCGACCTCGCCGCCCCGATCTCCGGCCGGCACGTTTTGTTGATCGAAGACATCGCCGACACGGGGCTGACGCTCAAGTACCTCCAGGATCTGCTCAGGGCGCGCGGACCGCTGTCGCTCCACACGGCCGTGCTCATGGCGAAGAAGACGCTGCCCGACAACGTGAAGATCGACTTCGTCGGGTTCGAGGCGCCGAACGCCTTCGTCGTCGGCTACGGCCTCGACGCCGCCCAGCTCTACCGGAACCTGCCCTACATCGGGTCAATTGAACCGACGAAGGCCTGACGGCCTCCGTCGGATGTGAACCGACGAAGGCCTGACGACCTCCGTCGGATGTGAACCGACGAAGGCCTGACGGCCTCCGTCGGAGGTGAACCGACGAAAGGAAGTTACTTCTTGCCGCGGTCGAGCGCGGCCTTGATGCGCTGTTTGAGCGAGGCGTAGCGCTGTAGGAACTCGTAGTTCCGCTGGCGGAAGGCCTGGAGGTAGCGCCGCTCCTTCGTCTTCTGGCGCAGGCCCTCGCGGATCTCGCCCAGCGGCGCCGCGAGCTGCTCGGCGTCGGTGTAGCTGGGCACGAGGCTGATCGTGCGGGTCGCGTCGACCATGCGCACTTCGCCCGAGACGCCCGCGCGCGGCGGCGGGCTGTAGAGCAGCGTCACGGCGTCGGGCGCGCCGGCGCGCACCGTCTTGACGACCATGCTGCCGGGGAGATCGGGCAGCTGCTCCTTCACGAGCACGATCTGCGGGCGCGTCTGCGTGACGATGTCGAGCGCCTCGCCGCCCGTGACGGCGACCTGGAAGTGCCAGCCGTTCGCCGCCGTCAGCACGGCCTCGAGCTTCGGGAGCGCCGAAGGATCGTCGTCGACGAGCACGACGCTCATGGTGTCGGCGCCGTCGTCGTCGCCCGTGCCGCGCCCCGACGCGCGGTCCTCGAGGTCGACGACCTCCTTCGCGAGCTCGCGCATGCGACGCAGGAACTCCTCGTGCGTCTCGGAGATCTCCTCCATGAGCGTGTTGCGCTCGCTCACCTGCTGCAGCTCGCTCGCCGCCTCGAGCACGCGCTCGCGCAGGTACGGAACCGTGTCGGGCTCCTTGAGCACGACGTCGACGGCGCCCGCGCGGAACGCCTTGACCGACGTCTCGTACGACTTGCGCGCGCTCATGACGATGACCGACGTCAGCGGCGACTTGTCGCGCGCGAACTGCAGGAGCTCGATGCCGCCGCCCGGCGTGGGCGTGTCGGCGTCGACGAGCGCGACGGCATAGAACTTGTTGAGCAGCTGGTCGCGCGCGCGCACCGGATCGGGCGTGCCCGTGACGACGAGGCCCACGCGCGTCAGCAACCGGTCGAGGCCTTTGACGACTTGTTCGTCGGCGTCGACGACGAGCACCTCTTGCCCGGCGGCGGAGGACGCGGCTTCAGGGGCGTCGGACATCGCTTTGATGTGAAGGTACCCCGGTTCGCCTTTCACAATCTACATTCTCGCCGCGCGTGTGTCGGTCGTGGGACGGGCGAAGCGTCGACCGGAGCCCGCCTGATATACTGGCCCCTCGGTTGTTCATGCACGCGCTCCTCGATCGCGCCCTCGCGGCCGCGCGCCAGCTTCGGGCCTCGGACGTCCACCTCAAGGCGGGGCTCGCGCCCGTGCTGCGCATCGACGGTGACCTGCGGACGCTGTCGGACGTGCCGCCGCTGTCGCGCGAGTTCCTGCAGAGCCTCGCCTTCTCGATGCTCAACGACCGCCGCCGCGAGATCCTCGATCGTACGGGCGACGTCGCGCTGTCGTTGGTCGCGCCCGACGGCTCGCGCCAGCGCGTGCAGGTCTCGCAGCACCGGGGCGGCACGACGATCGCCGTGCGGCTCGTGCCGGCGCAGGCGCCCACGCTCGAGAAGCTGGGCCTGCCGCCCGAGATCGGGGCGCTCGTCGAGCCGGGCGCGGGCCTCGTGCTCGTCGCGGGGCCGGCGGGCGCGGGCAAGACGACGACGCTCGCGGCGCTCGCCAACCAGATCAACGGCGCGCGCGCCTGCCACATCGTCTCGATCGAGGACCCCGTCGAGATCGCGCTCGGCGATCGGCGCAGCGTCGTCGTGCAGCGCGAGGTCGGGCTCGACGCGCCGTCGGCGGCCGCCGCCCTGCGCGCGGCGCTGCGCCAGGACGTCGACGTGCTCGTCGTCGGCGAGCCGCGCGACGAGGAGGCCATCGACCTCGCCGTCCACGCCGCCGAGACGGGGCGGCTCGTGCTCGCGGGCGTGGGCGCGGCCGACGTCGGCGCCGCGGCCGAGCGCTGGGTCGAGCTCGCGGGGGCCGAGCGGCCGAGCCTCCGCGGGCGCCTCGCGCGCGCCCTGCGCGGCGTCGTCGCGCAGCGCCTCGTCAAGCGACCCGACGGCCGCGGCCGTGGCGCCGCCGTCGACTTGTTGCTCGTCGACGACGGGGTCCGTTCGCACCTGACATCGACGGCGCCCTGGCTCTCGGACGCACCTGCGTTGCGCGAGGCCGTTGTCCACGTCGCGCCTCAACCCGACGCACGCGCCGCAGGTCGCGGGCGAACATCAGAACCCGAGCAAGACTCTGTTGAGGACGAGGCTCACCCCGACTAGTCTTCGCACCTCATGTCCACGGGTTCCAGACTGTCCGCCGACGTTCGCCGCACGTTCCTCGACTTCTTCAAGGCGCAGGGCCACACCGAGGTCGCGAGCGCCTCGCTCGTTCCGCAGGACGATCCGACGTTGCTCTTCACCAACGCCGGCATGAACCAGTTCAAGGACTACTTCACGGGCAAGCGCGCCAAGCCCTTCCCGCGCGCGACGACGTCGCAGAAGTGCGTGCGCGCCGGCGGCAAGCACAACGACCTCGAGAACGTCGGCCGCACGGCGCGCCACCACACGTTCTTCGAGATGCTCGGCAACTTCTCGTTCGGCGACTACTTCAAGGCCGACGCCATCAAGTTCGCCTTCGATCTCTTGACGAAGGACTACGCGATCGATCCCGCCCGGCTCGTCTACACGATCCACCACACCGACGACGAAGCCCGGCAGCTGTGGAAGAAGGTCGCGGACGTCGGCGACGATCGCGTCATCGCGCTCGGCGACAAGGACAACTTCTGGGCCATGGGCGAGACGGGCCCGTGCGGCCCGTGCACGGAGATCCACTACCGCCAGGGAACGGACGCCGAGATCCCGTGCTTCGTCGAGGCGGCGGGCGGCAAGTGCCTCGGCCCGGCGTGCGATTGCGATCGCTGGGTCGAGATCTGGAACAACGTGTTCATGCAGTTCGAGCAGGTCGCGCCCGGCGATCGGCGCCCGCTGCCGAAGCCGTCAGTCGACACGGGCATGGGCCTCGAGCGCCTGTGCGCCGTGCTGCAGGGCAAGCGCTCCAACTACGAGACGGATCTGCTGCAGCCGCTCATCGATCGCGCGGCGGCGCTCTCGGGCAAGCCGTTCGTCGCTTCGGACTACGCCGGATCGAGCGTCTCGCTGCGCGCGATCGCCGATCACGCGCGCGCGGCGGCGTTCCTCATCGCCGACGGCGTGTTCCCCGACAAGACGGGCCGCGAGTACGTGCTCCGCCGCATCATGAGACGCGCCGTCTATCACGGCTGGCTCCTCGGCATCAAAGACCCGTTCCTCGCCGACCTCGCGCTCGAGGTCGTCGTGAAGATGGGCCCGATCTACGGCGAGCTCAACGAGCGCGCGAGCCTCATCAAGAAGATCTGCCACGAGGAAGAGGTCCGCTTCCGCGAGACGCTCGACCGCGGCGTCGGCATCCTGGGCGAGTCGATGGACAAGACCCAAGCCAAGGTCGTCGCCGGCGATCTCGCCTTCAAGCTCTACGACACCTACGGCTTCCCGCTCGATCTCACGCGCGTCATAGCCGAGCAGCGCGGCGCGAGCGTCGACGAGCCCGGCTTTGAAAAGGCGATGGCCGAACAGCGCGCGCGCAGCGAGTTCCAGGGCTCGGGCGAGGTCGCCGTCGAGGCCGTGTTCCAGAAGGTCGCCGACCGCGTCGGCCCGTCGAAGTTCCTCGGCTACGGCGCGACGTCGGGGTCATCCATGGTGGTGGCGCTCGTCGCCGACGGCGCCGAGGTCGAGTCGGTCGGCCCGTTCTCGAAGCGCGTCGCCGTCGTCACCGCCGAGACGCCGTTCTACGGCGAGCAAGGCGGCCAGATCGGCGACACGGGCGCGCTGTCGTCCAACAAAGCCAAGGCGCGCGTCCTCGACGTGAAGCGCCCCGTCTCGACGCTGTGGGTTCACCTCGTCGAGGTGAGCGAAGGTGAGCTGCGCGTCGGCGACACGGTCGATCTCACCGTCGACGTCGAGCGCCGCGACGCCATCCGCCGCAACCACTCGGCGACGCACCTGCTGCACTGGGCGCTGCGCACCGTCCTGGGCGAGCACGTCACGCAGAAGGGCTCGCTCGTCGCGCCCGATCGCCTGCGCTTCGACTTCTCGCACTTCGCGCCGCTGACGATCGAAGAAAAGCGCAAGGTCGAGGGCCTCGTCAACGCGCGCGTGCGCGCCAACGTCGCGACCGACACGCAGGTGCTGGCGATCGCCGAAGCCAAGAAGGCGGGCGCGATCGCGTTCTTCGGCGAGAAGTACGGCGACACGGTCCGCGTCGTCAGCATGGGCGAGTCGAAGGAGTTCTGCGGCGGCACGCACGTCGCGCGCACGGGCGACATCGCCTTCTTCGTGCTCACGAACGAGAGCGGCGTCGCGCAGGGCGTGCGCCGCATCGAGGCCGTCACGGGAGAAGGCGCGCTCGCGCAGGTCTGGCGCTTCGAGGACGAGCTGGCCGCCGCGGGCGACGTGCTGGGCGCGGCGACGTTCGAGGTCGGCGCGAAGGTGGCGAAGCTCCACGACCAGCTGCGCGAACGCGACAAAGAGATCGAGAAGCTGCGTCGCAAGCTCGCCTCGGGCGGCGGTCGCGACCTCGGCAGCGAGGCGCGCGACGTGGGCGGCGTGCGCGTGCTCGCGACCCGCGCCGACGTCGCCGACCCGAAGGCGCTGCGTGAGGTCGTCGACCAGCTCGCCGACAAGTGGAAGTCGGGCATCTTCGTGCTCGCGGGCGTCGAGGGCGACAAGATCGCGCTCGTCGCCAAGGTGACGGCGGATCTGACCGATCGGTTCAACGCCGGAAAGATCGTCGGCGCCGTCGCCAAAGACGTGGGCGGCAAGGGCGGCGGACGCGCCGACATGGCCCAGGGTGGCGGATCTTTGCCGGAGGCCCTGGACCCGGCGCTCTCGAAGGTCTACGACATGGTCCGTGCCTGATCAGACATTCGTCCTCGACGCGGAGGACTCGGGCACGACGCTCGCGGCGGCGCTGCGACGAAGGTTGGAGGGGCGGAGCTGGAATGACGTGCGACGGCTGGTCGAGACCGGAAAGGTGCGCGTGAACGACGCGGTCGTCGTCGAGTCCGCCGTGCGCGTCGAAGCGGGCGCGCGCATAGAGCTCGTCATGGCCGCGCCCCGCCCGCGCGTCGAGATCGCCGGCTTTCGCATCGTCTTCGACGACGGCCACCTCGTCGTCATCGAGAAGCCGGCCGGCGTCACGAGCGTGCCCTTCGAGCGCAAGGACGCGGGCACGGCGCTCGACCTCATCCGCGATGCCTGGCGCCACATGGGCAAGCGCGCGACGGCGACGCCCCTGTACACCGTGCACCGCCTCGACAAGGACACGTCGGGCCTCCTCGCCTTCGCGAAGACGCGCCTCGCCGAGCGCGCGCTGCACGAGGTGTTTCAAAAGCACACGGCGCGCCGCGAGTACCTCGCCGTCGCGCAGGGCCGCGTCGAGAGCCAGCGCATCGAGTCCCAGCTCGTCGCCGATCGCGGCGACGGCCTGCGCGGCTCGACGGTGCGCCGCGGCCGCGGCCCGCGCGACGACGGCCAGCGCGCGGTGACCCACGTGGCGGCGCTGCGCCATCTGCCCGAGGCGACGCTCTTGCGCGTGCGCCTCGAGACGGGCCGCACGCACCAGATCCGCGTTCACTTGTCGGAGCTCGGTCACCCACTCGTCGGCGAGACCGTCTACGTGCGCGATCTCTTGCGCGACGGCGGTCGTCCCCTGCCCTCGCCGCGCCTCCTGCTGCACGCGGCGACGCTCGGTCTCCCGCACCCCGTCACGGGCGAGCCGCTCGACTTCGCGGCCGCGCCGCCACCGGACTTCACCAGCGTCTACGAAGCGCTCGGAGGCCGAAGTGCCGACGTCGCCTGACCACAACGACGGCACGATCCGCTCGGCGCTCGCGGCGATCGTCGAGGCGATGCGCGCCGGCTACGGCACCGGCGCGCAGAAGCCGCAGGACTTGCCCGACAACGGCCACGACCCGGCGTTCCTCGAGCGCGCGGCGCCGGTGCTCGAGTTCCTGTGGTCGAAGTATTTCCGCGTGCGCCTGCTCGGCGTCGAGAACATCCCCGACGAAGGCCCGGCGCTCCTCGTCGCGAACCACTCGGGCGGCATCCCGTACGACGGCACGCTCTTGCTCTACGGCATCCACCGCGACCACCCCAAGCACCGCCGCGTGCGCCCGCTCGTCGCGAACTTCGCGTTCCGCGCGGGATGGATGGCCAACGTCGTCGCGCGCGTCGGCGGCGTGCGCGCCTCGTCGGAGACGGCGATGCCGCTCCTCGAAAAGGGCGACCTCCTCGCCGTCTTCCCCGAGGGGCTCAAGGGCGTCGGCAAGCTCTACCGCGAGCGCTACCGCCTCACGCGCTTCGGCCGCGGCGGCTTCGCGCGCCTCGCACGGCAGGCTCACGTCCCGATGATCCCCGTCGCGATCGTCGGCGCCGAGGAGATTCACCCCGTCGTGGGAAAGATCACGAGCCTCGCGGCGCCGCTCGGGATCCCGTACATCCCCATCACGCCGACGTTCCCCTGGCTGGGCCCGCTCGGCCTGCTGCCGGTCCCGACGAAATGGACCATCCAGATCGGGGCGCCGGTCGCCGCGCCGGTCGACGGGCCCACGACGGCCGCCGCGGCCGAGCAGGTCCGCGCGGCGATCGACACGATGATCGCCGACCTGCTGGTCCAAAGACGTTCGATTCTCTTCGGTTGAGCCAACGAGCCCACGTCGACCTTTCGTGGGCTTGAATCCAGGTACGAGATGTGATGATATGTATGTCCAAATTACATTTTTTAAGCGTTGCATCCATGGGGATTCCGGGAGTCAGAAGTCGGGAATATTCGCTTCGTTACACGCTCTTAACGTGCGGCACTATACAGTTCGGGTGTAAAAGGGGGCGCGGCTAGCACTGCCCTAATGATTGACGTAGGCCAAACAATCGGGAACTACCGCATCACCTCCCGCCTCGGTGAGGGCGGGATGGGTGTGGTCTATTTGGCCGAGCACCCTGTCATTGGCAAAAAGGTCGCGCTCAAGGCGATCCACCCCGAGCTCTCGCGCAACGCCGAGGTCGTCTCGCGCTTCGTGACCGAGGCCAAGTCGGTCAACCAGATCGGCCACGAGCACATCGTCGACATCGCCGACTTCGGGACGACGCCCGGCGGCGAGTTCTACTTCATCATGGAGTACCTGCAGGGCGAGGCGCTGAGCGATCGCCTGAAGCGGGAGGGTCGGCTCGAAGCGACGCGCGCCATGGTGATCGGCGCTCAGATCGCCGACGCCCTCGACGCCTCGCACGAGCACCACATCATCCACCGCGACCTCAAGCCCGAGAACATCTTCCTCGTCAACCGCGGCGGCAGCAAAGACTTCGTCAAGGTGCTCGACTTCGGGCTCGCGAAGCTCACGCAGACCGAAGAGAAGGTCACGCACAAGACGCGGGCCGGCTCGGTCATGGGCACGCCGTACTACATGGCGCCCGAGCAGTGCGAGGGAAAGACCGAGATCGATCACCGCGCCGACATCTACTCGCTCGGCGTGCTGCTGTTCGAGATGCTCACGGGCAAGGTGCCGTTCGGCGGCGACGGCTACGGCGAGATCATCGTCAAGCACATCACGATGCCGCCGCCGTCGGTGCGCAGCCTCGTGCCCGAGCTGTCGCCCGAGATGGATCTCATCTTGTTCCGCGCGCTGGCCAAGGACCGCACGCAGCGGTTCCAGACCATGGCCGAGCTGCGCGACGCGCTCCTCGATCCGAACCGCTACGCCTCGGCGGCGCCCATCGTCGGCATCCCCGACGATCTCTCGGGCGTCGCGCGCGCGGCGTCGCCCATGGCGCGCTCCGAGATGGACATCAGCTCGAAGCTGGGAGCCGGGTTCACCTCGGGCTCGGGCCGCGTCGTCCAGGCGGGCGGCAACGCGCCGTCGACGTTCCGCCAGGGCATGGGCGAGATCATCGAGGATCTCACCCCCAAGAAAAAGACCAGCCGCGCCGTCATGTTCGCCGCGATCGCGTCGCTCACGGGCGCCGTCGTCGCCGGCATCAGCGCGAGCCACGAGACCAAGCGGGCGGCGGCGCCGGTGGCGACGCTGCCGTCGCGGCCCGCGACGGTGCGCGTGAACTTCAACTCGGATCCCGACGGCGCCATGGTGTCGACGAGCGGCAAGACGCTGGGCCTCACGCCGCTGTCGATCGAGGTGCCGTACAGCGACTCGGCGGTCGAGTACGTGTTCAAGAAGCAGGGCTACGAGACGAAGACGATGTACATCGTCCCCAACCTGCCCTCGCCGGTCTTCGCGACGCTGCAAGAGATCGAGCCGCCCAAGCTCGCCGCGCCGACGGCGCCCGCCGCCGAGCGCAGGCCCGCCGCCGCGCCGACGACGACGTCCCATCGCGGCAAGTCGACCTCGACGGCGTCGGCGAACGCCAAGCCCGGCGACGACGACGTCCTCGAGCCCGGGTTCAAGTAGCGCTCAAGCGCAGACGCGGTTGCGGCCGCTCGATTTGGCCTCGTACAGGCGATCGTCGGCGCGCTTGATGAGCGCCACCGGGTCGGCCGACTCGGCGTCCATCGTCGCGACGCCCATCGAGATCGTCACGGGCATCGTCGTGTTCTCGAACTTGAACTCGGTCGCCTCGACGATCTGTCGGATCTTCTCGGCGAAGGGCTTGGCGTTGACGCCGTCGATCTCGGGCAGCACGATCGCGAACTCCTCGCCGCCGTAGCGCGCGAAGCAGTCCTCGCGGCGGATGCGCGTCTTCACCGTCTGCGCGAGGTGCTTGAGCACGTAGTCGCCCGCGAGGTGGCCGTAGCTGTCGTTGACCTTCTTGAAGTGGTCGATGTCGAACATGACGAGCGACAGCTCGCGCCGGTAGCGGTTCGAGCGCGCAATCTCGCGCTCGATCGTCTCGAGGAAGTACCGCTTGTTGAAGATCTGCGTGAGCCCGTCGATCGTCGTGAGCCGGTAAATTTCCTCGTGGTACGCGTTCTCGATGTTCCCGCCCGTGAGGAACTTGAAGATCGTGCGGCCGATCTTGATGAGATCGCCGTCGCGCATGACGTACTCGTCGATGGGCTCGTCGTTGACGTAGGTCCCGTTGGTCGAGCCGAGATCGCGGATGAGGATCGACTTGCCCGTGTTGACGATCTTCGTGTGGTTGCGGGAGATCGACTCCTGATCAATTTGGATGTCGCATTTTGATGATCGCCCGATCACGAGCGACGGCGCGTTGAGGTTGTATTTCTTGCCCAGCTCCGACCCGTAGATGACGACGAGGCACGCCTCCTTGCCCGACGGGCGTTCGGAGATGCGGCTGATGCTCGTAACGACGGTCTTGGCCCGGACGTGGTCCGAGTCCGAGCTGTCGTTGGGGTCGCGGGGAGTTCGGGCCACGGGTCGCCCCTTCAGCGTAGGCCAATTACGCCCTCCTCGTAAAGGTCGGTGCAGAATTTGACACATACACCTACATGTATGACGGTGTCATTATGCCGCGTACTTCCGAGTATATCCGCCTCCTCCCGGTGCTCGTCGCTTCCACCGCCCTCGTGACGGGAACGGCCTCCGCGCAGAGCGTCATCGGGACCGCGCCCGTCGGGCCGCACGCCTTCCCGGCCGTGCACCTCGCGACGATGCAGCGGTCGGGACAGAGCTACGTCGTCGCGACCGACGACGGCGGCCGCGCGGCGCTCACGATCGACGCTCGCATCCAGGAAGCGACCGAGGAGGTCATGCGCGCCTTCGCCGTGCCGTACGCCGGCGCGGTCGTGCTCTCGATCCCCGACGGGCGCGTGCTCGCGATGGTCGGTCACTCGTCGGCGGACCCGCGGCTCGGCGCCGAAGAGCTCGCGCTGCACCCGTGGGCGCCGGCTGCCTCGGTGTTCAAGGTCGTGTCGGCGTCGGCGCTCGTCGAGACGGGCGGGCTCACGGGCGCGACGCGCACCTGCTACCACGGCGGCGTCTCGGCGGTTCTCCCCGACAACCTCGTCGATCTCCCGCGCATCGACGGCCGTTGCGACACGCTCGCCTACGGCCTCGGCAAGTCGCAGAACGCGATCCTCGCCAAGCTGGCCTCGCGCCACCTCACGGCAAGCGGCCTCGAGCGCGTGGGCCACGCGTTCGGCTTCGACCAAGCGATCCCGTTCGAGCTGCCCGTCGAGCCGTCGCACCTGGACGTGCCGAGCGACAACCCGCTCGAGTTCGCGCGCACGGCCGCCGGCTTCTGGCATTCGACGCTGTCCCCGATGCACGGCGCGCTGCTCGCGGCGACGATCGCCAACGGCGGCGTCATGCCGACGCCGACGCTCGTCGACCGGGCCGTCGCCGCCGACGGTAGCCTGGTGGCGTCGCCGCTGCCGCTGCCCCGCCGCGTGATCGAGCCGGCGACGGCGCGCGAGGTGGGCAAGATGATGGAGCTGACGACGCGCATCGGGACGGCCAAGGCGACGTTCCGCGATCGCCATGGCCGTCGCATTCTCCCCGTCGAGGTCGCGGGCAAAACCGGCACGCTCGCCGCCGAGACCGACCACGGCTACGTGGGCTACAGCTGGTTCGTGGGCTACGCGCCCGCCGATCACCCGCAGATCGCGTTCGCGGTGACGTTGGGCAATCAGGCCACCTGGCGCATCAAAGCCACCTACGTGGCGCGCCGCATCGTCACCGAGTACCTCGCCGAGAAGAAGGGCGAGCACGTCGCGCCCCGTGTCCTCGCCGCACGCTAGCGATCGCCAGCCTGGCGCCGCGCACGTAAACGTCTTTGTTTCTCATGCGGCAAAACGCCGCGCTCGAAGATCGGCCTCGTCGAGAAAGACCGTTAGGTGTTGTCGCATCCGCGCTGGCCCGTATAGACTGACCCCGCTCGAAAACCGGGCATTGCAACGCAGTCGATGCAGCTCTACCAGTGGCTTTCCAGCGTCGCGACGGATCGCGGTAGCGGCAAAGCTCTCGTCTACAGGGACACGTACCTGTCGTGGAGAGGTCTCTTGCACCGTGTGGATCGCCGCGCGCAAGAGCTGCACGCCATGGGCATCGGCCCGGGCGCGTGGGTCGGGCTCATGCTCGGCAACGTCCCCGACTTCGTGATCCTCACGCTGGCGCTGTCGAAGATCGAGGCGGTCGTCGTGCCCCTCGACCCGACGATGGGCAACCGCGAGCTCGAGATGGTGCTCGAGGCGGCGCCGCTGAGGGCGCTCATCACGCGCCCGCGCGGCGGTGAGCAGGGCCAGAGCGCGACGGGCTCCGGCACGTACCACGTCGCCGCGCCCGCGCCGCGCCCCGCGCCCGCGGCGCGCCCACAGCCACCGTCGAAGTTCGTGCCCGAGAACCGGAGGCGCCTGCAGGGCACGCTGCTGACGTGCAGCCTGTACAAGCGCGCGCCCATCGCCAACCTCGTCGAGAGCGGGCCCGCCGTGGTGCAGTTCACGGCGACGGTCGGCGGCGATCCGAAGGGCGTGCTCAAGACGACGGCGAACCTCGAGGCGGCCGCGGCCGCGATCGGCGCGTCGCTCGACATCAAGCCCGACGAGCGCGTGCTGTGCACGATGCCGCTGCACCACAGCTACGGCTTCGACTTCGGCCTGCTCGCGTCGCTCGCGCACGGGACCTCGTTGTTCTTGGAGGACGAGGTGTCGCCGAAGCGCATCGCCAAGCTGCTGCGCGAGCAGAGCGTCGACGTCTTCCCGGGCACGCCCGCGTTGTTCGGCGCGCTCGCGCGCGTGCCGACGGTCAAGCCGCTCAAGATCGCGGGCGCGCGCTACATGAGCTCGGGCTCGACGCTCCCGGCCGGGATCGCCGAGAGTTTCCACCAACGCTTCGGCATCCGCCTGCTGTCCTGCTACCACTCGACGCAAGCGGGCCCTCTCGCGATCGATCGCCCCGGCAAGGATCCGACGAGCGTCGGCAAGCCATTCGAGGGCGTCGACCTGCGCGTCGCCGGGCCCAAGGGCGAGAAGCTGGGCGCGGGCGAGGTCGGGCCGATCTGGGCGCGCTCGCGCGGGCTGTCGATGCTCGTCGTGCCGAAGATCCACCTGCCGAAGCGCGACCAGGGCGTCGCCATCGGCGACGTCGACGGCGAGGGCTGGTTCCGCACGGGCGACCTCGGCCAGATCGATCGCGGCGGCCGCGTCACGATCACGGGCCGCGAGGACGACCTCGTGAAGGTCGACGGCAAGCGCGTCGCGCTCGGCGAGGTCGAGGGCTGCCTCGAAGCGTTCCCCAAGGTCAAGGCCGCGCAGGCGCGCGTCGTCATGGACGACCTCGGCGGGCCGATGGTGATCGCGCGCGTCGTGCGCGCCGGCGTCTGCAAGGCCGAGGACATCATCGACCACTGCGCGCGCAACCTCGCGCCCTACAAAGTTCCGCGCCAGATCGAGTTCTGCGAAGCGCTTTCGACGGCGTCACCGAGCTGACGGCGACGTCGTCGCTTCGCGACGGGTTGCCGCCGTAAACGCATTTTTGTGTTTTCCGTTTGCCTCGGCGTTTCGCGGCCCCGTAGTGTCCCGGGCATGATGCGGAGCTCGGCGTTCGGTCGCCTCGTCGGTGTTCTCGGTGGTCTCGCCGCCCTGTCGTCGGGGTGCGCCTCGATCGTCACGGGCGGCAACCAGGTCGTGACGATTCAGTCGAACGTCCCGGGCGCCACCGTCGCCGTCAACGGAGCGCCCGTCGGACAGACGCCCTTCTCCGGGCCCATCAAGCGCGACAAGGCCACTCAGATCACCGTGTCGAAGCCCGGCTACCAGAGCAAGACCGTCGCGCTCGCGACGGATCTCGAGCCTTGGTTCTGGGGCAACATCATCCTCGGCGGCTTCTTCGGCAGCACGACCGACGCCGGAACGGGCGCGATGAACCGCTACGCGCCGGACTCGCTGCTCGTGAACCTCCAGCCTGTTGATGGCGCGGGGATGTTCGCCCCACCGCCCGGGTACGCGCCGCCGCCGGGCTACGCGCCCCCACCGGGCTACGCGCCCCCGCCGGGAGAGGCGCCGCCGCCGGGCGCGCCGCCGCCTCCTTCCGCGCCCCCGGGTACGCCGGGAAAATAGCCGGCCCGGCGGACAGTCCGCCGGAGCTGTTTCGCTATTTCCTTCGGCACGCGGCGCCGCTCATCGACGAGCTCGCCGTCGGGGAAGGGCCGAATTTGCGCGCGCTCGCACGGCTTCGCGGGCGCGCGCTCGATGCCAGCGCGGTCGCGACTCTGCGCGACGTGCTCGCGAGGGCGCCGACGGTCGAGGCATTCGCGCGCGCCGGTAGCCGTGCGCTGGCGCCGGAGGTCGTCCCGACCGTCGACGAGCTGGAGCGGCTCCGCCACGTCTCGCTCGTCTTCGCGGCCGAGGACATCCGCGCGCCCGTCTCGATGTTCGGGCACACGCTGCTCGTCTTCCATGACGAGCCTTTCCCCGAGCCCGACGCGATCGTCGTCGAGTTCGTGGGCCGCCCCTCCGACGTTCGGCTCGGCTACTTGCGCGCGCTCTTCGCGGCCGTTCCCGGCGAGTACCGCCTTCGCGCGTTTCGAGACAAAGAGCTCGAATACGACGGCGAGAACCGCGACTTGTGGGTCCACACGATCCGCCTCGAGGACGACGAGCGCGCGCAGCTGATTCGCTCCATCCGTCACGCCCTCGCTCACGCGGCCCCTTACAACTTCGTGGTCGCGAATTGCAGCGAACGCATCCACGAGCTCGTCGCAGGGGCTCTCCACGGGTTCGACTGCCACCTCAAACCGCAGGCGCTCCCCGTCGACTCCGTGCGCGCGCTCGCGCGGTGCGGCCGGATCGAACGGACGCAGGAGCGGGCGTCCGACCTTCGCCACGCGCTGACGCTCCACGACGAGCTCACGACCTCTGAGCAACGCGATTGGAGCGCGGCGACGGACGGCGCGCCTGCGCCCGCGAGCGAGACGCCTCGGCTCGCCGACGCCGTCGGAGCGGCGCTGAGCTACGAGCTGCCGCGCGAGCCGGACGAATCGCGGCGCGCGCGGCTCTTCGTCGCCAAGAAACAACACGCGCGCGGCTCGTCGATGCCCGAGGAGGTCGCGGGCGGGTCGTCGGGGCGCGGCCAATCGGTCGCGAGGCTCGACGGATCGCCCACGGGGCGTTGGGGGCGGTTCTCGTTCGCCGTCGCCGAGGAGGGGCTGCCGTCGCAGAGCAACGCTGACCTGCTCGACTCGCAGGTCGATCTCCTTCGCTTCGGCGCGACGGGGGCGCGGTCTGAGGTGCGCCTCGACGAGATCACCGTCATCGACGTCGAGGCGCTCGTCGCGGGGACGGCGCTCACGTCGAGCGTCGTTCGCAAGCTCGACCTGAGCTATCAAGACTGGCGAGCGCGGGCCAACTTCGCGGCCACCGAGCTCGCGCTCGAATTCGGCGGCGGCCTCGCGGCGCGCCCTGCGCGCTGGGCCTCGCTGGGGCTCGTGCTGTCGGGCGGCTTCGGGCGCCACGATCTCGACGGCGACGTGTCGTACTCGTTCTTCCCGCGCGTGCAGGCGCGAACGACGATTCATCCCGGCGGCGTCTTTCGGTGGCGGAACGAGGCGGGCGCGAAGCTTTGGGACTACCGGCACGGCGTCTTGTCGGCGCGGTCAGAGCTCGCGCTCTTGCTGGGGAGTTGCTGGACGTTGCTGGGCGGCGTCGACGCGATGGGCACGCGGAGCACGCGCGGCTTCGCGGCCACGGCCGGCGTGGCGCTGAGCTTCTAGTCGAGCAAGGGGCGAAGCTGGGCGCGAACGACAGCGGCGCCGCCGTCGCGGGCGTCGATCTCTTGGTAGACGGAGTAGAAACCGGGCGCGCGGACCTCGACGCGGTGGAAGCCGGGGCGCAGGTGGCGCGCACCGGGGCCCCCGCCCTTCCATTCGGCGGCGCGGCCGACGAGCACGTCGTCGACGAGCACGGTCGCCTCGGCGACGTTGGCCTCGACGCGGAACGAGACGCCGGCTTCGGGCGCGGCGTGCGCGCACGCGCCGAGCGCCGCGAGGAGCACGAGCGCCGGCGCCTTCACGGGTTCACCGTCGTCGCCGCGGGGCGCACGCGCGCGCGCAGGCGCACGACGTCGCCCGCGACCTCGACGTTCGTGACGTCGAGCGCGCCGCCCGCGTCGCGCGCGAGCGCGGGCGCGAGGGCCGCCGCCGTGCCGCGCGTGCGCAGGCGCAGCTCGACGTGGCCAGACGTCACGCGGCGAAGCTCGGCCGACGAGACGGCGCCCACGCCGCGCGCGGTCTTGAGGAGCGCGACGACGGCCGCGGGCTCGACGACGTCCGCGTCGACGGTGACGGCGCGAAGGTCCGAGCCGGCGGCCGGCGCGACGGCGCCGGCCGGTACTAGGCGCCGCGCGAGCTCGGCGGCGGCGCGCGCGCGGCAATCACCCGCGGCGAGCTCGTCTTGCGCCGCGAACGCTCGGCCGTCGGCGGCGGCGTCACCGACGGGCGAGCCGATCGGCGTCGCCAGCACATGCGCGGAGAGCTTGCACGCCGCCGACACGAGGGCCGTGCCGCGCACGGTGCCCTCGGCCGTCGCTTCGGCCGAGACGACGGCGACGCGCGCGAGCCCGGCGCTCGTGGCCGCAGGAACGGCCGCCGCCGGCGTGGCCGCGCCCAACGTCGCGCGCACGCCGAGATCGACGAGCGCCTTCGCGAGGGCGCGCGCCGCCTCGGCCGCGTCGGGCGCGCCCGCGACGACGAGGAACGCGGGCGCGGCGCT
>DASZRT010000034.1:0-35218 GCA_035549075.1 Polyangia bacterium | reverse complement strand
GACCGCGAGCGGCGGCAGCGGCGGTTCGGGTGGCGCCGGTGGCGCGGGCGGCAGCGGCGGCGCCGGCGGAATGAAAGCCGCGGGTGGTTCCGGCGGCAGCGGCGGTTCGGGAGGCGCTGGCGGCAGCGGCGGCGCGGGCGGCAGCGCCCCCGCGGCGATGCTCAAGGTCCAGTACGAGTGCCGCCAGGACGGCCCCTCGGTTTCGCTCCTGCAGGGCTCGATCAAGGTCTTCAACGCGGGCACGACGACGATCCAGCTCAACACCGTCAACGTTCGTTACTGGTACACGATCAACGGCACCGGCACGCAGTCGGGCTCGTGCACGAGCGCGGCGCACCCGTGCACGATCGCCTTCCAGGCCGTCTCGCCCGCGAAGACGAAGGCCGACGAGGCCGCCGTGATCTCGTTCGCGGGCGGCACGCTCGCGCCCGGCGCCGACACCGGCGAAATCCAGATCGAGATGCACGGCGCCGGCAACTACAACCAGAACGACGACTACTCGTTCATGAGCACGGGCGCGCAATTCTTGGACACGACGACGATCGGCGGCTACGTCTCGACGAAGCTCGTGTCCGGCGTCGCGCCTTAGTGCGCATCTCATGAATGAATGCGCACATACGCGGACGGACAGCCCACCCTGCCGCCCCTCGCGCCCTTCGGGCGCGACCGCTAGAGAATCGCGCGCGCGATGATGAGCTTCTGAATCTCGGTCGTGCCTTCGTAGATGCGGAGGGCGCGCGCGTGGCGGTAGAGGCGCTCGATCGTCGCGCCCGCGGCGAGGCCGGCGCCGCCGTGCAGCTGGAGGGCGGCGTCGACGATGCGGCCGCACGCTTCGGTCGGGTACCACTTTGCCATGGCGGCCTCGGCGTCGAGGCGCGTCCCGGGTGGCGTGGTCTCGCGCAGCCAGGCCGCGCGGTAGACGAGCAGGCGCGCGGCGTCGAGCTCGGTCGCGAGCGTCGCGAGCGTGAGGCGCACGCCCTCGTGCTCGGCGAGCATCTCGCCGCCGCGGCGTCGCGCGCACACGACGGCGCGCGCCTCGTCGATCGCGCGCGCGGCGACGCCGCACGCCGCCGCGCCGACCGTCGGCCGCATCGTCTCGAGCCCGCGCAGCGCGAGCGAGAGGCCTTCGCCCTCCTCGCCGAGCCGCGCGCCCACGGGCACGCGCGCGCCGTCGAGCCGCACCGTCGCGACGGCGTGACCGCCCAAGACGGGCGTGTCCTCGACCACGAGCCCGCGCGTGTCGCGCGGCACGGCGAAGGCCGAGATCGCGCGCTTCGCGCCCGCGTCACCCGTGCGCGCAAAGACGACGAGCACGGTCGCGTCGCGCGCGCCCGACACGAGCACCTTCTCGCCGTCGAGCCGGTAGCCGTCGCCGTCGCGGCGCGCGGTCGCCTCGAGCGCCGCTGCGTCCGAGCCCGACGCGCGCTCGGTGAGCGCGAACGCGCCGATCTCCTCGCCGCGCTCGAGGCCCGGCAACCAGCGCGCGCGCGTCGACTCGCTGCCGCCCCAGGCGATCGGCAGCGACGACAGCGCCTGCACGGCGAGAATCGCGTCGGCGTGCGGGGCGTCGGCCGCGAGCGCCTCGCGCGCGACGGCGATCGCGAGCGGCGACAGCGTCGGAGCTCCGTCGCTTGCGTGCGGCACGGCCAGCTCGAGCAGCTCGGCGCGCGCGAGCGCCGCCGCGATCTCGCGCGCGGGCGCGTCGGGCGCGAGCGATCCCGCGAGCGCGACGGCCGCCGCGCGCACCTCGTCGTGGCGCTCGTCGGTGAAGGGCCGCATCAGTTCTTCCACGAGCGGCGCGCCGCCGCGCGGAACGCCTCGGACTGCATGCACTCGGCCTGCGTCTGCGCCTCGGCCTCGATCGCCTCGCGCAGATCGACGCCCAGCTGCTGGTTCAGCATGCGCTTCGTGATGGCGAGCGCCTCGGTCGGCCCGGCCGCGAGCCGCGTCGCGAGCACGCGCGCCGTCGTCGCGAGCTCGGCGTGCGGCACGAGGTAGCTCACGAGCCCGAAGCGGTTGGCGACGTCGGCCTCGATGACGTGCCCGAGCATGAGCAGCTCGGTCGCGCGCGCCTGGCCCACGGTGCGCGAGAGCAGCCAGGCCGCGCCCATGTCGGCGCCCGACAGGCCCAGCTTCGAGAACACGAAGCCGAAGCGCGCGCGATCCGAGACGACGCGGAAGTCGGCGGCGAGCGCCAGCACGGCGCCTGCGCCCACGGCCGCGCCGTTGACGGCGGCGACGATGGGCTTGCCGAGCTCGCGCATCGCGAGCACCGAATCGCCCGTGAGGCGCGCGAAGGCCAGCAGCTCCTCGGCGCTCATGCGCGCGAGCGCCGGGACGATCTTCTCGCGGTCGCCGCCCGAGCAGAAGCCGTCGCCTGCGCCCGTGAGCACGACGGCGCGCACGCGCGTGTCGCTCTCGAACGAGCGGAAGGTGTCGCGGAGCGCGGCGTAGCCCTCGAACGTGAGCGCGTTCAGCGTCGCGGGGCGGTTGAAGGTCACGGTGACGACGCCGTGGGCGCCGAGCTCGACGAGCAGCTCGGCGTCGGGCTTCGTCACGGCAGCACCGCGAGCGCGGAGACCTCGACGACGGCGCCTTCGTCGACGAGGCCGCTCACCTCGACGAGCGTCATCGCCGGGTAGTGCGCGCCCATGCGCCGCCGCCACACATCGCCCAGCTCGGGCCGCGCGCGCCGGTAGGCCGCGAGGTTCGTCACGTGGATCGTCATCGAGACGACGTGCGCGAGCGTGCCGCCCGCGGCGGCGACGACCTCGCCGACGTTGGCGAGCGCCTGGTCGAGCTGCCCGGCGATCCCGCCATCGATGATCGCCCCGTCGCGCGCCGCGCCGATCTGCCCGGCGACGGCCAGGACGCGCCCCGCCGCCAGCACGCCGGCCGCCGAGCCGCTCGGGCGGGCCCAGCCGGGCGGTCGAATCACCTCGGGCGGCTCGGACATGGGTGCCTAGACCGTAGCCCCATTTCCCAGTCGCGGGGTGCCGAAGTTTCGGTATCTACAACCCATTGGAATTGCAAGCAAAAGCCTCTGAAAATTAGCACTCTCGCCGGGCGCTTGACAGCTGGCGGGTCGTGTTTAAGCTCGGGCGCGCGAGAAACCCCGATGCCGATCTACGAGTACGCCTGCAGCGCCTGCGGCCACCGCTTCGAAGAGTGGCAGAAGATGTCGGACCCGCCGGTCACGGTGTGCCCGAAGTGCAAGAAGAAGAAGGTCGAGAAGCTCATCAGCGCGACCACCTTCACCCTCAAGGGCGGCGGCTGGTACTCGGACCTCTACGGGTCCGCCAAGCCCGGCGACAGCAAGAAGTCTTCGGGGGGCGACTCGAGCGCGAGCTCGTCGTCGAGCGATTCGGGCTCCAAGGAGTCCAAGCCGGCCAAAAAAACCAAAGCAGCGAAGTAGCACCGCCGCAACAAGGAGACGAACGATGAAGATCAAGCCCCTTTACGACCGCATTTTGGTGAAGCGCCTCGAGGAGCAGGAGAAGACGGCCGGCGGCCTCTACATCCCGGACTCGGCGAAAGAGAAGCCGCTGGAGGCGCTCGTCGTCGCCGTGGGCGCCGGCAAGGTCCAGGAGAACGGCTCGCTCCGCAAGCTCGAGGTCAAGGCGGGCGACAAGGTCCTCTTCTCGAAGTACTCGGGCAGCGACATCAAGATCGACGGCACCGAGCACCTCATCCTTCGCGAGGACGACGTTCTCGCGGTCCTCGAATAACCAACAGAACGTCAACGGGAGCAAACGCACATGGCAGCCAAAGAGATCGTTTTCTCGACGTCCGCGCGCAACAGCATCGCGAGCGGGCTCAACATCCTCGCCAACACCGTCAAGGTGACGCTCGGGCCGCGTGGCCGCAACGTCATCATCGAGAAGTCGTGGGGCTCGCCCACGGTCACCAAGGACGGCGTCACCGTCGCCAAGGAGATCGAGCTCGAAGACAAGCTCGCCAACATGGGCGCGCAGATGGTCAAGGAGGTCGCCTCCAAGACGTCGGACATCGCCGGTGACGGCACGACGACGGCGACCGTGCTCGCGCAGGCGATCTACACCGAGGGCTCGCGCCTCGTCGCCGCCGGCCACAACCCGATGGACATCAAGCGCGGCGTCGACGCCGCCGTCGCGAAGATCGTCGCGAACCTCAAGGAGCAGGCCAAGCCCACCAAGGGCAAGACCGAGATCGCCCAGGTCGGCACGATCAGCGCCAACGGCGACACGCTCATCGGCGACATCCTCTCCGAGGCCATGGAGAAGGTCGGCAAAGAGGGCGTCATCACCGTCGAAGAGGCCAAGGCCATGGAGACGACGCTCGACGTCGTCGAGGGCATGCAGTTCGACCGCGGCTACCTCTCGCCGTACTTCGTGACGGACGCGGAGCGCATGGAGGCCGTCCTCGAGGACTGCTTCGTGCTCATCCACGAGAAGAAGCTCTCGAACATGAAGGACCTCCTGCCGGTCCTCGAGCAGGTCGCGAAGTCGGGCAAGCCGTTCATCATCATCGCCGAGGACATCGACGGTGAGGCGCTCGCGACGCTCGTCGTCAACAAGCTGCGCGGCACGCTGCACGTCTGCGCCGTCAAGGCGCCGGGCTTCGGCGATCGCCGCAAGGAGATGCTCAAGGACATCGCCGTCCTCACGGGCGGCCAGGCCATCACCGAGGACCTCGGCATCAAGCTCGAGAGCCTCACGCTCAAGGATCTCGGCCGCGCGAAGCGCATCACGGTCGACAAGGACAACACGACGATCGTCGAGGGCGCGGGCAAGAAGGCCGACATCGAGGGGCGCGTGAAGCAGATCCGCGCGCAGATCGAGGACACGACGAGCGACTACGATCGCGAGAAGCTCCAGGAGCGCCTCGCGAAGCTCGTCGGCGGCGTCGCCGTCGTCAAGGTCGGCGCGGCCACCGAGTCCGAGATGAAGGAGAAGAAGGCCCGCGTCGAGGACGCGCTGCACGCCACGCGCGCGGCCGTCGAAGAGGGCATCGTCCCCGGCGGCGGCGTCGCGCTCATCCGCGCGCTGTCGTCGATCGAAAGCCTCAAGTTCGACGACGATCGGCAGTACGGCGTCAACATCATCCGCCGGGCCGCCGAGGAGCCGCTGCGCCAGATCGCCAGCAACGCGGGCGTCGACGGCTCGATCGTCGTCGAGAAGGTGCGCAACGGCAAGGGCGCCTTCGGCTTCAACGCCGCGACCGAGGAGTACGAGGACATGGTGAAGGCCGGCGTGATCGACCCGACGAAGGTCGTGCGCGCGGCGCTGCAGAACGCGGCGTCGGTCGCGTCGCTCATGCTGACGACCGAGGCCCTCGTCGCCGAGCGTCCCAAGAAGAAGACGCCGGCGGCCGGCGGCCACGGCGCCCCGGGTGGCATGGGCGGCATGGGCGGCAGCGACGACGACTTCTAGGGCGCTTCGCTACGCGGGAGGGGCAGGCCCCTCCCGCGGGCCCACCCCGTTGGGGCTGGGGCCGGCGCGGCGAAGCCGCGCCTCCCGTCCTCAAACCGGCGATGAGTTGAACGGGAGATCGCGTTGGGTGCGGTCTCCCGTTTTTCTTTACGGGGGGCGGTGTATCCGTTGCATGGTTAGTGCGCAGCTGGTCAGTAAACGCTTGTTAGCGTTTACGCATGCGCCCCCTCGCGATTCTTGGGTTTTGGGCTTGTGGTGTCTGGGCTTGCTCGTCGCCGGGAGGCGGGGGCGGGCCTAGCGGGGGAGGCAGCGGCGGGACGACGAGCCCGGGCGGAGGCGGCGCGACGGCCTCGGGTGGCGACACGGGGGCGCAGGGCGGGCAGCCGGGGTCGGGCGGGACGACGACGGGCGGCGGTGGCTCGACGGCGAGCTCGGGCGGGACCGGCGGCTCCGTCTTCACCGGCAGCGGCGGCACGACGAGCGCGGGCGGCACCACAGGCGGCGGCGGGACGACGAGCGCGGGCGGCACGACGGGGGCGGGCGGCTCGGCCGACGACGTGGGCGATCTCGCGCCGTACCGGCCGCTGCACATCACGGCGACGAAGGCGCAGCACACGCACGGCAGCGCGGGCGTCGACACGCGCGCGCCGTCGCTCGGGAAGCTCGCCGTCACGCTGGGCGTCAGCGGCGGCGGCTACTCGCAGTGGCTCGGCAAGCGCGGCTACCACGTCATCGGTGCGTCGTTCGGCGAGTGCAACGCGCCCAACCTCGGCGCGGGCCGCGACGCCGTCGGCACCTGCCGCCTCGGCGAGTGGATGATGATCAAGACGCAGGTCACGGCGACGCTCAAGTCGCTCGCCGCCAGCAACCCCGAGGAGGACTGGGGCTACTTCTTCACCGACGCAACCATGAACGATGTCCGTTGGTCCGACGTCGCGTTCACGGGCGTGTCTCACGGCGCGACGACGGCCGAGATCATCGCGCGCCTCGGCGCGCGCGTGTGGCGCGCCGTCTCGTGCGCGGGCCCGCGCGACAACACGTGCGGCACGGGCGCGGGCACGGCGCCGTTCGATCCCGCGCACCCGCCCTACGATCCGAACTGCCCCGACTCGAAGATCGCGTCGTGGCTCGACAAGCCGTCGCTCACGCCGATGAGCCGCTACTACGCGCTCGTCGGCACGACCGACGTCGAGTACGGCGACATCATGTTCAACATGGAGCGCACGAAGTACCCGGGCGCGCCCGTGCAGTGGAACACGCCGACGGCGGTGCTCACGGGCACGAACCGCTTCATCTCGAGCGAAGGCGGCCACCTCGACTTCCTCAACGCCGCCGACGACGTCAAACCCATGCGCACCGACGAGGTCCTCAACATCGCCTTCGGCATCCCGCCCGCCAACCAACACCCGGCATTCTAGAAGGGGGGACCGCCCGGCACGCACGCGCGGCCGTCCCCTCGCCCGTCCGCGGGAGAGGGTCTGCCCGTTCAGACGCCGATCGCCGACAAATCCAGGCGTTTGTCGCGCGTGACCGGCGCGCACCAGAAGTAGCCGCCGGTCACGGCGCGCGACATCGTGAGCAGCGCGTCGGGCTTGCCGTCTTCGAGGCCGACCATGCGGTGCAGGATGTGCTCGAAGGGATCGAGGCTCGCGCCGTAGGCGACGAAGTAGAGGCCGTGCTGGCGCACGTCGCCCCACGGCATCGAGCGGCGCAGGATGAACGCGGGCGGGTCGTAGCTCTCTTGCGCGGCGCGCTTGACGTGCGCCGTCTCGGGCGCGTCGGGGAGCTCTTCGTCCGTGTCGAGGTCGCGGCCGATGACGTCGTTGCGCGCCGCGACCGAGAGCTTCTCGAAGCCGCCGAGATCGTGCACCCACTTCTGCGTCGCGACGAACGTCGTGCCGCCGCCCGTCGCGAAGGCGACCTCGACGGCGCGGTCGTCCTTCGGGTTCTCGGTGCCGTCGACGTAGCCCGACAGATCGCGGCCGCCGCCGTACATGAACGACGCGACGTCCTCGTTGAGCTCGACGGCGTCGCCGAGCGTCGCGACCAAGCGCCGCGCGCGGTGGAGCACCTCGCCCGCGTCGTCGCCGCCGAAGAACGCCCACACCGCGCCTTGCGTCGACGGGAAGCGGCCGCCCGGGCCCGTGACCTCGGGGAACGAGCGCAGGCCGGGGATTTCGCGGCCGAGCGCGCGCACGAGCGGCTCGCCGACGCCGATGATGGTTCGATCGTCGAGCGTGAGCCCCGCGAGCCGCGTGACGACGTCGCGCGCGGCGGCGTCGCGCGCGAGGCCGAAGGTCAGGAAACGACCCGCGCGCGGCGGCGGATTGAGAATCGCAGGCTGTCCGGAGTGCACGCGGCGATGTTAGCCGCAACCGCGGCGCCTGCCACGCCCGATCACCAGGGCAGCTCTTGCCCCTTGGCGTGGAAGAAGCGCCCGCTCTCGGCGGCGCCGAAGCGATCGATCGAGGCGACGAGGCGCGCGCAGGCGGCGTCGATCTCCTCGGGCGCGCCTTCGCCGCCCATCGCGGTCTTGACCCAACCCGGGTGCAGCGCCACGGCGACGCCGCCGAAGCTCTTCAGCTCGTGCGCGAGGTTGACGGTCGCCATGTTGAGCGCGGCCTTGGCCATGCGGTACGCGTAGGCGCGGCCGCTGCCGTTGTCGGCGATCGAGCCCATGAGCGAGGTGATGTTCACCACCTTGCCGTGCGCCGCGCGCAGGTTGGCGAGCAGCGCGCGCGTGACGCGGAGGGCGCCGAGCGCGTTGGTGTCGAACGACGCGAGCGCTTCGGCGGCGTCGAAGTCGCCGAGGCCGCCGCGCCACTTGCCCGCGACGCCCGCGTTGTTGACGACGACGTCGACGGGCGCGTCGCCGATCGCCTTGCTGAGCGCCGCGACCTGCGCGTCGTCGCGCACGTCGACGGCCGCGACGTGCACTCGGCCGCCCGAAGCTTTGGCGAGCGCGGCGAGCTCGCGCGCCTCGTCGGGCTTGCGCGCCGTCGCCCACACCTCGTCGCCGCGCCTCGCGAAGATTGTCACCATGCCGAGGCCGAGCCCGCGGTTCGCGCCGGTGACGACGACCCTCACGACAGCGGCCCCTTCGCCGCCGCGATCGACACGCTGACGCCGACCGCCTCGCGCGTCGTGTCCTCGACGAGCCGAAGCAGCTCGAGGCCCTGCCCACGATCGTCCATCCACGCGCCGCGCGCGGCGTCCCAGTCGAAGTGCCACGCGCGATCGCGGTACGCGACCCACAGCTGGCGCGGCGACGGCTGCGGCGTCAGCATGAGCCGCGTCCGCTCCTGAAACACGATCGTGAGCGCGCCTTGCGCGACCGTGACCTCCGCGAGATCCGGATCGACGTCCTCGAACGCGCCGTCGATGCGATCGTACGTTTCGTCGAGGACCCGCCGGTAGATCTTCTCGTCGAGCATGGCGGGAATCTAGCGCGTCACCTCGGAATCGCGAGCCAGAAGTCGTAGCCGGAGCGGCGAGCCAAGACGGGGATGCTGTCGCCCGGCTTGTACGTCGCGAGCGCGGCGGCGAAGTCTTTCGGCGCCGCGATGGCGGCCTTGCCGACGCGCAGGATGACGTCGCCGGTCTTGAGGCCGGCCTGCGCGCCCGAGCCGTGCTCGGCGAGCTTGTCGATGTAGACGCCGTGGCCGCCGGGCAGGGCCGTCGCGCGCGCGGCCGGCAGGTCGCGCACCTCGACGTCCTCGCCGCCGGCGGCGCCCGAGTCGCGCGGGCGCCCGCAGCTCGACGGGTGCGGCGGCTGGGCCTTGGGCGGCGCGAGCCGCGGGACGACGTCGCGCACGATCTTCTTGCCGTCGCGCAGGAGCGCGACCTTGACGTGCGCGCCCGGCGCGCTGAGCTGCGCGTCGATCTTGAGATCCTCGCTGGTCGAGATCGGCGTCGCGCCCCACGTGACGACGACGTCGCCGGGCTCGAGGCCGCCCGCCTCGGCGGGCGAGCCCTTCTCGACGCTGGCGACGAGCGCGCCGCGCGACGACTTCAGCTTGAGCGCCGCCTCGAGCCCCGGATCGATGGGCTGCGCGTCGACGCCCAGCACCGAGCGCGGCGCGACGCCCTTGTCGTGCAGCCGCGGCAGCAGCGCCTTCGCGATGTTGATGGGGATCGCGAAGCCGATGCCCTGCGCCGGCTGCAGCGGGTGGCCCGCCCAGAACGCGGCGCTGATGCCGACGACGGCGCCCGTCGCGTCCAGCAGCGGACCGCCCGAGTTGCCGAGGTTGATCGACGCGTCGGTCTGGATGAAGAACGAATAGAGGTCGGGGTCGTGGGCCTCGGTCGCGCTCGGGCGATCGACGACGCGTTCTTTGGCCGAGACGATGCCGGCGGTGACGCTGTGGTTGAAGCCGAACGGGTTGCCGATGGCGACGACGGGCTCGCCGACGCGCACCGCCTGCGAGTCGCCGAGCGGCAGGATCGGCAGCGGCGTCGGCGACTCGACTTTGAGGAGCGCGATGTCGGTTGGCCCGTCGGCGCCGACGACGCACGCGGGGAGCTCGCGCCCGTCGTAGAGGCGCACGCGCAGGTCGACGACGTTGCGCACGACGTGCTCGTTGGTCACGACGAAGCCGGCGCGGTGGATGATGAAGCCCGTGCCGATCGACGTGCGGCCCGCCTCGCCCGAGGCGGCGTCGGCCGCGTCGTCGTCGACGACGCCGCGCACGTGCACGACGGCGGGCCGCGCGCGGTCGGCGAGATCGGCCAGCGTGGCGCGCGCGCCGGTCGCGCGCGTGGGCGCGCGGTTCGTCCACAACGGCGCCGCGTGCTGGGCGCGGGCCGATCCGGCGAGCAACGTCACGAGCGCGATCGCGGCGGGGGCACGCATGAGCGTGCCTAGATATTACTCCTCGCGGCTGGCGTGGCGCTCGGCGGCGCCGAGGAGCTTGCGCAATTGGCGGCGCTCGCGGGGCGAGAAGTCGTCCTGCGCGGCGCCCGCGTCGGGCGGCAACGTCGGCAACTCGGCGTGCTTGTCGTCGTCTTTGCCGTGGCCGATGCGGCGGCGCACGTCGTCGACGAGCGGCTCGGCGGCCTTCTTCGTGCCGTCGACGAGCTCCTGCGACTCCTTCGTCTGCCCGATGGCGTGCAGGTGCTCGAACAGGGTGTGGTCGCCCAGCTTCACGGTTGCGCCGAACCACGCGACGACGAGGAGCGCCGCGAGGCTCAAGCAGAGCTTCAGCAACCGGAACATGAAGGCCTCCTAGCGGAGGATCTGGCTGGCGGCGCGCCCGTGTCGAAAGACGATTTGCCCCGAGGCCGGGACGTCGTCGGCGGCGCGCAGCCGGCGCTGCAGGCCCGCGACCGCGCCGCGCGCGCCCGGCGTGATGAGGACCGAGCCTTTGGGGACGCGCCGCGCGCGCCGTTCAGCGTTGGATATTTCGCCCAGCATAGAGCACCTGCCCCATCATCCCGGGCGGTCAGGGCTCGTCAAATTTTTTACGTACGCTTTTTCTCGACGGCCTTGGCGTCGTCGTCGACGGGCACGAGGTCGGCGCCCGTCTCTTTGGCGAGCTTCTCGAGCCGCTCGCGCGCGCTGCGCTCGATGAGCCACACGACGAGGATCGACACGTTGTAGAGCAAGAACAGCGGCGTCGACATCAGCACCTGCGACAGCACGTCGGGGCCCGGCGTGAGCACGCCGCCGACGACGAACGCGAGGATGAGCGCGTAGCGGTTGAACTTCCACAGCGAGCGCGCCTTGACGATGCCCAGCCAGCCCAGCACGCCGAGGATGACCGGCAGCTCGAACGCGATGCCCGTGCCGAGCAGCATGGCGGACATGAAGCCCACCATCTCTTCCATGGTGATCATGGGCTCGATGACGTACTTCGCGCCGACCTGCGCGAACGACAGCATGTACGTGAGCGCGGGCGCCGAGATCACGAAGTAGCCGAACAGCGCGCCCGTGACGAAGCAGACCGCCGTCGCGATCGTGAACGTCAGCGCCATGCGCTTCTCGCGCCGGAAGAGCCCGGGCGCGATGAACTTCCACAGCTCCCAGAAGATGAATGGGCTCGAGATGAGGAGCGCCGCGTACATCGCGAGCTTCGTGTAGACCCAGAACGGCTCGGTCGGGCCCGTGAACACGAACTTCGGTGTGGTCCCGTGCAGGGCCACGACCCAGGCGTCGCGCGCCGGTTTCGTGAGGACGTCGAAGTACTTCTCGACGAAGAAGAACGACGCGATCATGAAGACCAGGAAGATGATCGCGGCGTTGCGCAGTCGCAGGCGCAGCTCGGACAGGTGCTCGACGAAGCTCATGCGGGCTTCGTCGGAGCTGGCAGGCTCAGGCGAGCCTCCAGATGCGTCTTTCGCTTCTTCTTTCGCTTCTTGGGGGGCGGTCGACAAAGGCGTTGTCCTCGCTGGGGCTACGTCTTCTTCTTGTCGGGAGAGGGAACGGACGCCACGCCGGGCGGCGGCGTGGGCGGGCGCACGAGGCCCGGCAGGTGCGGCGGCGGCGGCGGGCCACCCGTCTTCGCCGGCATCAGATCTTCTTCCTTGAGGATCTGCGTGACGTTCGACGTCTCGGTCGTCGGCGCGGGCGTGGGTCGCGAGCCGCGCGCGATCGCGCCCGCGGGCGGAAACAGCGGCGACGAGGCGGGCTTGGCAGCGGGCTCTGGCGTCGGCACGTCGTCGAGCGTCGCGCCCCGCGGCGGCGCGGCCTGAACGATCGTCTCGTTCGGCGTGACCGGCGGTGGCAACGACGGCGCGGCCGGTGCGCCCAGCGTCTCGGCGTCGGGGATCGACACGCCCAGCGTCTTCACGGGGCTCGCGAGGCCGTCGGGCGGTGCGAGCTCGCTCGGCGTCGTGCCGGCTTCGGCGGCAGCCTTGGCGGCCTCCGCTTCGCGCGCGGCCGCTTCGGCGATCGCTTTTTGCAGCATGTCGCGGCGCTTGAGCTCCTCGGGGTGCAGCGTGACGGCGTCGCGCAGCTCCTCGAACGGCTTGCGGAACGAGTCGTCGAGCGTGATCTCGTTCTTGACGTCCGACGTCGCCTTGCGGATTTCGCGGATGATCTTGCCGAGGCTCGACGCGAGATCCGGCAGCTTCCCGGGCCCGAGGAAAATCAGGGCCAGGAGCAGGATGACGGTGATCTCGCCCATCCCGAGGTTGAGCACGAAGTCGTATTTACCTCGTTCACTGCGGCGAGACAACGTGAGGGGCGAAATCGGGGCGCGCGGCGAACAGCGCGATCTGCCGCGGCGGCCCCACGGGGTAGACGTCGACACCTCGCGCGCGCAGCGCCACGGCCAGCTCGTCGCCGGAGGCGCGCACGAGCGCGACCTCGCGCGCGCCCGTCGCCTCGACGTAGCGAAGCAGCTCGTCGAACCCCGCGCGATCGGAGAGCGCGACGCCGAGCTCGGCGCGCGCGTTCGTGACGGCCGCGGGATCGGCCGCGTCGGCCGTCGCGAGCACGACGAACGGCGACGCCAGCGCGCCGAGGCGGGCGGCGTCGCGCTCGGCGGGCGGCCACAACAAGACTTCGCTCGCGCGGAGCGCGCCGTCGAACCGCGCGAGCGTCGGCGCGGCGAGCCCGGCGCGCGCGTGCGCCGCGGCCGCTTGCATGAACGGCCGCGCCGAGCGCACGGCGAGCCCGGCGTCGACGAGCGCGGCCGCGAGCGCGAGCGCCGGCTCGGGCTCGACGAGCACGACCGGCGCGCGGCCGGCCGCCGATGCTTCCTTCACGCGCGTGACGATCGTCGCGCGCGCTTCTTCGGGCGCGGGAAAAACGAAGCGTCGCGCGCCCGTCGCGGCGTCGAGGCAGAGCGCGTCGGCGGGTCGAACCTCGGCCTGCGCCGTCGGGCCGACGACGCCCGCGTAGACGGCGCGCGCGCCGGCGCGCTCGCACAGCAGCGACGCCGCGCCCGGCGCGTGCCCCGACGGAAACAGCTCGAGCCGCAGCTCGCCGAGCGCGAACGGGCGCCCGAAGCCCGCGAGCAGCGCGTGCGGCCGCAGCCGCTCGCCCGCGGCGCCGAGGCGCGCGAGCGTCGTCTCGGTCGTGAGGATGCGGTGCCGGCCGTGGCGCGCGCGCGGCAACGCGCGAAACGCGCGCGCGTCGAGCGCCGACGCCTGCGACAAGAAAATGACGTCGCTGCCCGCGCTCGCGTCGCACGCGACGATCGTGCCGTTCACGCGCACGCCCGCGCGATACGCGAACGCACGTTCGCGTTCACGTTTGCGTTCAAGTTTGAAGGTCGAGCGCGCACCCGAGTCGGCCAAGGCGCGCCACTATATGTTGCTCGCGCCCGATCGTCGCCTGTAAGCTCGTGGCGGATGTCCAAGCCGAGCCCTCGCTTCAGGATGGATCTGAACGCGGTCGCGACGGAGACGGACGGCGTCGCCACGGTCGAGGTGACCGATCTCCACACGGGCACGAGCTTCACGTTCTACGAGTTCGAGTACGCGCTCGCGCAGCAGATGAACGGCCAGCCCATCGACGAGATCGTCGCGTGGGCCGTCGCCAACTACGAGACGCCCATGACGGCCGAGGCCGTCGAGGAGTTCGGCGCCAAGCTCGCCGAGCTCGGCTTCGTCGAGGCACAAGGTGAAGCGGACGGCGCCGACTCGACGACCATCGATCCGGCCGCGCCGCAGAAGCCGCAGCAGGACTTCGTGACGGCGCCCATGAACGTGCCCGAGGGCGGGCTGCGCGTCGAGTCGCTCGATCTGTCGGCCGAGGCCATCACGGAGATCTCGGGCAAGATCACGTCGTCGCCCGGCATCCCGAAGATGGTCGCGGGCACCGGCTCGGGCGCGCTGTCGCGCGGCTTCGGCGGCGAGCGCCGCCAGCCGCCAGGGCCGGACTCGGTCGAGATGGCGCCGTTCGAGGACGTGTCGATGCGCTTCCGTGCGCCGCCGCCCGAGCGCAAGCGCAGCTCGGCGGGCGCCATCATCGTCGTGCTCGGCCTGCTCGGCGGCGGTGGCGCCGCGGGCTACTACTATTGGCTCAAGCAGCACCCGCAGGTCCCTCAGGCGACGCGGCTGCACGTCGTCGCGCCGCAGCCGAGCACCGTCTACCGCTGGTTCGCGACCTCGGGCACCGTCGTCGATCTCGAGGCGCGCACGCTGGCGTTCGAGACGACGGGCAAGATCGTCGAGCTCTTGCCCGCGGGCACGAAGTTCGTCGCGGGCGACACGCTGGGGCGGCTCGCGGGCGCGAAGGCGCTCGAGGACGAAGTCGCGACGCACAAGGCGAAGCTCGCGGCGTTCACGCAGCTGCGCGATTCGTTGAAGGCAGCCGGCAAGCCGAGCCAGCGCGGCGAGCTGCGCGACGTCGAGGACAAGATCGTGGCGCGCCAGAAGATGCTCGACGCCGCGCAGACGGCGCTGAACAAGCTCGTCCTGCGCGCGCCCGAGGCGGGCTCGATCGTCGAGACCCCGGCGAAGGTCGGCACGCTCGTCGCGGCGAAGGCGCCCGCGCTCAAGTGGCGCGGCCAGAACCTGCACGGCGACTTCACGATGGACCAAGAGGACTACGCGAAGGCGATGAAGCTCGACTTTTGCCGCCTCGAGGTCTCGGGGCTCGCGGCGTCGGGCTCGACGACCGGAAGCACGCCCGCGCCGGCCGCGAAGACGGACGCCGGCGCGAAGGCGCCGGCCAGCGACGAGCCGCGCTTCGTCGATTGCACGATCCCGCCGCCGGGGCCACCGCCGCCGGGCGTGCCGTCGTTGCTGCGCAAGTTCATCGTGGTTCTGCCCACGGACGCCGGCCTCGTCACGGGACAACAGCTGCGCGTCGCGCGCAAGCGCTACGACGGCGTCTTCGTGCTGCCGCCGTCGTCGGTGGAAGTTCAAACCGACGTCGTGGGCCGCGTCTGGGTCGCCGCGCCCAACGGCACGGCCGAGCCGCGCCCCGTGACGATCGTCGAGGCGCGCGACGAGGTGCTGGTCTCCGAGGGCATCAACGTCGGCGACGAGATCATCACCGAGCCGCCGCGCGAGCTCACGCCGGGCGCGCTGGTCGAGCCGATCCGCTAGACGCCGATCTTCTGCAGATCCAGCAGCGGCTCGTCGTCGCGCTTGGGCGTCGTCAGATCCACGACGCAATCGATCGACCAATCGTCTTCGCCGTCGGGATCGACGAGCGTCTGCTGCGCGCGAAAACGTCGCTCGCCAAGCTCCGAGAGGGTCGTGCGGCGCGGGCTGCGCGCGTCGGGCGTCGTGAGGAGCTGCTTGTGCGCCGTGAAGAAAGGCGCGATCGCGCGTGACAAGCGCTCGGGCGTCCACGGCTCGGCGTCTTCACCCGCGGCGACGAGGCGCGCGGCCGTCTCGAAGTCGCGCGCGGCCAGCGCCCGCACGAGGCGGTGCAGCTCGGCGCGCACGCGCGCCGTGAGCGCGCGCCGATCGTCGGCGAGGTCGAGCACACGCGGCGCCGGCGCGACGCGCGCTGTTTTCGCGCCGGGGTTCTTCAGGCCTTCCCACTCGTCGATGAGGCTCGAGTCGACCTCGCGCAACAGCACGCGCAGCTCGGCGAGCAGGTCGAGCACGCCTTCGGTGCGCGCCGCCGCCGGCACGGTTTGCTCCAGCGTGCGGTACGCCTGCGACAGGTAGCGCAAGAGCACTCCCTCGCTGCGCTGCAACCCGTACTCGCGCACGTAGTCGTCGAAGCTGGCGTTGGTCTCGCAGATCTCGCGGGCGATCGACTTCGGCTTGATGTTGGTCGCGCCGACCCACGGGTGCCGATCCGCGAAGGCGTTGAACGTGTCGTAGATGAAGTCGCGCAGCGGCTTCGGCCACTCCATCGCCTCGAGCTCGGCGATGCGCTGCTCGTACTCGACGCCGTCGGCCTTCATTTGATCCATACGCTCGGTCTTGAGCTTGTCGAGCTGGCGGAACAACACGGCGTCGGGGTTCTCGAGGATTGACTCGACGAGCGTGAGCACGTCGAGCGCGTAGGTCGGCGATTCTTTGTCGAGCGCCTCGAGCGCCTCGAGCAGGTAGAGCGACAGCGTCTGGTTGAGCGAGAAGTCCTTCTGCAGCTCGCCGCTCACCTCGACGACGCGGCCGCGCACGGCCTCCGTCGGCACGACGTCGACGAGCTTGGCGTGCCGGAGCGCGCGGAAGCACGCGGCGGCGCGCCGGCGCTCGGCGCGCTTGCCGCGCTCGCCGCCGTGCGAGCGGCCGATGATCTCGACGAGCCGGCGGTAACCCCCGCCGCGCCTCGCGCGCACGCCCTCGCCCTGCAGGCAGTTGAGCAGCATGCCGTGCGTGACCTCGAAGCGAGACTCGAGCGGCTCGGGCGTGCCGTTGGCGAGGCGCTCGAACGTGCCCTTGTCGAAGTGGACGTACCCCTTCTGGGGCGGCTTCTGCATGACGACCTTCTTGCCTTGCGCCGCCTTGGCCGCGAGCCGCTTGTTCTCGACGACGTGCGCGGGCGCCTGCGCGAGCACGCTGCCGCGCTCGTCGAAGCCCTTGCGCCCGGCGCGCCCCGCGATCTGCTGGAAGTCGCGCACGCCGAGCACGCCGACCTTCTCGCCGTCGAACTTGCACAGCTGCGTGAAGAGCACGCTGCGAATGGGAACGTTGACGCCGACGCCCAGCGTGTCGGTGCCGCTCACGATCTTGAGCATCCCGCGCTGCGCGAGCTTCTCGACGAGCAGCCGGTACTTCGGCAACAGGCCCGCGTGGTGCAGACCCACGCCGTGGCGAATGAAGCGCTGGAAGTCCTTGCCGTAGGGCGAGTCGAACGTCGTGCCCATCTCGACGAGCGCCGCGCGGATCGCGTCCTTCTCGTCTTTCGAGCACAGCTCGACGCTCATGAGGCTCTGCGCCTCCTCGGCGCAGGCGCGCTGCGTGAAGTTCACGAGGTAGACGGGCGCGCGCTTGCCGCCGACGAGCTCCTCGATCGTCTCGTGCAGCGGCGTCTCGCGGTACTCGAAGTCGAGCGGCACGGGCCGCTCGCGCCCGCGCACGATCGCGACCTCGCGCTTCGTGAGCGCGCGCAGCCCGTCCTCGATCGGCTTGACGTCGCCCAGGGTCGCCGACATGAGCAGGAACGTCGTCTTGTCGAGGCACAGCAGCGGGATCTGCCAGGCCGACCCGCGCTCGCGGTCGGCGTAGTAGTGGAACTCGTCCATGCACACGGTGTCGACGCGCGCGCGCGCGTCACGCAGCGCCATGTTGGCGAGGATCTCGGCCGTGCAGCAGATGATGGGCGCTTCGCGGTTGATGGTCGCGTCGCCCGTCATCATGCCGACGTTGTGCGCGCCGAACAGCTGGCACAGCGCGAAGAACTTCTCGGACACGAGCGCCTTGATCGGGCACGTGTAGTACGAGGTCTTGCCCTCGGCGAGCGCCTTGAAGTGCAGCGCCGTCGCGACGAGCGACTTGCCCGAGCCCGTGGGCGTGTTGAGGATGACGTGCTTGCCCGACATGAGCTCGAGCAGCGCCTCTTCCTGCGCGGCATAGAGCGAAAGCCCCGTCGAGGCGACCCAGTCCATGAAGCGCGCGAGAATCGTGTCGGCGTCGGCGCCCATCGGCGGCAAGGCGGCGGCGAGCGACACACCCGTCGCGAGGTCTTCGTCAGTCGTGTCCGTCGGGGACGGCAGCGTCGCCGTGGTCATCGGCCGGGGATTGTAGCTCGGCAGAAGCGTCGATCACGACGCACGGCGGGTTGGGCGCGCCCGGCGTGCCGAAGTTGCCGCCCGCGCCGTACGGTGTCGCCGCCGCGCAGGTCCGCGCCGGCGCGTGCTCGACGACGATCGCGTGACCCACGAACGCGTCGCCGAAGGCCATCGTCCACGAGAACGCGTCGAGCGTGACGCCGTCCGCGCACGCGCCCGCGCAGAGCGCGACGTGGTCGGCGCCGTTGTTGAGCGACAGCCGCGTGCCGTAGGCGACGTCGACGGGCGCGTCGCCGTTGTGCGCGCGATCGATCGATTGCCCCAGCACGAGCCGCGCGCCCGGCGCGAGCGGGCCCGTCTCGACGGCGACGTCGCTCGAATCGTCGGACACATGCAGCGCCGACAGGTCGAGCGTCTCGTTCGTGACGTTCACGACCTCGATCCACTCGTGCCCGAGATCGTTGCCCGTCGGATCGATCAGCAGCTCGTCGATGACGACGTCGCCCGCGCTCGGCGCACGACCCAGCGAAACGTCGGCGGGCGCCTCGGCTCCGCCGTCGCTCGGCGAGGCGGCGTCGGCGCGCCCATCGGCGATGCGCGCGTCGGCTCCGCCGTCGCCCGATGCGGTCGCGCCGAGCCGACCGGCTTCGGCCGCGAGATCGATCGCGGCATCGACGTGCGTGGTGGACGCACCGCTTCCAGACGCCGGAGGTGCGACGGGCGGCCGCACCGCGCCGCCGGCTCCGGCCGCCCCTGACGCCGCCCGACCCATCGCGGCATCTTCCGGTGCCGACGTCGCGCCCGGGATCGCCGGCGCGCACGCGCCGAGCCAGACGCTCGAAATCCAGCCACAAAACCAAGAGATCCCCGCCGTGCGTTTACGCATGCGCGGTCTTCGGCCGATTGCGCCATCGGTTGCCTCACCTCGCTCGCGCGGAGGTGCGTTATCTTCGGCCCGGTCGTCGCGCGTCTCGGGCATTCAAGACGGGGGCTTTTTCAGTCGAGAGACATCAGGAAGTCTCTCGCTCACGCTCGCGCTTTTGGGGGTTAGGAAAACAATGTCCGCTCATAACAAGAAGTCTTTCACTCGCACGGGGATCGCTTTCGGGCTCGCTTCGCTTCTCGGCGGCGGCGCCGCACAGGCGAACGATTGGAGCTCGCTCGGCTACGACTCGGGCCGCGCGCGCGCGACCGACGAGAAAGGTGGCGCGACGTTCTCGCCCTCGTGGAACGCGAACCCCGCGGGCAGCCCCATCGTCTCGAGCCTCGTCGTCGCCGACGGCTACGTCGTCGTCGCCAGCAAGCAAGGTGACGTCACGGCCCTGCGCGCCGTCGACGGCACGCAGGTTTGGAACGTCCCCGGCGCCGGCAGCGCCGCGGCTTCGCCCGCGGTCGATCGCGGCCTCGTCTTCTTGCCGACGCTCGCGGGCCAGCTCCAGACGCTGCACCTGTCGTCGGGCGCCCAGGCGTGGACGCAGACCTTCGGCGGCCAGAACTTCTCTTCGCCGAGCATCGTCGACGACAGCGTGGGTCACAGCCTCGTGCTCGCGGCGGGCTTCCCCGCGCAGAAGATCGTCCGCCTCGCCACGTCGACGGGCGCGTCGCAGTGGGAGACGCCGAGCGGCGCGATCGCCGATCTCGTCGGCTCGTCGCCGGCGTTCGCCAACGGCCGCCTCGCCTTCGGCGTCAACGGCGGCACGATGCAGACCGCCGACGTCCTCACGGGCGCGAAGGGTTGGACCGCGTCGCTCAGCGGCGCCGTGGGGCTCTCTTCGCCGCTCGTCGTCGGCACGACGAGCTACCTGCTGCCGGGCGGCTCGGCGACGACGCTCTTCGCCGTCGACTCGGCGACGGGCGCCGCGCTTCCGAATTGGCCCGTGCAGGTGCTCGATCCCGCGGCGCCCGACGCGGCGACGGTCGCGACGAACCGCAACGCCGTCTCTTCGCCCGCGCTCATGGGCAACCTCATCGTGTTCGTGACCCGCTTCGAGTACGACCTCAAGGCGACGAGCACGCCGGGCCGCCACCTCTTGCACGAGGTCGTCGTCGCCATCGACCCGTCGAAGCCCGGCGTCGCCTGGCAGCAGGAGATCGGCCGCCTCGACGCCGCGACGCTCAACGAGGTTCCCGAGCTCAACATGTCGCCGACGCCCGTCGTCTTCGCGACCGACGGCAACCCGCTCGTCGCCGTCGCGTCGAGCCTCGCGACCACGGTGCGCGTCTATGACCTCGCCGGCGCCGAGCAGTGGAACGCGAGCCTGAGCGCGCCGACGCGCTCGTCGCCCGTGTTCGCGAACGGCCTGCTCCTCGTCGCGACCGACGCGGGCACGGTCCACGCCTTCGCCTCGAACGCCAACCACGCGCCCGTCGTCGCGACGACCGGCTTCTCGCCCGCCGACGGCGAGATGGTCGAAGGTCCCGACGCGACGCTCAAGTGGGCGCCGGCGACCGACGCCGAGGGCCAGGCCCTCACGTACCAGGTGCGCCTCGTCGCCGCCGACGGCGATCTGCGCGACACGTGGCTGCAGCAGTACGACGCCGCGGCCGAGACCTCGGTCGTCGTCGCGCGCGAGCAGATCAAGGCGGGCCTCACGTACCGCTACGCCGTGCGCGCGCGTGACGCGTTCGGCGCGTGGTCGGATTGGTCGACGGAGAAGTCGTTCACGATGGCGATCCCCGCGAAGATCGACGTCAATGGACAGTCGTACGACACGCTCGACGACGCGATCGCCGCGGCGGCTGTTGCCGGCGGCACTGTCAACGTGGGCCGCGGCCTCGTGCACCTGCACGCGCCGCTCGCGCTGCCGGCGGGCGTCTCGATCGTCGGCGTGGGCGCGCAGGACACGATCCTCGACGCCACGGGCCAGGTCGTGGGCGTTCAGATGAAGGCCGCGGGGAAGACCGGCCAGTCGGCGCTCAAGAGCCTCACGGTCACGGGCGCCGACGTCGGCGTGCAGGTCGTCGACGTGCAGAACGCCGTGCTGCGCAACCTCGTGCTGCGCGACAACAAGAAGGTCGGCGTGCAGGTCGAGGAGGGCGCCGTCGCCGACGCCGCCAACCTCACGATCACGCGCAACCCGACGGGCGCGTCCGTCTCGGGCAAGCTCGGCTTGCGCAGCAGCCTCGTGACCGGCAACGACACGGGCCTCGCGCGCGTGGGCGCGGGCGTCGTCACGAGCCGCTACAACGACGTCGCCGGCAACAAGACGGCCGGCTACGACGGCGTCACCGTGGGCACGGGCGACCTCGCGGTCGACGTGACGTTCCGATCGACGGCGGACTTCCACCTCGACGGCTTCCAGGCGACGACCGACATGGGCGACCCGGCCGACGAGTACAAGCTCGAGCCCCAGCCCAACGGCGCGCGCGTCAACATGGGCGCCTTCGGCAACACGACGACGGCCGAGCTCTCGCGCCCCGTCACCGGCTGGACGCAGGCGCCCGCGTCGCGCGAGGTCGCGAGCACCCCGTCGCCCGTGGGCGATCCGACGACGTCGACGCCGACCTCGACGGGCACGGGCGGCGGCAACGCCGGCTGCGCCGTCGCGGGTGAGACGCCGAAGCACCACGGCGCGCTCGGTTGGCTCACGGTGGCGCTGAGCGCCGTGTTCGCGATCCGCCGCCGCCGGAAATAACGGCCCCTACTTGCGCAGCTGCTTCTCGAGCAGCTTGTACGACTCGGTCAGGCGCTGCGTGAGGTCGTTCGCGGCGCGCTGCGCTTCCGGCGAGCCGCCATGCAGGTCCGGGTGATACTTGCGCATGAGGCGGCGGTAGGCGCGGCGCACCGTCTCGAAGTCCGAGCCCGGCGGCACCTCGAGCGCGGCGTAGGCGCGTCGCACCGCCGCGTCGCCCGCGGGCGTGCGAAGTGGCGGCTCGGGCCGGCGCGCGCCCGCGTCCTTCTTCTCGGGTTCGGCCTTGCGGCCCGTCGCGGCCTCCTCGGCCTCCTCGCGCGCGCGGCGTCGCCGCTCCAGCTCGGCCTCGAGCTCGGCGTCGGACATGCGCCCGAGATCGCCGCCCCACTCGTCGCCGCGCAGATCCTCGTCCAGGTCGGCGGCGCGATCGAGCAGCGAGTTCAGCTCCGAACGCGCGAGGTCGATGAGGCGCTTGCCGATGCTCATGCGCCTCTAATAGTAGCCGGACTTCACCCGAGCAGCGACGAACCGTCCATCTCGGCGGGCTTGGGCAGGCCCAGGTAGTCGAGCAGCGTCGGCGCGACGTCGGCGAGACGGCCGCCCGCGCGCAGCTTCCGCCCCACGAGATCGGGCGCCGCGGCGATGAACGGCACGGGGTTCGTCGTGTGCGCCGTGTGCGGCTGGCCCGTCTGCGGGTCGACCATCGTCTCGCAGTTGCCGTGGTCGGCCGTGATGAACACGCTGACGCCCGCCTTGGCGGCGGCGTCGATGATGCGGCCCATGCACACGTCGATCGTGTCGATGGCGGTCACGGCCGGCTGCAGCTTACCCGTGTGGCCGACCATGTCGGGGTTGGCGTAGTTCACGAGGATGAAGTCGGGCTTGCCGGCCTCGATCGCCTTGACGACGACATCGGTGACCGGCGCCGCCGACATCTCGGGCGCGAGGTCATAGGTCGCGACGTCGCGGTTCGACGGCACGAGGTTGCGCTCCTCGCCCGGCCACTCCTTCTCGACGCCGCCGTTGAAGAAGTAGGTCACGTGCGCGAACTTCTCGGTCTCGGCCGTGCGCAGCTGCGTGACGCCCGCCTTCGAGAAGACCTCGCTCAGGATCATGTCGAAGCTCTGGGGCGGGAACGCCGCCGGCACGGGCACCTTGGCGTCGTACTGCGACATCGTCGCGAACGCCGCCAGCTTCGGCACGTGGCCGCGATTGAAGTACGAGAAGTCCTCGTCGCGCGCGGACAGCGCCAGCGTGAGCTGGCGCGCGCGATCCGCCCGGAAATTGTAGAAGAAGCACGCGTCGCCGTCTTTGATCGTCGCGAGCGCTTTTCCGTCGGCGCCCTTCACGAGCAGCGGCGTGACGAACTCGTCGGTCAGCTCCTTGCCGTCGGGCGTGCCCTTGCCCGAGTAGCCGTCCTCGACCGCGGCCGCGAGATCGTCGACGAGGCGACCCTCGCCGCGCGTGAGCATCTTCCACGCGACCTCGAGGCGCTCCCAGCGCTTGTCGCGATCCATCGCATAATAGCGGCCCACGGCGCTCGCGAGCTTGCCGACGCCGATCTGGCCCAGGGTCTTCGCCACGTCGCGCAGGTAGCCGGCCGCGGACTTCGGCGGCGTGTCGCGCCCGTCGAGGAACGCGTGCCACATGACTTTGGTGAGGCCGCGGCGCTTCGCGAGCTCACACACGGCGTAGGCGTGCTCGAGCGCGGCGTGCACGTTGCCGGGCGACGTGAGACCGAAGAGGTGCAGCGTGCCGCCCGAGGCCTTCGCGGCGTCGACGGTCTTCACGAGCGTCGCGTTGTCGAAGAAGGGGCCGTCCTTGATCGCCTTGTCGATGCGGACGATGTCTTGATAGACGATGCGCCCCGCGCCGAGGTTGAGGTGGCCGACCTCGCTGTTGCCCATCTGCCCGTCGGGCAGGCCGACGTCGCCGCCCGAGGCGCCGATGAGCGTCCACGGGTACTTCTTGTAGAGCGCGTCGAACGTCGGCGTCTTGGCGAGCCGCACGGCGTTGGCGTCCTTTTGCGGACGCTCACCGAAACCATCGAGCACGACGAGGACGACGCGGGTCTTCTTAGCCATCGCCGCGACCTTAGCGCGCGGCGCCCCGGCCCCGCTACTGAAAGGTCGCGGCGCCCTCGAAGGGCGTGCCCGCGGTCGAGCTGTCGTTGGTCTGGATCGCCGTGAGCTCGGTGCAGGTGCCGTCCTTGCCGATGCCGATCTTGCGGACCCACAGGCGCGAGGCGACCTCGTGTACGCCGGCGTTCAGCTTGGCGAGCGCCGCCTTGGGCACGGCGCCCTGGCCCGCCGAGCCCGTGAACGAGCAGTGCAGCGTGACGAGCGACGGCGCCGACTCGTCGCGCGCGAAGAGCTCGACGTCGCCAACGGCCACCGGCGTCCACGCGAGCGCGAGGTCGGCCGCGCGATCGATCGTGAGCGCGCTCGGCGCGCCCGCGGGCTTCGTCATCGCGGTCGCGACGGGACCGCAGAACGTCTCGCCGAACATCGCCACGGACATGGCCGTCGTCGCGCCCGCCGCCGAGAACGCGAGCGCCGCCTTCGGCTGCGACCACAGCGCGCGGCCGAGCGTCGCGACGTCGTACTTGCCCTTCGCGTCGGGCGTCGTCGCGAGCGCGCCGCCGTTCGCCTTCGCCGTGATGACGCCGGCCGCGGCCGCCGTCGTCGTGTCGACGGGCGTCGTGCGCGGGCACGTCACGACGGCGCACGACGCGCCGAAGGCCTCTCTCGCGCAGCCCGCCTCGGCGGGGATCGTCGTCGTGCCGAAGATCGCCGTGAGCGTCGTCGACGCGCCAGCGCTCGTGCGCGTCTGCGTCGCGAACACCGCGCCCACCTTCCCCGTCGCCGCGCACCGTCCGCGCCCGTTGAAGTCCGCGTGATCGTCGCACATGACGAACGTCCCCAGCGGCGCGTCGGTCGTAGCCGTCGGTGCGTCGGGCGCGCCCGCCGGGGCATCCATCGAGCTGGCGTCGATGGCGGTGGTCGCGTCGGGCGCGGCGTCGACGCCGGCGTCGGAGTCGCAGCTGGTCCTCGTGCCGATGCAGCCGCCGACGCCGCCGGTCGCACCGAAGGTTCCAGCCGTTTCGCCGCTGAAGCCGCCAGAACCGCCGTTCCCGCTCGAACCGCCGGTGTTCGTGCCGGCCGTTCCACCGCCGGCGTCCGGTTTGTTCGCGCTGGTCGAGCACGCGACGACCAAAGCGAGCGCGCAGGCCGCGCCCAAGCGAAGCGAAGTCATGCGTCCAGCGTAGAGCCGGATGCCCGCGCGCTCAATGGTGGTAGGGCTCGCCGCGGATGATCGACATCGCGCGGTAGAGCTGCTCGCACAGCACGACGCGCGCGAGCCGGTGCGGCAGCGTGAGGTTCGACAGCGACAGGCGCCGCGACGCCTTCTTCACGACGGCGGGCGGCAGGCCGAGCGCGCCGCCGATCAAGAACGCGATCGTCTTCGCGCCGCCCACCATGCGGCCCTCGAGGTGCTTGGCGAGCTCCGCCGTCGTCCACGCGTCGCCGCCGGGCTCGAGCGCGATGAGCTCGGCGCGCTCGGGCAGCCGCCGCGCGAGCGCGTCGTCGTCGTCGACCTCGACGATCTCGACGGGCACGTGCCGCCGCGTGCGCGCGACGTAGTCGTCGCAGATCGCCGCCATGTGCCGGTCGCGCATCTTGCCGACGGCGAGGACGACGATCTTCAACGTCGATCAGCGCGCGTCGTAGTACGCGTCGGGCTCGGAGATCATCGAATCGGCCGGCACGTCGATCGGGACGCGCGGCGCTTCGATCCACAGGCTCTCGAGGTCGTAGAACTCGCGCACGGGGTGGTGGAAGACGTGGATGACGATCGCGCCGAAGTCGAGCAGCGTCCAACGCCCGTTGCCCGAGCCCTCTTGCCCGAGCGTGAGACGCCCGTGCTGCTTCATGAGCTGGCGGACAGATTCGGCGATGGCGTCGACCTGGCGATCGCTGCGGCCGCTCACGATGCCGATGAAGTCGGTGTAGCTGGCCATCGCCGAGACGTCGATGAGCACCGGCGCGAGCGCCTTCTTCTCGAGCGCGGCGTCGATCGCCGACATGGCGAGCGCCCGCATCTCGTCCAAATTCGCGCGATTGGCCGCTCGCGGCGCCGCCGCGACGGGCGCGCGATCGGTGACGCCCGAGCCCGGCTTGGCCACCTTACGGCCGCCGCGCACCGGGATGCGGGGCTTGCGTTCCGCTTTGGCCGTCTTGGAAGGCCGACTGGCCTTGAGGCTGAGGCCGCTTCCAACGCCGCTTTTGGCGCTCTTTTTCCCCGAAGAACCCGAAGCCCGCTTGGTCGTCTTCACCTGAGAAAAAGCCTAGCAAAGGCCCGGGACGCTGGCTACGTGTCTTTCTCCGTCGGCGGTGACGATGCCGTGACGCTTGTCGCCGCTTCGTGGTCGCGCTCGGATTCGCGGTAGCGGCGCTCGAACGTGCGCACGAGCTTCGTGAGGTACTCGGTGCCGAGCCCCCCCAGGTGACCTTCGACCTCGCCGGCGGCGCGATCAATCCAACGCGCCTCGGCCTCGTCCTCGTGCAGATCGGCCGACGGATCCGGATCCATCGAGCGCCCGCCGCTCGCGGCCCAGCGGCGCGCGGCGCGTTCGAGCCGCTCGTTGGCCCACGCGGGCGCTTCCAGCATCGTCTTGCCCAGCACGCGCCCTCCGTCGCGGAAGGCCGCGACGAGCGCGGCGCGTTCGGTCTCGCCCTGCGCGACGTGGATGACCTCGCGCAGCCGCGCGGCGCGCGCGCGATCGAGGCCACCTCCCACGTGCATCTTCGCGCAGTAGTGATCGAAGAGCGTCCCCAGCTGAAACGTCGAGGCCATGTCCTCGGCGCGGCGGCCCACGGCGAGCAGCGTGAAGAACTTCCGCCAGGCGAGCTTGAGCGCGAGCAGCGTCGCCGCCGTGAGCGTCGCGTGGCGCAGCGCCGTCGTGCCGCGCGGGTCGCCGAGCAGCTCGGCCGACGACGCCGCGAGATCGACTTGCCGCCGCTCGGCGAGGCGCATGAGCATGCCCGCCTTCACGCGGCCCGCGAGGTACTCGTCCATGACGGGCAACGGCACGGCGCCGCCCACGGCCGTCGCCAGCAGCGCGCGCCGCACGATGAAGCGGCGGTTCGCCAGCAGGTGATCGAGCTCGCCCGGCACGACGCGGCCCGCGCCGCCCGGCAGCACGATGAGCTCGGGCTCGCTCGACTCGGGCGTCGCGTCGTCGTCACGCTCGCTCACGGCTTTCCTTTCGTCGGTGGCGACGTCGACGCCGGGCTCTTGAAGCGCGGAGGCGCCGCGGGTCCAGGCGCGCGCGTCGACGGCAAGCCGCCCAGCAGCTCGCGCTGCTCGGGCACGATCCGCTGGCGCATCGCCAGCGTCTCGGAGGGCGGCGCGACGACCGGCGCCGTCGTCGCGACGTCGGTCAGCACGCCGTGCACCTCGACGACGCCGTGCAAATCCTGGCCGTCGCGCTTGGTCGTGAACCTCGCCGTGAGATCAATCTGCACGAGCGCGCCCGACGCGTCGTCGACGAGGGCGTGCCCGTTCACGTCGTCGACGCCCGCGTGCGCGCGCCAGGCGCGCAGGCCCGTCGCCGGCGTCGCGTCTTCGGTCCGCGTCGCCGCGCGCGAGATCGCGTACTCGGTCGCGCTCGGGCCGCCGACGAGCTTCGTGCCGACGCGCGCGACGACGGCCTGCGGCCGGGCGATCTCCCACGCGGCCCACGGCGCGCCCAGCGCTTCATCGAGCAACCTCGTGGGCTCGGGCTCTTCGGCGACGCGGCGGATCATCTTCCCATAGCGTAGCGCAACGAAGAGCTCGCGGCCGACGCGCGCGACCTCGCGCCCGCCGTCGCGATCGTTGATCTCGACGAGCCGCCAGTTGCCGGCGCGATCGACCCACAGATCCGTGGTCGTCGTGACGCCGTCGTCGGGCGCGGACGTGCCCGCGGCGAAACGCGCCGTCGCGTGGTAGTGCGCGCCGCCGACGTGGTGCAGCGCGCGCGCGAACGTCGCGGGCGCGAGCGCGTCGGCGAGCGAGACGGTCTGGCGCGCGTCCGGCGCGGGCGCGCGATGACAGGCCGCCGCCGAAGCGAGGACGGCGGCGAGACCCAGCGGGGCGGCGGAAGAGGTCAGGATTCGCTTCACGCGGGAACGCACCTTAGCATTGGCCTGACATGCCCGAGAGCGCCTGGCTGGCTTGGCTGTCTTCGCCCGTCGCGGTCGCGATCGCCGCGGCGTTCGGCGCGATCTGGGGCAGCTTCTTCAACGTCGTCATCGCGCGCGTGCCGGCGGGCCAGTCGATCGTGCGCCCCGGCTCGCGCTGCGGCGCGTGCGGCACGCCCGTGAGGGCCTTCGACAACGTGCCGATTCTTTCTTACGTGTGGCTGCGCGGGCGCTGCCGATCGTGCGCGGCGCCGTTCTCGTTGCGTTACCCCCTCGTCGAGGCGTTGGGCGCCGGGCTCGCGGCCGCGATCTGGTGGACGGTCGTCGCGCACGATCCTGACGCAGACGTGGCCGTGCGTTTCGCGCGCTTCGCGTACGACTTCGCCTTCGCGGGCACGCTCGTCGTGCTGGCCTTCATCGATCTCGAGACGCTGCTCTTGCCCGACGTCATCACGCTGCCGGCGATCGGCGTCTTTTTTCTCGCCGGCTTCGGCGTGCATGAGGCGACGTGGCTCTCGCGCGCGATCGGCGCGGCCGCCGGCTATCTCTTCGTTCGTTTGATCGCGGATTTCTACTATTACGTGCTCAAGCGCGAAGGTCTCGGCCTCGGCGACGGCAAGCTGCTCGCGCTCATCGGCGCGGCGCTCGGCTGGCAGGCGCTGCCGCTCGTCGTCTTCGTCGGCTCGATCGTGGGCGCGCTCATCAGCTTGCCGATCGTGATGTTCTCGCGTCGGCGCTCCGACTCATCCGCCGAATCGCTGCGAGATGTACAAGTGCCGTTCGGCCCGTTCTTGGCGATCGGCGCGCTCGTGGCCATGTTTGTGGGGCGTTGGATCGTCGCGTTCGCGCTCGGTGCGTGATCCGCCCCGCGCGCGTCGACGGGAATTCCGGCGCTCTCGAACGTTTTGTCCAGAACACGAACGAAGCGCGCGTCACGAAATGCACATCGCCGAGAAAAAGTTTGAGCCGATGGCCCCTGGGTGGCGCACAAAGAAGAGGTGACCATGCCCGAGTCCCGCGAGCGCCGCCGGCACGAACGCTTCCCGCTGGGCCTGCCGGTTCATGTCCACGTCCAGCTCGAGGAGAGCGAGCACGCGCTGCTCGCCGAGCTGCTCGACGTGTCCGAGTCTGGCGCGCGCTTCGGAGCCCCCATCGGCGACGTGCACGTCGCCGACAAGGTCGCCTTCGGCTTCGTCATGCCCGATCGCCCCAGCTGCCGCGCGGCCGGCCAGGTCGTGCGCGTCGACGAGTCGGGTGAGTTCGTGCTCGCGCTCGACGACGCCAACGACGCGTTCGTCGGCTTCATCCGCCTGCTCGAGACTGACAACTAGCGCCTCGGCCGCCGCGTAGTTCGACTATGCGCCCGAGGCACCAGGGCGCGTCGGGCGCAAGCCCGACGTCCAGCCCATCGGTGTCGCACGTTTAACAATTCTTCACGCGCCTCGGGCCGTACGAAAACGGCCTCCGCCTAGTCTTACCGGCGTGGGCGATGGTCGCTCACGGACCAGGAGAACGATCATGGACAACCAGAACCTCGTGACAGACATCGAAGCTCGCAACGACAACGGCCTCGTGCGCACCGGGCGCGCGCGGCTCTCGCGGCGGGTCGTCGGCGGGCTCGCGGCGCTCGTCGTGGGTGGCGCGCTCTCGCTCGGCGTGGCGCAGGCGCACGGCCCGGGCGGCATGGGTGGCGGCATGGGCTTCTTCGGCGGCGGGATGATGGGCTTCCGCATGCACAAGCTGCTCGACAAGGTCGGCGCGACCGACGCGCAGCGCGCGCAGATCAAGACGATCTGGGAGGGGTTGAAGCCGCAGCTCAAGGGCATGCACGAGCAGCACATGAAGCTGCACGAGCAGGTCACGGCGGCGATGACGGCGGCGACGATCGATCCCGCGGCCGTCGAGAAGCTGCGCCAGCAGGGCGTGCAGCTCATGGATCAGGCGTCGACGATCATCACGAAGGGCATGGTCCAGACGGCGCAGGTGCTCACGCCCGACCAGCGCAAGCAGATCGCGGCCGAGCTGCAGAAAGAGGCGGACAACCGCCGCGCGCACTTCCAAGAGCACGGCCCCGACGCGTTCTAGGCGCGTGTTAGCATCCGGCCGATGGGCCGGCGCGTTTGGGCGATCGTCGTCGTCGTGACGTTGTCGGCGTGCGCCGTGCGGGCGCGCGCCGACGAGGCCGCGGCATCGATCGCCGCGCCCGTCTTGACGGCTTCTCCGCCGCCGGCGGTGCCCTCGCCCCTGATCTCGAAGGTCTCGAAGGAAGCACCCGAGCCCGTTCCGCTTCGGCGTCGCTGGATCTTCTGGGCAGGCCTCGGCGCGGCGGCGACGGCCGCCGTCGTGGCGTTCTTCGCGATCAGCCGCAAACAAGAGTACAGCGGCAACGCGACGCCGGGCATCCTGCAGGCCTTCTGATGTCGCCGGCTCGTGTCGCGTGGGCGATCGTGATCGCGCTGGCCGCGGCGCCGCTCGGCGGTTGCTTCGACGACAAGACCGAGGTCGTCGTCGTCGTCGACACGGACCTCAAACCGACGGAGTACGGGGCGATCAGCTTGAGCGTCTCGGGGGCGTTCGGCAGCAACTCGGCGACGTTTCTTCCGAACCAGGCGCTCCCGGCGACGTTGGGTGTCGAGCCGGCCAACCAGGCGACCGAGTTCACATTGTCCGTTTTCGTGTGGCCGCCCGGCGCCCTCCCGTCGCCCGGCTTCGGCGTGCCGACGACGATGGGGACGACGCCGATCGTCGTCCGCAAGGCGTCGCACGTCGCGTTCTCCGAGGGCGCGCAGCGCATGTTGTTCGTGCCGATCTCGGGCGCCTGCCGCTGTCAGGGCACGAGCTGTCCCAGCGCGCTCACGCCCGCGTGCGCCGAGCTCGTCTCGCCCGCGCTCGCGGACTTCGATCCGAACGACCTTCCGCGGCTGAAGAAGTAGAAGTCAGCCGGCCGCGACGGCGCTGATGATCTCGCGGAGCTTGGTCTCCATCGTGCCGCGGATCTCGGCGAGGCGCGCGGGCGTGTCGGCCTCGAAGCGCATGACGAGCACGGGGCCCGTGTTCGACGCGCGCACGAGTCCCCAGCCGATCGTCCGACCAGCTTCTTCGAAGATGACGCGCGCGCCGTCGACGTCGACGACGCGGTAGCGATCGCGGAACCACGCGACGGCGCGCTTGACGACCTCGAACTTGGCGTCGTCGGCGCACGGCATGCGCAGCTCGGGCGTGTTGTGCAGCGTCGGCAGCGTCGCGCCCAGCTCGGCGAGCGTGCTCTTCGACTGCGTCAGCAGCTCGACGAGGCGCAGGCCCGCGTAGACGGCGTCGTCGAAGCCGAACCAGCGATCGGCGAAGAACATGTGGCCCGACATCTCGCCGGCGAGCGCGGCCTTCTCTTCCTTCATCTTCACCTTGATGAGCGAGTGGCCGACCTTCCACATGATGGCGCGCCCGCCGCGCGCCGTGATGTCGTCGAACAGCGCCTGGCTGCACTTCACTTCGCTCACGAACGTCGCGCCCGGCTGGCGCGTGAGGATGTCGCGCGCGAACAGCATGACGAGCTGGTCTCCCCACAGGATGCGCCCGTCGCCGTCGACGGCGCCCACGCGATCGGCGTCGCCGTCGAGCGCGATGCCGAGCTCGGCGCCCGTCTCGCGCACGCGCGCGATGAGATCCTGCAGGTTCTCGGGCACCGTCGGGTCGGGGTGGTGGTTCGGGAAGCGTCCGTCGGGCTCGCAGTAGAGCGCGTCGACGTCGAGGCCGAGCTTGCGCAGGATTGGAAGGATCGCGAGGCCGCCCGTGCCGTTGCCGCCGTCGACGACGATCTTGAAGCGGCGATCGCCGAGCTCGATGTTCTGGCAGATGTAGTCGACGTAGTCGCGCAGGATGTCGTGATCGCTCGCGCGGCCCGGCGTCGCGGCCCTCGAAGTGTCGCGGAACCCGCGCTTCTCGATCGTCGTGCGCAATTTTTGAATCTCGGCGCCGTGGATCGTGCTGCGGCCGAGGACGATCTTGAAGCCGTTGTCCTCGCCGGGGTTGTGGCTGGCGGTGATCATGACGCCGCCGTCGGCGCCGAGGTGAAACACCGAGAAATAGAGCGCGGGCGTGTGGACGACGCCGACGTCGACGACGTCGATGCCCGCGGCGAGCAGCTCGCGCTTGAGCGTCGCGTGGATGCGCGGCGACGTCAGGCGACAGTCGCGGCCCAACGTGACGCGCTTGGCGCCGTTGTCGCCGAAGTAGGTGCCGAGGGCGCGACCGAGGTCGGCGACGAAGGCGTCGGGGAAATCGTTCTCGGCGTGGCCGCGGATGTCGTATTCGCGAAAGACTCTCGGGTTCATGGCGCTCCGTGCGTCGGGGGAAACGGCAGTCTAGAGCAGGCCAGTCTAGAGCAGGCCAGTCTAGAGCAGATCTTGGCGGCCCGCGGCCTTGGCGGCCTCGACGATCTTCTTCACGTCTTGCGCGAGCGCCTTGGGGATCACGAGGACGGCGTCCTTGGTCGCGACGACGACGAGATCGCTCACGCCGACGACGCCGACGTAGGGCGCGCCCTCTTCGGCGACGACGAGGCTGTTCGTGCCGTCGATGAGCGTCGCGCCGCCGAGCACGACGTTGCCGGCGGCGTCGGCGTTTCGGATCGTCGCGACGGCGGACCAGCTTCCGACGTCGTTCCAACCGAACGAGCCCGGCAGCACGCGCAGGCCCTTCGCGGCCTCCATGATGCCGTTGTCGATCGAGATGCTCTTCGCCTGCCCGTAGCGCTCGCGCACGACGGCGGCGGCCGCGGCTTCGTCGGGCGCGGCGACGGCGTCGTCGAGCACGCGCGCGAGCTCGGGCAGCTGCACGCGCGCCTCGTGCATGAGCCGGCGCGCCGTCAGGAAGAACATGCCCGAGTTCCAGAGGAAGCTCTTCGACGCGACGTAGGTCTTCGCCGTGGCGAGGTCGGGCTTCTCGACGAAGCGGTCTACGAAGCGCACGTCGGCGCCGGCGGCCCGCGGCGCGGGCACGGCGTCGCCCACTTTGATGTAGCCGTAGCCCGTCTCGGGGTACGTCGGGTTGATGCCGATCGTGACGATGGCGTCGAGGGTCGCGTCGGCGCCGTGGGCCGCGGCCTCGGCGAAGGCGGCGCGCAGCAGGCGCTGGAACTCGGCTTCGTCGCCGATGAACGGATCGGCGGGCAGCACGCCGATGACGGCGTCGGTTCCGGCGCGGCGCGCGGCGGCCACGGCGCCCAGGCCGACGGCGGGCGCCGTGTTGCGTGCCGTGGGCTCGGCGATGACGTTCGCGGCCGGCAGCGACGGCACGGCGGCGCGCACCTGCGCCTCTTGATCGGCGGCCGTGACGATGAGCGTGCGCTCGAGACCCACGACCTCGCGCGCGCGGCGCACGGCCGAGGCCAGCAGCGACTCGTCGCCGCCGAGCGTGAGCAGCTGCTTGGGGCGCGCGCGGCGGCTCGACGGCCACAGCCGTGTGCCGCCGCCACCCGCGAGAATGACTGCGAAGGTCTTTTCGTTGGATGAGGTTCCGGGCATGCGCCGCGAAACCTTAAGAGCAGCGCGCCTCGCGATCAAGCGTCGCGCGCTGCCGCCGGGCGCCTCAGATGAGGCCGAGCGCGCGCAGGCGATCGAGCTGGCGGCGAATCGCCGGCAGGCCGCCCGACGTGTACAGCATGTAGATGCGCTCGCCCGACAGGTGCGACAGCGCCACGTTGCGGAACTTCGTGTTGTATCGGGCGACTTCGGTCGGGTCGTAGCCGTACGACGGCGCGAGCTTCGCGAGCAGGATCTGCGACACGGCGATGGCCGGGCCCGTCTGCGTGAAGTCTGCGTCCGAGAGGTTGTGCAGCTGGTACTCGACGGGCGCGTTCACCTGCGAGGGCGTCGCGGCGTCGAGGTCGACGTCGCCGAGGCGCTGCACGGCCGGCAGGCGCGGGTGGCCCGCGGCGTCGGTGCGCAGGTAGCCCTTCGCGACGGGATCGATGCCCGCGATGATCGCGGCGGCGCGCAGCCAGTTCACGACCTTGTACTCGTTGCCCGACGTCGGGTTCGAGTGCGCCGACGCCTGCGTGATGACGAGCTTCGGCGCGAGGCCGCGCGCCATCGACTCGGCGATGCCGATGATGTGGTGCGCCCCCGTGCGCGAGTCGCCCGCGGCGCCGTTGTTGTCGGTGGTGCCGTTGCCGCCGAAGTTGAACTCGGCGAACTCGGTGCCGTCGGTGTTCCACTGGAACACGATCGGCTTACCCCAGTCGTGGAGCAGCGGCGCCGCGAGGATGATGTCCTCGTCGATGTCGACGTCGGTGCGGTCGTGATCGTCGTCGGCGATGACGGGCAGGCCGTCGCGGCCGGGATGGCCGTAGATTTTGCGGTAGTTCGCGGCGAAGCTCGTGTCGCTCACGTCGTTGAACGACTCGTGGACGGGGAGGCCGCCCGGGTACGAATGGTGGCCGCCGAACACGCTGCCGGGCGCCGAATAGAACGGCTGCGGCAGGTGCGGGCACGCGCTGCCCGCGTCGGAGACGGGCGGCAGCACGCCGGCGAGCGCGCCGCCCGGGAACGCGGCGGCGTCGGTCGCCGAGAACAAGCCGGCCGCGGCGAGCGCGTCGATGATCGCCTGCTTGCTGGTGGCCGTCTCTTTCGCGCGGTGGCGCACGCAGACGTCGCGATCCTCGACGAGCGCGCGGACCTGCGAGGCCAGCGCGTGATCGCCGATGCGATCGATGCGGGCGTCGATGAACCGGCGCGCCGATGACACGAGCGCCGACGACGAGGCGAGATGAGCAGCGTCGGCGTTGCCGGCGCCGGGGACGGTCTGGTCCACGGCGTGGGCAGTAGAAACAACACCGCCCGTGAGGGCGGACGCGAGGGCGAGTTCGAGCGCGAGCTTTTTCATGACGTCTCCTTTGGGATCGCGGCGGCCTCGAGCTGCGCGCGCCGCTCGACCTGTTTAGGCCCGCCGCGCGCGCCGCGCCGTCACGCCTCGGCGAACGTCGCGACACGGGCGGCGCGCGACGTGTCGGCTCTGTAAAGAGCCGTCAAAAGCCGCGCGAGCAGCCATAAACGGAGTGCGAAAACCGTGAAGCGTGCGCGTGTGCGCGCGGGCCGGCGGTGTTACCGTTGTCGCGTGTCGGCGCCGCGGGTCATGAAGAGCGGGGCGGCGGGGCCTCGGGCCGCGCGCGAGGAACAGCTTCGTCGCGCGATCGACGCGGCCACCGACGCGGGCGTTCGCGCCCGGCTCAACGTGCAGCTCGCCGAGCTGCTGCGGCTCACCGACGTCGCGGCGGCGGGCGAGGCGCTGCGGCGCGCGGCGACCGACGCGCCCGCGTTGCCGGTCGTGACGCTCGCGGGGCTCTCGCTCGCGCGCTCGCTGCCGGGCCCGGCGCGGCTCGCGCTGCTGACGGAGCTCGTCGCGTCGGC